>JAHRHA010000203.1 GCA_020027875.1 Micromonosporaceae bacterium | reverse complement strand
GTAGCACCCTCGACGGTGTGGCTCATCCTCAAACGCTCGGGCCTGGACCCCGCACCCCGGCGGGCCGGCCCGACCTGGCCCCAGTTCCTCGCCGCTCAGCCTGCCGGGATTCTGGCCACCGACTTCTTCCACGTCGACACCATCGTGCTCCGCCGCATCTACGTCCTGTTCGTCATCGAGATCGCCACCCGCCGGGTCCACCTGCTCGGCGTCACCGCCAACCCCACCGGAGCGTGGACCACCCAACAGGCCCGCAACCTCACCATCAAGCTGGCCGAGACGGGCCGGGCGTTCCGGTTCCTCATCCGCGACCGGGACAGCAGATTCACCGCCGCCTTCGACGCGGTATTCGCGGCCGAGTCGATCGAGGTCCTGCGCAATCTGGGCGCCCCGAGCCAACGCGTTCGCGGAGCGATGGGTGGGCACCGCACGCCGAGAGCTGCTCGACCGCACCCTGGTCCTCGGATCCAGGCACCTGCACCAGCTCCTGACCGAGTATGTTGATCACTACAACGGGCACCGTCCCCACTGGTCGCTGAAACAACGACCGCCCGACCCACCGCCACGGTCAAAAAGGTCGACCCACCTCGCCTCCGTGCGACGCCACACAGCTGTCGCAGGACTCATCAACGAGTACAAACAAGCGGCCTGACCCGACCCATCGGCAGCGATGAAACCGCAGCTCAACACCCATAATCGAGTTGTCGGTCGCAACAGGCCAGGCCGAGGTGTGATACCCCGGTGCGTCTGTGCTGGTGGGGCCGAAGTGGGCCAACGCCGCCGCGTACGCGGTCATGTCGGTGTTGCTGCTCGCGCGTAGGCGGGCGCCGGTGCTCGTGCTCGTTGGCCAGAGTGTCGTCCTGATCGCCGTGGTGATGGCGTACGGGGCGTCGGAGACGCTGGCTGGTTTCTTCCGCTGGTTGCCGGCGTCTACGCGGTGGCCGCCTACGGCCGTCAGCGTCGGCTGGTTCTCGCGGCTGCGCCGGTGCTGGTGTGCCATGCCGCCATGCGCGCCGGCGACTGGCTGCACGGGGTCCGTTTCGACGGGTTGGGTGCCCTGCCCTTTGTTGGTGTGCTGCTGGGCGGATGGCTGCTGGGTGACTACGCACGGACCCGGCGGCTGTTCCTCGCGCAGCTCGCCGCCTCGGCCGAGTTGGCTGCGCGGGAGAGGGAGGAGTAGGCGCGCGCCGCAGCGGAGCAGCGCACCCGTATCGCCCGGGAGCTGCATGATGTTCTGGCGCACGGCATGACCGTGATGGTCCGCCAGGTCGAGGCCGGTCAGGCGCGCCTGGACGGTGACCCGAAGCGGGCGCGGGCCTCGTTCACCGCGGTCGCGGAGACGGGCCGGCGTTCCTTGAGCAGATACCGGAGACCGGCCACACCGTCGGCCATCAACTCGAACGCGTAATCCGGTTCGACGTACTGCGACAGCACCACGACACCGGTGCTGGGGAACTCATTGCGGATGCGCCTGGCCGCGGCGATGCCTTCGGTGGTGTACGTCGGCGGCATCCGGATGTCTGTGAGCACAGCGTCGGGGGACAGATCGCCAACGGCCTTCATGAGTGACTGCGGATCCTCGACCAGCCGCACCAGCTCGATCTCGTCTACCTCGGCGAGCAGCGCTGCCGTGCCCTCCCGTACCAGGAAGTTGTCCTCGGCGAACACCGCACGCAGCGCCGGCTCAGTCGCTGCCATGGCGGTGAATGTGTCCGCCCCGGGCGCGGGGTCGCCAGTTCGCTCCCCCTATCGCGGACCTCTCGTCGGCCGTACGGTGGGTGATGATGTGGACACAGTGCCCCCAACGCCAACCATTCTCACGGCTACCGTTCGACCAGCTCACCGAGCGGCCACGGCGACCGCACCCCTACTTCGACGCCGAGTCGGTCGAACTGACCATGAACACGCCGTCCTTTGGGCGGGTGCGGATCCACTACAAGGTCTACGGATCCGGTCCGCCCCTGTTGCTGATCCACGGCCTGATGACGAGCAGCTACTCGTGGCGCTACATCCTGGAGGAACTCGGCAGCCGCTTCCGGCTCATCGCCCCGGACCTGCCCGGGTGCGGGCGAAGCGACAAGCCGCCCGACCGGTCCTACCGGTCCGCGGCGCTCGCCGCCTGGATCGGCGACTTCCAAGACTCCGTAGGGATCCCCGGCTGCGATACGGTGGGCAACTCCCTCGGGGGGCAACTATGCCTGCGCCGCGTGCTCATGGCACCCGCATCGTTCGCGCGGCTCGCCGTCATCCACCCGCCCGTGCTGCCCGACAAGCGCCTGCGAGCATTGCACGCGATGCTCGCGATGCCAGGGGCGACCCGAGCCCTTGCCTGGTGGGTGCGGCGTTCGCCGCAAAGGTGGGCGCATCGCAACGTTCATTACTACGACGAGACGCTCAAGTCCCTTGAGGAGGCACGAGAGTACGGCGAGCCTCTGTCGACGACCGAGGGTGCACGGGCGTTCGTGCGGTGGCTGTCGGAGGCGCTCGCGCCGGCCGACCTGGCCAGGTTCGCGACCGAGCTGCGGCGCCGCCTCGGTGAGGGCGCGGCATTTCCCGTCCCGCTGTTGCTTCTCTACGCACGGCAGGACCCGCTGGTGGACCCCGCGATGGGCGACGCGCTGCACAAGCTGGTGCCGTCGGCGACAATGGTCCGGCTCGAGCGCTCCTCGCACTTCGCGCATGTGGACACGCCCGACGCGGTGGCCCGGGAACTCGCCACGTTCTTCGCCGCGGGCCAGCGGGCGCATTGACCCCCCCGCCGGCTCATGCCCGCTTCGGCACGGTGCGCAGCAAGGGTCGTTCGGGCACATCCGCATCACCGCGTGGCCAATCCGCCCGTCCTATGGCTCTACCGCAGCCGGGCTGGGGAGACGCCCTTTGGACACCGACCGAGAGGTCCCAATATGGACGCAATCAGTGTGGAAAATACTGATGGTCGTCGTGGACAGCGCCAAGGACCGTCGGCGGTGGTGATTGCCGCGTCGGCGCCACGGCCGCAATCCAACGCTGCACTACGATTACACCGTGTACCGCTCGAAAAACTCGGTTTGGGCTACGCTGCCTGGGAGTATTCGCTGATCAGTCCACCGAGGATCGTTCCTCGCTTTACCGGCGCGGCGGCCAGCTCGAGCAGTGCGGAGGGAGCATGATCCGTGTTGGGCGGTAGTTGGTCTCGGCCTTGGTGCGGCCGATGTTCGTTGTAGTGCGTGACGTACTCGTTCAGCGTGGCAAGCAGGTGCGTTCGCCGTGGACCAGCATGCGGTCTAGGCACTCGCGGCGGACGGTACGTACCCAGCGTTCCGCGTGGGCGTTCGCTCTGGGCGCCTGCGCTGGTGTGGGGCACGATCCGGATCCCCTCCGTGGTGAACACGGCGTCGAACGATCCGGTGAAGTTCGTATCCCGGTCGTGGATCAGGAACCGGGACTGGTCGACCCGGTCGCCGAGGTCCATGATCAGGTTGCGTGCCTGCTGCGCCACCCAGCCATGGTCAGGGTTGGGCGTGGTGCCCCGGGACGTGCACCCGCTGGGTGGCGATCTGCATGACGAACAGCAGGTAGATGCGTTTGAACCCGATCGTGTTCACATGCAGGACGTCGCACGCCAGGATCCCTCTGGCCTGGCTGGTCAGAAACTGCGTCCAGGTCGGCCCGGCCCGGCGGGGTGCCGGGTCGATCCCAGCCGCGTGCAGGATCTTCCACACGGTGCTGGCCGCCACCCGGTGGCCCAGTCCGAGCAGCTCGCCCTGGATCCGGCGGTGGCCCCACTGCGGATTCTCTGCCGCGAGCCGCAGCACCAGAACGCGGACCTTCCTCGCCACGCCACCTTGGTGGCGCAGCACCAATATCTCCACCTCGTTGGCCCGCTCGCCCCGCGCGGCGAGGGCGAATAGCTGCAGGACCAGACGCACGATCACGTACCCGAAAGACGGGATCACGGCGAACATAATGTCCGCGGCTGCCGGGTCGAGCCGCACAAACCCGCACGTCAGACCCTCTGACTGGGTTTACGAGCGGTACAGGCCTGCTCGCCGCGTTCCTGCCCCCGCCGGGCAGACGCAGCGGTTCCTATCCCGGTGGGTACGCCATCCGCGGCGATGGGTTTCTCAATTTCACCCACGCCGCCGAATCCCTTGCGGTCGCTGGTCTGGACGCGCGGGCGGTCCTCGACCGGCTGGTCCTCGCGAATGTTCTGCGCCGCGGTCTTGTCCTTACCTGCAGCCGTTGCCGGTGGCAGGCCTTCCACCGCGTCGAGGGGCTTGGTTCGTCGAGTTTCCCCTGCCCGGCCTGCGGCCATGTCAGTCCGCGAGATCGTCATCGCCACCGCCACGCCATCGTGGTCGGCGGCCACCAGGACCGCCATCGACGCCGCCGTCGACAGCAAGTGGACCCGAGGCCGAAGCCAACCATCACGGAGATCACCGGCCTTACCTAGTCAGGGACCCCACGGGTCTCGATATGGCCACGCCATCGTGCCCTCTAGACCGGCGAACGGTCTCGTTCGACGACTGCCCAGCGCCCGCCGACGCAGGCGTCCGAACGGCTCGGATGGCGCCATGCGCCCGAGTGGCAGCCGTTCCAGCCCTGACACCCGAGTCCGCGCCGAACGTGATTCCGGCCGTGACTGCCGAATTGAGGACGACGGCGCTAGCCCTGTTGGTTGTGCGTATAAGCGGCGCGATGGACGACGAGCATGGATGCCCCGGTTGCACGGCGGCGGCGTAGTCTGGCTCGCATGGCCGACCAGCTCGAGGACGTCGCGCAGTCGTCCGCGATTGTTTTACCACCGTTCAGGTCCGCGGCGTCCGGACCTACTTGGCCACTCCTCACCAAGCTGACCCGGCGTCGGGTTACACGCCAGCGGCGAGGGCGTCGAGGGAGGTCGCGAAGGCAGTCCTCGGTGCTGGTCAAGATGACGTAGAGCTTGCCCTTGCCGGTGGGATCTCGGTCATATCGCCACACCACCTCGCGTCCGCGGTGTGGCGATTGCGGCTGGCGCAGCCGTAATGACGGACGTCCCCCGTTTGTGGAGGGCTTCGCGTCAATCGCCGGGACAGGGGCACGCCAGGGCGTGTCCCTAGTCGAGCCGGTCGAGGGGTGTCGGTCGAGGGGCTTCTGCCGCCACGATGCCTGATGCGGCCGGACGATCTCGGGCTGGACTGTTTCGATGTCGAGCGACGTCGTTCCGCCGTTCGGCGTTTCGCACGTGTACGCGACGGTGACCCGGAGCTCCGCCGGACTGTGGAACATTACCGCGCCGAGCGTGAGCGGCGGCGTGCCGGCCGGGGTCGCGCCGAGCAGCGTGGCCGCGAGGCTGCAGCAGTCGACGGTCGTGGCCGAGCGCGGCGGCAACACCGTGCGGGCCTTCGCCCGGACGCCGGTCGCCTGCGGCCAGCGGGCGACGACAGCGCCCGAGAACGTTGTCGGCTCGCACTTCCTCGATGACTGGGACGTCGTGGTCGGTCGGGTTGACGAGCGTGATGGCGGTCGCGTAGCGGCCGGCGCCGACGGTCGCGCAGTCGCAGCCGTCGTCGTGCTGTGTGCCGCACAGCACCTGGACGGCGTACGCGTACCGCTCGCGCCGGTGTGGCGGGCGCGACGGACGAAGCACGACGGGGTCCCGGCCGGGCTGAGTCACGACGATCTCGGGGTCGCCGTCAGGGTCGTCGCACTCGACTCGCTGGGAGTACCTCCCGTCGCGGTGGTCGACGAGGTCACCGACGGCGCGGCACCCCGGAAGGACGGAAACGGTGAAGCCGTCGCTGGCGCCGGGGCCGAGGTGGTTGCCGTACCGGTCCCGTGGGGTGAATGCCACAGTCGACCCGCCGGGGCCGGGACCCGGCTCGACGGTCACGGTCGTTGCGCTGGGGTCGATGCCGACGGTGACGTGCTCGGTCCACTGCACCTCGCAGGTCGCGGTGCAGTCGACGCCGTACCGCGCCCGGGCGTGGAACGTGTAGTTGCCTTCGACGACGAGCGCGTCCGCGAGCACCGTTCCGTACACGCCGGCCGGCCTGAACAGCCCGGTGTGGTCGGACCGTGTGTCGAGCTGGTGCGTTTCCTCGACGTACGCCGCCACCGGCTGACCGGTGCTCTGCTCGATGGCGAGCAGGCTCGCCTGCCGGGCCGGGATGACGTCGCCGTCGACGGTGCGCGCGGAGCCGAGGCCGGCGTTCGACAAAACGGTGCCGACGCTCGCGTGCTGGCGCCGCACGGTGAGCTCAACAGACCCGCCGAGCGGGACCGTTTCGTCGCGGTACTGGAGGATGACGCGCGGGTTCACCGTGTCGCCGGTGTAGAGGCGGCGGCGGCGCCGCCCGCATGGCTTCAGCGTCGGCCCGCCGCGGGCGACGACGGTGGCGAAGTACGTGAGGTCGACCGGCGGGGGCGGGAATTCGCCGCCGCCGGGCAGCCGGTGCACGCCGACGTGCCACGTGCCGTCGCGCTCGCCAGCGTGCGGCAGCGGGACACGCGCGAACATCCACCGGTCGCCGTAGACGACCTCGATCCCGATGGTGGACAGGTTGACC
>JAHRHA010000099.1 GCA_020027875.1 Micromonosporaceae bacterium | reverse complement strand
AGGAATATGGCTGGGACGGCGTCTATTTGTGGGACCACGTCCTCTTTCACGACCCCGCGTGGCCGGTCACCAACCCCACCGTCACGGCGGCTGCCATCGCCGCCTGCACCACCAGGGTTCGGCTCATTGTGATGCACGTCCTACCGCGTCGCCGAGTGGAACTCGTAGCCCGTGAAGCCGTAGCTCTGGACGTGCTCTCGGGCGGTCGGCTCACCTTCGCGGCCGCGATCGGTTCGATGAACTCCGAATTCACCGCGTTCGGTGCCTCGCCCGACCTTCGGGTACGCGCGGCCGCCCTCGATGCCGGCCTCGACGACCTCCGCGCGTTGTGGTCTGGATCACCCGTCGGTCCGGAAAACGTACGGATGGTGCCCGGCCCTGTGCAGCCGTCAGGTATCCCGATCTGGTGTGGCGGCAGGTGGCCCAACAAAGCGCCGCTCCGTCGGGCGGCCAGATATGACGGCGCCATGCCGACGTTCGTCGACCAGAGTTCGCGGGTGGTACCTCCGCAAGACCTCGCCGAGGCGGTGTCGTACATCGCCAGGTTTCGCGGCTCACTCGACGGGTTCGACATCGCGATGGAGGGCGCTACGTCGCCCGGATCGTCGGTTGCGCCGTACGAAGTTGCCACGCATGACGTTGCCGCGTATCAGGACGTTGGGCTCACTTGGTGGATCGAGGCGATGGGCTGGTGGCGCGGGGGCGTGACCGCGGCTTCTACGCGCATCGCCGCCGGCCCCCCGAATGTCTAGTGGATCTGGGAGAGTTGTTGTAGCTATGGCGCTATAACTTTCCCAGATCCACTTGGGGCTCCTTGGTTATCCACAGGCGCATCGGCGGGCGTGAAATAGGGGCGCGCACTCTCCCACACTCTTCGGGTGCCTTCCACCGAGAAGCTCCCACCGAGTGATGATGCGAGCGACCTTGATTGGTTGATCTTCCGACAAGACGGTGTGCTCACCTGGCGTCAGGCGGTCGAACAGGTCGGCGCCGGGAGGGCGCGAAGCATGGTGGCCTCTGGTCGCTGGCGAGCTGCCTGTCGCGGAGTGATCGTGACCAACAACGGCGAGCTGGCATACCCTGCAATGCTGTGGGTCGCGGTGCTGGCAGCCGGGAAAGGCGCGATGCTCTCCGGACTCAGCAGCGCCATCGAGGCTGGCTTGCGAGGCTTTCGCAGCTTCGCCGTTCATGTCGTCATTCCGCATAGCCGTGGCCACGTGAACCTGCTCCGACGACTACCTCGTGACATGCCGCCCGTGCTGGTGCACCGCACCTCGTCGCTGCCTCCTCAACACATCCAGCGGGCCAGGCCTATGCGCACGACAACCGCACGAGCCCTGGTGGATGCCGCCCAGTGGGCCAGAAGCGACAACGAGGCGCGGACGATTGTGGCGGCGGGCTGCCAGCAGCGGCTCGTGACACCCGACGAGGTCATCGACGCGGCGAACGCACTGCCGCGAGCCCGAAGGCGCGCCCTGACGATCGAGACGGCCACCTACGCACAGGGTGGTGCCACGGCGCTCTCGGAGATCGACCTGGTAAAGCTTTGCAAGCGGTACGGGCTGCCGGCGCCGGACCTGCAGGAGCGGCGCAAGGATGCTAGCGGACGGGTCCGCTACATCGATGCGTACTGGCGCGACTTCAAGATCCAGGTCGAGGTCGACGGAGCCCATCACATGTACGTCCGCCAATGGGAGGCGGACATGCTTCGCCAGAACGACATATGGCTCCCCGGCGAGAGGATCCTCCGGTTCTCCGCTTGGCAGGTGCGTCACCAGCCCGAACTAGTGGCCGGGAAGATTCGCAAGGCGCTGATGGAGGCAGGGTGGACCGGTTAGGCGGACGGGAGGGCGAGCCAGGTGGCCCGTGCTGTTGCCAGGACCGTGCCGGTGGGCCCAAACAACGTCGACCGCACGTAGGCCTTGCGGCCGTCCTCTCCCGTCATCTCGCCCATTACCACACACTCGTCGCCCGGGACTGGGACAGCGTCGACTCGCGCGGTCATCTGCCCGAGAACGTACGGGCGGGCCTCGAGCGGCACGGCCCAGCCGCCGGGGCAGTCGAGCGACGCCCACACCAGCACGGAAGAGATGTCAGCCGGCACGACGAACGGCGCAGCGGTACGCCCATCGGGCAGCCGTCCTGGGAAGAGGCGCAGCCCGTCCTCCCGTAGGGGACCGCACGCGAAGCAGGTGGGGAAGAGATGAGCGACAAAGCCCGGGTACGACGGGGAGGCCGTCACCGCATCGGCGTATGGCACCCCTGGCACCACCGCGTCGTCGACTGCATCGGCGGTGGCCTCCGCGATGAGGTCCTCAGCCGCGTATACCTTCACGACCTCGCCTCCGCGAACAGACATCTCCGTGTCGAGCGGCGGCGGCCGGTGTAGCCGGACCCGGACTCCACGCTGACCACCGTCCACATGCGATGCCACCAGGCCGGCGGTGTAGCCGCCGTTGCCCGAGTTGGGCGGGCCGTTGAAGCGCGAAGCGATGATCACCTGTCGACCTTTCTGATGACGTTCTTGAGCCCGGACCATACGTCGTCCACGGCGCAGACCTTGACGTCCACCCGCCCGTGCGCGAGGGAATAGTCGCGGATGACGTTCTCGTCCAGGTCGGTCGATACCCCGGAGGATCGCTTCGGCCAGGCTATCCACAGCGCCCCGGCTGGCGTAGTCAGCGGATGCAGCACGGGCCATCGGGCGATCAGCCGTGCAATCGTCGGACAGAAGGCGACAATGACGTCGTACGGCCCGGCGCCTGCGCGCCGGCGGAGGGAGACCGCGTCGGGCAGATCACCGAGCGTGAACCCGGCCGGGGCCCCATCCAACAGGACGGAGGCGCCGGGCGACACGCCAAGTTTGCGCGCCAACGGCGTACCTGAATATCCCGCCACCCCGACATGCTCTCACGAAGGGCTATCGCGATGTATCGCGTTAGGTGATACGATACATCGCGACAGGTTGTCGCTAGATCCGGAGGAACGGATGTCCACGTGGCTCATCGACAGCCCACGGCGGCTGGCCCTCGATGGTGACGTCTTCCAGTTGAACGTGTGGTTGGCGCACGGCAAGCTCCGCGTGGTGGGCACCGACGGCCCGGCCCGCATCGAGACCACCAAGGTCGGGCGCAAGGGGGTCACCGTGACCCTTGAGGACGGCGTGCTCTCCATCCGGCATGGACTCAAGCCCGGTTGGCGGCACTGGGCCGGCCCGTTCTGGTGGTTTCTCGCCGGGCGGCGCAACTACACGGCCGACATCACGGTCGCGGTGCCGCCGACCGCGGCCGCCAGCCTCACCGTGGTCAGCGGGTCCATTGTGGCCTCGGAGCTGCGCCACGGCGCCAGCGTCGACGTCATCAGCGGCTCCATCACGCTGATGGGCCTGGGCGGGACCGTACGGGCGAAGACGGTGTCCGGCTCGATCGAGGCCATGGGGGTCGGTGGGGATCTGGGTATGGAGACCGTCTCGGGCGAGATCGCCCTCGCCGAGTCGTCGGCGGAGCGCGTCTTTGCCCGCACCATCTCCGGCTCGGTCACCTGTGACCTGGACAACCCGTTCGCCCACGACGTACGCATCGACACGACGTCGGGGTCCATTACCGTCCGGGTGCCCGAAGACGCCGACCTTGACGTGAGCCTCGGCGCCACGAGCGGCCGCGTCACGAGCGCGTTCCCCCAGGTGCGGGGCAGCGGGATGCCCGGAACCCACTCCGCCGCCGGACGCATCGGCACCGGATCGGGCACCCTCAATGCGTACGCGATCTCCGGCTCAGTGTCGCTGCTGGCCCGGCCGGCCGAGGACCTCGGGGATGAGGCACCATGAGCGCGGTCTTCAGCCACGGCCGGCTGCGCCTTTATCTGCTCAAGCTCCTCGAGGAGGGGCCCAAGCACGGCTACGAGCTGATCCGGTTGCTGGAGAACCGGTTCCATGGCCTCTACGCCCCGTCGGCCGGCACGATCTATCCCCGGTTGGCGCGGATGGAGGCCGACGGTCTCATCACGCACACCGCGGAGGGCGGGCGAAAGGTGTACGACATCACGGACAACGGGCGCGCGGAACTAAACCGGCGGGCCGGCGACCTGAGCCAGTTGGAGTCGGAGATCCACGCCTCCGTGGCGGACCTAGCGGCACTCGCCGAGGAGGTCGAGCAGGGGGTACGGGGATCGGTGCGGGACCTCAAGCGTGAGTTGCGGCAGGCCAAGCAGGAGGCGAAGACCCCGTTGCGCGCGGAGTGGGGCCGGTGGACGGGGCCAGAGTGGCGCGACACGCGGCCGCCCGCCACCGAGGTGGAACGGCAGGCTACGGATCTCGCCGCCGAGGTCCGCCGGCTGGTGGGACTGGGCCGCGCCACCCCGGACGACCTACGGGTGGCGTCCACGGTGCTCGACTCAGTCCGTGATCAGCTCCGGCACATCCTGCGCGGCTAGGCGTCAGGCGGCTCACAGGAAACTCCCAGAAAAAGCTCAGCGTGCGCCTAGGAGATGGGAGCAAGATTGCGCACATGGGAGTTCGCAACGGCTCGGTGCAGTCCGGGGGCACCCTGTCGACGGACGCCCGGCAGGAAGGGGCGCAGGCTCGCCCGCGGCTGCTCGTCGTGGAGGACGATCCGAACATCGTCGAGCTGCTCTCGGCGAGTCTGCGTTTCGCGGGCTTTGAGGTTACCGCCGCGACCAACGGTGCCGACGCGGTCAACGCCTCTCGCACTGCCCGCCCGGACCTCGTCGTCCTGGACGTGATGCTGCCCGACCTCGACGGCTTCGAGGTGATCCGCCGTATGCGCGAGGGCGGTGTGCGTACCCCGGTTGTGTTTCTCACCGCCCGCGACGCAACCGACGACAAGATCCGAGGCCTGACGCTCGGCGGCGACGACTACGTCACGAAGCCGTTCAGTCTCGAGGAGTTGACCGCCCGCATCCGTGCCGTGCTGCGCCGATCGGCGCTGGACCAGCCCCAGTCGGCGACGTTGACATTCGCCGATCTCGAGTTGGACGAGGAGTCGCACGAGGTTCGCCGCGGCGGAACTCTGGTCTCGCTGTCGCCCACGGAGTTCAAGCTTCTCCGCTATCTGATGCTCAACGCGGGCCGAGTGCTGTCGAAGGCACAGATCCTCGACCACGTATGGCAGTACGACTTTCGGGGCGACGACAGCATCGTCGAGTCCTACATCTCCTACCTGCGGCGCAAGGTCGACTCTTCGGAGCCCCGGTTGATCCATACGCTTCGGGGCGTCGGGTACGTCCTGCGCCTGCCCGCGTGAGCCTGGCCATGTCGTTGGCACTGGAGCCGGCCGAGTCGGCGGAGTCGGCGGAGTCGGCGGAGTCGATTGAGCCGCGCCGCCGCCGGTTGGCCGGCGTGCCGCTGCGGGTAAAGCTCGTCGCCGCTGTCCTCGCCCTCGTGGCGTTCGCCCTGATTGTGATCAGCGCGGGGAGTGTCTTCGCCCTCCGCGACTACCTCATCACCCGTATCGATGGGCAGCTGGCCAACAACACCAAGGGCTTCACCGATGATCCCTCCGTTCGGGTGTGTCAGTACGTCGTGGAGGCGATGCCCAGCGACTACCTCGTCGGGTTCAACGGCAGCCGCTGCAACCGCGTCATCTACGACCGGACGACGTATGAGAACGGGGAGCTGCCGCCGCTGCCCACCGATGCGGCGGGTCTGCGCAGGCTGGCCGGTGAACCCTTCACCATGACCTCCACCGACCATCGCCACCGCTGGCGACTCCTGGTCACCGCCCTGCCCGACAACCAATTCTTCATCATCGGCGAGGACATGGCCGATGTGGACAGTGCGGTGGAGCGGCTCGTCCTCATCAACATCCTGGTAGGACTGTCAGTCATGGTGGCGCTGGCCGCGGTGGGCGTGTGGTTAGTGCGGATGAACCTGCGACCGCTGGTCGAGATCGAGCGAACGGCTGCGGCGATCGCGGGCGGCGACCTGACCAAGCGAGTGCCGGAGCTCGACCCACGAACTGAGCTCGGACACTTGTCGGCCTCGCTGAACACGATGCTGGCACAGATTGAGACGGCGTTTCGGGCCCGCGCCGAGTCCGAGGAGCGGGCCGTCAGCTCCGAGGAGCGCATGCGCCAGTTCGTCGCCGATGCCTCGCATGAACTCCGAACGCCGCTCACGACGATCCGGGGTTTCGCGGAGCTCTACCGGCAGGGAGCCGCGCCCGACCCCGCCGATGTGCTGCGCCGGATCGAGGACGAGGCGGCTCGAATGGGGCTGCTCGTTGAGGATTTGCTGCTGCTGGCCCGTCTCGACCGTGAACGGCCCGT
The DNA here is from genome assembly GCA_020027875.1 of Micromonosporaceae bacterium. Classification (GTDB taxonomy): domain Bacteria; phylum Actinomycetota; class Actinomycetes; order Mycobacteriales; family Micromonosporaceae; genus JAXIPB01. The sequence continues at coordinate 13,188 of JAHRHA010000099.1, read as the reverse complement.
GCGGCACGCGCCCGTGGCCCTGGCCGATCTGATCAGCGACGCAGCAGCGGCCGCGTATGCGGTGGCACCGGATCGCACCGTCGAGGTGGACATCGCCAAGCCGGCTGACCAGCTTGTTGTCATCGGCGACGAATCCCGGCTGCGCCAGATCATCGCCAACCTCGTGACCAATGCCGTAACGCATACGCCGCATGGCACCCCGATCGCGCTGCGGCTGCGTCCGGACGGTGATCGTCACGCCGTGATCGAGGTGAGCGACCGTGGGCCGGGACTCACCCCGGAGCAGGCCGATCGCGTCTTCGAGCGGTTCTACCGGGTGGACAAGGCGCGCACCCGTCGGGCCCCTTCATCGACGCGGCACAGCGGCGCCGGGCTCGGCCTGGCCATCGTGGCCGCGCTCGTCGCCGCGCACGATGGCACCGTCGAGGTGGAGACCGTTCCGGGCGAGGGCGCGACCTTCCGCGTACGCCTGCCGCTGCTGACCCCGGAGACCAGCCTCACAGCGAACTTCCAGCCGGAATCCAGGTAGGGCATAGTCCGAGCGGGCAAGCTCGAAGACATGAGCGAGAACCAGGCCAACCCCGCCAGCGACGGTGACGACCGGCCAACAATCAGCCAACCCACCACACCGGCACCGTCGGACCCATCAGGTGCGTGGCAGCCCTCGTATTACGGGCAGGTCTGGGCCAACGCACCCGGCGCACCCGGCGCACCCAACCCACCGGGCGCACCCAACGCACCCGGCGCACCCAACGCACCCGGGGCACTTGGACAGCCGGCCCATCCCGCCACAACCGGCACCTGGCGCAAAGCGGCTGTCGCCACCGTCGCCGGCGCCGCGATAGCGCTGACGGCGGGAGGCGTGGGTGGCTTCGTCGGCTACGCGCTGCACCCCGATGACTCTCCGCTGCAGTCCACCACGTCGGCGAGCAAGAACGCCGCGCCGGTCGTAGACCGGTCCTCGCTCGCGACGATCGCGGCGAGTGTGCAGCCGACCGTGGTCGTGGTCGAGACGGGTTCGGGCGAGGGCTCCGGCGTGATCGTCTCCGCTGACGGCTACATCGTCACGAACAACCACGTGGTGGAGAGCGCTAGCGGCGGCAGCGTGAAGGTCACCTTCAACAGCGGCAAGCAGGTGTCGGCGAAGGTCGTCGGCACCGACCCCGAGACCGACCTGGCCGTGGTCAAGGCGGACGCCACCGGTCTGACGTACGCGTCCTGGGGCAACAGCGACGACGTGCAGGTGGGCGACACCGTACTGGCGATCGGTAGCCCGTTGGGATTGCAGGGTTCGGTGACGGCCGGCATCGTCAGCGCGTTGCACCGCACCATCGCGGTGGGCGGCGACCAGCAGTCGCCGTTCGATCCGGGCTCGGCGCGCACGACGATCGGCGACGCCATCCAGACCGACGCCCCGATCAACCCCGGCAACTCCGGCGGCGCGTTGGTCAACATGAAGGGTGAGGTTGTCGGCATCAATAGCGCGATCGCGACGTCTGGCTCCAACGGCAACATCGGTGTCGGCTTCGCGATCTCGGCCAACCGGGCCAAGGCGGTCACGGACCAGATCATCAAGGGCGGCAAGGTCAGCCACCCCTACCTCGGTATTTCCGTCGGGAACGCGCAGAACGGTGGCGCCCAGATTCAGAGCGTCGAGCCGGGTAGCCCCGCGGCGAAGGCGGGCCTGCAGGTCGGCGACGTCGTGACCAAGGTGGACAACCGCACGATCGCGGGTCAAGAGGACCTCGTCGGTGCGATCCAGAGCAGCACCGTCGGCTCGCAGCTAGCCCTCACGGTGGTTCGCGACGGCTCGGAGCGCACCATTACCGCGACAGTAGGCGAGCAGCCGTAAGGCCCCAGTTTCTTGTTCCCCCAGGTGGCTGTGGGCGGCGCTTCGGCGCCGCCCACGGCTGTGCGCGCACCCGTTAGATCCAGTCGAGGGTACGGGCCACGGCCTTGCGCCAGCGCTGGTAGCCAGCCTCGCGCTCCGCTGCTGGCATCGCCGGCTCCCAGGTTGCCTCGGCCCGCCAGTTGGCCTTGAGGGCGTCTAGGTCGGGCCAGTAGCCGACGGCCAGGCCAGCTGCGTAGGCCGCGCCAAGGCAGGTGGTCTCTGTCACCTGTGGACGGACGACCGGCACATCGAGTACGTCGGCCTGCGTTTGTAGGAGCACCTCGCTGGCGGTCATGCCACCGTCCACCTTGAGTTCGCCGAGCGGCAGGCCGGAATCGGCGGCCATGGCGTCGGCGACCTCGCGAACCTGCCAGGCCGTCGCGTCCAGGGCGGCGCGGGCGAGGTGGGCCTTTGTTACGAACGCGGTGAGCCCCGCGATGATCCCTCGGGCGTCGGAGCGCCAGTGCGGGGCGAAGAGGCCGGAGAAGGCGGGCACAATCACCGCGCCACCACTGTCGGGCACCGTCCGCGCGAGTTCGTCCATGTCGGACGCACGACTGATCAGGCCCAGGTTGTCCCGCAGCCACTGAACCAGCGAGCCGGCGACGGCGATGGATCCCTCGAGGGCGTACACGGGAGGCTGTCCCTCCAGTTGGTAGCCGACCGTGGTGATCAGGCCAGCCTGGCTCAGGGTCGGCTTGGTGCCCGTGTTGAGGAGCAGGAACGCGCCGGTGCCGTAGGTGCACTTGGCGTCGCCCGGCGCGAAGCAGGTCTGACCGAACAGCGCTGCCTGCTGGTCGCCCAAGGCTCCGGCGACGGGTACGCCGTGCAGCGGCCCCCCGGCCTCACCGTAGACACAGGACGACGGCCGGATCTCTGGCAGCATCTCGCGGGGAACCCCGATCGCCGCGAGCAACTCCTCATCCCAGTCCACGGTGGACAGATTCATGAGCATCGTACGACTGGCGTTGGTGACGTCCGTGACATGGTGTCCGGTGAGGTTCCAGATCAGCCAGGTGTCCATCGTGCCGAAGAGCAGTTCGCCGGCCTCGGCTCGGCGTCGCAGCGCCGGGTCGGCGTCGAGGAGCCAGCGGATCTTCGGCCCGGAGAAGTACGTGGCCAGTGGCAGGCCGCTCTTCTGCCGGAAGCGATCCTGCCCGGCAGAGCCGGCGAGATCCTGCCCGGCAGAGCCGGCGAGATCCTGCCCGGCGGAGCCGGCGAGATCCTGCCCGCCGTCGCGCCCGAGCGAGCCGATCAGCGCATGGGTGCGGGTGTCCTGCCAGACGATCGCGTTGTGGACCGGTTCGCCGGTGCGGCGGTCCCATAGCACCGTGGTCTCGCGCTGGTTGGTGATCCCGATGGCGGCGAGGTCGCTCCGGGTGATCCCGGCGCGCTGCAGGGCGTTGTTGACGCACGACTGGACGTTGAGCCAGATCTCGGCCGGGTCGTGTTCGACCCAGCCGGGCCTGGGGAAGATCTGCTGGTGCTCCCGCTGGTCGACGGCGACGATGCGGCCGGCGTCGTCGAAGACGATGCAGCGTGAGGACGTGGTGCCCTGGTCGATGGCGGCGATGAAGGTCACCCGGCCAGTCTCGGCGTATGGCCCACCCGTGTCACGCATAGGGACAGTCCATTAACGCCCGGTTCGCTCTGGTTAGGGCTATCTCGGGTGGGTACGCTGAGGGGTGGTGGGGAGAGGGTACAGCCATGAGCCGTGGAGCTGTGGAGTTCGTCGTACTCGGTTTCGCCGGGACGCAGGTCGACCCGAACCTGGCGCCCTCGATGCGCGCGCAGGTTGACCGCGGAGTCATCCGCATCATCGACGTGCTCTTCGTGCAGAAGGCCACCGATGGCAGCGTGCGGATGTTCGAACTCGACGAGATCGAGGGCAATGCGACGTACGCGGGATTCCACGGCGTGCCCCAAGAGATCGATGGTCTGATCGGCGCCGAGGACGCCGCGAACGTCGCCGCGGATCTGCCGCTCGGCGCGACGGCCATGCTGGTGCTGTACGAGCACGCCTGGATGCGCACATTGCGCGTTGCCGTTGACGCCAGCGGAGGCCAGCTACTGCACTCCGAACGCGTCCCCGGTCGCATCGTCGACGCCGTTGCCGACGCAGTGGAGAAGGAGGCGGCCAACTCCGGCACGCGTCGTGGCCGTACGGGTAGCCGTCCGCCGTTGACGGCCCATCCCGTCAGCGGAGCGCCGATTCGTCCTACCTGAGCCCCCCTAGGCGGCTAGCCTGACTTTGGCACTAAACGGGGCAAAAGGGGGAAAGCAATGGGCGGGCACGGAGCCGTGGAGTTCGTCGTGGTCGGGTTCTCCGGCGGGCAGATCGACCATAGTCTGGCGCCGGCCCTCCGAGAGCAGGTCGAGAAGGGGACCATCCGGATCATCGACCTGCTCTTTGTGCAGAAGAACGAGGACGGCTCCGAGCGCACATTCGAGCTGGACGAGGTGGCTGGGGATCAGAACTTCGCCGAGTTCCGCGGGATCCCGCAGGAGATCGACGGGCTGATCGGACCCGACGACGTCGCCGAGATCTCTCAGGACATGCCGGCCGGTGCCACGGCGATGATCATTTTGTTCGAGCATGCATGGCTTCGTGATCTACGCAGGGCGGTGGAGTCGAGCGGCGGGCAGGTCATGTTCACCGAGCGCATCCCGGGCGAGATCGTCGACGCCGTCGAGGAGGCGGCGGCCAAAGCCGCCTGAGTCGCCAAACAGGCGGAGAGGAGCCAATCATGATTCGCAGAGGAGGGCTGCTCGGCATGGCGGCCCGGACCGCCGTCGTCGCCGGCACCGCAACCGCAGTCTCCGGAGGCGTTCGACGTCGCCAGATGTCACGCGAGCAGGAGGCTGCGGACGCCGCCGCCTACCAGCAGGCGCAGCAGCAGGCAGCAGCGCCACCACAGGCCGCGCCGGCCGGCGGCACCGACGTCGTCACGGAGCTCAAGAAGCTCGCCGACCTCAAGGCCGCCGGTGCCCTAACCGACGACGAGTTCGTGGCCGCGAAGGCCAAGCTGTTGGGTTGACCGCCCTTCTCCGGCAAATTGGACATATCAACGAAGACTAGCCGACAGTAGGTCGCGCCGGATGCCCAAAGACTCCTACGCTGCTCGCCGGAGTGTGCGCAAAGGAGTCGAGGCGTGGCGATCGTCGAAACTCGGATCAGCGTGTGGGAGGCGCTCGCTGGCCGGGCACCTGGTCAGCCGCTGGGTCCGGCTGACCCTGGGCTGTGGACGGCCGTAGCCGAGCGGGTCAACCCGGCCAAGGCGCGGCCAACGCTGCGGCCCGGCATCGAAGAGTCAAACCTCGTCAGTGCGCGCGGTGCCCCGTACACGATGCTCCGTTCGCCCGACGGCAAGCTGGCCTGCTACCTGCGCCTGACCCCGGACGAGGTCGAGCTCAGCCACCTCATGGACGGCACGCGCACCCTGGCGCGGCTGGTCGCCGACTTTGCTCGAATCTCCGGCAGGCTTGCACCCGACCAGGTCCGCCGGATCGTCGCCGACCTCGCCGGCAACCGCATGCTTGAGGAGCTGCCCCTCGACGCGTTCGCGCCGTTACAGCGCGTACGCCGAAGACCGTGGCCGATCCGTCTCGGCCGGGGCCTGCTGGCTTTCATTCAGGGCCGCCGGATGGTGCTGGCCAACATCGATCCGCTCGTCACCTTCCTCTACCGTGCCGGCGGCCGGGTGCTGTTCACCCGGGCCGCGGCAGCCCTAATGATCACGGTCGCCGCCGTTGGTCTTGTCGCGTTCGGGTGGCAATGGTGGACCGGCGAGCAGTCGGTCTTCCTCACCCAGGATTCGTACGTCTCCGGCGCCGCCGTCCTGCTCGGACTCAACATCATGGCGCTGGCCTGCCACGAGCTCGGGCACGCTCTCGCAACCAAACACGCGGGCCGCCGGGTGCCGGCGGCCGGGTTCCTGGTCTACTTCGGCATCCCGTCACTCTTCGTTGACACCACCGATGTGTGGATGGCGGGGCGGCGCGCCCGGCTGCTCACAACGGCGGCCGGACCGGCGGCGGGCCTGGTGCTCGCCGGGGCCTCCGCGCTGGTGGGCTTCGCCGTGCCGGAGGCGGCGCCGTGGTGCTTCAAGCTATCGTTCGCCTGGTACATCAACGCGCTGTTCAACCTCAACCCATTCCTGGCGCTGGACGGCTACTACCTCGTCATGGACTGGCTGGAGGTGCCCAACCTGCGGGCGCGCGGCCTAGCCTGGGTCGCGACTCGGCTACGGCGCCGGCCGCCATCGTGGAGGGCGTTGGACCGCGAGGGTCGCCTGGTCGCCCTGTACGGGTTCCTCGCCGTCGGATGGCTTGTGGTCGCCCTGAACATCGCCTATCGGGTGTATGTGGACCGAGTCGGCGGGCTCATCACGGGGTTGTGGCGTTCGGGCTGGACGGCGCGGGTGCTGCTGGTCGCCGTCGTGGCGGCGTTGATGTCGCCGATCGTCTACATCCTCTTCGCTTGGCTTGCCCGTCGGTGGCGCCGGTTCTGGCAACGGCTGCGCGAGAGTCGCCTCGCCCGGGACGTGCCCCGACGGCTCGAGGCCCTGCGCTCATCCAGTCTTCGCAGTCTGCCCAGCGAAAAGCTGGCCGGCCTCGCCACGAGGTCGCGATGGATCTATCCACGCAGCGGTGAACAGCTCGTCTTCGCTGGCGCGGCGCAGCCGAATGTCCTCGCCGTGGTCGAGGGTGCGCTCGAGGCGCGTGCGCCGGGCGACCCGGCTGGCACGGTACGGGAACGTGTCGGCGCAGGCGGTGTCGTGGGGATCGGCGCGGCCGTGGCGGGATCGCCGTCGCCGCTGGCCTGGTACGCCGCCGGTACGAAGCTTCTCGCGGTCCCGTCGACCGCGGTGGCCGCCGCGGTCGGGCCGCTTGGCGGCGGCGTGGGCGGCTCTTTCGGGACGGCGGCGGAGGCCGAGGCGCTCTTCGCCGAGTCGCCGGCCCTGTCCGGACTGTCCTACGAGGACAAGATGGGCCTGGCGTCCGTGGCGGTGCCAGTCTCGGTGGCTCCCGGTGCGAGCGTGCTGCTCAACGGCCCGGACGACGCGATCGTGCTGGCCTCGGGTGTGATCACCACGCCGGACGGGCAGGAGCTGGGGCGGGGCACGCTGATCGGGCCGTCCGGCGAGGAGCATCCTGGGGCTGTTGCGTTGGCCCGGACGCCCGTGCGGCTGTTCAGCCTTCCGGCCGTAAGTGGCCTTCCGTTGCTGCTCGGCACACCGGTCGGGGCGCTCGTCGCGGAGGCGCAGGGGCGGGCACCCGGCGGGCCGCCGGTTACCGGCGTGCATCCGATGCAGGCATACCCGCCGCTAGCCGGGCCACCCGAGCCACCGCGTGCTGTGGACGACTCCACGGACCGGCGGTTCGAGCGTCGGCTCTGGTGGTTCCTCTTGCTGGTGTTGCTCCTCGGGCTCTTCATGACCGGCGCGAACGTCGTGATCGAGCCGAAGGCGTGGAATGAGATGCCCAGCGACCGGGCGCTGCTTCACGTGGAGCGCGGCACGGTCACGGTTGTCGTCTCCGGCCAGGAATTTGTCCTGCACGAGAACGACGAGATCTACGTCGGCGAGTTGGACGACATCTCGGTAGCGCTCAGGTCGAATGCGCTCATGACGTTCAGGGGCGGCGCCACGTCGTTCCTGTGCGCGGCCACGCGGCTGACGATGGGGCAGGTGCTCAGCGTCGACCATCCGGTCCAGCCCATCGCGAACCTCAATCTGCTCACTGGCAAGACCATCATGAGCACTGCGAGCACCTCGCCGCGGTTCTACGACCTCGACTCCACCGTGAGCACCGACCATGGTGTGGCGGCGAACCAGGGCGAGGCGTTGTTTGCGGTTACCTCGTGGGGGGTCCAGGTCGCGCAGGGAAAGGTCACGGAGGGCGGCGCGCTCCTGGATGTCGACGGTGGTCAGCTCGATTGCGGTGACGGGACCGGTGTCTACCTGCCGCCAAGCCCCCCTGAGCCCACGCCGACCGACACGCCGTCACACACGCCCTCGGAGACGCCGACCCCGTCGCTCACCCCATCCGGATCGCCGACCGCGCCCGCGACGACCACCACGACCGAGTTCAACCCGCCACCACCGCCACCACCTCCACCGCCGCCGCCCCCTCCTAATGACCCACCGAAGATCCAGTGGGCTCCACGGGGTGACCCAGGCGCAAATGGCGCACAGATCGCGCAGAACGAGCCGACGGGGCTTTGCGCATCTCAGTATCCGACTTTCCTAACAGCAGTCGTCACAGTCGGCGATGACCATGATCCTCCGCAGGCGCTGACGGTCAAGGTCCATTGGAGCGGATTCGGCCCCGAAGGTTCGACGCCGATGTCGTGGGACGGCGATTTCTTCGGTTCGATCGGCCCCATCCCGTACCCGGGTAAGCCGAACATCGGTGGAGTGCTTCAGGTTTGGGTAACTGCGGCGGACAGCAAGGGTAAGACCTCTCAACTCGCCGGAACAAAGATCGCGGTCAGACCATGCCCCGACAGGATCGGCTAGGACAAGGAGAGTCACAGGTGCTGTGTTGGTTTTGTGCTAAGGCGGCTCGGGGGACATGCCGGTTCTGCGGGCGTGGGGTGTGCGAGGATCACGCGCGTTTCGGCCCCTACCTTCTGGAGGTCCACCGGAGCACGACCCGCAACCGGACCGAGGGTCTGGTGGTCGAGGACGCGCTCCACTGTGGTACGTGCCGGCCGCGCCCACAGCCCGTACCCATGCCCGAGCTTGACTAGCTGGGGGACACTGAGTCGGGGAGGCTGACATGAGTGACTTCGATGCCGTACTGGAACGGCTGCTCTCCGATCCGTCGTTCAAGTCCGCCCTTGCGGCGAACCCGGACGCGGCGCTCTCGGGCTACCGGCTCGAAGCAGAGGAGCGGGACCTGCTCTGCGTTCAGGTCTCCAGTGACCCGGGCGAGGAGCGCACGGTCGAGTTGCGTACGAGCAAGTCCGGCGTGGTGGGGCTGCTGGGTCCGGTCGCTTCGATGTTCGGCGTCGCGACCGGAGGCCAGACGCTGGGCTCGGCGCCTGGGAGCGGCACGTTCGGCAGCGCTCCGGCCGGCACTCAGTCGCTCGGCGATGGCGACACCTCGACCCAGTCTTTCGGCGAGGTCGAGCCGACCGAGGACATGGGCACTGCGGCGGAGAATCCGGAGACCATGGGCCCTGCGCTGACGGAGGCGGCCGACTACCACACTCGGGTCGATGTGGACGGCGATCCCGGCTGGGATGCGCACACCGCGTACGAGCGGAGCGACGGGGGGGTCGACATCCACGCGGACATCAACAACGACGGCGTCGTGGACTTCATCGGCCACGACTACGACCGCGACGGGCTCGTGGACGTCGCCGAGTTCGACAACGACCTCGACGGGGTCATGGACACCCGGATGTACGACGACAGCGGCGATGGTTGGATGGATCGGGCCGCCCCGATCGCGGACGTGAGCGCCGAGCAGAGCGACGAGGCGCAGAGCTTCGGACAGGCACCGGCCGCCAGCTGACCCGACCGCCCATCGCGGGTGACCGGCGCGGCGATGCGCGCCTCCGATTGGTCAGGCTCTCGATCTGGTTGGTTGAGCGCAGGGTCCGCGCGAGCGTGGGCGGCACGCCCAGCCGCAGTACGGTGAGTGTCTCTTGTAGACCACGGTCCCCTCTCTGTCGTCTAAGCGACTGTCGGTTGCCCGACACCCACCACTCGGCAGGCGTGTGCGGGAAGGGTTGACTGCTCGTTGGCCAATCGCGCCGGCCCATTCCCGGATGCTGATGCGCCAATGGGATAGGCCTCAGGCTGTGCAGCGTACGGCAATCACATTAGCCGATCGGGCCATACCACCCGCCCGCCAATACGTGACATCATCCCCGCCAGGAGGCCTGGCAACACGGCATCCGTGCCAGTTCCCAGGTCCGCAGACACTCCGACGGCCGGCGATATCTGGAGAATGGGACTCCCTGGCAACGGCGTTGGCCGTCGGGTGCGCAATTTCCCCGTTCCCTCCTGTCCATCCGCGACACATCAGCTCATGAAAGTCCGGTCAGCCTATGAACGTCCGCGTCGTCAATCGTGTGGAGGGCGAGATGCGTCCAAGTCGAACGGCACATCGGCGACGGACCATTGCCGGTGTCGTGGCCGGCACGCTAGTGGCTGTGGGACTCGTGGCGCTGCCCTTTTCGCGGGCCGACGCGGCGACTCTGCCACCCGGATTTACCGACGAGGTGGCAATCGCTGGCCTGAGCAACCCGACCGTCTTCCGCTTTTCCCCCGATGGGCGCGTCTTCGTCGGTGAGAAGAGCGGGCGGATCAAGGTGTTCGACAACCTGAGCGATACCACGGCCACCGTCTTCGCCGATCTGCGCACCAATGTTTACGCCTTCTGGGACCGTGGGCTGCTGGGGCTGGAGTTGAGCCCTGGGTTCCCCACCGATCCGTCGGTGTACGTGCTGTACACCCACGACGCGGCCATCGGCGGAACGGCGCCTCGATGGGGTGCGGGCGGGGCGTCGTCGGATGGGTGCCCAACCCCGCCGGGAGCCACCGACGATGGATGCGTGGTGAGCGGTCGGCTCTCCCGGCTGGAGGCGTCCGGGAACACGTGGACCGGCACGGAGGCCGTACTGGTGGAGGACTGGTGCCAGCAGTACCCCAGCCACTCGGTCGGGGACCTGGCCTTCGGGCCTGATGGTGCGTTATATGCCAGTGCCGGGGACGGGGCAAGCTTCAATTACGACGATTACGGCCAGGACGGCAACCCGCTCAACCCATGCGGCGACCCTCCGACCGGGGTGGGCGGGGTACAGACGCCACCTTCGGCCGAGGGCGGCTCGTTGCGTAGCCAGGACCTCCGCACCTCCGGCGACCCCGTCGGCCTCTCCGGGACAGTGATTCGCATAGATCCAGCGACCGGAGCGGGGCTGCCGGACAACCCGCTCGCCGCCAGCGCGGACGCCAACGCGCGGCGCATCGTTGCACACGGCTTCCGCAACCCGTTCCGCTTCACCATGCGCCCGGGCACGAACGAGGTCTGGGTTGGTGACGTCGGGGCCGGTCAGTGGGAGGAGATCGACCGGATCACCGCCCCGAATGACGGCATCGTCGACAACTTCGGCTGGCCGTGCTACGAGGGCGCCCCTCGGAAAAACAGTTGGGACAACGCCAACTTCACGATCTGCGAGAATCTTTACGCGGAGGGCGCTTCCGCCGTGACCACTCCGTACTTCGGCTATCACCACAACAACCTCGTCGTTCCGGCCGAGACATGCCCGACGGGCAGTTCGTCCATAACCGGGCTGGCGTTCGCCAGCGAGGGCGGCAATTATCCTGCCGACTACCGCGCCGGGCTGTTCTTTGCCGACTACTCGCGTGACTGCATCTGGCACATCCCGAACGGCGCGAACGGGTTACCCGACATCTCGCAACGGAGGACGTTCGTCGCTGGCGCCTCGAACCCCGTGGACGTCCAGGTCGGTCCCGGTGGCGATCTCTTCTACGCCGACCACCTCGGCGGGACCATCCGCCGGATCAAGTACACGGCCGGGAACACCTCGCCGACGGCGGTCGCCGCCGCGACGCCGACAAGCGGTCCGGCACCTCTGACGGTCGCCTTCGATGGGACTGGCTCCAGCGACCCGGACATCGGCGACACGCTGACGTACGCCTGGGACCTCGATGGCGATGGTCAGTACAACGACTCGACGGCCGCGAATCCGACCCACACCTACGGCACCGCAGGCACCTACGCAGCCGGCCTGAGGGTGACCGACAACCACGGCGCTTTCGACACCGACACAATAACGATCAGCGCGGGCAACACGCCGCCCAGCCCCAGCATCGACTCACCAGCAACCACGCTGAACTGGAAGGTCGGCGACCAAATCTCCTTCTCCGGCTCGGCGAACGACGCCCAGGATGGGCCGCTGCCGCCCTCGGCGCTATCCTGGTCCCTCCGGATGCAACACTGCCCGTCGACCTGCCACACCCACCCGCTACAGGATTTCCCTGGGGTCGCGAGCGGCTCGTTCACCGCTCCCGACCACGAGTACCCGTCGTACCTCGAACTAGAGCTGACCGCCCGCGACTCAGGCGGCCTGACGAGCGTACAAACAGTCCGTCTGGACCCGCTGACGACGACGCTCGACATGCGGTCCGAACCGTCCGGGCTTCAACTCGACGCGGCTAGCGTGATCGCGACCACTCCGTTCAGCCGGACGGTCATCGTGGGCTCCAGGAGCACGATCACCGCGCCGACCCCGCAGACGCTCGCCGGGGCCGGCTATGAGTTCGTTTCGTGGTCGGACGGCGGGGGGCCGAGTCACGACGTCATCGCTGGAACGACCCCGGGCACGTATACGGCGACCTACCGGGCGACAGTCTCGACGACGCTGACGTTCCTGCCGGCGGCGGACGCCCGTGTGCAGGAGTCGAACCCCACCACCAACTACGGCACTTCCACGACCCTGCGCGCCGACGGCGGCGTCGATCCCGACGTGGAGAGCTACTTGCTGTTCACGGTCACCGGCGTTTCGGGTCCGGTGACCGGCGTGAAGCTGCGGCTCCACACCACCAGCAGCGCCGCCAGCGCCAGCGGCAACGGCCCGGCGGCCTACGGCACCACCACCGGCTGGACCGAGACCGGCATCACCTGGAACAACCGCCCGGCCCGCACCACCGGGGCGCTTGAGGACAAGGGCGCCATCACGGCCGACACCTGGGTGGAGTATGACGTTACCGCCGCGGGCATCACCGGCAACGGCACGTACGCGTTCGTCGTGGCCACCAGCTCCAACGACGGCACCGACTTCTACTCCCGGCAAGCGGCCTCGTTCCGGCCGGAGCTGATCCTGACCACCGGCTCCGGGACCGGCGACACCACACCGCCCGACACCTTGATCACTGCAGGACCCTCGGGGACCGTGGCCAGCACCAACGCGACCTTCGAGTTCACCGCTACGGAAACTGGGTCCACCTTCGCGTGCAGCCTCGATGGCGCTGCATACCAGTCATGTACCTCCCCGAATACGTACAGCGGCCTGAGCGCCACGACGCACTCGTTCTCGGTGCGCGCGACCGACCCGGCGGGCAACCTGGATCCCACACCGGCGATACGGAGCTGGACGGTTTCCGCCCCCGGTACGACGCTGACGTTCCTGCCGGCGGCGGACGCCCGTGTGCAGGAGTCGAACCCCACCACCAACTACGGCACTTCCACGACGCTGCGCGCCGACGGCGGCGTCGATCCCGACGTGGAGAGCTACTTGCTGTTCACGGTCACCGGCGTTT
>JAHRHA010000098.1 GCA_020027875.1 Micromonosporaceae bacterium | reverse complement strand
CAATGCCCCGCCGAACACCAGGAGAAGACAACAACTCGCTGCCGCACGATTTCGCTGACCCACCGACGGCCCGCCCACCCCTGGCCCCGATCATCCGGGCACCGTCGGCCGCGTCAAGGGCGCCTACGGCGTCGCACGCGACCGCGCTTCCGCGCGGCCCTTGACCCAGCCGACGATAACCCGGTCAACCCGCAGCCATCAGGGGCAGGCAGGACCCTGGACTGCGCCCAAAACCGACCCAGAGCGTCTCAGCCCCATCGTTCCGGCCATCATTGACACCGGGCTTGATGCAGGTAAGTGCGCACACTAGGTGGCCATCCCCGATCGCGGTCGACGCGGCGATGCTCGCCACGGCAAGATCGAATGGATCTCACACCGCCACACCCGCGACGAGCTGCACTGCGCCGCAGACCTGGCCGAGCCGAACGAGTGGAGTCAAAATGACGGATCCGTCGAAGCTCCGACCGATCGTGCCGGACGGGACGCACCTTGCCTACTCGAAAGGCCGATCTGGCACTCACCGTGCCCTCCTATTCACGAACGACACGAACGAACTCGTTGGGCCGGCCGAGCTCATCGAAGACGAAGACGACCACGGTGACGAGCCAGTCACGTCCAGCGATGAGGACGACGCGACTAAGCTTGGCGAATTAGTAGCCGCGGCGCTCATCATTGCCGGCGTGATAGCTGCACCGCACATAAAGAATTGGTGGCAGGAGAAGGCGTTTCCTTTCCTGAGGACGAAGTGGCCTGCACTCGAAAGGTTCGTCCGACCTGCGGCTGAAGAGAGCAGCAGCTCGGTTGATGCCGCCGAACTGGCCTTATTGGGCAAGACTGCGGCCGCCGACTTTTCCAAGGCGGTCGATGTTGCGCTCGAAGACTCCAAGACCGGCATGAGTCGCGAAGAAGCGCAGAAGCGTCTCGCCGCGATGCTCGCAGCTGCGGCATTCATCGCAGAGCAGATGAGGGTGCTGTCCAACGCTCGCCTTGAGGATGATGCCGAGTTCCCGAAGTTGACCAGCGCGATGGAGAAGCTCACCACTCAGCAGGTCACGAACAGCATCAACCGCATGCTCGAGACGGACGCCTCCCTGCTCGACGACGAGACCTCCTCAAGTCTTATGAAGTTCTTCGGGGGCGGTGGTTTCATTGACGGCCAGTACGTGCCGCTGCGAAACGAGAAGTCAAGGAAGTACTCGTACCAATGACTCGGTTGGCTTACGGCACGTGGCGAACTCGGCGGCGAGGTAGGCCGGCCTCATGGCGTACAGGGCGGTCATAATGCCGTCGGCGAACAAAGCTGCCACGCCGGCCGATCCACTGCCCCTGCAGAAGGCCGCGACCGCGCTCGACAAGTTCGGCAGCGACCTGCATCAGCACCGCCGGCAACGGTGACCGCAGGCGCCTGACCTGCACAAATGCGGTTCGACGAGGTCGAGCAGGACGGCTGTCTCGTCCGGGAGCGTAGCCAGCGCCGGGTCGATGTTCGTGATCATTAACGCGACCTGTTCCCGTCCGGGGTGGAGGAGATGGTCGGTGAGGCCGTCGCAGAACCCGGGCCAGGTCTGCCGGCCGCACTCGGCGGGCCAGTCCGGCACAGCCGTGATGACCGCGGCGCGAAGCGCGTCCGCGTCCGTGCAATGGGCGAAGTCGACCGAGATGAGCACGTGCCCCAATCCCGCGAGGTCGATGCGGAGCCGCTCAATGGCCCAACTGTGGCGGTAGAGATGAACGTGCCCGTGGTGCAGCAGCGTGTAGTCCTCGGCATGCGCGCCGCGGTCTCGACTCGTCGGAGACTGGCATCGGCTACCTCGCTAATGCCGTGACTACGAACGTTCACCGGGTCTGATCGCCGGCTGCTTGGCTGTCGGCCTCTATCCCGCGACGGTAACGACGGTGTTCGCATTCTGCAATCGTCGGGCCCGCCAAGCGAGTACCAAACGCAGGGCAGGCGCGAAACCCAAGGCGGGCCGTCGCTTATCCCAGTGCGTCGGCCACTGGACGGGTTCTTGCGCTCGGTAGACGCGTCAGAGGATGTCGAGGACGGCACGCAGGAGGCGGTTCACTTCGAACATTTCGACTGGGGTGAGCCGTCCGACGCGATCGCCAATGGCCTTCTCGACGTCAACGGCCCGGAGTTGGTCGAGCATCAGCCGGGTCGGCTCACCGCGTACCGTGACTTCGGGGCGGAAGACGTACGGGTGTGCCGTGGTTGACGTCGGCGCCACGATTGCCGTTGATAGGTTGAGGTCGTCGGATTGAAGGACTACCGCGTAGCGGCGGCCTTGCTGCTCGTGTCCTACGGCGTCGCGGGAAGCGCGTAGGCGGTAGACGTCACCACGCACTGATCTCGTCCATGTCGGCTTGAACGCGGCGGACTTCCGCGATGTCGTCAGCGTTGCTGCGGGCGTGTTCGGCATCGGCTCGCAACTGGCTCCGCAGGGCGAGATCGGCATGCTCGTCGAGGAGCCGACCGATGACGTCGTCGATCGGTGCGTCTGCGAAGTCTTGGGCGCGAGTGCGCATTAGCCGTTCACGGGTGGCTACGCTCACTCGGATGGTTGTGGTGGCTGCCGTCATGCCGCCAGTCTACAGATCGGTCTACATTTCGTCTACAGGAACGCCTCGTTGGATGGTCCTGGCCAGTTGGGTCGGCAGCGGGTTGCCTGGCACTACGCGAACCACCTTGCGTGCTCCCAAACGCTGAGTGGCTCGCGCGCTGAGCGACCAAGGATTCACCGACGGGCCGCATCTGGAGTCCGAGGAGTACATCGGCGGTTTCTGGATCATAGAGGCCACCGACCTGGACGTCGCGCTGCGGCTCGCCGCGGAGGGCTCGAAGGCTTGCCGCGGCAAGGTCGAGGTGCGGCCCTTCCAGACCGAGGAATCCTTCAAGGCGCTGCTCGAGTCGTGACCGAGTTCGCCGTCGAGGAGGCGAACGCCCGGGCTCACCGCGGGGGCCTAGGCGATCCGGCTCACCCGCCTGGTGCACGAGGGGCTGCCCGACCGCCGGGGTGGGGGCGGCGAGGTGACCGGGCTGCTGGCGCTGATGCTGCTGACCGAGGCGCGCCGTCCCGCCCGCATGTCGGCGACGGGCGAGCTCGTCACTCTCGATGAGCAGGACCGCGGCGCCTGGAACCGCGACCTGATCGAGGAGGGCCACCGCCTGGTGCGCGAGCGCATCGCCGCGGTGGCCGCAGGCGGTCCGTCCCCGGGCCGTTACCAGCTGCTCGCCGCGATCAACGCCGTCCACACCGACGCCCGCGACGCGCGCGACACCGACTGGTCGCAGGTCCTCGCCTACGACCGTCTGGTGCGCATCGATCCCTCACCCGTGGTCGGGCTCAACCGCGCGGTCGCCGTCGCCGAGGTCGACGGACCCGACGTCGCGCTCGCCCTGGTCGACCGCCTGCCGATCGAGGGCTATCACGCCTTCCATGCGACCCGCGCCGAGATGCTGCGCCGCCTGGGCCGCAGCGAGGAGGCCCGCGAGGCCTACGACCGCGCCATCGAACTCGCCGGCAACACTGCCGAGTCCGCCTACCTCACCCGCCGCAGCCAGCTCGGCGCGCCCGACGCGGAGTAGCGCGGATTCTGCGACTTCGGCGCACGTTCGTCGGTCCGAACCGGCGGTCGAGGCTACGACGGCCCGCTACTGGACCGGAGCTTGACTGGTTTGATCATGACTGACGGCTCCTGAGCTGCGCAGATGCGGTTCGGATACTGCCACGTCCGGTCCACCAAGAAACCGTAGGTCAGCGGCCAGGCTCCGAGGCGGAAACCCGGCCTTCTTGGTCGTTTGTCACCCGGGCGTCATCGGGAATGCGTGCCCACCTGGCGTTCAAATCCGTCACGGGTCGACAGTTGTTGGTCTTTGGTTGCCTCGCCCCGAGTTCACCCAGGCAGACACCATCGTCGATGTGCGTGGAGTTTCCGCCGACAGAACCCCTCGGCGGCATCATCCACGAATATGAGCACGCCGACTGACCTGCACGGACAGAATTGTCGGCCCTCACAGGGCCGCCCATCTGCTCACTGGGCGACGACGGTGCGGCCTAGCCAGACCAGGTCGGCTTGGTCACGCCGGCGTGCCTCGCGCTCGCGTTCGAAGAGCGCATCGGTCTTCCTCAGTACCAGCGTGTAGGGTCGCCCGCTGCGCCGGGTCTGATGGTGCACCGGCAGCTCAGCCTCGTCGATCCTGTTGTGGATGTGGCGTCGGCTCTGCTCTGCGAGCGGCCACTCGAACGAGCGCCGCGTCGGGTCGCCGAGGAACGCGCCCAGGGTCGCGCACAGCTCGCAGTGGCTTCCCCTCGGAAACTCGATCGACCAGTCATCGGTGGCCCGGGCCGGCCGGGCGAGCCGAGCCTTAAGCCGAGTGGCGCAGTGCCGGGCGACGACGTCGAGACCTGACTCGCGGCGGGTCGGCGGCCCGGCCGCACGGGCCGCCCGCAGCGCGGTTATCGCGCAGGCGACCAGATCGTCGTTGTCCTGGCACAGGAATGCGACCACTTCGTCGCGCAGATCCGCCGCCCCGATGATTGCGGTGCTCACCAGCATGCCAGCGACGGACGGCCCGAGTTCGCCCAGTGTCTTGTAC
Organism: Micromonosporaceae bacterium; assembly: GCA_020027875.1. Taxonomy (GTDB): domain Bacteria; phylum Actinomycetota; class Actinomycetes; order Mycobacteriales; family Micromonosporaceae; genus JAXIPB01. Next base: position 16,671 of record JAHRHA010000098.1, on the reverse strand, counting down.
CGGTAGCTCGGCGTGGCGAGGCGTAGCAGCAGGCCCGCCGACTCGCGTAGCCGGGTCCAGGCACTGGCCGACAGCAGCCGGGCCGTCGACGCGCCGGCCTTGGGCGCCGCGCGCAGCGCCTCGCACACGTCGGGCAGCGACTCAAGCCAGTCCGCGCGCTGCGGGTTCCACGACGAGTGCACTGGTCGATCGCGGCCGAACCAAACCTCGACCACGTCGTGGGCCCACGACTCGCCATAGTGTGCCGCGAGCCGGGCGAGCGCCGCCGCATGGGTGCGGGCCAGCATCTCGATCTGGAACGGCGCGAGCAGCATGGCGGCGATGCCGGGTTCGTCGAGATCTCGGGCGACCGTGAGCGCCTTGCCCAGGAGTTGCTTGCCACTCGCCGCGATCCTCCAGAAGGACGCCAGCGTGGCGGCGCCCTCCCGTGCCACGGCCACGTCCCCCGCCCGCACCAGGTCGGCAAGCCTGTCGAGGGCCCACCCGGGCGATGCCTGCGCGCGGACCGCGAACGCCCACCGGCGCGGCCACAACACGATCGCCGCCCGACGGTACCAACGGTCCAGCGTATTGCCATAGTTACCCATATAGCCCTCGTACGACGACTCGTGCGGCGACAGATAAGCCGTTGGCGTCGTCGCGCACACCTCGTGGTCTGAGACGGTGAGCGAGGTGGGCGTCGTCTCCTCCGACTCGTCCAGCCAGCAGTCGAGGCTGGTCGTAGATTCGATGAGTTCCTGGAGCTCATAGTCGTCCGGTGAGTCGTCGCCGTCCTCGTCGTCCTCGTCGTCGTCGACCCAGTACCGGCCACGCCGCCCCTGGTGCCACGACGGCTCGGCCTCGTAGGCGCTCCACGTCTCGTGTACCTCCGCGAGCGCCAGGGCGATCTCGCAGTCGGCGGCGTCCGCTGCCGCCCGCACCGTCGCGGCGCGACTGGCGTCGCTTCCCTTAAGCCGGGCCCAGCTCAGTCCGCGCTGGGTGTACTCGTGGTCGAGCAGGTAAACCAGGCGGGTCGGCTCGTCAGAATCACCGAAGTGTTCGTCCAGGCAACGGCCCAGCTCGTCGGCGAGCCCCGAGTCCGCCCGGCCGGCGGCCGAGCCGACCGTGTCGCCCTCGAGCAACAGGTTGTAGGTCAGCACGACCCGGTAACCCGACGTCACCGGCCGGATGTGGTGACGACAGTCAGCATAGAAGGCGACGAATGACAGTAACTCCTTCGACGACCGGTAGGTCGCGGTCCTGCCAACGTGCTCAACCACGAGCACGCCGCCCTTGGACGCGGATGGCAGCGTCACGACCAGGGTCCCGATCATGGCGTCGGCCTTCTCCGAGTCCTGGTGCGGGGCGAAGAACTGGCCCGGTGCGTAGACCAGCATCGAGTGGAAGTCGGCCGTCAGGTCGCACCCCGCAGGCAGGCCGAGGTCGGCGCGCAGACGATCGAGAATGGGCCGGAGTGTGGAGTTCCACTGCCGCTTATCGATCTTTATGCGGCTTTTCGGGATCTCCCACGTGTCGCGGACCTTGGCGTCCAGCAGCGTCTGCTCGCCCTTGCCGAACCGGGCCGGCTGACCCATCAAGCAGAGCTCCTTCGCCTGCCTGATCGAGACGGGCAGGGCGATCGGGCCGACGCCGCGCACCTGCAGCCGCAGGTCGTCGGGGCGCGCGGCGCGTCGTGCGCTGAACGCGCCCGGAGCCACGGCCTCGCCTAGAAGACTGGCAAATCGGTCACGCGCGAAGGTCACAGGCGAAGACATGGCGGCACTGTAGTCACTCCGCACGCCGAGCGGCGGCGACATCCCGGTTGCGGAACCGCATTCCAGTAGCTTCAGGGCCGTTTGTGACCGTCCCGGCCGTGCGTAGCGAGCCTCGACGCGCTAACGAACGCATTGGTGCCCGCATGGCGTAGCCGCGATTGTCACCCAGTTAGACACTCACGAGCAGCCGGCCGCCGTCGCTAGCCGCCTGAAGCCGGCCAATTAAGGCCACGGTCTAGGCCGAACTGTGCCGGCTGGCGGGGGTCAGTAGAGCGCGGGGTGCTGTTCGGCGGCCGCCGCCTGGCGGGGTAGCTCCGGCGCGGCCGCGGAGTGCACGACCCGCTCGCTGGCGTTGCCGTCCTCCAGCGCGCAGAATCGCTCCCGGAAGGCCGCCCGTCGCCGCCGCGCGCCATCGTCGTCGATGGTGTTCGCCGCGACCTTTCGATCAGCTCGGCCTGGGTCGTCACGACGACGCCGGGGCGCTCTTCGAAGATGACGAAGTAGACCCCCCGGGAGGCGCGGTACTGCTCCCAGTCGGGGGCGAAGACGACGATCGGCCGGTCCAGGACGGCGTAGTCGAACATCGTCGACGAGTAGTTGGTGATCAGCACGTCCGCGGCGAGGTAGAGATCCTCCACGGTCGGGTAAGCGGTGACCTCGACAACCCGGGCGGAGCCCGTCGACGCGCGTTGCGGGGAAGAGTCGCAGAAGTAGTGCGTGCGCAGCAGGATCACCGTGTCGGGGCCGAGCGCCTCGGCGAGGGCGACGACGTCGAGGTGGCCGGCGAAGCGGTCGGCGTTGCGGCCACGATGGGTCGGCGTGTAGAGGATCACCTCCTGGCCGGGTTCGATGCCGAGCACGGCCCGTACTCGCGCGCCGTGCTCGGGCGAGGCGTTGACGAGGATGTCGTTGCGCGGGTAGCCGTACTCCAGCGACTCGAAGGTCCCGGGGTAGGCCGTGCGCCAGGCCTCGGTCGAGTGGCGGTTGGCGGCGATGCTGAAGTCCCAGCGGCCGGCGCGCCTGCGTACGTTGTCGCTGCCCTTCCCGCTCCGGCCGCCGTGAGTCCGGCCGTCAATGCCCATGCGCTTCAGCGGCGTGCCGTGATGGGTCTGGACGTGGACACTGCCACGCCGTTTGACGACGTAGTCCGCGAGGTTGACGTTGCTGACGAAGTAGGTCGCCCGCGCCATGGCCCGGTAGTAGGCGACGGACTCCTCCACCACGCAATCGACGCCGTCAGGCATGGAGGCCGCCCGGTGCGTCTTGACGAGCCAGACCCCCCGGACGTCCGGGGTCAGCTCTTTCGCCTTCTCGTAGATGGCGGCCGGGCTGCAACTGTAGCCGAGACCCGAGTAGGCGCAGTAGACGGCGAGGCGACGGTCGAGCGGCAGCAAGAGACAGATCCGGTACCACAGGTACTTCAGGGCACGTGTCGACTGCCGGGCCAGCCAGCGGACCCTCGTCAGGACTGGCCGCAAACGAACCGACCTGCGACACGACAACCCTTATCGCCTCAGAGTGGGCCAGAAAGTATCAGCTCGTCGGCGCGTTCGCCAGCGCGCCGGTTCGAACCCGGATCGACGGTGGCGCGATGGTGGGTCATCTGGAGCCCGATATGTCCGCCGGAGGCTTGGGTATCGGTGTCCGGAGATCCTTTCGCCGCTTCATCGCCGCCGCTGGCCGGGCCTCGGAGCGTTGGACGCCCCGGGAACTGACGCACAGGTTCGTGCCCAGCCCATCGGCCGTGGGGACGACCATCGAGAAGATCGCCGAACTATGTGGCCATGCCGGCGCCAGGGTGACCGAAGCGGTCTACCGTCATCCAGCTGCGGCCGGTCCTGCTCCGGCGGCGCGATCGCCCGAATGTCCACCTTCGGGCTCGATGTCCCATGCAGTTCCGTCCGGTCAAGGCGGCATGGGCCTCGTCGGCGCGGCGGCTCCCGCGGGCACCAGAGCAGTCATGGCTTTCCACCGGGTGACTGGCGACGGCTCGTCGTTGCGACCGCGCTAGCTGCTGCTGTCGCCATTGCTGCCGGTCCGGCCTGGCCGGAACCGGATGCCGACTCGGCGCGTCCGAGCGGGTATGCGGGCTGGTCGTGTCCTCGTCGTCCTGGCTCTTGCGCTTGGCGTGTCGACCGGTTGTGCGGGTCGTCTTGCGGAGCCTGGGCAACCCGCCGGCTCGGGTGTGGAGGGGCGCACGATGGTGGACGGCGGATGCCCGGTCATCCAGGAAGGCTTACCGTGCCCGGACAAGCCGTTGGCGTCGAGGCTGACGGTCACGCGACCCGACTCCGTGGAGGCGGCGGCTACCGCAACTAGCGGCGAGGATGGGAGCTTCCGGATCCCGTTGTCACCGGGCCGTTACGTGGTGCGTGCCACCAATCTGACTGGAGCGATCCTGCCGGCCGCAGCGCCGGTGGACGTCGAGGTCCCGGACGGGCGGGACGTGTCGGTCACCGTAGCGTTCGACTCCGGCATTCGATGACGCACGCGGACTGCACCGAGGGCCGGCACGTGGTTTGTCGACATCGACGCTGGAGAACGTTGGTTCGGCCGGGCCCAGGAGTTATCGGGTAGTCACGGCGCCCGTCGGGTGCGGGAGGCCAACACTGTCGCGACGGTGAGGCTGGCGGCCATCCAAGCGGTCGCGTGTCCGAAACCGACCGCTGGGGAGATCGTGGCCCAGGCAGGCCGACTACGGCGGAAAAGACGAAGTCCCCGCCGGCCTGCACCACGCCGAGCAGGCCGAAGCCGCTACCGCGTAGCCGGTCGGGCAGCGCGGCGGCGACCATGCTCGACTCGGCCGTTTCGGCCAGCCCGATGCCGGCCCCGGCCAACGCGAAGGCCGCCAGCAGCGCGTCGCACGCGACCGCGCTTCCGCGCGGCCCTTGACCCAGCCGACGGTAACCCGGTCAACCCGCAGCCATCAGGGGCAGGCAGGACTCTGGACTGCGCCGAAAACCGACCCGGAGCGTCTCAGCCCCATCGTTCCGGCCATCATTGACACCGGGCTTGATGCAGGTAAGTGCATTGCCGTTGAAGACGGCCGCGGAGCCACAGACTACAGCGGACGGTCGCTCCGCCGGGTCGGGTCAGAGACCCATGCCCGCCGCCGGTACGGGCAACGGCTCGACGACCGCACCCTCGCCCGGAAGGCCGGACTCGTTGACCTGGAAGTGCTTCGCGCCGCGAGGCCATTCGCGGAAGCGCCGAAACGCCATCGGGACACCTCGGGCAATGGACAGGTCCGGGCTGTCCATGACTTGCACGTGCACGTGCGGCTGGGTCGAGTTGCCAGAGTTGCCACAATCCGCGACCGCCTGCCCCGTCGTCACCTCCTCGCCGATGGCGACGCGAACCGAGCCGGCCCGCAGATGCGCAAGGGCGACGAACGCGCCGTTGTCGCGCAGCGAGATGATCAAATAGTTGCCGGCAACCGCACCCACTCCTTGCCGGAGCCGCGTCAGCTGGCCCAACGCATACGGCACCAGGGTCAGCTGTGACCGCCGCCCCACATGATCGATCTCGGCATCGTGCACGTCGACGACGATGCCGTCGGAGGGTGCCAGGATCGACCGGCCGAAGGCGAAGAACCGCTCCGCCGGTTCGGTGGCGAGGAAGGTCCGCCAGTCACGGCGGTCCGCAGTCCGGCGACGATGGTCCACACCGATGAAGTCGATGGCATACCGCTCGCCCAACAGGTCGGTGCCGTGACTCGGGACCCGCCGGGCTGGACTGTTCCTCGCCAACCACAGGCCCGCGAATGGCAGCGAGATCACGATCTCCCGGTTACCCGAACCTCGCGAAGGCAGCCTCTCGGCCATTGAGACAGCTTAGGCGACACCTGGTGCCAGCGGACCAGGCGCGCCCTGTGCTGAGAGGTGGGCGCTGCATCGTCGCCCGAGCGTGTCGCATCTCGACCGTGAACCGCGGGGCTCGTGAACCGCCCGCGCATCGGCATTATGCAGATCAGTGCGCTTTGTGGCCTTCGCCGCCATCAGGGAAGGGGCGGCGGTCAGAGGATCGTGGCGACGTAGTCTCGGTCAGACGCGGGATCAAGCGGAGGGTGTTGCGGGTAAGGACACCGCGCTCGGCGTCCCGGATGGCGTCGCGAAGACTGGCCGTCTCGCTCGCGAATCGGGTGGCACCGGTACGGTCGACGATGGCGACGTGGTAACGGGTTTGGCCGGTCGGGTGTCGCAGGCGGCTCACGACGGCCCGCCAGCCGCCGCGGACGGGGGCGAAGGTCGCTTGTTCATTGGCGACCGTCCAGTGGGCACGCTCGGCGACTCCGCTGATGCTCTGGGGCGGGGGCATGGTGGACTTCCCATCAGGCACAGATCACGTCCTGACGCTAGCGCGGACCGGCCGCGAGGCCGCCCGGACACGCCGTGACGACCTGGTACGCACCACGACGGTGCAGCGGTCGTTTAACCGTGCTCCGCGGCATCTCATCGGCATGATCGGGCCGATTGCGCGCGCTCGCGGCATTAGCGGACGTCGAACACGGCCGCGGGTGCCGGTCAACTGGATGCCGGAGCGCGTCTGCTGGAACAGGCAGGCTCCTATTTGTGATCGAATGAACCTGGAGTTCAGTGGCGAGATGTGGTTCTGGAAAGGCCCGGCGCCGTGGCACTTCATCACCGTTCCGGAGCAGGAGTGCGGTGAGCTGGAAGCGACTTCCGCGTTGGTGGCCCACGGCTGGGGCATGATTCCGGTCACGGCGCAGATCGAGGGAACCGGGTGGAAGACGTCGCTGTTCCCGAAGGATCGTGCCGGTGAAGGCGTGGTGCGCAATGCCGAAGGGCTAGAGGTGGGCGACATAGTGACGGTCCGGCTGGCCGTCGATGTCTGACCAGCCGACGTAACAACGGGTCCTCTGGCGCACCGCGTGGCGGCGGTGTTCGCAGGGTGCTTCCAACCACGCGGAGGCACCCGCCGACCGGGTGCGACTCCACGCCCCAAGCGGGCGCCAAGTCGGACACGCCCGAATGTGCGCACGCCGACCGCGTGCGGTCGGCGTCGCCCAGTGTTGCAGATGGGAGCCGGATGAGTGACCTGGCCCCGTTGTCATGGTTGAACCGGGGCCGGCGCGTTCGACGCGTTGGCAGAGGCCGGAGTGGACCGGCCGTCCAGACGAGGAGTGAACGATGAGCAAGGTCACCACCGGCGCGACGATGTCCCTCGACGGCTTCATCGCCGACGCCAACCACGGCGGCTTCGACTACCTGTTCAAGTGGTACGGCGCCGGTGACGTCGAGATCCCCACGGGCAACCCGGACATGACGTTCAGGGTCTCCGCCGCCAGCGCGGAGCACCTGCGGCGGCTGAACGAGCGCCTCGGCGCGCTGGTGGTCGGCCGGCGCCTCTACGACATGACCGACGCCTGGGGCGGCCGCCACCCGCTGGATCTCACCACCGTCGTGGTCACCCACCAGCGTCCCGACGACCGGCCGGAGGACGACGAGAACTTCGTCTTCGTCACCACAGGCATCGAGGACGCGGTGGCCAAGGCCAGGGAGATCGCCGGTGACAAGGACGTCGGCGTCAACGGCGGCGAGATCGCCCGCCAGTGCTTCGACGCGGGCCTGCTGGACGAGGTGCACGTCGATCTCGTGCCGGTATTCCTCGGCTCGGGCATCCCGCTGTTCGGCCAGATCCAGGACGCGCCGGCGGAGCTCGAGGGGCCCATCTCCGTCACCGAGGGCAAGGGTGTCACGCACCTGGGCTACCGGGTGGTCCGGAAGTAGCCGTGGCGGTCAGGTCACGCTGCATGAGCAGCGTGTCGACCCAGCGGCCGTGCTTGTGGCCGACGCCGGCCAGCCGGCCGGCGTCGGTGAAGCGCAACCGGCGGTGCCGCGCGACGGAGGCGTCGCTGGCGGCACATGCTCGCCGCAGGCAGGCAGTTCGGGCGGCGTAGCTGGGCGGTGGAGGGCTGCAACGGCATCGGCCGGCACGTGGCCCAGCGCCTGGTCGCCGACGGTGAGTGCGTGGTGGACGTGCCGGCGAAGCTGGCGGCGGGTGCGGACGCTGCGTGGTGCAGCCTGTGCTTACGTCCCGGGGTAGGCGGCGGTGTCGACCCGGGTCGCGCCTGGCGCGGCCGAGGGATACTGAGGTGGACATGGACGGGGCGCTGACTCACTGGCGCCGGCGTTGGGCTCGAGCGCCGTGGGCGCACGGGTTGCACCTACCGGGGCGCGAGGAGGGTGGTCGGGAGGATGTTTACGCGCTTCACCGACCGGGCACGGCGGGTCGTCGTGCTCGCCCAGGAGGAGGCTCGTCTCCTCGATCACAACTACATCGGCACAGAGCATCTCCTGCTCGGCCTCATCCACGAGCAGCAGGGCGTGGCCGCCAAGGCGCTGGAGTCGCTCGGGATCTCGCTGGAGGCCGTGCGCGCGCAGGTCGAGGAGATCATCGGGCGGGGCGACAGCGCACCCGGCGGGCACATCCCGTTCACACCCAGGGCCAAGAGAGTCCTGGAGTTATCGCTGCGGGAGGCCAAACAGCTCCGCCACAACTACATCGGCACCGAGCACATCCTGCTGGGGATGATCCGCGAGGGCGAGGGGGTGGCCGCGCAGGTGCTGGTCAAGTTCGGGGCCGACCTTTCGCGGATCCGCCGGCAGGTAATCCAGCTGCTGAGTGGCTACGCGGGCAGCAAGTAGCCAGGTACGCGGACGCGGCTGGTTCGCATCACCGTGCCCACCGACATCCGCGAGCACGAGGAGAAGCTCGCCCAAATGCGGCGGCAGAAGGAGGCCGCGATCGACGCGGGGGACCTCGAACAGGCCACCGAACTGCGCGACGCCGAGGAGCAGCTCCTGACGAGGCTGACGAAGCGGGAGCGGGAGTGGACGGCCGGCGTGGACCTTGCCGCGGTCATCCAGGAGAACCACAACCTGCACAGCGAGGTCGAGCACCTGCGGACGCCGCTTCGCCAGCACGGGTTCGAGCCAAACGGTGGGAACGCTCAGAGCGCCTGAGGTTACGATTGACGCTTCCAGGCGTGTCAGGATTCTGTTGGACACCGAAACAGGGCAAGAGGTTCCCGGTCTATCGGTTGGCCGTTGTGGGTTTTGGCGTCGCGCGCATACGGCCTGCCAGCGAGCACCCGCCGGGCCGCCTAAACGAAGTGCTAACTGCGATGCCTGTCCACGTGAGTCACCCGCTCTGCCTCAGATGCGCGACGCCCAGGGCGAAACGAGAGCGCGGTCAGCGCAGATGAGGGCGCCTAAGCGTTATGGACCGGCGGGCCAAACTTCAAAGCACGATCAGCGACGGCGAATTTTGGAGAGGGCAGCGTCGATCTCGTGGCGCCGCCGCGCCACGAGCGCGTCGAACGCCTTGTTCGGCAGGTGGCGCTTGTCAGTGAACTTGATGCCACCCTTGGTTGATTCAAAGTCGTCGAACTCCGTGATCACGCTCTCGACGACCGCGGGGCTGAACGGGAACACCGAGTAGCCCTGCTTCGTCGAGATCATGCTGACTAGCGGCCGGCCACGATAGCGCAGCGCCGCCATGCCGTAGCTCGTGCCTTCCTCGGCCTCCGGCACAACGGCCACCGCGCGAGCCCGGTACCGCTCAAGCACCGAGCGCGCGGGCTCGTCGACGCCGGCGATGTAGTCGGTCACCTCACCCATGCCGACATCGTGACATCCCCGGAATGTCGCGCTCGACTCGCGGCAAATCCGGCCGTTTCATCGCGAGAGATCAACAGTGACGGACGACGATCAGACCCCGCCGCCAGCGCGGACCCGACGATGGGCCGCATGACTTCGACGACACTTCATTCCTCAATGCCGGTCGAGACCGACATGCCGCAGTACTTCACGGCGCGCGTCCTCTGGATCTGGGCGGCCGCCGCCCTCCCAATGGGTGCCCTCGCCTGGATCGTAGCGCCGGCCATTGCCGGCGAGGACGGGAACCTCATTCCCGTCCTCATGGTCTGCCTCACCGCCGGCCTCATCTGGCAGTTCGTGTTGGTCCTCCTGTTGAACGGCTTCTCGCTCCGCAAGCTGTGGCTGCAGCGACCATCCACATCGGACGGGCGGCGTGGTGGCCGGCTGTGGTTGTGGGTGCTGCCGTTCGTACTCGGCTTCGGCGCCCTGCAGTTTCGTACCGTTCGACCTGCCAACCGTCGCCAACCACGACTTCGGCGCCTTCCTCGCCGCCGAAGACCGGCGCGGCCTCCTGCACGGCAACTGGGGACTGTACGTTCTTGTCCTGGTGATGATGACCTTCAACACGGTGCTCGGGGAGGAGTTGCTCTTCCGCGGGCTGCTGCTTGCCCCGGATGCGGGCCAACTTCGGCCGGGTCGACTGGGTGGCCAACGGTTCCTGATGGGCGCGTACCACCTGCACCAGCCGTGGTCGATCCCGACCAGCATCGTCGCCGGGCTGCTGATGGCGTACCCACGAAGCGCTGGCGGAGCGCCTGGATGGGCATCATCGTCCACTCGACACCCAGAGCGTCGTCTTGGCCGTGGTCACCCTGGCCTTGGTGCTCGCGTAGCCGGGTCTACGGACCGGGAGTCCGATGCGCACTTAATCTCCCCATGACCGCGCACTTCGCGGCATGAGCGGATCCTTTCTGGAACGGGCGCGGGCGACCCGACCATTCATCGGTAGAGTCGTAGGCATGTGTGCTGGTGCATCCGTGACTCGTTCCTGCGGTTTTCGCTGACGGCGCTGGGACAGTCTGTAGGTAAGTTCCTCGGCTCCGCGCCGCCGGCTTCCTGCCGGGCGGCCGTTTCGCGTTGCCTGGCCCCTGCCATCCCTCAGGAGCCGCCGCATGTACGCACACAAGCACCCCGAGTCGACCGATCCGCGCGTCGGACCTGCAATCGTTTACCTGATCGTGGGCCTTCCCGGCGCAGGGAAAACAGCTCACGCGAAGGAACTGGAGATCAGCGCGTCGGCCCTACGGCTAACGCCAGACGAGTGGCAGATCGCGCTGTTTGGCGATCAAAACCCACCAGATAAGCGTGACCTTGTTGAAGGCAAGTTGGTTCAGCTCGGCATGCGGGCCGCGGAGCTGGGCACCAATGTCGTCTTCGACTTCGGGTTCTGGGGAAAGGACGAACGATCAGCGCTCCGCTGGATCGCTGGCGCCGTCGGCGCGCGTAGCCAAGTCGTCTACCTGCCGATTGACCACGAGGAGCAACGCAGGCGTGTCACCAATCGGTTCGCAACTACGCCCGATCAAACGTTCCACATGAGCGACGTTGAACTTGAGCAGTGGCGGGCTCAGTTTCAAGCGCCGGACGACGAAGAACTGCGAGGTTCTCAGATTCCACCCGTCCCACCAGAGCACGCGACATGGTCGGAGTGGGCCTCGCAGCGCTGGCCATCCTTGCCTGACCAGTACGCAACGACCGTCGCCAACTCGCGCTACTCACACGAACCATGACCCCACACGATGCTTCGAATCACCGTACGCACATCGGCAAATGAGTGTGGAATTGATCGTTGAAACCGTCCGGTGCGTTAGTCGGCAGGGCCGGGAAGTACCTCACGGGCTGCGATCAGGTAGTCGCCCCACGAGAGTTCGCCCCGGTCGTACCGGGCTGCCAGCTTCCGCAGGGCATGCAATGGCGAGCCCGGCGGAGGTTCCCGATCCTCTGCAAGCTCGCACCCCAGGGCCGACACTAGCTGCGTGGCTGTCCAGTGGGAGCGCAAGATTTTCTCTGCCTGTGAGGCCGGATCTTCGGTGACCATGGGACCCATGATCTACGACCACGCCAGGCGCGGCTACCACCCCCGGGCGGTTATGACTCAGCGCCGCCAGCTCGCAGGCCCATGCGCGCCATATCCATCAAAGTCACACATCGACTACGTATCCCCAAGTGGCGCTCGAGTCGAGGTCGCGAAGGTCGTGACCGGAAGGCGGCACCGCCGCGCTGCCACCGCCACGAGCACTTACTGCCGGCGGGCCGGCGGGCTGGCCGGGGCGGCGGCTACTTCACGCGTACGTCATCGGCATGAGAGGGCGCCTCGCTCACTCGCGGTCGGCGTCGGCAGCTAGCAGGGAAAGTGCTTCCAGTGCCCTTCTGACACGACCTCGACGGTGCCGTCGACCACCTTGATGGCCGTCTCGTCGTCCATCGCGTACGCCGGACCCGAGATGCCGGCCGCCCATTTTTCCGCCTCGGCCATGGAGTTGCCCGGCATGCCCTCCTGAGCCAGGTGTGGACAGATCGAGAAGTCAACGATGCCCAACGTGCTGTCGTCACCGGTCGGCGGTCTCCACTGGACGAAGTCCTCCCCGATCCTGGGGGTCATCACCATGCTCCCGGCGCTCAGTCCCACCCAGACCGTCTCGCTCAGCGACGGAAGCAGGTCCGCCAGCCCGGACTGCCGCATCCAGTGGCACAGGTAGAGGGCATCGCCGCCCGCCACCAGCAGGACGTCCGTCTCCCGGACCATGGGCACCCAGCGCTCTTCATCGATGCTGGGCAGCGCGGTGAGCTCCAGCACGCCGACGGACTTCCAGCCCAGGTCGACCATGGGATTGTCGGAATTTCCACTGATGAACCGCCAGGCCCCGGCGCCGGGGCCGACCATGGGGTGCCCGTACTGCGCGGTGGGGATGCAGAGGGCGCTGGAGTCGGAGATCGGCTTGCCCAGTAGGTCGACCAGCGCATCGCGGATGCTCGTGTTCCTGACGCCCGCGGACGTGAGAAGAAGCTTCAAGATGCCTCCCGAAATCGAGTGCGATGGATTGGTGTGGCGTACAGACCGGGGACCATCGCGAGACTCATGGCTGCTGAACGAGGCAAGCCTATCTGCAACAGGCCGCTCGCTCCGCAGGTCAGGATCGAGCGCACGCAGCACCGCACGCACCGCGGCAGAAGCGGGACACGCCGCATGGCCGGCGGTCCGACGTACGCCTGCGACCGGCTGAGACGGTCGTATCGATCTCCACGCAGAGGGCTACCTGCAACGGGCGATCATGGCGCGCTTGCACCGCCCGCCCGAACCATCCGGTCCGCGGTGAACGGCCGCCGTCGCGCTGAGCCATGCTGACCGCCAACGCCCGCTCGCGCTTCACCGACTGCTGAACCGCAGCCCGGGCGGCTCACGCCGAATGCTCGCCGATGGAGCGCTGTTCATAGTCTCCGCACCCTTGGGGCATCGGTCGCCATCGATGGGACCGGTCGGGAACTCTCCGTCCGCGACCGTAGTGACCATGGAATGGATGCCAGCCGCCGACTGCCTGGCGCAGATCCTCGTCGGAGGTGGCGCCGGGGTTCTCCACCGCGACTTACGCGGTCTTGTCGTACGCATCGTGGTAGTTCCACCAACCGTACGGCGGGGTCTGCGGATAGCCCTCCGGCGAGTCCTCCCATTCCTCCTGGCGGCCGAGCGCCGTGATATCCAGGTAACTCCAGGTGCTTCCCATCGCCTCGTCGCCCCGGCTGTCGACGAAGTAGGTGCGGTAGATCCGCTCACCGTCGCGGATGAAGGCGTTTGTACCGTGCCACTCGTCCACGCCGAAGTCTTTGTCAAAGTCGTCGGTGATGGTGTACCACTGGATCAGCTCCCAACCCATGCGCTCCTTCAAGCCCTGGATCTCGGCCTGGGGGGCGCGCGAAACAAACGCGAGCGTCGTGTCCCGCGCGTTCAGGTGGGCCGGGTGCGCGACCTGGTCGGCGCCGAATGAGCAGCCCACGCAGGCACGCTCCGGGTACGCTCCACCTCCCTCTGGGTACGTGGTGACGTCCGGCGCGTAGAAGGCGCGGTAGACGATCAGCTGGTGGCGACCCTCGAACAGGTCGAGAAGGCTCATCGGGCCCTCCGGGCCGTCGAAGCGGTACTCCTTCTCCACCGCCATCCACGGCATCCGGCGACGCTTGGCAGCCAGCGCATCGCGGGCGCGGGTCAGCTTCTTCTCCTCGACCAGCAGCTCCTCGCGGGCGGCATCCCACTCCTGCGGTGACACGATCGGCGGAGTCTTCATCATGGCCTCCCTTAGTTACTCGCTGACGACGTCGAACAGGCGCCCCCACAAGCGCGCTCGCGATCCAGTCCCGCCTATGGGGAGCTCGGTGCGCCAGTTCGTCATGTGGTCATGGTCGCACGCCGCATGTTCGTTTCCCTTGTTGGCTAACCGTTCTCGCCCGAGGGCCCCCCGGTGTGAACGCGCCGCTCGGCAAGCCGCCAGCGGTCGCAGCAGCTTCGGGAAAGCCTGGACCATCCAGGGCAACGCCTGCGCTGGGCCGATGTACGCCGCTGATCGGCATGATCGGACGCCGGCTTGCGAGAGGTGCCTTGACGGCGAGCACGCAGAGTGTTGAAGCGGTCGACCCGTCCCGCGCCACGTCAGCGGAAGATGCGGTCGTCTGCGGCCGTCCGACCGGTCCTATGTCGGTCCGATCTGATCGAGCAGATCGGCCCTGCGTGGTCCGAAATCGAAGGAAGCCCTTGCCTCCGTGACCACGGCGGCGAGGGCTTCGGCTGGGTCGGCTGGGTCGAGTCGCAGGTCGTCACGCCGGCCGCGCAGGGTTGTCAGGGACTGGCGCATGCGCTGTATGGCCGCGACCGCGTCCTAGGCGCGACCGCGGCGAAGGAATTTCCAGGCGCCGATTGCCTCCCGTACGAGTGTGTCGAGGAGCTGTTGTTCGTCGGGGCGTCGCCGGTTCGCCTCGGCTGCGGCGACGATGTCGCCGGTGGTGAGCCGGCCAGCGACGACACGAGCGCTCGAAGAAATGTTCGGACTCGTGGTACGCAGCGGGTGCCAACGGATGGAGACCTCTTCGAGCGAGTCGAGTACCACGTCTGCCGAGTCCGCCTGCGCCACGACGATGGCGGCTTTGGACCCGAAGATCGCGGTCACCTCAGCGGCCGGCGAGACCACCACTTGCGTCGTCGACGACCACGTCCAGATCCACATCGGACAGCGGGTGCCAATCGCGGGTACTCACCGAGCCGAACACGGCGATCGCGAGTAGCCGCGGGAGGCGATGCGGGCTCTCAAACGACGACTGTCCGATGTGGTGTATCGGCAGCTCGTCGCCGACGCGGGAAAGGCGAGCCCGGGAGGACACCTGGGGGCGACTACGACATCCAGCGCGGCCAACCCAACCCCGACGGTCGGCTCTTCGGACCAGTCACTGCCCGGGCTCGGCACCGATCCTACGCCGCCCGACCACGACCCCACCCACGCGGGCCCGGGTACGAGCGACTCGACCGAGCCGGCCCCGGCCGCGCGCCCGCGCCGGCGGACTCGAGACGCCCAGACCCAACGCACAACCGGGCAAACCAGACGCCGTCGGGCAACCGAAACTGTGACTTGACACAGAGGGGTGCCAGAAGCGGACGCTTGATCATGGATCGTCGCCGCGCCGATTTGCTTTCGAGGAAGTCACGCCGCGCATTCCGCGGAACCTTTTCCTGGCTGGCGCCGTCCTAGCACCGTAGGCATGGACGAGGAGTTGATATGCGGTCGATCTCTGTGACCGTTGCTGTCGTGTTGGCCGCCACAACGGTGGCGTCATGTGCGGTCCGTCCGCGGATGGCACCGGTGTGGCACGAACGGGCACTCCGATCGTGTATTCGTCGTGGACCGACTGCGACACGCAAGCTTGGGAGTCGACCGGCATGTCGGGTGCGTCAGCCACCGCCCTGCCGCGTCTCGGTGAGGATTTCGTCGCCGTCGCGGCAGTGCTCTGCCTGATGCATCCCGAGAGGCGACCGGACGGCGGGAAAGATCTGGTGGCCATCGAGAACCGAGCGACCGACGTCGCCGGTGTGGTCGCGGCCCTGCACCTGCCGGATGCGCAGCGCACCTCTGGCGACTGTCTGGCGATGGCGTACCCCGGCGTGGAGTGGTTCGCGTTGTTAGACGCCGACGGCCGCTGGGTGCGAACCCGGGTGCCCGTGGATGAGTGCGGTCAGTCGCGTGGTGAGGTCGTTGCCGCGCTCGCCGCATTGTCGCTAACTGTGGTGTCGCGCCGGACGGTCGGTGAGATCGAGTCGACCAGTGCCGCCGCGTCGGGACGGGTGGCAGCCGGCGCCGGGTGTGGCCAGACCTGGGCGGACATGGTGTCGGTGGTGACGATGGCGCGGCTACCCGCCCGGCGCGGCGTCTTCGCATACCCGTTCGCAACGTCGAGGGAGGTCCGTCGCTGCGCCTACCGGGTGCCCGCCAGCGAGCAACGCTCCGACAAGCCCGCGGGTACGTTCGAGTTCGGTGGCATCCTGAGGCCGGATAGTCGGAAGTCGATCGAAGCAGCACTGGCCCACCTGCCACCGGAGCGAGCGTGCGCGACGCCCGCGGGGCGCTTCGCCGTACTTCAGGCGGGCGACTCCCGCGGCGGTGAGGTCTACGTCGAGATGGACGGTTGTCGGCGCGTCATGGTGACGTCAATCAATGCGCGGGTGGCCATAGCTCAGGCGAGCGACACGCTGATCGAGCTCCTCGCCGTCCGATAGACGGGGGCGGCGCCCCGGCGGCGGCCCCGGACCATGGGTGACGAGTGCGGGATCCGACGAGCAAGGGTCGGGTCAGTGCTGGCCGCTGGTGCGCCAAACCGGGGCGGGCGGCTGCACCGGCTGCTGCTCGAGCTCGTGCCCGGCGGCGCGAAGCGGTTCCTCAGCACGGCCAGGCTCGGGCGTTGCTGGACAGCGTCGCCCCCACGGACGTGGCCGGCCGGGTTCGCCACCAGCTCGCCACCGAGCTGCTCGGCGAGATCGTGGTGCTGGACAAGAAGATGAAGGACAGCGACAAGACGCTGCGCAAGTCGGCCGCGGCCACCGGCACCGGCCTGCTCGGGTCGCCACCCGCGCGCGATTTGCGTCGTGGAACGGCACCGCACCCCTGGATGCCTCCAGCGGCCTATGCCGAGTTCGGCATAGGCCGCTTTATGGGGACCTGCTCGTTATGCCGACGGGCCGTCGGGGATGCGCTTGCGGA
>JAHRHA010000022.1 GCA_020027875.1 Micromonosporaceae bacterium | reverse complement strand
GGCGATGTCCTCGGCCACCAACCGCACCCGCTCCCGGGACAGGTCGTCGAACCCGGTCACGCCGGCCACCCGCACCCGCACCGCGCTGATCGCATCGGCCGCCCAGTAGGCCTGCCACAACGAGTCCAACGCCACCAGCACCGAAGGCGACGTCGACAGGTACCCGCCCGAGTTGCTCGTCGGCAGCATCGGCTGCCCACCCAGCAGCTCCCGGCTACGCTCATCCGCACCGGTCGCCGACGACTGCGAGTAGGTCTCCAGTGGCGCCGCCAACACGTCACCGGCGGCCAGCCGCGAGCGGTCGAATACGCCCACCGGCGCACCGTACGCGAGACGGCGCCTTGTCAGCTCGGTCACCGGGCTAGTCGCGCGTTGCGCGGTATCGGCGGCCAGCCGCGGCATCGGGACAGGCACGGGGTTCATTCCCGATCTCAGGGCCGAGGTCAGTACGTCGGCGGCGGTACCGGGCGCCGTGCGCGGACGCAGCCCGCCGTCGGGTTGCGCGTCGTACTCGGCGGCCTCGGCGCTAAGCAGCTGCTCGAACCAAACAGTCGCACCGTCGGGTTGGCCGAGGATCGCGACCGTACTCTCGCGATACAGGTCCTGGACCGCTTTGCCCTCGGCCTGAGCGAAGGCCTGTGGCGTCGCGGCCGCCATGATGCGGCCGATCCCGGAAGCGTCCAGCCCGGCCAGTTCGGGGTTGGCGATTCGCTCCGCCACTGCGTCGGCGCGCTCGTCCAGGTAGGCATCGGAAGCCAGCAGGACCGGAGCGCCTTGCCCATCGGATGTTAACTCCTCATCGTCGGTCAGATACCGCCCGTTGACCAGGGCCCGATCCAACCCGACCAGCCTCGCCTCGGCGGCCGGGTCGATCGCGGCAGCGAGCATCGACATCGGCGCGACGATCTTGGCTCGCAAGCGAGGTGTCTCGGCGCCATTGATGACAAAGGTCCCACGAGGCGTCAGCTGTGCCTCCACCCCTGACCCCCAGGTCCGGCTGCTCGGGTTGTCAGGAAAGCTCCCGACGCAGAGCGGCTGCGCGCGTCCGTCCGGCTGAACCTCGAAGAGGCTCTGCGAAGTATGCAGTCCGCAGTCACCGGGCGTCCGGTGGACCCCGTCGTCGTAGCGGACGGGCTCGCCAGGGACCCAATCCTCCTTCGGGCCGACCACCGCCCGTTTCGTAACGTAGATGATCGCGGGATCCGGGTCCGCGGCATTGGTCAGACCGCGCTCGCCGCGCCAGGTGAAGTTGACCCGGATGAGTTGGGTCTCCAGCGTCGGGTCGACCAGGTCGGTCACGTCGATCGTCACGAAGCCCACGACGGCGGTGACGTACCCCAGAATGGCGATCGGGGCGGCGACATCGACCCCGTCGATCGCCTCGATCCGGTGCCACTGCTCGGCGGTGATGCCCCCGTACAGGCCGGCCAGGAAGTTGGCCTTAACCAACCCGCGGCCGGCCTCCAGATCGGTCCGGGCGCCGGCCGGCCGGACCAGGATGTCGTACGCGCCCCGAGCGTGCTCGTCGACGCTCCCCTCCACGACCAGCCGCGACGTCGCCGTGCTTCCGGTGAGCACGGTGAACCCCGTCGTCGCGACCAGTACGCCCAGCAGCAACGCCGCGGCCCGACCCCAGCGCCGGCGCAGTCCGGCCAGTATCATCCTCGCCACGCCGACACCTCCCCGCACGCTGACGCTCCCGCGTACATTGTCACAATGCATAGTGCGGCAATAGACTGAGCCGCGCAACCCCTCATCGGAAACCCAGAAGTCGTCGACCAAGGAGAAGGCCGTGCCCATCCACCACGCGGTGCTGGCCCTGCTGAGGGATGGTCCTGGCCATGGCTACGAGCTCAAGGGAGCCTTCGAGTCGGCCGTCGGTCCACAGTGGGGGCCGCTGAACATCGGCCACCTCTACCAGGTGCTCGACCGGCTCTCCCGTGATGGGCACGTCCGCTCCCGCCGGGTGGCGCAGGAGGTGCGGCCAGACCGGGTTGTCTACGAGCTCACCGACTCCCGGGCGGGCCGAACTGGCCGAGTGGATGGGCGGGCCCAGCCCGCGCACCGCAGGCTTCCGCGACGACTTCATCCTCAAGGTGATGGCCGCCGCGCAGAGCCGC
The DNA here is from genome assembly GCA_020027875.1 of Micromonosporaceae bacterium. Classification (GTDB taxonomy): domain Bacteria; phylum Actinomycetota; class Actinomycetes; order Mycobacteriales; family Micromonosporaceae; genus JAXIPB01. Next base: position 96,423 of record JAHRHA010000022.1, on the reverse strand, counting down.
GACCCCGACATCGTCGCTGGAGTGCTGCGGGCCCAGCGCGGGTTCCTGCTGCGAGAACTCCGAAACCTGGAGAGCCTTCGCACTGAGCGCGCCACAGATCCGGTCGTCTCGTTGCTGCTCTCCGCGGCCACCCGCCACGTCGGCGCCGACCTCGCCTTCCTCGACGACGCCGAGCAGCGCCTGCTCAGCCACGGCGGCAGGGCACTGCCGAACTCGCCACGGTCCGGACTGACGTCGAACCGACAACCATGCAGAGCCCGCCAACGCGCCGCAGAAGCGCTTGACGTCGGCTGACACAGGGAGCCACCGGAGGCCGCTGGCAGAACCCGGCGGCGAGCAACAGCGACCCGGCAGGCATCCGCGCGATGGCCACGATGATCGTGAGCGGCCGATGTCGGTCGACGCAGGTAGCATCTGGTTCGGGAGGACGCCACGTTAAGCAATGCTCGACCGGCCGTGGTGTCGAAATGTCAAGATCATGAATGACTTAGTCGACACGACAGAGATGTACCTGCGTACCGTCCTCGAGCTGGAGGAGGAGGGTGTGCCGGCACTGCGGGCCCGCATCGCCGAGCGCCTCCACCAGAGCGGGCCGACCGTCAGCCAGACGGTGGCCCGGATGGAGCGCGACGGGCTGCTGACCGTTGAGGGCGACCGGCACCTCGCCCTGACCGACCTCGGCCGCGCCAAGGCGGTCTCGGTGATGCGCAAGCACCGCCTCGCGGAGCTGCTGTTGGTCAACGTCATTGGTATGCCGTACGAGGAAGCCCATGAGGAGGCGTGCCGCTGGGAGCACGTCATGAGTGAGGCGGTGGAGCAGAAGGTGTACGAGCTGCTCGGCCGGCCGACCCGCTCGCCGTACGGCAACCCCATTCCGGGCCTGCACGAATTCGAGGGACCGGTCCGGTCCGAGCCGGCCGGAGATGGGCCGGAGCGCAACCTCGCATTCCCCGGCCTGGCCGGGAAGGTCATCGTGAGCCGGATCTGCGAAAGCGTGCAGACCGACGGCGATGTGCTCCGGCAGCTCCACGCGGCCGGTGTGGACCCGGGCGCCAATGTTGTCGTCGCGCAGGAGCGGGATTCCGTTGTCGTCGAACGCGATGGCGACATGGTGCGGCTGCCCCGCGAGATCGCGTCCCGGGTCTTCGTCGCGGCCCGCTGACCCGCCCTCCGGCGGATCGGCGCCTGGGTTACGCCGCCGGCAGAGACTGGTCGATCTGGTGGGCGAGGGCGATCAGTTTCGAGGTGAGCTCGGCCACCTGCTGCGCCGTCGCCTCCGGCGGGAAGGTGTACCGGACGATCAGCAGACGCTCGTACGCCGAGAGCCAGCCGACCTCCACGCCAGGGCCGCTCGAACGCGACGGCGCGATGGCTACGCGGTAGGCGATACGCCCGAGATCCTTCACAACGGTTGAGCCGCTGGGTGCCACGGTCGCGGTGAAGATCACCTCGTCGGCTGTGGTGGCGGTCACCGCGAGTGTCAGATCCGGATAATCATGGCCAGCCTGGGTCAGCGCACACGTGTAGGTCGCGTCCCTGTTGGCCCCGCCCGCGGTGTCGAAGCGGGTACCGAGATGCTCCTCGACCACGTCGTAGTGGAGCAACTGGCAGGCCCGGCCGGCGATCGCTGGCGGCCACGACCTGCGTCCCGCATCCGCCGAGGAACCCCCGTCGCAACCGGCGGCCAGCAGTGCCAGGCAGGCGATCAATCCGATCGCGACGCGGTACGGCATCGTCCCGCGCTGCGACATCTTTCCGCGCTGCGGCATCGTCCCGCGCACGCATAGCCTCCCTTGCCCGCGCCGTCACGACCGCGCTTCATGACCGAGCGCCGATGACCGCACCACGGTACGGCAGGAGACCCGCACCGGCCATCGGGGGCCGACTTTGATCAGGGCCGCCTCGATGATCTACTCCGCCAGCTGAGCCACGATGTGCTTCGCGATCTCCAGCGAACTCGTCGCCGCCGGTGACGGTGCGTTGAGGACGTGCGCCTGGCGCCGAGCCCGAACGATGAGGAAGTCGTCCACAAGACTCCCATCCGGCGCGATGGCCTGTGCGCGGACCCCGGCGCCGGCCGGAATGATGTCGTCGCCGCTCAGCGCCGGTACCAGCCTGGCCAGGCTCGCTGCGAAGAGCCTCGGCGACAGCGAACGCCGGACCTCGGTGACCCCGTAGCGCAGGTGCTTTCGGGCCAGCCGCCACAGCCCCGGGTAGGCCATTGTCTCGGCGAGGTCGCGTGGGCGGATCTGGCTCCACGAGTAGCCCTCGCGGGCCAACGCGAGCACGGCGTTGGGGCCCGCGCGGACAGTTCCGTCGATCATGCGGGTCAGATGAACTCCGAGGAACGGGAGCTGTGGGTCTGGTACGGGGTAGATGAGCCCGTTGACGAGATGGCGCCGATCGGGGCGCAGTTCGTAGTACTCGCCGCGGAACGGAATGATCCGCGCGGGCGGCTTCAGCCCAGCCATCCGGGCGAGCCGGTCGGAGTGTAGGCCGGCGCAGTTGACGAGGTAGTCGGCCCGGAACGCGCCAATGGTGGTGGCGACGACGGTGGCGTTGCCGTCGGGGCGCAGCCCGGTGACCCGCGCGCCGAGCCGCAGCGCTCCTCCCGCCTTCTCCACCAGGTCGGCCAGAGTGCGGCAGACGAGCCCGAAGTCGACGATCCCGGTCGATGCCACATGAAAGCCCGCCACACACGCCACATTCGGCTCGTACTCCTGCGCCTGTTCGGCCGTGACCATCCTGGCCGGCAATCCGTTGGCCGTGGCCCGCTCGTACAGGGCTGTGAGCCGGCCCAGCTCTGACTCGTCGGTCGCGACGATGAGCTTGCCGCAGATCTCCACCGGGATGCCGTGGGCGGCGCAGAACTCGACCATGGATTTCGATCCGGCGCGGCACAGCTGGGCCTTGAGGCTGCCCGGCTCGTAATAGACGCCGGCGTGGATGACACCGGAGTTGTGCCCGGTCTGGTGGGCCGCGACCCGGTCCTCCTTCTCCAGTACCGTCACCGTCGCGTGTGGACGTTCCCGGATCAACTGGTACGCCGTGGCCAGGCCCACGATCCCGCCACCGATGACAACGAAATGCGCCACGCCCCTAGCCTACGTGCCGCTGCGACGCGCGAGGAACTCTTCAAACGTGATCTTACCGAAAGCCTGGTCGGGCGCCCGTATCCCTCGCTAGATCGCCCACCACGCAGGTCACCTGGGCGGAGGCCTCCCGGGGCTGGCGCGAGAGTACCCGCACCGCGGTTCCCAGCTCAACGAGCCGGGCCACGACGTGGCGGCCGTGGGTGCCCCGTCCCTCCGGTAACCAGAGCCGTCCGCATCGCTCCATCCAAGCATGCGGATTGTCCTTCGGGTCATGGTGCGAGGGCGTCGAGCGCGGCGTCGGCGCGACGGCGCGACTCGGCCGGATCGGCGTCGGGTGAGCCGATCTCCGGGTCGAAGTTGAGGTCGACAAAGACCTCCGTGATGCCCTGTGCCGCCAGCGTCCCGAAGTCCGCCCGGATCTGCGACAGCGTGCCGGTGAGCAACGGCCGGCTAGAGCCGACGCCGTCGCGTACCTTCACCGAGCCCCGGCACACGAACCGCAGTCCGGCCGGGTCCCGCCCAGCGGCTGCGGCCGCCTGCCTGACCACCTCGACCGAGTCGCCGATCGCGTTGAGGTCGGCGCGGCTGCTGCTGACCCACCCGTCGGTCATCCGGCCGGCCCGGCGCAGCGCGACCGGCGCCGTGCCGCCAAGGATGATCGGCGGGTGCGGTTTCTGCACGGGCTTGGGTGCGGCGCGGGTACGGGGAATGTGGTAGAACTCGCCGTCGTGCTCAACCACGTCGTCCGTCCACAGTGTCCGAAGGGTGGAGATGAACTCCTCGGCGCGGCGTCCGACGCGCATCTTGGTGACGCCGGATGCGGCATACTCCTCGTCTGCCCAGCCCAGCCCCAGACCGAGGTCGAGCCGGCCCCCGGAGAGAATGTCGAGGGTAGAGGTCTGTTTGGCGAGCAGAGTCGGCGTGACGAACGGCACGTTGATGACGGCGACGCCAAGTCGAATCCGCCTTGTCACGGCGGCCACGTACGCCAAGGTCACCAGGGGGTCCTGGACGCTGCTGTACGTCTCGCCCCAACGGCCCTCCACATCGGACAGCAGCCGTTGGAATGTCCACAACGAGTCGTAGCCCAGATCCTCCGCTCGGCTGGCGACGTGGACCATGGTGTCGGGCGTGGCCCATGATCCGGACACAGGGAGCGCAAAACCGATCTTCACGGTTGAACCGTACCGGGTGTTCGCCGCGCGCAGCGCTCCGGTACGACAACCGCGCCACGCCACGATCCTCGCCTATGTGCCACCCTCGGAGGCGTGACTGGGAGGGATGCTCGCGCTGTTTCGGTGGAGCTGCTCCCGCACCTGCGCCAGGCCCGCGACCACATCGACCGTCAATACCAAACGGCGCTGAATCTCGATCAGGTCGCGCGCGTTGCCGGCGTGTCCAAGTTCCACTTCGTCCGTTGCTTCGAGGCGACGTACGGCGAGACGCCGATGCGATATCTCACCCGCCGTCGCGTCGAGCGGGCCCAGGATCTGCTGCGTGCGGCCAACCTGACGGTGACCGAGGTGTGCATGCTGGTCGGGTTCGCCAGCCTCGGTTCATTCTCGTCGCGGTTCGCTCAGCTGGTGGGTGAGAGCCCCACCGCCTATCGGAACCGGTGGGCGGCTCGGGGCGGCCCACATGTGCCCGGGTGCTACCTGTTCATGCGGGGCGTGCTGGACCCAGGCGGTACGGCGGGATCCGCTGCCAATGAGTCGGATCGCGCAATCTGAGAGAAGCATCAGGTGGCGAGCGCGGGGTAGGTTTTCCGCATGATCACCAATGTTTCGCTGACTACCGTGTACTGCTTGGATCAAGATGAGGCGAAGGACTTCTACGTCGACGTCCTGGGCTTCGAGCCCCGTACCGATATCGCCATGGGGGAAGGATTTCGCTGGGTAACCGTGGGCCACCCGAGCCAACCTGAGCTCGAGGTCACCCTGATGACGCCGGGGCCACCGCTCGACACCGAGGCCGCGAACTTCGTCCGCCGTCAACTCGAGAAGGGCCAGATGGGCGGCCTCGGACTCCAGGTCGATGACTGCCGCAAGACGTACGAGGAGCTCAGCGCAAAGGGCGTCACCTTCCTCCAGGAGCCGTCCGATCGGCCGTACGGCGTGGAGGCTTTGATGCGCGACATTTCCGGCAACTGGCTGGTGCTCGTCGAGGCCAAGGACTTCAAGCCGGAGGACTTCGCCGGAGGCGATCAACGCGGCAACAGCGCCTGAGTCTCGCCACGCTTGCTACGGTGCGGTGATGACGTTCGGATTCGACCCGTGGTCGCCCGCGTTCGTGGCCCACCCGTACGACGTCTACGCGGAGCTACGGCGACAGGCCCCGGTGACGTGGTTTGAGCCGACCAACCAGTGGCTGATCTCTCGCTACTCCGACGTGAGCGCGCTGCTGCGCGACCGCCGGCTCGGCCGGACGTTCCTTCACGTCGGCACGCCCGAGGAGTTCGGACGTGCCCCCGACCCGGAGCACGTGGCCCCGTTCTGGCATCTCATTCGCAACGGAATGCTCGACCGCGAGCCGCCCGACCACACGAGGCTGCGACGGTTGGTGTCCAAGGCGTTCACGCCGCGGCGGGTGGCGGAGCTGCGCCCGACGATCCAGAAAGTCGCCGACCACCTCGTTGATGAACTCCTGGCCTCGAACGAGGGCGACCTCATCGCCACAGTGGCCGAGCCACTGCCGGTGACCGTTATCGCGGAGATGCTGGGCGTACCGGAGTCGGATCGACACCGGCTTCGCCCATGGTCGGCCGACATCTGCGGCATGTACGAACTGAATCCGACCCGCGAGACCGCCGATCGTGCCGTCCGGGCGTGCGAGGAGTTCTCCGACTACCTGCGTAGACTGGCTCGCTCACGGCGATCCGACCCTCGGGACGACCTCATCACGGCGCTGGTACAGGTGCAGGATGAGGGCGACCGGCTCACCGAGGACGAGCTCATCGGCACCTGCGTACTGCTCCTCAACGCCGGCCACGAGGCGACCGTCAACGTCACCGGCAACGGGTGGTGGTCCCTGTTCCGCAACCCTGATCAGCTGGCCGCGCTGCGGACCGATTCCGGCCTCCTGCCCACCGCGATCGAGGAGCTGATGCGGTTCGACACGCCGTTGCAGATGTTCGAGCGGTGGGTACTGGAGGACATCGAGGTCGCCGGCGTGCCGATTCCGCGTGGCAGCGAGGTTGCCCTCCTGTTCGGCTCGGCCAACCACGACCCGGAGGTGTTCGTCGATCCGGAGAGCCTTGACCTGGCCAGGGTCGAGAACCCCCACCTGTCGTTCGGCGCCGGAATTCATTTCTGCCTGGGTGCGCCGCTGGCCCGGCTGGAGCTCGAGATCTCCTTCGGCACGTTGCTACGGCGCGCCCCGCGCCTGACGCTGGTCACCGAGCCAGAGTGGAAGGTCGGCTACATCATCCGCGGCCTGAGGGAGCTGCGGGTCAAGGCCTGACGGCAGACTGCCGCGCATTGGCCTTCTGGCGTGATCTGGTCGGCTGAGCCCGACTGTGGCACGGTCGTTTCATGGGCCGAAAAGTGAGCCTCGACCTGCGGGTGTCGACCGCCGCCGAAGCCGAATTGGCGCGTCAGCAATTCGTCGCGCCCGTCGACGTGCTGGCCGGGATCGGATGGCTGTCGTGGCGCGGAATCAATTTCTGGCGAAAGGGGCGGGTGGACCACCTGGAGGCCGAGGCGGCCGTACCAGCCGACCGGTTGGTCCAGGCCTTGACGTCGCTGCGCCGTTGGGCGGAGGAACGCGGCCTGAGCCCGAGCGAGGTCGCCTATGTCGCGGCGGCACGGGATCGACGACCGCTAGTGTTTACGGCTGACGCCGACCCGGACGTTGAGCGACTCTTTCGTACGCATTGGATGTCCGGTCTGCTTCCCGAAGCGAAGCGAGAACAGATGACGCAGAAGCAGAGCGCCGCACCCGACCTCGTGGTCATCCAGTCGCTCAAGGAGTTCACGTGCGCCGGGTGCGGGGGTACGGGCGATGTCCTCATCATGGAGGACACCGGGCCGATCTGCATGACCTGCGCGGACATGGATCACCTTGTCTTTCTGCCGTCCGGCGACGCCGCATTGACCCGGCGGGCGAAGAAGGCGAGCGGGTTGTCGGCCGTGGTCGTGAGTTTCAGCCGCAGTCGCAAGCGCTACGAGCGGCAGGGACTGCTCGTCGAGCCGGACGCTCTTGACCAGGCCGAGGAGCAGTGCCTCGCGGACGAAGAGCTACGGCTGCGGCGCCGCGACCGGGAGCGGGTACGCCGTGAGCAGGGCGACCTGGACTTCCAGGCCCGCCTGGCGAAGGAGATCGCGCGGCTGTTCCCCGGCTGCCCGCCGCCGCGGGCGCAGTCGATCGCACGCCACGCCGGAGTGCGGGGCAGTGGACGCGTCGGGCGCTCGGCCGCTGGTCGCGCGTTGGACGAGAACGCGGTCACGGCGGCCGTCGTCGCGTCGGTACGGCATACCGACACCGAGTACGACCACCTGCTGATGTCCGGCATGGATCGGGTGGACGCGCGCGCCCGGGTTCGACCCCACATCGACCGGATGCTGGACTTGTGGCGGCACACCGGTTAGAGGTGCGCGGACGACTCCACGTCATGGGAGGGCGGTCGCCCGACTCCCCTTGCACCCGAAGGCTTTAACCTCGACCCGCTCTGCCACAAGTTAGATCAGATGCAATTCGGGTCACTTTTGCTGGTGGAGCGTACGTATTAATACCGTCCCGCATTCCATGCGATCGGATCATTTTCCCTCTGTCCAAAAGCGATTGAGCCGCTCCACCGCCTCGCCCTTGCTCATCGTCCCAACTTCGGATTCAGCGAGGCCGATGCGGGTGATCAGCAGATGGACGAGATCCGCTGGAAGCGCCTCGGCGGGCCGCTCCGGGACGCCGCGGTTTGGTTTCACCCCGTCTCGCAGGCAACTCCAGAACTCGGCTTCGGAGACGCCGAGCTGGTCGCGGAGGATGTGGCTCCAGAGGCTCGAACCGTAGGTACTGCGGTCGACGGGATGCGAGATCCTCGTCCGCAGCACGCGACCATCCGGCAGATGGAGTTCGTGGGTTACGTGATGTGTTCCGCTGCGTCCACGCGCGTCGCGTACCGCGGTCCAACCCTCGATGTCGCAGAACTTGTCGTGATCCGAACGGGTGGGCTGCGGCCAGGTCACCGGTCGGGTCCAACCAGCCAGTCCCGCAGCTGATCGTCGTCACTAAGGCTGATCAGCTGTATCAGCACCCAGTTGTCCCGATGGTTCGGCGCGTCCAGCAAACGCTCCTGCCAGTCCTCGGCGTATTCGCGCAGCGCAACGATCATCTCGGCGACGGCCTCATCGAAGGTGGCACCGTCGGCAGCGATCGGAAGCCCGGGGATGAAGACCGACCATCCACCCGCTTCCGCGACAACCTGCGCGCCCGACGGACTCAACGACGCGAGGGCCGAGCGCAGCCGACCAACATCAACGACAGCCGTCCTCCCAGCGTCCCGCCGGACCGTCGCCACCCGACCCCGCTCAGCGGCATCGAGAAGATCCTTGAGGTGCGCGCGCGCCTCGGTGTAGCTGTCGTAATGCGTGATCGACACCAAACCTCCCTCAAGTTCTCAGCCAAGGATGCCCCGCCACGAGAAGTACGTCAAGTACTCGACGTACCTGACGTGTTTGAGATCTCGTCGCGCATCGAGCCGAAGCCCATCCGATTGACAGGGAGGTTGCCAAGGGGACCTTAGCCACTGAGCCGCTGAGCCGCGCAGCCGGCTAGACACCCGACAGCGACATCTCCGGTCTCAACGAGTTCCTGACTTGGCACACCCCTCAATTACGACGTGACCAGTCGCACGATCGCGGCGTTGCCGCGGCTGTCGACGCGCACAACAGCCACGACCCGGTTGGCGCGCAATTCGTCGGCGACCTGGCGGGCCCCTTCCTCGCTCAGGAACAGGCTCTCGATGCCGCACCTCGGTGGCCCGTACCCTTCGGTGTGACAGGCGAGGAATGGCCCGCGGTCAGGGCGGAGCCGCTGGATCGCGGTCCCCCGCCACAGGTCCGTCGCGCCGTCCCGGGTCAGCGGGATGTATGCGTCGCCCTCGATCCCCGATTCGTCGACTGGTAGGCCCGGGTAGCCCAGTTGGACGTACGCGCCGCGGAAAGGATCGATTGGGTCGACCGGGCCAACCGCGAACCGGTACTCCGTCCCGGTTAGCCGGGCCGACAGCTGCGGGGCAACGCCGACGACGACGAGGAGCACCTGGACCACTACCGCGACGGCGACAAGGATTGCACGGGAGCGGTTCATCCGGTCACACCTCCGATGTGGGAGCCATGAGGCGGCGCCGGCCACGTATGACCAGTCCCCCGGTAGCGAGGAACACCACGCCCAGGACGAGGAACAGGGCCGCACCCGATAGCAGCGGCGCGAAGATGGCAAAGCTCTGTACGGTCACGAACACCACGAGCGCGCCGGTGGACAAGGTCATGAGGTGCGGGTCGTCGTGGAGCGCACTGACGGCGGCGAACCAGGCGGCGGTCAGAACGTAGACAGCCGTCGCGACGACCGCGTGGATCAGCTGCATGGCTGTCAGCCCGGACTGCCCAGGATCCACAGGCGACCAGGCGAGCAGGCTCAAGGTCGCCGCGGTCACAGCGCCGATCGCGAGCACCTCGTGCCGGCCTTGCCGATCGCCGAGCGCCAGCGCCAAGCCGCCGATCAAGCCCGCGGCGGCGATCCCGACCCACAACAGCAAGGGGATCGACTGCGGACGATCGGTGCTCGGCAGAGCGACGAGGAAGAGGCCGACGAGGGCGAGCAGCGCGCCCACTTGGCGCCAGGGACGGGCGAAGGGACGCCGCCAGCGGCTTTCGTGCAGGGCGGCGATCGCGGTGCCGACGGCGGCCGCGAGTACGAGCGACGCCGCGATGAGCGCGGGGTCCCCCGTTCGCTCGCCGACGTACCACGCATACCAGCCGGTGCCGGTCACGATGGCGACGATCAATGGGCCCACGCCGGACGTGGCGTACGTGTAGGCCAGGACGCCGGCGGCCCAGACACCAAGCAGGCTGGGGGTGTACGCGGGAACCTGCAGGCTCTGCGCGGCCTGGAACACGACCGCACCTGCGGCCAGTGCCGCGATCAGCCTGGCCGCGGCGGTCGCCAGGGCGCTTCGGTGTGCGAGCACCTCAGCGATGACCACCGCGCTGAGCCAGACGGCGGTGACGCCGACGATCCGCGTCAACGGTGACAACTGGTCGAGGTTGGTGGCGACAAGCCAGATGAGGCCAATACCAACGAACGTGGCGCCAAGCCCGAGCGCGAGCCGCCCGAGCGCCATGCCTCGGCCAGCGGCGTAGCGCCCCGCGATGCGTTCGGCGAGCAGCGCATCAACAACGCCTTCTTCCTGCCATTGCCTCAGCTCCCGTTGCAGCCACGCCATGCGCCGCGGTGAGATCTGCGAGGTCGACGTCATGAACCGAGCTTGACGGCCTTATCGGGCGGTCGGCATGAGTGCGCGTACTCAACGACGCTCCCAGCGCCATCAACGCGGGAGGGCCGGCTCGTTGCCGACCCTCCCGCGTGAGCAGGCATTCAATGCCCGAAGCGTGCTCTATTACCGGTGGAGCGTACATATTCGGGACGTGCCATATTCCACGACGACGAACGCTCCTGCGGCGCGTAGCAGCGGACGGCCAGCAGCGCTATCAGAATGTCACGTCGGCGTGAACCGCTAGCGGCGGAGGCGTTCGAGCCCGTCCAGGAGCAGGTCGAGGGTGAACTCGAACTCGATCTGACTGTCGCACCAACCGAGCGTGGGGTCGGTGACGTCGTGGACCTCGGCTGCCACCATGGCTGTCAGGTGCGGCAGCGCCTCGGCCATCGCGGCCAGGTCTGCCTCTGCGGCGTCGACTTGTATGCTCCGCCGGCCGACGCCGGGCTGAAGATCTCCTGCGCGAACCCGAGTGGCAGGCTGCCGAACGCGTGCAGCGCCCGGTGTGCGAGGTGGTACGAGAACCCGGCATCGACGAGCGTGCCCACGATCCCGTCGTATCCACGCACCCAAGATCAAGGAGAGATCATGCAAACCCCTCAACGCCTCGCCACGATGCACGCGCTTACCCGTACCGCCCGGACGACCGGGCTGTTCTACCTCGGCATGGCGATCACCGGCGTACTCGGGTTCCTCATCGTCCGCCCACTGCTCTTCGCGGCCGACGACCCCAACGCGACACTGGCCAACCTGGTCACGCACGAGTCGCTCGCCCGGGCTGGCGTTGCCGTGGAGCTGGCCATGGTCGTTACCCAGACCCTCACCGCCGCCTGGTTCTATCGCCTGTTCCGCACCGTAGACCCCTTTGCCGCGAGCGGGATCGCCGCCTTCGGCCTGGTCAACGCGGTCGTGGGCCTCGTGAGTGCGGCACTGTTGGCCACGGCGGCCCAGGTCTCCGCCGACCCGTTCGGCGACGCGTCGGCCACCGTCCAGGTTCTGTACCTGGTCAGCGACAACCTGTGGGGCGTGGGAGGACTGTTCTTCGGCCTGTGGCTCATCCCTATGGGCTGGTGCGTGCTGCGCTCGGGCTGGATGCCCCGCGCCCTGGGCTGGATCCTCGTCGGTGGCGGTGTCGGGTACGTGCTCAGCGCGTTCATCAGGTACCTCGCCCCCGATGCACAAGTCGTCGCCGAGGCACTCGCGTATCCCGCGAGCGTCGGCGAGTTCTGGATGGTCGGATACCTGCTCATCCGCGGCGTGCGCCGGCAGGCACTGGACGAAGCGCCGCCAACCGTGCACACGCCGTCGCCCGTTGCGAGCTGAGCGTCGCTCTGATTCACGTATCAGTAGCCCAAACCGTCTCACTTCGCCAGGAGAAGTACGTCAAGCACGTGACGTACTTCTCCTGGCGTCGCTAGCCAAACATTGCTCGGAACTAGCTGCAGCCGCTGGTGGAGCCGCAGCCCTCGCAGACGTAGCAGCTGCCGGCCGGCCGCATCTTGGTGCCGCAGGTGAAGCACAGTGGAGCGTCGGCGCCCTTGTTCTGCACCTTCTCGATCAGCTCCATGGAGGAACCGACCCCTGGCGCGGACTTCCCGCCCGTACCCTCGTCCTTCTTTTCCGTCGGCCTCTTGACCTCGATCGGTGCGCTCGAAGCGAGCGCCGCAAGGTCAATGTCCTCGCCAGTCACCTCGGCTCGAGCCTGGGCGGCTCGCTCCTTGGCCGTGAAGATGCCCAGGTCTGCCCGCGTCTCGAACGGTAGGAAGTCCAACGCGAGCCGGCGGAAGATGTAGTCCACCAACGACGCTGCCATGCGAATATCCGGGTCGTCGGTCATGCCGGCCGGCTCGAACCGCATGTTGGTGAACTTTCCGATGTACGTCTCCAGCGGCACGCCGTACTGCAGGCCAACTGAGAGTGCGATGGAGAAGGCGTCCATCACCCCGGCCAGGGTCGAGCCCTGCTTGGACATCTTGAGGAACACCTCGCCAAGTCCGTCGTCGGGGTAGGAGGACGCGGTGAGGTAGCCCTCCGCACCGCCGACTGTGAACGACACCGTCTCTGACGGACGCTTCTTCGGTAGGCGACGTCGAGTCGGGCGGTATTCGATGACCTTCTCCGGCTCCTTCTCGACGGCCTTGGCCTTCGCATTGGAGAGTGGCTGGCCAACCTTGCAGTTGTCGCGGTAGATCGCGAGCGCCTTAAGGCCCAGCTTCCAGCCCTCGAAGTAGATCTTCTCAATGTCATCGATTGTTGCCGACTCAGGAACATTCACCGTCTTCGATATGGCCCCACTTAGCAGCGGTTGCGTGGCCGCCATCATCCGAACATGGCCCATCGCCGCGATCGAGCGGTCACCCATGGCGCAGTCGAACACGGCGTAGTGGTCCGGCCTGAGGCTGGGCGCATCGACCACGTGCCCATGCTCGGAGATGTACTCGACGATGGCCTCAACCTGCTCCTCCTGGTAGCCCAGATTGCGCAGTGCCTCCGGCACGGTCCGATTGACGATCTGCATGGAGCCGCCGCCGACAAGCTTCTTGTACTTGACCAGCGCCAGATCCGGCTCGATGCCGGTGGTGTCGCAGTCCATAGCAAGACCTATTGTGTTATGGCTGACGAAACCAGCCGCCACATAGGTGACATTGGACGGAATGGACAGGTCGAACGTCGGCTGAACGCCACCGTCTTCGTTGGATTCAACCATCTCGAATAGGTATTCCAACGCAAACGCCAATCGCACATCGCGTGTCTCGTCAAGCAGCTGACGAGCGACGAAACGGCTTACGCCTCCTGTCTTCCGGAGCGACTGGGTGACTGCTCTGTGGAACCGATGCCCGGCGGGAACCAGCTTGTTCCAGACCCCGCGAGGCAGGTGGACCCGATCCCTCCGGTATCCAAGCGGGCTGGGTTCCGACTCCGGTAGCAGCCGGTTCTTTCGGTCGCTCAGGAACCCGACGGCCTCGGCAAACAGTAGTGCGTGGTGGAGGTTGCGCAGCCGGATCTGGGTGATCGGCCCACCCCAGCCACTCGTCGTGCGTCGGGTCGTGGTCGCTACGCCAAGCGTTAGAAGGATGCCCACAATCTCGGTCGCGAACGTCTCCGAAGCCGTTGATAGCGCTGGCACCTGGTCGGTCACGGACCCGTCTGCCTCAAACAACCCGCGGAGGAAGGCCGCGTAGATGGCGCGATCGTTCGACTCAAGAATCGCAGAAGGTATCCGAGGGGTCCAGCCCTTACCGACGTGGTCCGCGTCCGGCAGCTCCTTTGCAAATCCCGCAGCCTGCCACCAGCGCGCAAGACGCACAGACTGGAGTGTTACCTCCTGATACCCGACCTGCTGCCTTACGACCGGCTCAAGGCCGAATAGCCCTTTGCTGAGCACGCGGAGGCGCTCGACGACGTCTATGTCGTCGGCGACACATAGACGGACGCCCTTGGCGTGTAGGCTCCCGTCACCCATGAAGTAGCCAACAAGCTCTGCCAACTCGGCATTGACCGCGTCCGGCACACGCAGTTTACGATCTGCTGTGTAATAGGCCTGATCGATAACCGGCAGTGGCACGCGACGCGGTGAGCCCACAAGTGTGCCGAGTTGGACTGGGACAACATCCCCGGCTTCGATGTCCGCGAGCCGCTTCCAGACCCACGCTCCTGACTCACGTTCCACAACCTTGATGCGATGTGTCAAGGTTCCCCGTATACGGTACCCAGCCTGTGTTGTGATTCTGCGCGTTGGTTCTTCGCCGTTGACGAAGAACTTCGTGGCGCGTTGAGGGCCGTCGTCAGTGGAAACGGCCAGCTCGTCCAAGTCCTGCCACGTTTCACCAAAGGGATCGCCGAGTTCACCGAGCCGAATAAGCCCGCGATCGGTCGTGACTAACGTGTCACCGGAAAGGCAGCCAGTGGGCGCGAGCAGGCTCGCCTGAGCGTTTCGGTAGCCATTCTTCTCGCCTACCTTCAGGCAGAGCTGCCACTGCTTGGTCGCCTCGCGAGCGATCGCCGTCGCTAGCGCATGCGGCTTGATCTCGTCGTTAGCGGCCGCGTGCTTGCGCATCACCCGCTTGTGCGGCTCAGCGTTGCGGGCGTAGCCGTCGTACGGGCCGACGACGCCGGCCAGTTCGGCCGAGCGCCGGTACGCGGCACCCGTCATCAGCGACGTGATCGCCGCCGCTACCGAACGACCAGCATCGGAGTCGTAGGGCACCCCGCTCGCCATAAGCAGGGCGCCTAGGTTTGCGTATCCAATGCCCAACTGACGGTAGGCGCGCGTGGTCTCGGCGATCTTCTGCGTCGGGAAGTCCGCGAAGCAGATCGAGATGTCCATCGCCGTGATGACGAACTCGACCGACTTCACAAACTTCTCGACCTCGAACCCACCGTCAGCGTTGTGGAACTTCATGAGGTTCAGCGACGCCAAATTGCACGAAGAGTTATCTAAAGACACGTATTCGCTACATGGGTTAGATGCGGTGATACGTCCGGTTTCGGGGTTGGTGTGCCAGTCGTTGATGGTTCCGTCGTACTGGATGCCCGGGTCGGCGCACTCCCAGGCGGCCTGGGCCATTTTTCGGAACAGATCGCGGGCGTCCACGGTGTCGATGACCCGGCCGTCGAGCCGACCGACGAGGTCGAACTTGGTGCCATCTTCGACAGCACGCATGAACTCGTCAGATACACGTACAGAGTTGTTGGCGTTCTGGTACTGGACGCTCACGATGTCCTTGCCGCCGAGGTCCATGTCGAATCCGGCATCGCGCAGCGCGCGGATCTTGTCCTCCTCGCGCGCCTTCGTGACGATGAACTCCTCCACGTCCGGGTGGTCGACGTCGAGAATCACCATCTTCGCCGCCCGCCGGGTTGCCCCGCCGGACTTGATGGTGCCGGCGCTCGCGTCCGCACCGCGCATGAAGCTGACCGGGCCGGATGCGGTCCCACCGGACGAGAGCAGCTCCTTCGAAGCCCGGATCCGGGACAGGTTGACGCCCGACCCCGAGCCACCTTGGAAGATCAGACCCTCCTCTTTGTACCAATCGAGGATCGAGTCCATGGAGTCATCCACGGCAAGGATGAAGCAGTTGTGGACCCGGATGTTGTTCGACAGGTACTCACCGCTCTCCGTCTGGATGTCGTAGACCTCCATCGGACCGAGGTGCTCGATCCGTACGAGATCGGTGTCGCCGAACGCGTCCTGACTGTGCCACTCAAGCCTGTCGCCCGCCTTCAGGGTTCCGGCCTCGACAAAGCCACCACCCGCACCAGCGCCTGTCACCTGCCAGACGAGGTGGTCGGCGGTTACGTCCAGCGTGTAGCCGTCCTTAGTGTGCAGGCGCAACACATCCTTCGAGCCATTGGCCTTGACGGCGACGATCTTCGTCAGGCCGTTGGCGTCAAATACCTTGGTCCCGACCGCGTTTTCTTCGACGAGCTTGCCGATCGGGATCAGACCGGCCGGCGTGCTCACCATCGAGTGGTATGGCTGGCAGGCGCTGACCTGCTGTTTGGAGGCGGTTCCGACGTTGAACCAGACTGGCGAGTTGAAGCTGAACACCTGGTGGAGCAGCATCCAAGTCAGCTCGTGGTCGAAGATCTCCGCATCCTGAACGGTCGCGAAGTAACCATGCTCCTCGCCGGCCCTGCGGTACGTGCTGACCACTCGGTCGATGAGCTGGCGCAGCGTCGACTCACGCTGCGGCGTACCCACCGCACCACGGAAGTACTTCGTCGTGACGATGTTCGCGGCGTTGACGCTCCAGAAGTCCGGGAACTCCACGCCCCGCTGCTCGAAGTTGACCGAGCCGTCGCGCCAGTTCGTCATGACAACGTCCCGGCGCTGCCAGGTCACGTCGTCGTAGGGGTGCACGCCCTCGGTGGTCCACACCCGCTCGATGCGCAGCCCGGACGCCGCCTTGCCCCGGCCCTTGGGCCCTGCACCTGCATCCCCCGCACCCGAGGGTGTTCCCACTGCCCGCGTCATGCCCGTCTCCCTTGTGTGCCCCCGCGGCCCACGCCGCGCTCACGTTGTCAGGATGGATCTCTCAACTCCGGTAGCGCCGCAGCCTCAGGCGCCGCCGGTCACGTCTGTCTGGCCGGCCTCGCCGGCTCGGGATGGCTGCCATTCGTAGCCTTGCCACCCCCGCTATTGGTGGCCTTCCCGCTCGATCGCAGGGCAGCGATCTCCCGCTCGAAGTCGCTCAGCGAGTCGAACGAGCGATACACGCTCGCGAATCGGAGGTAGGCGACCTCATCCAGTTCGCGGAGCGGGCCAAGGATCGCGAGGCCGACCTCGTGGCTCGGCACCTCCGCCACGCCTCGTGCCCGGATCGTCTCCTCGACCTTCTGCGCGAGCAGCGCGATCGAGTCTTCGTCGACCGGCCGACCCTGGCACGCCTTGCGCACCCCAGCCATGATCTTCAACCGACTGAACGGCTCAGTGACGCCGCTCCTCTTCACCACCGCGAGCACGGCCTCCTCGACAGTGGTGAACCGGCGTCCGCACTCCTGGCAGGACCGGCGGCGCCGGATCAGAGCACCATCCTCCGCCTCCCGAGAGTCGACCACACGTGAGTCGGCGTGGCGGCAGTACGGACAACGCATGACGACACCCTCCTCCTCAACGCGACTTCTCAAGTCCACGCCTCTGACCCTGACGCGGGCCCTGCAGGGTGGGCCCACGTCAGGATCGGTGCTATGTCTGTCCGCTGAACTGTCCCCAACTTGTGGGTAAGTCACAACAGTGTAACTACTACATCTTGTGGTCGACGCTAGCTCGCTGTCAACTGGGACGCAAGCCGACACGCTCCTATTCCACGCCAGGGGTACGACATTTTGCGCTCCACCGCAGCGTCCAACGACCGCGGCGTCCTGCCGTACCGGGTCCGAGGGACAGTCCATGGCAGCCTTCTGACTAGAACGGTCGTACGATAGAACTACCGTGCGACGCTAGCCCGACGTGCGGGGCATGTCGAGGCGACGCGCGAACAACAGTTCGCCGCACTAGCGACACGCAGGTCGAACAGTTGTTTGATTTTTGGACAGAACGGCGATACGGTTGTTCGAGGCGCAGAACACACGAGCGAAGCAGCACGAGCGAAATAAGGGAGGACGGACGTGGCAACCGACGACCGGCGCAAAGGGGACGACGCTTCGCCAGACGCCGCGACACGAACGCGAATGCGACGCCGAGGGGGTGCTGGAGAGCTGCGGGCGGTCGAGGCCGTGATGACCGCGCTACCGGAGGTCTTCGCGGCGGATCTGACGACGCGCCAACGGAAGATCCTCGACTACATCCGGGACACAGTGGAACGACGCGGTTACCCGCCGACTGTGCGTGAGATCGGCGAGGCGGTGGGGCTGGTGTCGCCGTCCAGCGTCGCGTACCAGATGGGTGTGCTGCAGAAGAAGGGCTATCTGCGCAAGGATCCCAACCGCCCGCGTGCGGTCGACGTCCGCCCGCCGAGCGAGCTGGAACTCGACGACGAAGAGGCGGTACGGGCAGCGCGCCCGGCCCCCGCGTATGTGCCAGTGCTGGGCCGTATCGCTGCCGGTGGACCAATCCTTGCCGAGCAGTCCGTGGAGGGCGTGTTCCCGCTCCCCCGTGAGATCGTCGGTGACGGCACGCTCTTCCTGCTCCAGGTCAAGGGCGACTCCATGCTCGACGCGGCGATATGCGACGGCGACTGGGTCGTCGTGCGCCAGCAGCCGTCGGCAAACAACGGCGAGATCGTGGCCGCGATGCTCGATGGTGAGGCCACCGTGAAGACCTATCGCTTCCGCGACGGGCACGTGTGGCTGATGCCGCACAACCCGGCGTTTGAGCCCATCGCCGGCGACGACGCCACGATCCTCGGCAAGGTCGTCGCAGTACTACGACGGGTGTGACGAACGGCCCGCAATGACGAAGGGCGCGCAACGACGAAGGGCGCGCAACGACGAAGAGCCCGGACTTACGAACAACGCGGACTAGTGACGAGCGCAGTGGACTGGCCGACGGCGGCCAAGCCGGAGCCCCGCGGTGCCTTATCGGCGCCGCGGGTCCTGCATCGGGTCGAAGTCTTCCTCGTAGCCGTAGCCGCCGTACTGACTGCCGTGCTGACCTTGGGCCTGGCCGCCGTAGTCGGCGCCGTAGTGCTGCTGGCCGCCGTAGTCGGCGGCGGGCTGCTGGCCCCCGTAAGCGCCATAGTCGGCCTGTGGCGCGCCGTACTGCGACTGGTCACCGTACTGCGGCGCGCCGTACTGCGGGGCAGCGTACTGCTGCCCGTACGGGTCGGCGCCGTACTGGGCGCCGCCGTAGGCATCGGCGCCATGCGCCTGTCCGGCGTGGGCGCCGCCGTACCCCGCGTCGGCGTAGCCGCCGCCGTATCCGTTGCCGGCATAGCCGTTACTGCCGTACCCAGCGTCGGCGTACCCACCGCCGTACTGGTCATACCCATCGGCGTAGCGGGAGTCGCGTAGGCCGGAGAAGCTGTGCTCATCCTCGCGGTCACGACCACCGCGACCGCGTCTGCCCCTGCCGCGCGGGTCATCGTCGTAGTCGTCGTAGTCGTACTCGTCTTCCTCTTCCCGGCGACGCTTACGCGCCCGACGGATCCCGACGATGCCGGAGATCGCGAGCACCAGACCCACGACGCCCACGGCGGCCACGATCCGCGTCAGCTCCGAGAACGACAGCTTGTCGAACCAGCTCTGCCCAGCACCCGGAGCCGCCGGGAGTTCGTCGCCGGCAGTGGGCTCTTCCGCCAGGTCCGGCACATGGCGGGTATAGCTCAGCAACTTCGGATTCCCCGTCGCGCCCTTCGGCTTGACCGAGATGGTGAGGAACTTGCTGCCATCGGCGCTGTAGCTGATCGCCTCGCCCTGAGGCTCGTTCGGCAGCCGGGTGATCACCGGCTTGCCTTCGATGATCGCCTTGACGACGTCGCCATCCTCACCGACTGTGAACTCGTAGGCGTCCGAGCGGGTACGGATCACGACCGACTTGCCGTCGGGCGACTTCGCGGCGCCGGTCACGAGGCTCTGGCCGACGACGCCCATCTGGTTCGCGGTGCCGGTCTTCTGCGGTGTGAAATCGCCAACCTTCTCCAGGACCGGCAGGTTCGACCTGGTATCCGGCACGAGCGCCTTGTTGGCCTTATAGATACCGGCCTTTCCGCCCTCCTGCGTGAAGATGATCGGGAGGTCATCCTTGTCAAGCAGCATCGCCTCGGCGTCGAACTTTCCACCCTTGGCGTACGTCAAACGGTAGGGAACCGCAGCCTTGGTGCCACCGATGGTGACCTTCTCAAGGGCCACCGTGTCCCGGGCTGGTCCGCTGCCCAGAGTGTTGTCGCCGAAATCCCCTACCCAGAGGGTGTTGTTCGCCCCCAGCGCCAGGTCCTCCGGGTCGATCGGATTGAAGCCGTAGTTCTTCGAGGTCGACTGGCAGTTGGTGGCGTCGACCGTATGGATGACGACGGTCGCCGGATCGGCTCCGTCGCCGCCCTCCACGACATAAATGCCCTTGTCGGTCGCGACCATGCCGGTGATCTGATCGAGCGCGGTGCTACTGAGTGTGCAGACAGCCTCGCCCGGGGTGGCAGCGCTGATGTAAGGATCGGCCGCGCCGGCGCTGGAGCTCACGCTCGGGGTGGGGGTCGGATCCTCCGCGAAGGCGGCGGCAGGGCCGACGACGACCGTCGCAACCACCACGACAGCCGCGCCGATCAGCAGGGATGACGCCCCGGAGAACCGGGAGGGGGGACGACGCATGCGTCTTAGTCTGGCAGAGTGACCGGCACTCTGCGTAGTCCGGATGAGCCAGGTAACAGTGAGCTACAACCCACTTACGCAGCGGTAACCGCGAACGGGGCGAGTTCCGCCGCAAGCATCTGATCGACGCGTACCCGCAGCTCGGTGCCCTCCTCAGTGTGCTCCGAGCCGAGCACCTCACCCCGCTCGTGCACCCTGGCGACCAGGTCGCCGCGGTCATAAGGAACCAGGACATCGAGTTCCACGGCCGGTCGCGGTAGCCGCGCCTCCACCGTGTGACGCAGCAGATCCAGGCCGGCACCCGTGCGAGCCGAAACGAGCACGGCCTCGGGCCAGCGGCGCTTCAACCGTAACAGCGTCTCCTCCTCGGCCGCGTCGGTCTTGTTCACCACAAGCAGCTCGGGCACCCGCTCGGCGCCGACCTCGGCGAGGACCTCGCGAACCGCGCGGACCTGCTCCTCCGGATCGACGTGGGCACCATCCACGACATGCACTACGAGGTCGGCCTGACCGACCTCCTCGAGGGTCGACCGGAACGCCTCCACGAGCTGGTGCGGCAGATGCCGGACGAAGCCGACCGTGTCGGAGAGGGTGTAGACCCGACCCTCTGCCGTCCGCGACCGGCGGGTGGTCGGGTCGAGCGTGGCGAAGAGCGCATCCTCGACCAGTACCCCCGCACCGGTAAGCCGGTTCAGGATGGAGGACTTGCCAGCGTTGGTATAGCCGGCGATCGCAACGCCCGGCACGCTGTGCCGCCGGCGAACCGCGCGCTTGGTGTCCCGTACGGTCCGCATGTTGGCGATCTCACGCTTGAGCCGGGAGATCCGAGTCCGGATCCGGCGCCTATCGGTCTCGATCTTGGTCTCACCGGGCCCGCGCAGACCCACGCCGCCACCGGCACCTCCGCCCCGACCACTGCCGCCGGTCTGGCGCGACAGCGCCGCTCCCCAACCGCGAAGGCGGGGCAGGAAGTACTGAAGCTGGGCCAGCTCAACCTGAGCCTTGCCCTCGTGGCTCTTCGCGTGCTGGGCGAAGATATCCAAGATCAATGCTGTCCGGTCGATTACTTTGATCTTGATCTTCTCCTCCAGCGTGCGCAGCTGGCTCGGCGACAGCTCGCCGTCGCATATCACCGTGTCGGCGCCAGAGTCGACCACGACGGCGCGCAGTTCATCGACCTTGCCACGGCCGATGAACGTGGATGGGTCCGGCCGGTTGCGGCGCTGGATCAGGCCTTCGAGCACCTGCGAGCCGGCCGTCTTCGCCAGATCGGCCAGCTCGGCGAGGGAGTTGTCCGCATCCGTGGCCGTTCCTTCGGTCCAGACACCGACCAGCACCACCCGCTCGAGCCGCAGCTGGCGATACTCGACCTCGGTGACGTCAGCCAGCTCGGTGGAGAGCCCGGCCACGCGCCGCAGCGCGTTTCGCTCCTCCAGCTCGAACTCGCCGGCCGAGTCGGAGCGGTTGCCGCGTTGATCGCCTCCGGCGCGGTCCTCGAACTCGGGTACGACTTCCTTCTTACTCATCACCTTTGATCGTGCCACGCTACGGCGACTGCCCGCATCCGAGTTCTCCCGGCGCGCCGTAACAATGACGAACGGGCGAGAATGCACCTGTCCACCACGAGACATCCCCAAGGGAGAGCCATGACAAAGCGCCGAATGCCGAGCGCAGGGTTCTCGATCACGATTCGAGTCAGTGTCGTCGCCGACCCGTACGCCATCGGCCGGCTGACCACGGCGGTGGGCGAGGCCGGCGGGATTGTCACCGCGCTCGACGTGGTCGACTCCGACCCGGTCAACCTCATCGCCGACCTCACCTGCGACACGGCCGACGCCGCCCATGCAGCCCAGGTCACCCAGGCTCTCGAGGATCTCGACGGTGTCGACGTACGCAAGGTCAGCGACCGGACGTTCCTGCTCCACCTGGGCGGCAAGATCGAAGTGACACCCAAGGTGGCCCTGCGCAACCGCGACGAGCTCTCCCGCGCGTACACGCCGGGGGTGGCCCGGGTATGCCTCGCGATCGCGGAGAATCCGGCTGACGCACGCCGCCTCACGATCAAAAGCAACACCGTCGCGGTCGTCACCGATGGGACCGCCGTACTGGGCCTGGGCAACATCGGTCCGGCCGCCGCGCTGCCGGTCATGGAGGGCAAGGCCGCCCTGTTCAAGCGCTTCGGCGGCGTCGACGCGTGGCCGGTCGTCCTCGACACCCAGGACACCGACGAGATCGTACGGATCGTGCAGGTGATCGCTCCGGCGTACGGCGGAATCAACCTGGAGGACATCGCGGCGCCCCGCTGCTTCGAGATCGAGGCGCGCCTGCGCGAGCTCCTCGATATCCCGGTGTTCCACGATGACCAGCACGGGACCGCCATCTGTGTCCTCGCCGCACTCACCAACGCGCTGCGGGTCGTCGGCAAGTCCCTGGCCGAGGTCCGGGTCGTCGTCTCCGGTGCGGGGGCGGCCGGAACCGCCATCATCAAGCTGCTGCTGCGCCAGGGCGTGGGCGATGTCATCGCGTACGACCGACCCGGCTGCCTGCACCGAGGGCTACCCGGCCTGAATTCGGCGTGGCAATGGCTAGTCGAGAACACCAACCGTGACTCGTTCGCTGGGGACCTTCCGGGCGCGCTGCGCGGCGCGGACGTCTTCATCGGCGTCTCCGCCCCCAACCTGCTCACCGGCGACGACATTGCCGGCATGGCCAAGGACGCGATCGTCTTCGCCCTCGCCAATCCCGACCCCGAGGTTGATCCGCGCGAGGCGCGCAAGCATGCGGCCATCGTGGCCACCGGCCGCTCCGACCAGCCGAATCAGATCAACAACGTGCTCGCCTTCCCCGGCGTCTTTCGCGGCATGCTCGACGCCCACGCCGAGGCGTTCACCGAGGAGATGGCCCTGGCGGCCGCCCGGGCCATCGCCGACGGGGTGGGCGCCGAGAAGATCAACCCTTCCGTCATCGTGCCGAGTGTCTTCGACCCCAAGGTCGCTCCGGCCGTCGCCGACGCCGTGCGCGCCGTCGCGAAGGCGAACGCAGCCGCGGTCCCCCGGCCACGGCCTGATCGCGAAACCATCGAGCTGGTCTGAGCGCGAGAGTTTCGCGAAGCTTGCGAGCGGAACATCGAGTGCTCTTCCGCGAAGCTTGCGAGCGGAACAACGAGTGACCGTCGCGAAGCTTGCGAGCGGAACAACGAGTGACCTTCGACGACGACCGGCTCGCCAGGGGCCGCGCCTGCTGACACACTGTCCCGGTGCGACTCACGGCTGCCCTGGCAACGCTCGCCGCCGCGGTCGGGCTCGCCCCCATGGAGGTAGCCGCGGTGGCGCCCTCCGACGTCTGCGTGATCAAGGATGCTCGGGCCACCGAACTCTCCGGGCTGATTGCCACCGCTACGGGCTACGTCGCGGTCAACGACAGCCAGTTCGACGCCGGCGCCACCCGGATCGTCTACCTCGACCCGACGTGCAAGGTCACCAAGGTGGTCCGCTATCCCACCCCGGCACGGGACCCCGAAGACCTCGCCATGGCACCCGACGGCACCCTGTGGGTGGCCGACATCGGTGACAACGTAACGAGCGAGGCCAGGCGGCAGACGGTGGCACTGTGGAGCCTCCCCGCCGCCGGCGCACCGGTCATCCACCGGCTTACCTACCCCGACGGCCCCCACGACGCCGAGGGACTGCTCTTCACCGCCGCCGGCGTGCCGATCGTGGTCACCAAGGAGTTGACCGGCAAGGCCGGGCTGTATGAGGCCACCGCACCGCTGCAGGCACGCACGGCGACGGGGGTCCTGATGAAGCGGGTTGGCGAGTTCGCGCCGACCTCCACTGGCGAGAACAACCTGCTGGGCGCGCTCGGCGAGGTGGTGGTCACCGGCGCCGCGACGTCGCCGGACCGTCGCCGGGTGGTACTGCGGACGTACACGGCCGCGTACGAATGGGACGTGCCCGACGGTGACGTGGTGAAGGCCATCACGACCGGCACACCGCGGGTCACTGCCCTGCCGGACGAGCCCCAGGGCGAGGCCATCGCCTACACCCCGGACGGCACGGCCTTCCTTACCGTGAGCGACGAGGCCGGTCCGACGACGCTGCGCCGGCATACCCCGTCCGCGGTTCCGCTGCCGCCGGGGCCGGCCTCGCTCACCCCGAGTCCAACCGTGGCGGCGAAGCCATCCGGGTTGAGCGCGATTCCGGTGTGGTACGCGCTGGCCGCCGCGGGTGGTGGCCTGCTGCTCGCCGGCGTCGGATATCTAGGCCTTCGCCGCTCCCGCAGCGTGCCTCGCGCCCACCCGTCACAGCAGGGCGGTGCCGGAGGCCACGATGACGCCCGGCCCGGTGAGCACGCAGCGACCGACGTCTAGCGTGACGGTGAGGCGGCCGCCCGGTACGTCCACCGTTACGACCCCAGCCCCGCGACCCGCGTCGCGGAGGGCGACCGCCGCCGCCGCACAGGCGCCCGAGCCACACGACAATGTCTCGCCTACGCCGCGTTCGACGACCCTCATGCGTACGTGCATGTCACCGGTCCGCGCCACGAACTCGACGTTGGCCCCGGCCGGGAAGGTGGCCTGATCGAGTACGGGTGCCTGGACGAGGTCGAGCCGATCCGGATCGTCCACCCAGCACACGAGATTGGGGTTGCCGCACGTCGCGACGGTGCCGGCGAAGTCCACACCCGACACCCGCGCCGTTGCCTGCCCAGACACCTCGGGCGGCGGCATGTCGACGGCGATGGACTCCGCGCCGACCTCGGCTACCACAAGCCCGGTCCGGGTCAGGATATGGATGCTCGGCCCCGCGGCGAGACCGGACTCAACCAGGTACCGGGCGAAGACGCGGACTCCGTTGCCGCACATCTCGGCCAGGGAGCCGTCGGCGTTGCGGTAATCCATGAACCACTCCGCCTCATCGGCCCGTGGCGCCACCTCGGGGTGGGCGGCGGTACGGATGACCCGCAGCAGCCCGTCACCGCCGAGCCCACGCCGTCGGTCGCAGAGCGCCGCCACGACGTTGGCCGACAGGTCGATCTCGCCATCCGGATCCGGCACGATGACGAAGTCGTTGCCCGTCCCGTGGCCCTTGGCGAACGGCAGTCCCTTGAGTTCCAGTGCGAGTCCCATTGCCACCATCATGTCTCATTGCCGCGCTTCGGCCGCGAGCGCGAGTGCCCGTACGGCCAGGTCCGGATCCCGCCCGTCTAGCCACATGACTCGGGGGTCTCGCCGGAACCACGAGCGTTGGCGGCGCACGAATCGCCGGGTGGCCTGGATGGTGTCCGCCTTCGCCTGCGCCTCGGTGCACTCACCCGCCAGGTGGCGCAGCACCTGCTGGTAGCCAAGTGCGCGACCCGCGGTGCGGCCCTGGCGCAGTCCCCGGCGCTCCAGGGCGCGTACCTCGTCGACCAGCCCGGCCGCCCACATCCGGTCAACCCGCATGGCGACCCGCTCGTCAAGGGCGGCGGTCTCAAGGTCAACTCCAATGTAGAGGCAGTGATAGTACGGTCGGGGCTCGGGCAGTTCCGCGGCGAACGGAGCGCCGGTGAGCTCGAGCACTTCCAGTGCCCGGACGATGCGCCGGCCGTTGCTCGGCAGGATCCGCGCCGCCGCGGCCGGATCCCTACTCGCGAGTCGCGCGTGGAGCGGTGCTGGTCCCCCGGCCGCAAGTTCGGCCTCGAGCGTGGCGCGAAGCTGCGCGTCCGTACCCGGGAAGTCGAAGTGCTCCAACGCGGCCCGCACATAGAGGCCGGAGCCGCCGACGAGCAGCGGGGTACACCCGCGGGCGTGCACGGCGTCGATCGCGGCGCGCGCGGCATGCTGGTACTCGGCCACGCTCGCCGGCTCGGTGACGTCCCACAGGTCGAAGACGTGGTGAGGTACGCCCTCCCATTCGCCTGGGCTCAGCTTCGCGGTGCCGATGTCCATGCCGCGGTAGAGCTGCATCGAATCGGCGTTGACCACCTCCGCTCCGATCGCGTTCGCCAGCGCGAGGCTGAGGGCCGTCTTCCCCGCAGCGGTGGGCCCGACTATGGCCACCGCCGCGTTCCCAAGATCGCGGTGATCATGATCTGGGCGTCGCGAAATGGCGTCGATCATGACCTGGAGCTCATGATCGGCGGGGGGGTCGGGGGGTGGGGTGGGGGTGGTGGGGGTGACCACCGGGCGACGAAGTAGGCGACGCCGTAGGGGGCTCCGTCATAGAGCAATTCGCCGTGCCAGGCCCGCCCATCGGCCGCGACCGCGCCGGCCAGTACCTGCCAGGGCGCCCGGCCCACGCACCGCAACTCCTCGGCGAGCCCCGGATCGAGGGCGAGCAGAGCGTCGGTGTCTGCGGTCCCCAGCGCCTCCGCGATCCCCGCGTCGAACGGCTCGGCGCGCGGGTCGTCATAGCCAGGTGCTTTCTGCCCGCGGCACGCCGAGCCGTCGCCGAGGACAAGGAGCGCTAGTCGATCGGTCGTCGAAGCCAGTGCACGACCGAGGGTCTGGCACTCATCGCGGGTCGCCAGTGTCAGGACCGTCTGCCCGGCGAGGCGCGAGGCGTGGACGCCGCCGCGATCCAGCAACCACGAACCTACCGCGCGACTGAGCGGCAGGTCGGGACGGCCAATCTCGGCGCCCGACGGCTCCGGCCCGGAGCCGACGCTGAGCACCTGGTCGGGCTCGGCGTCCAGCAGGTGTGCTACCGCCACGGCGCAGGCGGCGCGCAGGTCGTCCAGCTCGGGTGCGGCACCCGACGCGACCTCGGGCACGAGCAGCGGCGGGTGCGGGCACACAGCGACGGCGACCAGTGGCACGAGCCCACGGTAACCGGCCGAGATCGTTGGGAGCGCTCCCAGACCGACGGAAGGTCACGGTTCGGCCGCACTGGCCCTTCGGCCGCTCGACGGACACCCCGAGTGGCCTGTGAGAATGCCAGGAGAACACACTCATCGGGGAAACGACCGCCTCGACGCACCTCGCGCGGGGAGGCCGGTGACCCATAGTGTTCACGTGGCTGCGGCCCATAGTTTGAGATAGCTGCGCAAGGTGGCGGCGGAGACCGGGCGGCGGACCCGGCTCGCCGGGATGCAAAAGGGTGGGCACATGAGCGACTGGACGAGCTTCGGTCGGGTCGACGACGACGGAACTGTCTATGTCAAGACGTCGGCGGGCGAGCGGATAGTCGGCTCGTGGCAGGCGGGCACGCCCGAGGAGGGTTTGGCGCACTTCGCCCGGCGCTTCGCCGACATTTTCACCGAGGTGGACCTCATCGAAGCCCGGCTGGCCAGCGGTGCCGCCGACCCGGGGCACACGATGACAAGCCTGCGCCGCATCCGCACCTCCCTCGATGAAGCCCACGTCGTGGGCGACCTGGACGGCCTCGCCTCGCGGCTGGACAAGCTCACCGTCGTCGCCGAGGAGAAGGCTGGCGAGGCCCGCGCCGCACGGGAGGCAGCGCGCACCCAGGCATTGGCCCGAAAGACCGCCCTCGTCGAGGAGGCGGAGACGATCGCGGGCGAGTCCACACAGTGGAAGACGGCCGGTGACCGGCTCCGCGAGATCCTCGATGAATGGAAGACCATCAAGGGGATCGACAAGAAGGCGGACGGCGAGCTCTGGAAGCGATACTCAGCCGCCCGCGACGCGTTCACCCGGCGGCGCGGCACGCACTTCGCCAGCCTGGACGCACAGCGCAAACAGGCGACAGGCCGCAAGGACGAGCTGGTCGCCGAGGCCGAGTCGCTGAAGGAATCGACCGACTGGGCGGCCACCGCGAACCGGCTCAAGGAGCTGATGGCCGAATGGAAGGCCGCCCCGCGCGCGGCGAAGGACGTCGAGCAGAAGCTGTGGGAGCGATTCCGAGCCGCCCAGGACGCATTCTTCGCTCACCGCAGCGAGGTCTTCTCCGCCCGTGACGCCGAGCAGAAGGTGAGCCTCGACCGCCGCCATGCCCTGCTCGCCGAGGCCGAGGCCCTCGACGTCGACGCCGATCCTCGCGCGGCCCAGGCCAGGCTGCGCGAGATCCAGAGTCAATGGCACGACTCCGGCCGGGTACCGCGCGAGACCGCGTCCGGGTTCGACCGGCGCCTGCGGGCCGTGGACGACAAGGTACGCGCGGCGATGGACTCCGCATGGCGGCGCACCACACCCGAGTCCAACCCGCTGCTGACCCAGATGCGTGAGCAGGTCGCGGAGGCGGAGGCGCGCCTCGCCCGGGCCGAGGCCGCTGGCGACGCCAAGCGGATCCGTGAAGCTCAGGACGCCCTGGCCGCCAAGCGACGGTTCCTCGAGCTCGCCGAGCACACCGCCTAACCCCACTGCCCCACCCCGCCGATCATGACCTGGAGGTCATGATCGACGCTGTTCCGCGACGGTCAGCTCATGATCAAGGGGATCATGACGGTGTGGGGACCGGGTGCGCTCGATCGGGGCGGCTGAGCCGGCGCGCTTGGATAGATATATTTGGGCCACCGCATGTGCATGCGATTTCATAGCGGGGCGGACGGGACGCGTAGAGCAAATCGCGGTGTACGTCCTATTTTGGAGCGCCCACCATGCGACGAGGTGGCCGAGATCACAGTAACGTGTGGACTTTTGCTGGCTACAGCCGGTCAGAACCCGCATGTTGTTATTCATCGGTCATGCATGAGTCGATTCAGCCGGATGACGAGAGACTCGGCGCAGCCATGCGGGGCCGCCGAGAACCGCGGGCTACGGGTGGTCCGCCAGAGCCATGAAATCTTGGATGATTCTCGGTGAGCTGGGCTGGCGCCTTAGCTCATACAAGATCTCGGCGAGCCGTAGGCATGCCCAACGCGACGCCGGGTGTGCGGGCGATCCGGCCCGCCTCCCAGGCGTCGCCGGCGCGGGTGCGGCGGTGCGACACCAGTGGGCCGTCGGCGTTGAGGTGGTGCGGGGCGGCGTAGGTCACCGTCGCGTGGACGATATCGCCGGGCCGGATCTCGACCGCGCCGCCGGAGGCATCGCCGGTCGCGAAATGTACCAGGCGGCCATCGCGGGCTCGGCCCGACATCCGACCGGTGGCGGCGTCCTTGCGCCCCTCACCGACAGCGACGAGCACCTCGACGGTCTCGCCGACGAGGCGGCGGTTCTCCGACCAGCTGGTCTCCTCGACGCATGCCATGAGCCGCTCATACCGCGACTGAACGATCTCCTTCGGTATCTGACAATCCATAGTGGCCGCAGGCGTGCCCGGACGCTTGGAGTACTGGAAGGTGAAGGCAGACGAGTAGCGAGCCGCTCGTACGACGTCCAGAGTGGACTCGAAGTCAGCCTCGGTCTCGCCGGGGAATCCCACAATGATGTCGGTCGTGATGGCGGCATCGGGCATCG
The DNA here is from genome assembly GCA_020027875.1 of Micromonosporaceae bacterium. Classification (GTDB taxonomy): domain Bacteria; phylum Actinomycetota; class Actinomycetes; order Mycobacteriales; family Micromonosporaceae; genus JAXIPB01. The sequence continues at coordinate 66,755 of JAHRHA010000022.1, read as the reverse complement.
CGGCCCGTACGTTGGCGATGATCCCGAGGTAGCGCTCGGCCCGATAGGAGCGGCGCATCGAACGCAGGACCGCGTCGGAGCCGGACTGAAGCGGCATGTGAAGCGAGTGGCACACGTTGGGGGTCTCGGCCATCGCGGCGATGACGTCGTCGGTGAAGTCCTTCGGATGCGGGCTGGTGAAGCGAACGCGCTCCAGCCCGTCGTCGGCGAGGGAGCCGCATGCCCGCAGGAGCTTGCCGAAGGCGTACCTGTCGCCGAACTCCACGCCGTACGAGTTGACGTTCTGTCCGAGCAGGGTCACCTCGAGGATGCCCTCGGCGACCAGCGCCCGTACCTCGGCCAGGATCTCGCCTGGACGGCGGTCCTTCTCACGGCCGCGCAGCGACGGAACGATGCAGAAGGTGCAGGTGTTGTTGCACCCGACCGAGATTGACACCCAACCCGCGTACGACGACTCCCGCCGCGTCGGCAGTGTCGACGGGAAGACATCGAGCGACTCCAGGATCTCAATCTCGGCCGTCGCGTTGTGACGGGCCCGTTCGAGCAGTACGGGCAGCGAGCCGATGTTGTGCGTACCGAACACCACGTCGACCCAGGGAGCCTTGCGGATGATCTCGCCGCGGTCCTTCTGCGCGAGGCAGCCGCCGACCGCGATCTGCATGCCCGGGTGGGCATCCTTGACCGGGCGGAGGTGCCCGAGGTTGCCGTAGAGGCGGTTGTCGGCGTTCTCCCGGACGGCGCAGGTGTTGAAGACGACGACGTCGGCGCCGGCGGCGGGCTCGGCTCGCACGTACCCGGCCGCCTCGAGCAGCCCGGAGATGCGCTCGGAGTCGTGCACATTCATTTGGCAGCCGTACGTACGCACGTCGTACGTACGGGGTACGTCGGTGCGTGGCTGCTCGGCCTGCCTGGGCTGTTCCGCGACGATGCTCATGACGTAGTACAGGGTAGCCGGACGCAGGAGGACAGCCGCAGTCGCCGCCGCGGCCGCCCACCCGGCTTGGACCGGTCTCGGCGGTTCGTTCGTCCGCGCGTGGGTAATCAGCCTCGCGGGGGCATCGGTGTTACAGCACCGTGACCAAGGACGGTCTGGACTGACACACCCGCCCGTTTAGAGTGATCGGACCACACCAGAAAGGCTGAGGGGACGCTGTCGTGACGGCTACGTCGGGTGAGCCGCTCATCGTGCTCGACTCGGTCGACAAGTACTTCGGGTCGCTGCACGTACTACGTAATGTCAGCCTGACGGTGGATCGCGGCGAAGTCGTCGTCATCGTCGGGCCGTCCGGTTCGGGCAAATCGACGCTATGCCGCGCGATAAATCGGCTCGAACCGATTGATTCTGGCACAATCCGCTTCGACGGTCGCGAACTGCCTGCCGAGGGGAAGGCCCTGGCGGCGCTACGCAGCGACGTCGGCATGGTCTTCCAGTCGTTCAACCTCTTCGCCCACAAGACGGTGCTGGATAACGTCTCGCTGGGGCCGATCAAGGTTCGCAAGGAGAAGCCGGCCGCGGCTCGCGAACAGGCGATGGCGCTCCTCGACCGGGTGGGCATAACAGATCAGGCCGGCAAGTTCCCCGCCCAGCTCTCCGGTGGCCAACAGCAACGCGCGGCCATCGCGCGAGCTCTGGCGATGCGACCCAAGGCCATGCTGTTCGACGAACCCACGAGCGCATTGGACCCGGAGATGGTCGGCGAAGTCCTCGACGTGATGACCTCGTTGGCCCGCGACGGCATGACCATGATCGTGGTGACGCACGAGATGGGCTTCGCCCGGCACGCCGCCAACCGCGTCGTCTTCATGGATGACGGCCAGCTGGTGGAGTCCGCACCCCCGGCCGAGTTCTTCGCCAGCCCTCGTAGCGAGCGGGCCAAAGACTTTCTATCGAAGATCCTGACGCACTGAAACCTTCGGTGCGTCACCGTGGGGGGCGCGACCGAGCCAGGACGCGCTCCGTCGAAGGAGGGAGAACGATGAGTTTGAAGCGCATCGCTGCGGTCGTGTTGACCGGGGCGCTCGCACTGACCGGCGCCGCGTGCGGCGGCGACTCGGACAATTCCGGTGGAACCGGGAAGACGTTCGAGGCCGGCACCACAATGGACCGACTCAGCAAGGCCCAGAAGATCATTATTGGCACCAAGTTCGACCAGCCGCTATTCGGGCTCAAGGGTCTCGACGGCAAGCCGGCCGGGTTCGACGTGGAGATTGGCAAGATCATCGCGTCCGAGCTAGGCATCCCGGCCGACAAGATCGAATGGACCGAGACGAAGTCGGCGGTTCGCGAAGAGTACATCGAGCAAGGCAAGGCGGACATCGTGGTCGCGACCTACACGATCAACGACACCCGCAAGCAGCGAATCGCCTTCGCTGGTCCGTACTACGTCGCCGGACAGGACATCATGGTCCGCAAGGACGATGCGTCGATCACGGGTCCGGACTCCTTTAAGGACGGTACGAAGAAGGTCTGCTCCGTCACGGGTTCCACCCCGGCCAAGAAGATCGAGGAGTACGTCAAGGACAAAACCACTCAGATCGTTCTCTTTGGCGGCTACGCGCAGTGCGTGGAGGCGCTCAAGACGAGCCAGGTTGACGCCGTGACGACCGACAACGTCATCCTGCTGGGCTTTGTTGACCAGGACCCCAACGCACTCAAGATTCTGGGCGCACCGTTCACGCAGGAGCCGTACGGCATCGGCGTGAAGAAGGACGACACCAAGTTCCGCGCGTTCATCAACGACACGCTCGAGAAGATCTACGCCGACGGCCGGTACGCCAAGGCGTGGTCGGACACCGTCGGTGATGTCGCTCCGGCGCCGACCGGGCCGGCGGTCAACCGGTACTGAGATAGCAGCGACTCGGTCGCCGCGCGGGTTTCGGCCCACGCGGCGACCGCGGTCGACACCGTGGAAGGGTGAGGAGACCCGGTGGGGATCCTGATCGACCGTTTCGACACGTTCGCTAGCGGTTTCTGGGTCACGCTCCAGATCTGCTTCCTGGCCGGTGTTGGCGCGCTGATCATCGGCACCGTCGTGGCGGTCATGCGGATCTCGCCGCTGCCGCCGCTGCGGGCGGTCGGTACCGCGTACGTGACCCTGTTCCGCAACGTGCCGCTGACCGTGGTCAGCTTCTTCGCCGCGTTCGGCCTGCCGCAGTTGGGCTCCAGCGCCAACTTCCTCAAGGTCCCCGTCCTGGACGCCATCTTCTCCAGGCTCGCGATCGACCTGCCGTACTTCCGGTTCTTCATCATCGCCCTAGGCTTCTACACCGGCGCATTCGTGTGTGAGGCGCTTCGCAGCGGCGTCAACGCCGTGTCGCCTGGGCAGGCGGAGGCCGCCCGCTCGTTGGGTCTTACCTTCACCCAGAACGTGCGGTACGTCGTGCTGCCGCAGGCGTGGAAGTTCGCCATCGTGCCGCTCGGCAGCGTGATCATCGCCATGATCAAGAACTCCGCGTTGAGCGGTTTCTTCGGCGTCAGCGGATCCCTGTCGGACGCCATGAACACGCTGACCTCGCAGGAGGGCCTGCCTCTGATCCCGGTGTTCATCGGGATCTCGATCGGCTATCTGATCATGACGGTGCCGCTGGGCATCCTGCTGGACCAGGTCGAGAAGCGTCGGGCGGGGGCGGCCCGATGAAACGTGACGCTGCCGACGCCGTTCTCTACGACGCGCCCGGGCCCAGGACGCGGCGCATCACGCTGATCGTCAGTGTGGTGTCTGCCGTCGCGATCGTCGTGGGCGCCTATCTCTTCATCTACCTCCCGTTGGAGCGCAACGGGCAGTTCACCATGAAGAAATGGGGTCCGATCATCGACCCCGCCAACCCGTTGTTCGACCAGCTGTGGACCCGGCTCGGCCAAGGATTCCGCAACACGCTCATCGCGGCGGTGCTGGCCATCATCACGTCGTTGATCATCGGTACCGTGCTGGCGTTGGTCCGGGTCCAGCTTCAGTCGCTGCGGCGCCGCCGCTACGTCGGGCTCGCCCCGGCCGCGGCGCAGGCCCTGCGGGCGCTCACTCGCGTACTCAATGCGGTGACCCGATTCTGCGTCGAGGTGTTTCGCGGGCTGCCGGTCGTGATCACGATTTTCTTTGTCGGCCGGGGCCTGCCCGAGTTCGGCCTCGACTTCGACACGCTCTGGTACGTCGTCATCGGGCTCACGATCTACAATGGAGTCGTCATCGCGGAGATCCTTCGTTCCGGGATGACCGGTCTGCCCACCGGCCAGGCAGAGGCGGCCGCGGCCATGGGCCTGTCGCCGTTCCAGACCACCCGGCTCATCCTGCTGCCGCAGGCCTACCGGATCATGCTGCCGGCGCTGATCAGCCAGATGGTCGTCGTCCTCAAGGACACATCGCTGGGCTTCCTCATCGGGTACGACGATCTGCTCAACGTCGCGTCACAGGCAATCAACATCCTGAACAATCCGATCCAGCTCTACTTCGTGGTCGGGCTCATCTACATCAGCGTGAACTACGCCTTGTCGAAACTGGCCGTATACGTGCAACGGCGCCTCGCCCGAGGGCGGCGCGCCACCCCACCGACGACGGTGGCACCCGGCACGCAGCTGGAGACCGAGGCCGTGGTGGGTACGACAACCTGACAATGCCGCCGCTCACGAACTGAGTACGAGTTTGTCCATGAGTTGCTCGACCTGTGCCTGCAGTTCGCTGCCCGCTTCGCTGTTCCCGGACAGGTGTTTCAGCAGGCTTTGCTGGAACAACCCGTCGAAGATCGCGTACGCAACATCGGGCGGGACCGCGGGCGGGGCCCCCGCGAGTTCGGCGAACTGGCTCACGATCCGCCAGATCATCCGCTCGAGACTCTGGTCGATCTCGGCAACGTCGGCCTGGAATGACGGCTCGAACATGCTTTGGGTGCGCAGGTCATACCAGAGGCGGTGCATCGCAGCGTCCTCGCGCAGCGTATTGGCCAGGCCGGCGGCAAACTCCAGCTTTAGCTCATCAGCTGTACGTGACGTTGCGACAATCTGGTCGTAACGGGTGACACAGTGCGCCTTGTACTGCCGCACGCACGCCATGATGAGGTCGACCTTGTCGGTGAAGTAGTAGTGCAGCACGCCGTGCGAGAACTCGGAGTTCTGCGCGATTTCCCGCAGGCTGGTCCGGGCATAGCCCAACTCGGACAGCGTCAGCAGCGCCGAGTCGGCCAGCTGTGCCCGCCGCTCGGCGAACTTGTCGACCTGGCGGCGCGAGATCCTGTCGCGATTACTCTGCGCAACCTGCGTCACAGCGAACTCTTCCGTCTGCCTTGCTGGCAACTGCCTGGGACCGCCCGCGGCCTGCGGGTCGGAGCCGAGTCTATACGCACGTCCGTGGATGGTCATCAAAAATCTTGACAGTCGTCCAAGAAAACCTTGACGACTGTCAAGATGAGGCTACTCTGTGGGGTACCTCACATCACGCCGCTAGGCAAGGCCGCATGGGCCGACTCGAACCGAGGAGTGTCGAATGAGTGTTTACGACCTGACCGGGCGCAAGGCATTGGTGACGGGCGGGGCGCGCGGACTGGGCGCGGGCATGGCCGAGGCGCTCGGCCGCGCCGGAGCAGCGGTCATGATCGGTGACATTGCTGAAGACGAGGGCCAGAAGACTGCTGCGTCCATCAAGGAGTCCGGTGCGACTGCCGGCTTCGTCTCGCTCGACGTCACCGATGAGGCGAGCTGGGAGGCCGCCGTTGCCAAGACCGTCGCCGATCTGGGTGGCTTCGACATCCTGGTGAACAACGCCGGCATCGAGATCTCCGCGTTGGTCGTCGACCTCGATCCGGCCGACGCTCGGCGCATGCTGGACGTCAACGTCGTGGGCACGGCGCTCGGCGTCAAGCACGCGTTTCGAGCCATGCGCCCGGGCGGCGCCGCGGGCGGCGGCGGGGCGATCGTCAACATCTCCTCGGTCGCCGCGACGATCCCCTTCCCGGGCATCGGCGCATACTCCGCAACCAAGTCTGCCGTCGACCGGCTGACCCGGGTGGCGGCGATGGAGTCGGGCAAGTTGGGGTACGGCGTACGGGTGAACTGCCTCTACCCCGGACTCGTACCGACCGAGATGGGCGCCAAACTCGCCGACGACATGGCAAGACTGGGACTGTGGCCGAGCGCCGAGGCCGCAGTCGGCGACGTCATCGGACTGACCCCGCTTGGCCGGCTCGGCGAGGTGGGTGACATGGCGGACGCGGTGGTGTTCCTCGCCTCCGACGCCGCCCGTTTCATCACCGGCGCCGGCCTGCCGGTCGACGGCGGCATGGGCATGTGACGCACCGGACCGTTGGCCGATAATCGAAAGGTTGCCATTCATGAGTACGAATAAGCCTGTCGTCGTTTACGGCGTCTCCGGCTATACCGGTCGTCTCGTCTGCGAGTACCTCCGCGAACTCAATGTCCCGTTCATCGCCGCCGGTCGGGACAAGACCCGCGTCCAAGAGGTCATCGACAAGGTCCCTGGCATCGAGAACGTGCAGCACGATGTGGTCGAAGTCGAGCATGAGGTGGGGGCGCTGACCGAACTCTTCACCGGGGCGAAGGTGGTCAGCAACATGGTCGGCCCGTTCATCAAGCACGGTCCGGAGGTGGTGGAGGCCAGCCTTGCGGCGGGTTGCCACTACGTCGACACGACCGGCGAACAGGACTGGGTTCTGGACGCGAAGTCGCGGTGGGGGGACACATTCGCCGAGAAAGGGCTGCTGCTCTCACCCGGTGTGGCGCAGATGTACACGACCGGCGAGATCGCGGCGAACATCTGCCTGGAGTCTCCCGGCCTGGACACGCTCGACATTCTGGTGCTGTGGAAGGGTTTCCCGACGTACGCCTCGACCCAGACGATCTTCACAATCCTGAAGGCGGACTGGTTCTACCTCGAGCAGAACGAGTACAAGCAGTGGGAGCCGGGCACGACGTTCGAGGTCGTCATCCCGGGCCAGCATGAGACCGGTTTGGCCCTACCGTGGGGAGGCACCTGCCATCCGGTGTGGTTCAAGGACGACCCCCGCGTTGCCAACTGTAAGGCCGCCGGTGGCGTCTTCGACCGAACGGTCATGGAAGGTGTGGTGGCCACCCAGAAACTCGTCGAGGAGCAGATCAAGACGCTGCCGCTCGATCAGCAAGAGGCGGCACTGGCCGAGGTCGCGAGTTCGGTTCAGGCGGGTATGCCGCCACGGGAGAACCCGCGGGTCAACACGTCCCTGGACTCGGTGTACGCCTCCGGGCCGCTCGGACGTGCGCATTGCGTGATTCACGGCAACCAAAACTACAAGCAGACCGGGTTGCTTCAGGCCTACGCCGCGTACTCGCTGCTGCAGCAGCCACCGAAGCGAGCCGGTTTCGCCTCGGCCTGCCAGGCCTTCGGGCATCGCGAGCTGCTGGGCACGCTGCGCAGCTTCGGTCTGGTGATGGAGCCGATTCTGACCGTCCACAAGTGATCGTGCCATGCGCCTGACCGACTACCTCGATAAGGGAGCCTCGCTCGGCGCCGGCGCCGCGTGCCTGACCATGGGAGACAGCACGCTCTCCTATGCTCAGGTGCGGGCGTTGTCCTGGCGGGTGGCCCGAGCGCTCGAACACTCGGGTGTGCGTCCGGGCGACAAGGTCGCGATCCTCTCCGCGAACGATCCCGTCGCGTTCTCCTGCGTGTTCGGGATCGCTCGGGCCGGGGCGGTGTGGTGTCCGGTGAACCCGCGAAACGAAGCTGCCGAGAATCGCGACCTGCTCGACCTCTTCGACTGCACCTGTCTCATCTTTCAGGGTGGCTTCGAACCGCTGGTAGAGCAGATCCTGCCCGGCCTACCGAAACTGACCACATTGGTCTGTCTCGACCGGCCGACGGCCAACGGGCTGTCGTTCGCCGAGTGGCTCTCCGCCATCCCCGCCGAGCCGCACGAGGCCGAACCGGTTGATGACGTGTCCCTGATCGTTGGCACCGGCGGTACGACGGGCAAGCCGAAGGGCGTGATGCTGACCGGCCGGAATCTCGAGACGATGTCCGCGCTGACGTTGATGGGGTATCCGTTCCGAGGCCGGCCGGTATACCTGGCGCTGGCGCCGCTCACGCACGCCGCCGGCGTACTGTGTTTTCCGATCATGGCGCTCGGCGGCGAGATCGTTGTCATGCCGAGACCGGACCTGACCGAGTTCCTCGCCTTGATCGAGCGGCACCAGGTCACGCACACCTTCCTGCCACCGACGCTGATCTACATGCTGTTGGCTCACGAAGCTCTCGCCTCGACCGACCTCGGGTCGCTGCAATGCTTCTGGTACGGAGCGGCCCCCATGTCCACCGCTCGGCTGGAGGAGGCCATCGAAAAGATCGGCCCGGTGATGGCGCAACTGTTCGGGCAGACCGAGGCGCCAATGATGATCTCCATGATGGCGCCGGCCGACCATTTCCACCCCGACGGTTCGATCGCACGGGAGCGCCTGTCGTCGGCCGGACGTCCGGCACCCCTGGTGACTGTTGCGATCATGGACGGCGAGGGGCGGTTGCAGCCAACCGGAGAGCGTGGCGAGATCGTGGTCCGCAGTTCCCTGGTGATGGCCGGCTACTACAAGAACCCGTCGGCCACCGAGGAGGCGTCCCGGTATGGCTGGCACCACACCGGCGACATCGGCTACCTCGACGCCGACAACTTCCTCTACATAGTGGATCGCGCGAAAGACATGATCATCACCGGCGGGTTCAACGTCTACTCAGCCGAGGTCGAGCAGGTGCTGATGGAGCATCCCGCCGTGCAGGACTGCGCGGTCATCGGCCTACCGGACGACAAGTGGGGCGAGCGGGTCACCGCCGTGCTGCAGATCCAGCCGGGTCACAGCGTCGCGCCCGATGCGGTGAAGGTGTTCGTCAAGGACCGGATCGGCAGCGTCAAGAGCCCGAAGCAGGTGGAGATCTGGCCGGACCTACCGCGGTCCAAAGTGGGCAAGATTCTCAAGAGCGAGATCAAAGCCCACCTGCTAGCCACGCCGCCTCACGATGACGCTCGCTGACCGAGGCCAGGACGTTAGCGGGCCACTTCGGTGGCGCGAGACTCCCGGACCACGGTGACCCGGATCTGACCTGGGTAGGTCAGCTCCTCCTCGATCTGCTTGGCCACGTCGCGGGCCAGCACAGCCGCTCCGATGTCGTCCACGTCGTCGGGGCGCACCATGACCCGGATCTCGCGACCGGCCTGCATGGCGAAGACCTTCTCCACGCCGGGCTTGCGGGCGGCGATCTCCTCGATTCGCTCCAGCCGCTTCACGTATACCTCGAGGCTCTCCCGCCGAGCACCCGGCCGCCCGCCCGAGCAGGCGTCGCTGGCCTGGGTGAGCACCGCCTCAACGGTCTGCGGCGCGACCTCGTTGTGGTGCGCCTCGATGGCGTGAACGACCTCGTCGGCCTCGCCGTACTTGCGGGCGACGTCGGCACCGACGAGAGCGTGGCTTCCCTCAACCTCGTGGGTGAGCGCCTTGCCGATGTCGTGGAGGAAGGCACACCGCTTGACCAGCGCGATGTCGAGCCGCAACTCGGCGGCCATGATGCCAGCGACGTGGGCGGTCTCGACGAGATGCTTGAGGACGTTCTGACCGTACGACGTGCGGTAGCGCAACCGGCCGAGCAACGTCACGAGTTCGGGGTGGATGTCGGTGATGCCGACCTCGACCAGGGCATCCTCGGCCGCGCGCTGGCAGAGGAGGTCCACCTCGCCGCGGGCGGCGTCGAAGACCTCCTCGATGCGGTGCGGATGGATACGCCCATCGAGGACCAGCTTCTCCAACGTGAGCCGGCCGACCTCACGGCGCACCGGGTCAAACGACGAGAGCAGGACCGCCTCGGGGGTGTCGTCAATGATCAGATTGACGCCGGTGACTGATTCGAAGGCGCGGATGTTTCGTCCCTCGCGGCCGATGATGCGGCCCTTCATCTCGTCCGAGGGCAGGTGCAGGACGCTAACCACGCTCTCGGCCGTCTGCTCGCTCGCGACTCGCTGGATGGCTTCGACGACGACATTGCGGGCACGCTCCTCGGCGGTGGCCCGCGCGTCGGCCTCGATCTCGCGGACGAGCAGGGCAGCGTCTCGCTTGGCCTGGCTCTCGATCGCGTCCACGAGCTCGCCACGGGCGGCGTCCGCGGTGAGGCCGGCGATGCGCTCAAGCTCGCGGCGCTGCATCTCGTTGGCGGCCGAAACCTCCACCTCGCGCATGACCAGGGCCGCCTCCCGCTCGGCGAGATCGGCCTCGGCGGAGACTATCCGCCGGTCCCGCTCGGCCATGCGCTCCGCGTCCTGGGCCAACAGCCGCTCGCGGTCATCGAGGCGCTGCTGGCGCCGCTCCGCATCGGCGGTCTGCTCCTTGGCGACGGCGGTGAGCGTCGCGACCTCGCGCTCCCCAGCTCGGCGGGCGGTGGCGCGGACCTGTTCAGCGTCGCTGTCGGCCTGCCGGTGAGCCCGCTCGAGGATGCCGTCGGCCTCGGTCCTGGCGCTGTCGAGGATCCGGCGGGCCTCCCCGCGCGCCGCGGATGCCTCGGCCTTCGCCGCGGCGGCGTCGCTCCTCGCACCTGCCGCAGCCGCTCGTGCGTCGTCCGCGGCGGCCGGGTTGACCTCGCCCCTCGAGCTGCGCGCAGCCGAGCTCTGCTTTCCGTTCCGAGCGGCTTTACCGTGCGTGAACTCTTTCTGGCTCGTGGTTGGCCCAGCTCGGCCACCGACGCCGAGCTGGCGGAGCAGGCGGACGCCGACGGCGAAGCCGGCCACCACGACGACCGCGAGAAGGACGACTGCTATGGCTAACGCCGTCTCCAAGGTCACGGCGGCCTCCCTCCCCGGCGTTCGTCGCCTCGCGACGCTGCGTCTACCTCGGGAGAGTTCGGGCCACCGCTGCGACCACATCGACCGTAAAACAGGGATGAACCTGCGCTGGGCAGGCATCATTCGTCGCGCCAGATGCCGCCGTCACGCAGACCCTGAGCGTCCTGGCTCGACTCCGCCAGGGCGCGCTCCGTGACCGATTGCTACTCGTTGTGTGATTTGTGTCTTCGGCTGCTACTCGAGTCCCTCGCCGTCCCGGCCAATGCTGATTGATGTGATTTCGTTACGCGATCTATGTTGTGCGGTTGTCATGCGATGGTTCGGTGTACTCCCGGTAAAACCGAGGCTAGGCCCTGACGGCCCGTTCGGTCAAGGACAGATGATCTAGAAGGCTGACCGATTTCCGCCTCGCGGCGAACTTTCGCGACCGGCGAACCTGCTTCTGCCTGCGCGGATGTGGCGGTGATCGATCAGCTACGCGCAGGAAGATTCTCCGCGGCAGTCAGTCGGTGTCGTGCGCCTCGGCGTCGGCGGCCTCCAACTCGAGCAGGTCCGCGTCGAGGCCGGCCGCATCGAAGTCGGCGGCGTCGAAGCCGGCGGCGTCGGACTCGGATTCGGCCCGTTCGGCGATCGCCTCCTTGACGACGCGGATCGCCAACCCCGCCGGGTATCCCTTGCGAGCCAGCACGCCGACCAATCGGCGGAACAGCGCCTCGGACTTCCCTGGTTGTTCGGTCCGCAGCTTCCTCTCGACCAGAGCCCGGGCCGTCTGCGCCTCGGTCTCCGGATCCAGCTCATCGAGTGCCGCGCCGACCGCGTCGACGTCCACCCCCTTGCGGCGTAGCTCGCCGGCGAGAGCCTTGCGCGCGAGACCGCGTCCGTGATGGCGGCTGGTCACCCAGGCCTGGGCGAATGCCATGTCGTCGATGATGCCAACCTCGCCGTAGCGCTCGAGTACCTCAGCGGCGACCTCGGCCGAGATGCCGTTCTTTCGCAGCGCCACGGCCAGCTCGGCCCGGGTACGGGGTCGGACGGCGAGTTGTCTCAGACAGATCTCCCGTGCCCGCTCGGCTGGGTCGACCGGCTTCTCCGGCGCGCCGTCCGCAACACCCGGGTTGTTCCCATCGGTCCGTCTCTGGGTGGTTGCGCCGGCGCGTAGACCGCCCCGCTGGCGCCAAGCGGACCCGGTCGACGGGTCCTCGTCGGACTGACGAGCGCGGGGCGGAGCTGCATCCCAGCCCCGTCCCGTGCGTCCACGCCGCCTGCCCGCCATGACTCAAGCGCCCATCTCTGCCGGCGTCAGAAGTCCACCGGCGGCAGGTCAGGTCCACCGGCCGCGTCCGTGCCCTGTCCGACTCCCAGTTTCTCGAGGATCTTCTTCTCGATCTCGGCGGCGATGTCCGGGTTCTCCTTGAGGAAGTTGCGGGAGTTCTCCTTGCCCTGACCGAGCTGGTCGCCCTCGTACGTGTACCAGGCACCCGACTTGCGAATGATGTTCTGCTCGACACCGACGTCGATAAGCGACCCTTCGCGCGAAATACCCTTTCCGTACATTATATCAAACTCCGCCTGTTTGAATGGCGCCGCACAGTTGTGAACGATCATGCCGTTAGCGACGAAGTTATGCAGCTCTCGAACCTCGATATCAAAGGTCCGGACGCGCTTCGCCGGCAAGAACTCGCGGATCGCAGCATACCGAATCTGTTCTTCCAGCACGCTCTGCAGAAATGAGTCATCGAGCGCATCGGCGAGCAGTTGAAGCCGGTCACGACGGAGCCGGTACAACCCGAGAACCTGCTTCATCCCACCTCGTGGATCTCCTGCCGTTGGGCCGATCAATTGGGCAGCCAACGTCGGTGTTATCCGCAGGTTTGCAAGGTGACCAAGGACTGCGTCGGTGATCTCAGTCGTAAGGTAAACCGCCTGCGATCCACGTCTACGACCGTTCGCCGAGTCGAGCGCGGAACGAAGGATCTGCCCCCGTGGTCCCCACAACGGAATCGCGTCAGCGAATGCCTCAACGTTGTCTGACCCCGTGATGCGGGTCTCGTAACACGGACGCTTCGCCTGGACACGGCGACCCTTGATGAAGCTGGGGCGCTGATTTGTCGGGTCATATGCACGCACGGACGACGTAATGCCATATCGGAGTAACAGCCAATGGATCTGGTGAGCGAGTTGTTCCGAGGTGGTTGTAAAGCCGGCGCGGATGGCGCCGGTTTGCTCAGCGCTGACATAGCCGTCGGTCTCCAACAACCCAAAGAGAAGGTTTCCGATGACGTCCCGGGATGCATTTGGTTGGAACATCTCAGCAGGAATCGTCTTCTCCCACGCGAGCTTCCCATAAATCTCCGCCCGCCGACACAGACTTAAAAGATCATTCTTCACCCCACGTCTGTGGGAGAACGAGATGGCGAGCTTATCGGTGAGCGGATGCGTTTCGCAGCCGTGCTCTTCGGCGATTCTAGACGCGTCGGCCTTAAGCGACTCCTGAATGTTGATGAAATGCACGGGAGTCTTTCCGCCCACGTAGCCGTCGCCGATCAAGTAGCCGAGCATCCGGGCTTGATCTTGCGTGTACGGTTCGTCATCACCGAAGCCCATGAATTCGCGGGGATGCGCCACGCGATCACCCTTACGAAGCTCACCGGCGACTTTCCAGCCTCGATCAGTGAGCACCTTGTGGTCGGTCGTGGCCCATAGCGTGCCGCCCCCCCGCAGACGAACCCCAATGACCTCCTGGTCGCCCTGGTCGAACCAGGACACGACCGGACGCACGCATAGCGTGCCATCCTTCTCGGCCGCTACGACCGAGACAGGTAGGCGCTGATCAACGATCTCCTCAATCCGATGCGTCATGCCCGTGGTTGGGTCGAAGACCATTGTGCCCTCGGCGAGACACTTGTTCTTGACGACTTTGACGCGGGTACGGTTTCCAACCGCGTCAGCGCCATCCTTCAAACTTTCAATTCTGCGTACGTCTAGTCGCACTGAAGAATAGAACTTCAACGCCCGACCGCCGCTCGTCGTCTCGGGACTGCCGAACAACACACCTATTTTTTCCCGCAATTGGTTGATGAATATTGCGGTGGTGTTCGAGTTACTCAAAGCGCCGGTAATCTTTCGCAGCGCCTGGCTCATGAGACGCGCCTGGAGGCCGACATGACTGTCGCCCATCTCGCCCTCAATCTCGGCGCGCGGCACCAGCGCGGCCACCGAGTCGATCACGATGATATCGAGCGCGCCGGAGCGGATCAGCATGTCCGCGATCTCGAGCGCCTGCTCACCCGTGTCTGGCTGCGACACCAGAAGCGCATCGGTGTCGACTCCCAGGGCATTGGCATAGTCGGGGTCGAGCGCGTGCTCCGCATCAATGAATGCGGCTATTCCGCCAGCTTTCTGCGCATTAGCGACCGCATGAAGCGCAACGGTGGTCTTCCCACTTGCTTCCGGCCCAAAGATCTCTATGACCCTGCCTCGTGGCAGGCCGCCGATGCCGAGCGCCACGTCGAGCGCGATGGACCCGGTCGGGATCACGGCCATCGGCACGGCCGGGCGGTCGCCGAGGCGCATCACCGAGCCCTTGCCGTACTGCTTGTCGATCTGCGCGAGGGCGAGTCCCAGCGCCTTCTCGCGGTCGGGCCCTGTTGCCATGTCTGCCACCCCTGGGTTGTTCGCGGTCTTAGGTCGCTTCATCACGGTCACGCGCACACACGCTATGCGTCAGGTCTGACAGATTCGAGCGTCAACGCCGGAGCTGTGGATAACTGGCCCCCGACGCCTGTGGATAACCGCGCACCACACACCATAGGTGTACAGCTGTTCGATGCAACTACCAACACGCCGCAGCGGCGTTTCCGCAGGTCAGCGAGGCAACAAGGTCAGCGAAGGCGCGCCGGCACCCGGTCCGGGTACGCCGCCACTACCGCCCGCCACACGGAGACCACCTCTTCGCCCGCCGTCAGCGCTTGGATGATCGTCCTGCCGCCCAACTGGGTGAGCACCTGGTCATGGGCCACGCTCTCCGCGTACCCGGGCCCAAACGTCTCGTTGAGCCGCCGCCACAAGTCGGTCAGCCGCACCTAGCTCCCCTTCACGGCCGCGACCCGGGTGGGCCGCAGGGCCAACGCGATCAACGGCACCGTCGCTACCGCCGCGAGCATGGTCAACGTCGCGTACGACGACCATGCCACGACCACGCCGCTCAGCGCACCCGCCGACGCCGCCGCCACACCCATGACGAGGTCCGACAGGCCCTGGACCGACGGCCGGTTGGCTACCCCCACCGATTCCGACAGCAGCGTCGAGCCGGCCACCATCGTGGCTGACCAACCCATGCCCAGCAGCACCAGACCCTCCGATAGCCGAACGGTGTCGTGCCCCGCCGTGCCCGCCACGGCGCACGCCGCGAGCAGCAGGGCGATCCCACCCAGGATCACCGGGCGGCGCCCGACCCGGTCGGTGAGCCACCCGGTCACCGGCGAGAGTGCGTACATGCCGGCGATGTGCACGCTCAGCACGATCCCCACCACGCGAAGTGTGTCGGGGTGCCCCCCTTCGCCGATATGCACGGGCGTCATCGCCATTACCCCGACCATCACCAGGTGCCCCATCGCCACCGCCGCGATGCCCAGTCGTGCGCCCGGCGATGCGGCCACCTCGCGTACCGCCGCGCGAATGCCGGACCCACGCGCCGCAGCTTGCCGGCCGGCCAGCGACGCGGCATCAGATGCCGCATCAGACGATTCAGCGGCGGCCAGCGCACGAGCGGTCAGCAGCGGGTCCGGCCGTAACCACAGGATGACCGCGACGCCGGCGACGAGGAACGCAAGGGCGCTGAACACGAACGGCCCCGAGTACTTGGCCGCACCGAACTGGTGCACCGTCGAGTCCGCCAGCGGGGCCAGGTTCGGTCCGGCGACGGCGCCGAGCGTGGTGGCCCAGACAACCAACGAGAGCTGCCGGCCGCGCCGGGAGGGCTGGGCGAGGTCCACCGCGGCGTACCGGGCCTGGTAGTTGGCCGCATTCCCGCCGCCGAACAGGAAGAGGCCCGCGAAGAGCAGGGGGATGGAGTCGCGCGCGGCCGCGACCACCACGAGGGCGGCTCCCGCCGCGCCGATCACATAGGCCAACGCCAGCCCCGGTCGCCGCCCCCGCGCCCGCATCAACCTCGTGACCGGCAAGGCCAGGATGGCCGCGCCCACCACCAGCGAGCTCTGCGCCAGGCCCGATACCTCCGTGCCCCCCATGGCGGCGGCGAGGAGGGCGCCGACCGCGATTCCGATCGCCACGCCGACGCCGCCGACCACCTGACTGAGGACCAGCACACCGAGGGTTCGGCGCTGAACGGCGCGAACATCAACGGTAGACGGCGCAACGATCACGGTGCTGCTCATAGACCCATCGTCGCAATCTGGGTTGCACTGCGTTTGCAGGCCCGCGGTTTGCAGGCCCGCACCAAACGGTTCGGGACCGGCGGCGTGACACGTGGCGTACATGGGATCACAGCCCGAGGCCGCGGCCGATGATCTCCTTCATGATCTCGGTCGTACCGCCGTAGATCGTTTGGACGCGGCTGTTCAGCCACGCCTTCGCCACCGGGTACTCGAGCATGTAGCCGTACCCGCCGTGCAGCTGCAGACACCGGTCGGCCACCTTGTTCTGCAGCTCGGTTGTCCACCACTTCGCCTTCGCCGCGTCCGTGATGCTCAGCCTGCCGGCGTTGAACTCGTTGATGCAGTGATTGAGGAAGGTACGGGCGATCGTGACCTCGGTGTCCAGCTCCGCGAGGAGGAACCGGTTGTGCTGGAACTGTCCGATCGGACGGCCGAACGCCTCGCGAGTGCGGGCGTACTCCAGCGTCAGCTCCAGGATGGCCTCAGCCGCCGCGACCGCCGCGACGGCGATGCCTAGCCGCTCCCGCGGAAGGTTACCCATCAAGTGGTAGAAACCGTGGTTCTCGGTACCAATGAGGTTGTCGGCTGGGACGCGACAGTCGTCGAAGAAGAGCTCCGCCGTGTCGTTGGCCTTGAGGCCTATCTTCTCCAGCCGGCGGCCGCGGATGAACCCGGGCATGCCGCGCTCGACCGCGATCAGGCTGACCCCGTGCGCACCCTGGTCGGCGGCGGTCTTGACCACCACGATCACCAGGTCGGCGTGCTCGCCATTGGTGATGAACGTCTTCTGCCCATTAAGGACATACACGTCGCCGTCTCGTACGGCCATGGTTCGTATGCCGGCCAGGTCCGACCCCGTGCCGGGCTCACTCATGGCGATCGCCGTGATCATGTCGCCGGAGCAGAATGCCGGCAACCACCGCTTGCGCTGATCCTCGGATGTGAGCTCGGTGAGATAGGGCGCGACGACGTCGTTATGCAGACCGAAGCCCAGCCCGGAGCAGCCGGCGCGGATGATCTCCTCCACCAGCACCGCGTTGAACCGGAAGTCGCGCTGCCCCCCGCCGCCGTACTCCTCGTCGACGTCCAACCCCAACAGCCCGGTCTTCCCGGCCTTGCGCCAGATCTCACGATCGACCAGCCCAGCCTTCTCCCACTCCGTGTGGTGCGGGACCGCCTCGCGAGCCAGAAACTCACGGCAGAGGGCCCGGAACTCGGCGTGGACGGGCTCGTACAGGTGCTGCTCCATGGGGGCGAGACTAGTCGCAGCCTCCCAGCGCGCCTACGTGAACGAAGGCAACGGCACCCGGCCTTCGTCGCTCAGCACGCGGTCGAGCCATTTGAGCAGTTCGCCGGAGCTTGATCGGACCTGACCGTCCGTGTTGACGCCGATACAGCTGTCGTGGCCGACGAAGACCCGCCGCAGGGATCCGTCGTCCGCCACGAGACCAAGAAGATCCACGGCGAGGCTCGACTCAGTTCCGGCGCACGCCGTTGGTACGCCCGGCGGCAGTTTGTTCAGCAGCCCAGGCAACGTCAGGAGCTCCTGCGATGTCAACCTGGCCGACATGGCGAGATCGCTGTCGCGGTAGCGGCACAAGTACCCCGATGGGGGGGTACCCGAAACTATCGGTGTGATGTCCTGCACGTAGATCTGCTTGCCGTTGGGGCCCTCGGTACGTCGAGGTCGAACCGGAAACGTGGGTACCTTCTTGTCACACAGCGGCTGCGACGCCGCCACAGTCGCCGGACCCGAAGCGCTCGCACACCCCTGCGCCGTCACAACGACGAGAGCCAGCAGACCGACGACAAGGGTCCGGACGACCGCGGCCCGAGCGACCAGCGTGCGAACGACCGGAGTCCGAGCGACGTGCGGGTCGGCTGAACCATCCACTGCCGGCTCCCCTCTGGCACGACCGCTGCGGGCCGGGCTTCATTACACCGGAGCCGTGCTACGAACGGTAGTCCCATCGTCACCGGATCATGCCGGGCCAGCGGGTCGAGCCGAGCCTCAGTGGATCACCGGCACCAGCCCATCGTCGTTGAGTATGGCGTCGAGCCAGTCGAGCAGCGGCTCGGAGTTCTCCCGAATCTGGCCCTCGGTGACGACGCCGTTGCATCGGCCGTGCGCCACGAAGATCAGGTCAATGGTTCTGTTTGGTCTGGCCAGAAGGAGGATGTCGTCGGCCAGACCCACCGGCACGTTCGGGCAACTTCCGGGCCGGCCCAGCGCCAAGGAGTTGAGCTGGCCCGGTAGTACGGAGAGTTGGTCCGATGACAGCAACCGCGAGCGGTCGACCGCGCCATTCCGGTAGCGGCACACCCGCCCGGCGACCGGCACGACGGCGACGATGGGGTCGCCGCTCTGCAGGTACGTCCACTCGCCGCTGGGACTCATGGCCTTTCGCGGCACCATCATCGGGTACCCGGGCATCGCGACCGCGCAGGTCGGCGCCCCCAGCGGGGTCGCCGCCGGCGACGTGGCCGTTAATGTGTTCGCCGCTGGATCCGTTCTCTCGTCACATGACGACAGCGCCAGACCAGCGAGAAGGATGACAACGACGCAGACCACGCGCTCGAACCCGGCCGCGGGGGTCATCTCAGGGTCGGGCATCGCAACCTCCTCGCCCGTATTACACCGGGTCGTTGCCCAGATGGTTGCCCCGAAACCAGCCACATTCCAGACTCAAGCTGAGGGCACGATCTGGCATCGGTGCTTGACTACGGGATCCGTTGTCGGACTATCCTGCGAGTCAGGGATCCGTTGCCCAAGGGGCAGCGGGATCAATAATCCGTTGAGAGAGCGAGCGAAGTGTCGACTGAGGCTGGGCCCGCGATTCGGCTGTCCGGTTTGCGAAAGACATTCGGCACCGTCGAGGCGGTCGCCGGTATCGACCTTGACATCGCCGACGGCGAGTTCTTCTCCATGCTCGGCCCCTCGGGATCCGGAAAGACCACGGTCCTGCGAATGATCGCCGGCTTCGAGTTGCCAACCGCCGGCACGGTGACCCTCAGCGACCGGGATGTCACTCGGCTGGCGCCGTTCGAGCGCAACGTCAACACAGTCTTCCAGGACTACGCACTCTTCCCGCACATGAACGTGCAGGCCAACGTCGAGTACGGGCTGATGGTGCGCAAGGTGGGCAAGGCCGAACGGAGGCAGCGGGCCGCCGAGGCGCTGGCCACCGTGAGACTCGAGGGATACGGCGACCGCAAGCCCACGGCCTTGTCCGGCGGTCAGCGGCAGCGGGTGGCATTGGCCCGCGCGCTGGTCAACAGACCGAAGGTGCTGCTGCTCGACGAGCCGCTCGGCGCGCTCGATCTCAAGCTCCGCGAGGAGATGCAGGTTGAGCTCAAAGCGATCCAGCGCGAGGTCGGCATCACGTTCGTCTTCGTCACCCACGATCAAGAAGAGGCGCTGACGATGAGCGACCGGATCGCCGTCTTCAACCAGGGCCGGATAGAACAGATCGGTACGCCGGCCGAGGTCTACGAGCGACCGGCCTCCGCATTCGTGGCCGGCTTTGTCGGTACGTCCAATCTGCTCACCGGCACGACGGCGGAGAAGGTCCTGGGTCGCGCCGGCGTCTTCTCCATCCGCCCGGAGAAGATCCGCCTCAATGGCGCCGCACCGTCGATCGACGAGATCTCGGCGGCGGGTCGCGTTGCGGAGGTGATCTATGCCGGACCGGCCACGCGCTTCGTCGTCGACCTCGACGCCGGTGGGCGCCTCGTCGCCGTACAACAGAACCAGCAGACATCCTCAGCCGACGTCGCGGCTATGCGCGAACGCCCGGTTCGTCTGACCTGGCACGCCGAGCACGTCGTGGCCGTCCCAGTCTCTGAAGATCCACTCAAAGGAGAGTGACATGAAGAAAGTAAGAATCCTGACCGCGATCGCTGCGGCGGGGCTGCTGGCGTTGGCCGGCTGCGGAGGCGACGGCGGGGGGACGCCGGCTCCGGGAGGCGGCCTCAAGCCGCCGGAACGTACGAAACTCGCCGCACTCGGTACGGGCGAGGGGCAGGTCAACCTCGTCGCCTGGGGCGGCTACGTCGAGGACGGCTCGAATGACCCGAAGGTCGACTGGGTGACCGGCTTCGAGCAGGCGACCGGTTGTCAGGTCAACGTCAAGATCGGCAACACCTCGGACGAGATGGTGACGCTGATGAAGACCGGCGAGTACGACGCGGTTTCGGCGTCCGGCGACGCCTCGCTGCGCCTTATCTACGGCGGTGACGTCGCACCGGTCAACACTGACTTGATCCCGAACTACAAGGATGTGTTCGACGGCCTGAAGAATAAGGCGTGGAACGCGATTGATGGTGTTCCATACGGTGTTCCGCACGGTCGGGGCGCCAACCTACTCATGTACCGCACGGACGTGGTCACCCCGGCACCCACCTCGTGGAGCGTGGTGTTCGACGCGAACTCGCCGCACAAGGGCAAGGTAACCGCGTACGACTCGCCCATCTACATCGCGGACGCGGCGGTGTACCTCATGACGCACAAGCCGGAACTGAACATCAAGAACCCGTACGCGCTAGACGACACCCAGTTCCAGGCCGCCATCGACCTGCTTAAGCAGCAGAACACGGTCATCGGTGAGTACTGGAGCGACTTCACCAAGGAGATCCAGGCGTTCAAGTCCGGCGACACCGTCGTCGGTACGACATGGCAGGTCATCACCAACCTCGCGAAGGCCGACAAGGCCCCGGTCGAGGCGATCCTGCCCTCGGAGGGCTCGACCGGATGGTCCGACACGTGGATGATCTCGGACAAGGCCAAACACCCCAACTGCGCGTACATGTGGATGAACCACATCATCTCTCCGGAGGCGAACGCTGGGGTGGCCGAGTGGTTCGGTGAGGCACCGTCCAACAAGCTCGCCTGCGCCAAGACCGCCGACAAGAACCACTGCACCACGTTCCACGCCGAGGACGAGGCGTACTTCAGCAAGGTCTGGTACTGGACCACCCCGATCGAGCAATGCCTCGACGGACGCACCGACGTGAAGTGCAAGGACTACTCGGCCTGGACCCAGGCCTGGACCACGATCAAGGGCTGAGCCTTGTCAGCCGTCTCCACTGTGGACCGGCCGGTCGGCGGCGCAACCGCCGCTGGCGGGCCGGTCCGCCGGCTGGCGTCGTGGCTTCACCGCCACGGGTGGGTTCGCCTTACCGCCCTGCTGTCGGCGCCGATGGCGTGGCTCGTGGTGGCGTACCTCGGCTCTCTCGCGGTCCTGCTCATCTCATCACTGTGGACGGTGAACAGCTTCACCGGTCAACTCGTCCGCGAGCCCACCCTCGACAACTTCCGCACCATCTTCGCCGAGCCCGTCTATCGCAACGTGGCGGTGCGCAGCGTCGCCGTTGCCGTGGCGGTCACGATCATCGATGCCTTGATCGCTCTTCCGATGGCCTTCTTCATGGCGAAGGTGGCCTCGCCACGGGTCCGGGCGTGGCTCGTGATCGCTATCCTCACCCCGCTCTGGGCCAGCTATCTGGTGAAGGCCTACTCCTGGAGGGTCATGCTCGCCAACGGCGGCCCGGTGGACTGGCTCTTGGGCGGCGCGGGGAACGGCCCGGGGTACGGGTTGACGGCAACCATCCTGGTGTTGGCGTACCTCTGGCTCCCCTACATGATCCTGCCCATCTACGCCGGCCTCGACCGCCTGCCTAACTCACTGATGGAGGCATCGGCCGACCTCGGTGGTCGGGGCGGGCGGACATTCAGCTCGATCGTCCTGCCGATGATCGTGCCGTCGGTCATCGCGGGCTCGATCTTCACGTTCTCGCTGTCGTTGGGCGATTACATCACTGTGCAGATCGTCGGCGGTAAGACGCAACTCATCGGCAACCTCGTGTACGCGAACATTGGCGCCGCGAACAACCTGCCCTTTGCGGCAGCGCTGGCGACCATTCCCGTGTTCATCATGATCGGCTATCTGGTGGCGGTGCGTCGTTCCGGCGCACTCGACGAGCTGTGAGGGAGGAACGATGACACTTTCCCCGGCGGCCCGCTGGTTGCTGCGCGGCGCGATGGCGCTAGGCCTCGTCTTCATATACCTCCCGCTGGCCATCGTGCTGCTCAACTCGTTCAATGCCGATCGCACCTTCGCCTGGCCGCCACCGAGCTGGACGACTGAGTGGTGGGCCCGAGCTTGGGAGAGTCAGGGCGCCCGGGACGCGCTGTGGACCTCCGTGAAGGCCGGGTTGGGCGCCACCGCGATCGCGCTCGTACTGGGCACAATGGTCTCGTTCGCGGTGGCGCGGTTCCGGTTCTTTGGTCGGGATTCGATCTCGCTGCTCATCGTGCTGCCGATCGCCCTTCCCGGCATCGTGACGGGGATCGCGCTCGACAGCGCCTACCAGACCGCGATCCGGCCGATGGGGTTCGAGAAGGGACTCTTCTGGGTCATCGTCGGGCACGCGACGTTCTGCGTCGTGGTGGTCTACAACAACGTGTTGGCCCGGCTTCGCCGCCTCGGCGGAAACCTCGAAGAGGCCAGCGCTGACCTCGGTGCCGACACCTTCCAGACCTTCCGGTTCGTCACATTCCCGCTCATCCGCTCCGCCCTCTTCGCCGGCGGGCTGCTGGCATTCGCGCTCTCCTTCGACGAAATCATCGTCACCACGTTCACCGCCGGCCCGGGCGTCCAGACGCTGCCTATCTGGATCTTCAACAACCTGTTCCGGCCGAACCAGGCGCCCGTCATCAACGTCGTGGCCGCCGTGCTCATCGTGGCCTCGATCGTGCCGATCTACCTAGCGCAGCGGATCTCCTCCGACTCCGCCGCCGGCGGCCGGCTCTAGGCGTCGGTCACCTTCGCCCGCCACAGTACAAGCGCTACCCACAGCGACCCCACGGCGACCAGCACTCCGTGCCCGATCCGGACGGCCGCGGGCGTGTAGAACTGCGGGATGAACAGGGCGAAGCCGAGGGCGAACAGAATGCCGCTATAGCGTGGCAGCACGCCCGAGCGCCAGATCGTGATGGCGACCAGTACCGCACCAACGCCCATCAGCAGCAGGCCGATCGCGAAGGTCGTGGCCGCGGCGGGGTGGAATCGGATCGCGTCAACCAGGTCGAGCAGGTCGAGACTCTGGCCCTCTTTGGCTTTCTTCGCGATGGCGTTCAGGGCAAAGTCCTCGGCACCGTAATAGGGCAGAGTCAAGCCCGCGCCGATCCAGAACGTCACCAGCGCAATGACGGAAAGCCGCTCGACGCGTGCGCGTCTTACCGCGCTGTGCAGGGCGAGCAGGCCGAGCGCGGTAAGGATAAAGCCAATCATGGCGAATAGGTGCGAGGCGACCCACGCCCCTGAGCTCATCGCCTCGATGGCACCATCCACAGTCGACTCATCGGTCCAAGGCCGTACAGCCGGATAGAGAACGAGGCATATACCAGCGACGGCGAGAGCGATGGCGCCGAGGCGGGTGCGCGTGAGTGATGCGGACATGAGTGGTCTCCTTACGCGTCGAGCGCTTGCAGCGCCGTGTTCGATCCAGCGAGGACTGATCTCAGTTGGCCTGCGTGGGATGAGGGTTCACTACGTACATCGTGCAGGATCAACCTTGGGTTGGAGCGACGAGGACGTTCAAGCGACAGGGCTGGCTCTAATCAGCCCATCCCGGCAGCTCGGCCCCGGCTCGGATACCGCAGATCCAGGCGACCAACAGCTCTCGGCACGCGAACCTGGGGACATGGGCGGGCATGCGGGCACGGTCGTGCTGAGCCAGCGGTGATCAGGTTTTTGCAGCCGTCGGCAGTGGCGTCGTGCTGCCGTGGCGGTGCGGTTTTCCAACGTCGAACTGCTGCGCGCGGTCGCACCGAAGGGGCTGGGGTGGCGGCGGCGGCGCCAAAGCCGCCTCGGCGGCCAACGTGCCGGTGTCCACCATCGCGTTCGGCACGGACGAAGGCGAGGTCGAAATCTACGGGATGATGCAACCTGTGCCGGTGGACCGCCAGGCTCTCGGTACACTGGCCGAGCTGACCGGTGGCCGGTTCTACCAGGCTGCCTCGCAGGATGAGCTGCGCCGCGTGTATGAGGACATCGGTTCCTCGATCGGGCACCGCACCACACCGCGCGAGGTATGGGCATGGTCGGTGGGAGCAGGCCTGCTGTTCGCTCTCGCCGCAGCCGGACTGAGCCTTCTGTGGACATCCCGGATGCCCTGACGCCGGATGGCCGCGCCGTCGTGTGACGGCGCGGCCCCATAGTGGACGCTCCTCGTTAGAGGTAGATCGTTCCCGTGCCGAGATCGTGGATGTTGGCGACGAGATTGCCGTTGAAGTTGTTGCCGGAACCGACCACCGTCCGGTTGCACAGCGAGCTCGCGATGTTGAGCCCGTACTTCTGAGTCTTTGGAATCTGGTTGTCAGTGGCGGTGTTGCCGGACACAACGTTGTCGTTACACGTGATCGAGTTGCTCGACGTGATCCGGATGCCGTCCCGGCCTGATGTGTCATCGGAGCTGTTCGTGATCATGTTGTTGGTGATCTGGTTGCGGTCGCCGCTGGCGACGTTGATGCCGTCCTGGCCAGCCTGGTCGATCACGTTCCCGGTGATGACGTTGTCACTGGACTTCTTGTTCGGCTGGTCGGCGATGGGCGAGGCCTTGTTGATCTGGATGCCGTGGAACGCCACGTTGGTGATGGTGCACCCGGTGATGGTGTTCTCGCTGGAGGCGAGTAGCTCGATGCCGTCGCCCGGAACCCCGGTGATCACACAATTGCGTACGGTATTGCCCAACGAGTGCCAGGCGTCGTTCTTGCCATCGAAGACGATTCCCCGGCCACGCGAGGCCGTCACCTTGACCCGCTCGACAAGCACGTTGTTGCCGTTGTCGAAGTCGAGTGCGTCGCTCGTGTTTCGGACCGGCCCGCCGGCCGCGACGGTCAGATCGCGCACGGTGACCCCGTCGGCGCCGGTGAAGTTGAACGGCTCGGTGTCGGCGGCGGCGCTGCTGTTGTTCTGGATGATCGTGAGATTCATCCCCGCCCCGGCGAACTCGACGTCGCGGAGGTCGTGGAATTTGAAGTACTCGGCGCCGAAGTCGAACGTGCCGGCGGTGAAGTTCACCCGTCCGCCACCGTATGCCTCCATGTCGTGCACGGCGGTCTCCACCACGAACTTCAACGTGCCGTTGTACGTCAGGCCGGTCGTCTGGGACACAGCCCGGTACGACGAGCCGACCTTGCTAACCAGGAACGGCGATGGCGACGGCGGGGCGGGCACTATGATCTGTGGCTTGTTGCTGCCCTCACGGCTCGTGAGCTTGACCGCGGTATCGTCCGGCGTCGTCAGCGCGATGGAGTACGTGCCGTTGCCCGTGACGAGATCCGACACGTCGACCGTGACCCAGCTGCCGGCGGCGATCCCGCCCGTGGCGGCGACGACGGCGCCGACCGCGGGCGCATTGTTGTAGCTGATTGTCGTCTCGCCCCACCCGTTGTTGCTGACTCCACGCACCTCTATACCGCCACTGCTGGATGACTCCGCGTAGAACTTGAGCAACGCCGAGTCGGCGGAGCCTACGCCGGAGACGACGAAGCGCAGGTACGCCCGCCGCACCGGCGACGCGTCCGCACGCACATACAGTTTGGTGCCGTAGTTGGTGCTCGGGCTGGACGCGTCGACGTAACTGTCCGCCACCGGGTTGAAGGTGGTCGCGGCGAATGCGGGCGTCGCCGGCATGGCCACCACACTCAGCCCGAACACGCCGCCGATCAGCGCAACGGCGGCGCGGACCCTAGCTCGACCTGACATTGACAACTCCTCTGCTTGCTGTGACTAACGGTTGTGACGGGGGTGCGGGGCTGGTCGCAATAGTCAGTGGCATCGGTCCTCTCCACCGTCGAGCATGGCGCCATCGATCGACACGAAGCTCCACGTGTAGCCGTCCCCACGAAGTTTCAAAGCTAGGAAGCCGAAGGTGTCATCGATGAGCCGCTCGCTGCCTTCACGCGGAGCGTGGGCCGGACGCAGATTGCGACCGCCGGTCCCGACAACGAACGATCGGATGCCGTTGTTGTCGTCCCGCACTCCGTCGGCGGTTAGCGGCGCGAAGCGCTCGTAGTTGTGGTCGTGTCCATTGAGGACGACATCAACCCCGTACTCGGTGAGCACCCGCCAGAACGTCGCGTAGGAGTCGTGGTCTCCGTGATGGCCCGAGCTGAACCGTGGGATGTGCCAGTAGGCGAGGGTGCACCGCGCGGGATGCTCCGCGAGTTCGCGCCGCAGCCAGGCGACCTGCGGCGAGCTGTCACCACACCCGCCGACGTCGGAGCACTCGGAGTTCAGGGCCACCCCATACCAGGACCCGATGGCGAACCCGTAGTAGCCGCGCTCCGCCGGACCGGCGAGGTCGCCAAAGTACGAGAAGTAGCCCGTTGCCCCGGGCGTCAGGTACTCGTGGTTTCCGGGCACCGGCCGGGTGATGGCTCGGAGGCGGCCGTACGTGCGGTCGTACGGGTCCCACGCCCCCGGCGCGCCGTCCTCGTACTGCATGTCACCCAAGGCGAGTAGGACGCTCGGCCGTGCGGCGATCACCGCGTCGCTGACGGCACCGTGCACGCACAGCGCAGGACCATCGATCGACTGTCCGTCCGGGGCAGAACTGGCCGAACAAGCCATGTCGCCCACGGCCGCGACCACCACCTCCAGGCCGGTGGGCGCTCCGGTCCGGCGAAGCGCAGCCAAACCCGCCCCGGCGCCCAGAAGGACCACGACCGTCACCAACGCGCCAATCCAGCGAGCCCTCATGGCGGAGTCTCCGCGGAGACCTGTTCTCGTCCGACGTCACGGAGATCGGCGGCGCGGCTCGATCGGCGGCGGCGCCAAGCAGCGAGAGCCGAAACGAGCCCGATCGCGCCGAATGCCAGCAGGAGCGCTTCCCCGCTGCTGAGACCGGCGGGGCGACCAAACGCCTCGCTACTGTCGGCCGGAACCGCGATCTGGGTCTGCGCGCCGAGAATGGTTGCCAGCACATTGAGATCGGTCGCGCCGTTTCGTTCACTCGGCTCGACGTGGGTGTTCTCGCTGAACTCGTTCCAACTGATCACGCCGATCGCGTCGGGCTCCGATGCGCGCGCCGCGGCCAGGGATGCCCGCATGGTGTCCCCATCCCGCCGAACCACCTCCTTGGCGCCTCCGACAAGCCGAGCGTCGAAACCCGGTGCGGCCGGCGCGATCCACAGACCCCCTTGCAGGTGCACGGCGCGGGACATGGCGGCCAGCTTGGCCTCGCTGGTGCGATTGAAGGGATCGACGGAGGACCAGTAGTAGGCCTGACCATCCATCGCCGGCCCGATTGCCTCGATCTCGGCGACGCTCTTCGCGTTGCCGAGTATCAGCAGCTGGCCCCGGACGCTGTCGACAGTGGACGCAATCTCGGCCCGGGTCTGCCGGTTGCTGCCCGTCCACACCACCACCGGTTTGCCGAAGATGTCGAAGACCGGGTCGCTGGCGTACTGGTCGGCGAAGAGCGTGAAATCGGTCTCGACGGTTCCCAGTGGCAGCGGCTGTCGTTCGAAGTCAAGCCCCTGGTACACGATGCCCAGATGGAAATCCTCGGTCCGTGCCACGTCCACGAGCTTCGCGAGTCGTTCATCCAGTTGCGGCGTGTGCTTCCAGGACACCAGGAATCCATCGATACCCGCCGCCTTGGCCATCCGTACATGGCGTCGCATGATCTCGATGTCGTCGCTAGAGTAGCGCCCCAGGAGCGGATAGTCGATCTTCCCCCGGTTCCAAGATGTGGGCGTGAACCAGATGTAGTAGTACGCGAGCACCGGCACCGGATCCGTGGGTGCCGAGCACCACATCAGGTCCGGCGGGTGGGCGTTGGCTGACTTGGCGGGCAGCAGGCCGGCTAGCGTCAGCGTGATCAGCACGACGATGACCGTCGCACGCCGGCTCGTCGGCAGCCGCCGCCAGCGCGAATGGCCATCGCGGGCCGCGCGAACGGCCACCCGGCTAACAGTCGTCCGAACCTGCGGGCGCCCCAGCACGATGAGCCCAACAGCGGCCGACAGCACGGCCAAGGCGACGAGAAGGAGATCGATCCAGGTGATCACATTGAGGGTCACCTGTTGGTCCTTGCTGATGCTGACCGGGCGGGCGAACGAGATGCCGCCGCCGTAGATCTTGACGTCGTAAGTGCCCCGCGGCAGGTCCGGGACGGTCACCGCGCCGCGCGGCCCAAACGGCATTCGCGTGACGACGCCGTTCGAACCGGTCAGCTCGATGCCGGAGCCGGACTGGTTGCCGAACAACATGTCGCTGCCGGCGAAGGAGACACGGAAGAACAGGACCTGAATCACCCAGCTCTGTTGCTCCCACGGCACGAACCTCTGTTGCGCGCGGTTCACCACCGAGGTTCCATCGATGACCGCGGCGTCTACGACGTAGTAGAGCTGCTTGGAGACGAGGCCGTTGGGACCCTGTTGAGTTCGGCTCTCGGGCACCCAGAGCGGCTCGGACACCCGCTGGCCGGTGAGATCGAAGATCTCGCCGGTGTTGCTACGCAGCCGCATCGACGCCACCCGACTGACTGGTACCTCATCGCCGAAGCGGTCCATGAACTGCCACGACACACGGCGACTCGTTCGAACCCCCAGCTCGACGACCTGCCCCCTTGCGCCGCGGGAGAGCTGGCCGCGGAAGCGGTCGAACACAACCATACGGTCGGGCGCGATTCGGGTCGGTACCACCGTGAGACGCCTGTCCAAACCAACGAAGTCCCTTACCGGGACGGAGATTCGCCCATTCGCGTCCGAACGGGCGGTCGTCCCGTCCACCTTGACCACCACGCCCTTGAGCGGTGGCACCGTCTGTAGGTTGAGCACGCCTGCGCTCGACGCCTGTGCGGGTGTTCCCGCCGATGCCACACCGGGCGCGGCAGCCATGGCTGGCGCGGCAGCTGCGGCTGGCGCTGCAGCCGCGGCCAGGGCCAACAACAGGCCCGACAGCAGGCCGGCGGCGAGGCACCGACGCACGATCACGTGCCACCTCCCTCCGGGTCGGTCGCGAGCACCCGCGGGCGGCGGCGCCACGGATCCTTGGCAGCGAACACGACCAACAGCGCGACGAGTACGGCCACGGCTGCATACGAGCCATACACGGCGGCCGACCTGGTTCGTATCTCGGGAGGAGGGTTGCGTTCCCCGCCAATGAGCACTGCCTGCCGGGGCGGACTGGAGAAGTCGAACGCGTCCAGGAACGTGTTGGCCTTGCGGTCGCGGTCGGCCAGCGGCGCCAGTCGCCAATTCACCTCGATGAACTTCAACGCCGACGTGAAGTCGAGCGTGGTCGAGTCCACATGGCCACGTTTGGCGTACGCGCTGACTAGCAGGGCGGGCACCCGGAAGCCGTATCCGTACTGGTCTACCTGTGGCGGCGCGACGTGGTCGTACCACCCGCCCCAGTCGTCGTAGGACCAGTGGAACGCCGATGAGTTCCACAGCGGCGAGCGCATCAGCTGGTTCAGCAATGAGCGGACCAGGTTCTGCCCGGCCTGGATGCTGCCCGGTGGGTGTTCGCTGTCGCCGGACGGAGCAATGAAGGACACGGCGGGAAGGTCGCCGCGGGCCGCGTCGTCGTAGTACTCGTCCAGGTCGACAATCTTGGCGAAAAGGTTGGGGTTGTCCAGGTAGCGGGGGTACCCGAGCAGCGGGACCCAGATGACCTGCGCACCCCGGTCGACGTCGGGCGCGGACAGCCTGGTGCGGAAGGTGATGGTCGGGTCATAGTTCTCCACATAGAACTTCCAACTGATGCCGGCGGCCTCAAGCCGGTCGAAGATGGTCGGGATGTTGCCCCACCCGTTGGGCGGAATGGTTTCGGCCCTCCCGGTCGCGCCGGGGCCACCGGTGACCCGGTACATGTGATTGCGGATGCTGCCCGAGTTCGACGAGCTGAAGTAGCGGTCGAAGAGCACGTACTCATCGGCGAGGTTCCAGTAGTAGGGCAGGTCGCGGTCGTCGTAGTGGGCCATGGCCATACGGCCGTCCTTGCCCTGGGTGCTCACGCCCTCAACGAAGCCGTCCATGCGCCCACCGTTGTGCTGAATCCGGAACGCACTTGCGGTGTGGTCCAGATCGAGACTGCCCTGGTTTCCGATGTGGTACGGCTCGACGCACGGCTTCGCGGTGCCGCGCCGCACCGGCATGCAGGTGCCGACCGGAATACCGTCCACACCTGGCCTTGTGCCGAAGTAGTTGTCGAAGGTGTGGTTCTCCTGCATGAGAAACACGAAGTGCTCGATCGGCGTGGTCGTCGCCGGAGCCGCCGGTGGAGCCGCCGGTGGAACCGCCGGTGGAACCGCCGGTGGAACCGCTGCCGGACCCACTGGCGGAGCCGCCGGTGGTACCGCGAGTGCCGCGGCGATCAGGGCAACGCCGCTCAGTCTGGTGACACGGGCAATCATGGGCGCACCTCATAGATGACGATCACAGGTATGCGGGTCGGGTTGCCGTCGGCGCCGGCGCCGTCCACGTACTCGGTGTGCACGACCCGGCCGTGATAGCGGCGCACCAACGTCATCAGGCGCTCGGCGAAGAAGGACGAGCGCGCGGCCGAGAAGGCGTCCCATACCACGTACTGCAGTTCGTTGTGGCGAAGCACCCAGTCCGGGTTGGCCAGGGGGACGTAGGTGGGATTGCGGTGCAACGGATTCGGGCTGACCGAGAGGCCGTAGCTGCGGCGATGTCCGTAGTACTGGATGATGTTCGCCATCGACGGGCCGAGGGTGAGCACGACCGAGCCGGGAGGTGTGTTCGCTGCCAACCAACGGCCGGCCTCCCGGCCGCCCGGCACGCCGCCGGAGCCGGCGAGGAACGTGGTGGTGTTGTGGCTGGTTACCGCCGACCACGACGGGGCGACGAGGCTCAGCACCACGATCGCCACCGCGACCAGACGCGAACGCGCGGCAACCCGTGGCGCGGACAGCCGGCGCGGCAAGGGCAGACCGAGCAGGCCTCGGGCGGCGAGAATCGCCAGCGGCGTCACCACGGGGAGCAGGTACTGGAAGCCCTTGACCGGCCACAGATGGAAGAACAGGACCGGCGCCAGGATCCAGCACAACAACAGCGTCTCCCGCCACGAGCGTTCCCGCCGTAGCCACCACAGCCCACCGAGCGCCAACGCCACGACGAGCAGTCCGATCGCGACCGGCACGGTATCCAGGTAGAAGCTCATGCCGTGATTCGGCCGCCGGAACAGCTGCCACACGAGGTAGCTCCGACCGGTACTGGTGTGCCCGGCGAGCGCCAGCGATATTGGATGGGCCACGACGACGGCGGCGGTGACGGCGATTGCCAAGATTGACAGGCGCACGGGCCGGCGTACCTTGCGGGTGAGCGCGATGAAGGCGTACACCGCGCCGGCCAGCACGACACACGATTCCTTGGTCAGCATGGAGACGCCGAGCATGCCGCCGGCGGCGACGAACCAGGCCGTCCGCTGGCTCTCCACGAACCGGACCATGCAGTAGAGCGTGAGCGTGGCGAAGAGCACCATCGGGCCGTCCAGCAGGACCTGGCGCGTGACCACCACGTGGTATGGCATGACCGCCAACAGGAGCGCCGCGAGCAGACCAACCCGTCGCCCATAGAGGCGAGTGCCCAGCAGATACACGGCGAACACCGTGGCCACGCCGAAGACGGCCACCACGACACGTCCCACGACATCGACGTCGCCCACCCGATAGAACGGTGATAGGACTGTCTGAAAGAGCAACGGGTGGGCGCGGAAGGCCGGGAACATGTCGACGTAGCCGGGATTGCCGGCCAGCGACGCGGCCTGTCCGGCGTACACGGCCTCGTCGCTGTTGAAGCCCAAATTGTCCAGGCGCCACGCCCTCGCCAACAGTGCGACCGCGCCGATGCCGACGAGCGCGGCGACAACTTGCCGCGAGCGCGCTCGGGCGGTCGACGGCAACGCGCCGCGTTCGGGTGCGAGGGTCTCCGCCTCTCGATCCTGGGCGAGCGCCGCCGGTCGAGGCTGGGTCGCAGTCATGCGGCCTCCCCGGAGGAGGCCAGCCGTCCGTTCCACCTGGGCCACACCGGCATGTCCACACAGACACCGGTGTGCAGCGCGCCCTCGCCAATGCCCAACGCGGCATTCCCGGTGCCGATGAGGCGCGGTATCTCGTCGGCCCACCCATAACAGTCCGACGAGATGATCCGGGTGCGCACGTGGGTCAGGAACGAGGCCAGGATCTCCCGCTCACGCTGTCGCAGCTGTGGATAGCCCTCGCCGTCGATGGTGATGGCGGAGGCCAGGTAGCGGAAGGGAGGAAAGCCGTACGCGTCGTCGGTGTTCTGGATCATCCGTGTCAATGTGCTGGCCTGGTCAAGCTCCCTGATCCCCGGCGTGCCGTGCTCGATGATGAACATCTCCTGGACGGCGGTCGCGCTGCCGATGCGGCACGGCACGAGCCGGTCGACGCTGTACTTCGGCGGTGGGATGAGCTTCTGTGTGATCGCATTGATGCCCATAATCGGCAGGTTGAATCGGCTGAGCGTGAGGGCGAGTGAGCGTCCACCCTTGGAGTGCAGCCGGCTCTGGAACCGCAGCCGCCGCCACTCGGCCGGGGTCAGGTCGTTGGCCTGCACCGCTCGCAGGGTGTGCGCGCTGATGGTGAGCGGCTTCGGGTAACACACTGCGGTGCCGGTGGCGTCGACGACCGTCATGTCGTCGGAGAGGAACAGGCCGCCATGGTCGCGCAGGAGTCGGAGCACGGTAGCGGTCTTACCGGTGTCGGTAAGGGCCGACAGCATGACGCCGACGCCGTCGAGGTTCACGCAGGCGGAGTGGAGCAGCATCCGGCCACGGGAGACCATCACGAAGCGCAGCAGCGCCTCAATGATGTTGGTGTAGACGACGTGCGGCGACCGCGCCAGCAGCGGACCCACCTCAATGTTGATCGGTTGGCCGAGTTCGACGCGAAAGTTGGCGCCGAGCCGACCGAGGTGCTCTTCGTAGCGCAGGGTCGACACGTTTGTGTACTCGGTCATCGCCGCTCGCCGGCGCGGACCGCGACGACCGACGTCGCCGACGCGCACCGCCATGTCGACCTCGGAGTCGGCGACCCACTGCGCCCGGAAGAACTCGAGTTCGGGCAGCATGATCTGCGATCCGATGGTCACCACACCGGCGACGTCGTAGCGGAAGTCGAGGTACTGGTGGCGCTTGCGCGACTGAGCGGGTGCGGCTTGCTTGGCGTCGACGTCGACGAGCATCCGAACCGGATCGCGCCCATCCGGCCGGTCGGGGCTGAAGATAACGCGGTCGCTGACGAAGAACCGGACCAGGAACAGGGCCACGAGAGTGGCGGCGTTGGACACCAGGACCCCGACGCCAGACCACACCAGTGCCTGCAGTACCGGTAGCCGGAGCACGAGCAGCAGGTTGTTCAGCGCGAAGAACCGTGCGGCACGGCCAACCAAGGTACCCGCGCGGTTGCGTCGATAGACCAGACGATCGACCAGCGCGAAGTTCCAGGCGGTCGACGCCTGTGTGGCCAGCGCGGCGCCTAGCAGGTGGTGCCAGCCAAGAACCTCATAGCAGGTCCAGAGAACAGCCGTGTTGACGGCGATGCCGGAGAGCCCCACCACCCCGAAGGCGATCATCCGGCCGATCTCTCGGAGCCGTTCGCGCGGGGTGGCCGGATGCTCGCGCAATTGGCCCACCAGCCGCTGACGGCGAAGCCGTGCCAGATGACGAAGGTAGGTCAGCCCCACGCGCAGGGACGCCTTGGATCGGCCAGCGTGGCGTGGGGCCATCTCGTACGCCACCTCCGCGACCCGGGCGGACCGATGGCGTACCAGCATTTCCAACAGAATCTTGAAACCCAACGGGTTCAGCAGGTCCAGATCGACGGCGGCCCGCCGGAACGCGAACAGCCCACTCATCGGGTCGCTCACCGTGGCGAGCCGGTGGGGAAAGAGTGCCTTGGCCAGCCGGGTCGCGGAGGACGACGTGACCTGCCGGGCGGGACCGCTCAACCCCTCAACCGACCCCGCACCGGCGTACCTGGTGCCCACGACGATGTCCACCTCGTGGCACATGGCGATGCGGGCGACCGTGGCCGCCGCCTCCGGCGGGTGTTGCAGGTCGCCATCCATGACCAGCACCCAGTCCCCCCGGGCCTGCCGGGCGCCGGCGACCACGGCGCCGCTCAGCCCGTCCCTACCCGCGCCGGCGGGTCGGCGTAGCAGCAGGACCGGGACCGGACACTCCGGCGCGTGCCGGGCAAGCACCTCGGCTGTCTCATCATCACTGTCGTCGACCACCAGGATCTCGGCCGACAGCGTCTCGACCGCGGGGCCGAGCCGGGCCAGCAGCGTCGATACGTTCTCCGCCTCATTGCGGGTCGGCACGATCACGGTGAGGCGGACGGGTACACCGGGCGCCGGATCGTGCACGACCACGGCCGGCTCGGGCGCGTTGCCGCCAACGAGGAGATCGAGACAGGTGGCTGCATCCACCGCGCCACCTCCAAACGAGTCGAACGCCTGCTGGTGCCGCGTGTCGGTCATGGAACCCCCCGTTGTCGAAGACCGGAAGGACGGCCCGCAACCGAGCGGGACGTCGCGAAGATGCGCGCGTACGGCGGTAACTCCACCGGCGCACGTGTCGGTGCAGGAGAAGGAATTTCAGCTAGCCGTGGCCAACGGCCACCGGGCGAAGGGGCGCGAGGCGCCTACGTTTGGAGCGACAACGGGCGCCTCCTCCTGCCATCACCGCGCGGTGAACAACGGATGAACACGAGAGGTGATGCTGAGGCTACTGTGCGTAAACAGAAAATGTCGTATAAGGGCAAAAATCCCCATTACGACATTCGAAGGGCTGTTGCGCTCAGGCCGCCTCGTTCCGGGTTGTGTCTTGGCGTCGTCTGGGAGAACATCGGGCGGCGAGCGACGGGAGAGCCGAGATCAGAAGCGCAACACCCCGGTTAGGTTGGCTGAGATGATCCAGACGTCCGTGGTGCCGACTCAGCCTGGTCCCCCCGACGGGCCGGGCCGTTCATCCGTGCCCGTACCTGTGCCGAGCGGGCGGCTGCGAGTCCTGCTCGTCGAGGACGACGACGCCGACGCGTTTCTGGTGCGCGAGCTGCTCGACGAGGCCAATGCGGCGGTGGACCTCACCGTTGCGACCACACTGGGCGACGCCCGCGCGAAGGTCGGCGGCGTCGACTGCGTCCTTCTCGACCTCGGCCTACCCGATGCTCAAGGTCTCGACGGCATGCGCCGCCTGCTCGAGGTGGCCCGCGGCGCGGCGGTCTGCGTACTCACCGGCCTCGGCGACGACCATCTCGGGGTGGCGGCGGTGGCCGAGGGGGCGCAGGACTACCTCATCAAGGGCCAGGTCGACGGCGTCCTGCTGGCGCGATCGGTGCGGTACGCGGTTGAGCGCAAGCGGGCGGACGAGAACGCCCGGCGCCTGTACGAGGTCGAGCTGCAGCAGCAGGAATCCGCGCGCCTCGAACGCGGGCTACTGCCGAAGCCGCTGTTGCGCACCTCCGACGTACGGGTCGACACCTTCTACCAGCCCGGTCGGCGTGCCCAGCTCGGCGGCGACTTCTTCGACGTCGTCCAGACCGCGGACGACCGGCTCGCCATGATGGTTGGCGACGTGTGCGGACACGGCGTCGACGAGGCCGCCCTCGGCGTTGAACTTCGGGTCGCCTGGCGCGCACTCACCCTCGCCGGCGTCCACGACGACGCGGTTCTGCCAGCCATCGAGCAGGTCCTCATCAGCGAACGCGAGAGCCAGGAGGTCTTCGCCACCCTGGCCACGGTCACGGTGGATCTGGCCAGCGGCGAGGCCGCGGTACGCCTTGCGGGGCACCCGCCGCCGCTGCTGCTCGCCGGGGGTGACGCCAGCGTCGTGCCGGCCACCCACGGCGCCGTGCTCGGCGTATTCGAGCACGCGGAACGACCGGCGAGCCATGTCCAGCTCGCCGGCCCGGACTGGTCGCTGCTGATGTACACCGACGGCCTCATCGAAGGACGAACCGGCAACGGCGACCGGCGCCTCGACGTCACCGGCCTGCGTGCCCTGATCACGAGCCGGCAGGGGCGGGCCGTCGCACGAGGGGACCTGGCCGCCTGGCTGGTCGCCCGCGCTGAGGAGGCCAACGACGGCCCGCTCGCCGACGACGTGGCGATGCTCATTCTGAGCCGAGCGCGCGGTGGGCGATGAGCCCGCGCGCTCCCTGGCCGCCCCGGCCGCTGCGGGCCAGGCCAGAGTGGACGCTACGCCGGCGGGTGACCGCCCTGTGCCTGCTCGTGGCGAGCGTGCTCACGTTTCTCGCCGCCGGCGCGACGACGACGGCGATCGCGAACCGTGACCAGTCGGATCACTTGCTCGACGCGATCGGGCCCATGCGCGATGCATCACATGAGCTGCGTTCGGCGCTGGTTGCCCAGCAGGCTGGCGTACGCGGCTTCGTGCTCACCGGCTCGGACTCCGACCTGAAGAACTATGCCGACGCCGTTGCCGGCGAGACGGCCGGGCGGGAGCGGATCCTGGCTAACGACAGTGCCACGCCGCTGATCAAGGAACACCTCGGCCGAGTGACCACGCTGGCCACGCAGTGGCGGGCTGAGGTGGCGGATCCAGCCATCGCGGCGGTGCGCGACCAAGGTCTGGAGGCCGGCCGGGCGATCTTCAACGATGCGACCAACCGGCAGTTCGACGACATCCTTCGCGCGGTGCAGACGATGCAGGATGCCATGCAGACGGTGAGCGACGACGCCGCGACGTCGGTCAAGGACACCAGCACCACGCTGCTCTTCGTCCTCGTCGTGGCGGCGATACTGGTGCTCGCGAGCGGCGTCGGTCTCCTCATGGCGCTGCAGCGGACCGTGATCAGTCCGGTGACCGACCTGGCCGCGCAGGTTCGCTCGGTGGCCCGGGGCAACTACGACCACGCGATTAGCACCAACGGTCCGCCGGAGCTGGAGCGGCTGGCCCGCGACGTCGACTCCATGCGGCAGCAGATCGCGTCCGACCTGGCCGAGGTCGAGACGGCCCGCCGGCAGATCGAGGAGGCCAACGTCCTGCTGGAGCAGCAGGCCGCAGAGCTGATGCGGTCGAACCGGGACCTGGAGCAGTTCGCCTATGTGGCCTCACACGACCTCCAGGAGCCGTTGCGCAAGGTCGCCAGCTTCTGCCAACTGCTGCAGCGGCGCTACCAGGGTCAGCTGGACGAAAGGGCCGACCAGTACATCGCGTTCGCGGTCAGCGGGGCCCAGCGCATGCAGCGACTCATCAACGATCTACTCACGTTCTCCCGGATCGGCCGAGCCACCACCGGGTTCGTCGATGTCGACCTTGACCGGCTCGTCGCCGATGCCGTTGGCCAGCTCGACAGAGACCTCGACCGGGCCACCGCGGAGGTCACCTGGTCGAACCTGCCGACTGTGCGCGGCGAGGAGACTCTGCTGACCACGCTGTTCACCAACCTCATCGGCAACGCGCTGAAGTTCCGCCGTCCGGATTCGCCGGCCCGGGTACACATCTCCGGCCGGCGGACGGACGACGTGTGGGAGATCAGCTGTGTCGACAACGGCATCGGCATCGAGCGCGAGTTCGCCGAGAAGGTCTTCGTGATCTTCCAGCGGCTCCACCCACGCGATGCATACCCCGGCACCGGCATCGGCCTCGCTGTCGCCAAGAAGATCGTGGAGTACCACGGCGGCAGTATCTGGATCGACACCAACGTCCAGGACGGGGCGGCGATACGGTTTACCCTCCCGGAGATCGCTGAGCCGGTGACGCTGGCTGACCCGGCCGGGCCGACCGAGGCGACGCCAGGTGAGTCCGCGCCACTGGCAGACTTGCCGCCCTTGCCGCCTGAGCAGTCCGAGCCGCCTGAGCAGTCCGAGCAGACCGACCGTACGAAGGAGCCCGTCGCTTGAACGACACCACCAAGCCCATCGTGCCCATTGAGGTGCTGCTCGTCGAGGACGATCCGGGAGACATCCTCATGACCAGAGAGGCCTTCGAGGAACACAAGGTCCGCAACCGCCTCAACGTCGTCTCGGACGGCGTCGAAGCCCTGGCCTACCTGCGCCGCGAGGGCCGGTACGCCGACGCGGTTCGACCGGATCTCGTCCTGCTGGACCTCAATCTGCCCCGCCGAGACGGTCGCGAGGTGCTCGCCGAGATCAAGAAGGACGAGGACCTGCACCACATCCCGGTCGTCGTGCTGACCACATCGCAGGCGGATGAGGACATCCTTTGTAGCTACCAGTTGCACGCCAACGCCTACGTCACGAAGCCGGTCGACTTCGATCGGTTCATCTCGGTGGTCCGCCAGATCGATGACTTCTTCGTCAGCGTGGTCAAACTCCCGCCCCGCACCTAACGCCGACGTGCCACGTCACAGTAGTCAGGCTCGGCCAAGACTGCACCAGCAATAACTAGATCTTGTAGACCTGTTGTTGCTATAGCGCGATAACTCTACAAGATCCAAACCAGCCGGCATCAAATCCGACCCCGTGTAGCTGCCGTGGTCGCAAGGTCCCGACACACGAGTCCGAAGTCGTGGCCGGCGGCACGCAGGGCGAGCGGGAAGGTGGAGGTCTCGGTCATGCCGGGGGCGACGTTGGTCTCGAGCACATGGCTGCTGCCGTGCGTGTCCACGATGATGTCGGTGCGGGAGAGGTCGCGCAGACCCAACACCCGGTGCGCCGTGATCGCAGCAGCGGCGGCTTCGGCGGCTGCCTCGGCACTGAGTCGGGCCGGGCAGAAGAACTCCGTCGCCCCGGCCGTGTAGCGGGCCGTGTAATCGTAAAAGCCACTGTCAGGGACGATCTCGACCGCGGGCAGCGCCACCGGCCCGCCATCTAGCTCGACCACGCCGACCGCGATCTCGACGCCGTCGATCCATCGTTCAACCAGTGCGTCGTCGTGGTAGCCGAAGCAGGCCATCAGTGCGGCGGAGAGCTCAGCCGCGTCCCGCACACAGGTGACGCCGAAGGCAGATCCGCCCGAGCGCGGCTTGACGCACAAGGGCAGTCCCACTCGGGCAACGAGCCTGGTGGCCAGCGCGGCCGCGCCCAGATCGTGAAAGGCCTGCCGGGGCAGCGTCACCGAGCCGGGGGTGCGCAGCCCGGCCCGGTCCAGCAGCGTCTTGGCAATGGGTTTGTCAAACGCCAGCCGGGCCGCCTGTGGCGGCGGGCCGACGTAGGGAACGCGGGCCATCTGCAGAACCTCCTGCAGTGTGCCGTCCTCACCGGACACCCCGTGCAGGACTGGGAAGACCACGTCCGGCATGTCTGCGGTCAGGCACGACAGCAGGCCACCGTCCACGTCACGGACCTCGACCTCCACCCCGACATCACGCAACGCATCTGCAACCTGATGTCCCGAGTGCAACGACACGTCGCGTTCTGGTGACAACCCTCCGGCCAGCACCAGCACCCGATTCAGGTCACCCACCGCCGCTCGCCTCGTCCCCAGGGCCGATGTCGCCCGGGCCGAAAGTATCCCTTAGTTGCATCTCCGCCTCGATGACGCCGGCCAACCGTGCCACGCCGTCGCGGATCTGCTCTGGTGGCGGGAAACAGTACGGTCCTCCACCACCAGCACCCCCGCCCGGCGGCAGATCTCGATCACGTCCGCCCGGCGCACCGGGTTCAGCGTCACTCCGGTCGGGTTCTGGAAGGTCGGCACCGTGTAGAGGAGCTTGACCTTGCGTCCTTCCGCCTGTAGGCGCGCCAGGGTCTCCACCAGGTCCTGCGGGATCAGTCCGTCGGCGTCCATCGGGACGTGCACGATCTTCGCCTGGTAGGCGGAGAACGTGCCGATGGCGGTCACATAGGTCGGCCCCTCGGTCACCACCACATCACCGGGATCGAGGAAGATCCGCGCGATCAGATCGAGGCCCTGCTGCGAACCCACCGTGACGACCACATCGTCGGGATGACCATGAATCCCATCCAGGGCCATCACCTCGCAGATGGTTCACGCAGCGCAGGGTCACCCTGCGCCGACCCGTACTGAAGTGCGCGTGCCCCCTGCTCAGCGACGAGACGCGCCATCAGCGTGCCGATGGACTCCAACGGCAACGCGGAAACGTTGGGCATCCCGCCCGCGAGCGAGACGATCTCCGGCCGGCTCGCCACCGCGAACAGGGCCCGCACCTCGGACGCGACCATGCCCGCAGCGCGGCCGGCATAATGGTCGCGCCACAGGTCAATGCGTGACCCCGAACGAAACGGATCCGCTGTCCGCATCGCCACTCTCCTCGAGCCTTGCGAACCTTCCGGCGAAAGCCACCCTAGCGGTCCGGCCGCTGGCGACGTTCACAGTTACCAACCCTTGGACGCAGGCCATCGAACCGGGGACGTCACCGCGACATCCGGGTCGACGCAGCCAACTCACCGGCGACCGACTCGGCGACGGCGTCCGCTAGGCGGTCCACATCGGACATGCCCAGCGGGCTGATCGTGATGCGGATACCGGGCGATGAGGCGAGGCGGTAGAGCGACCCGGGCGCGACCGCCCATCCCCGGTCGCGCAGCGTGGCCAGCGCCGCGGACTCATCGGGCACCGGCACCCAGACGTTGATGCCCGTACGCCCACGCGCGGGCACCCCGCGCTCCGCAAGCGCAGCCAAGAGCGCCTCGCGTCGCCGAACGTACTCAGTCCTCGCCCGCGCAACGCCGGCGGCGACCGCGTCGTCCTGCCACATCTGCACCACAAGCCGTTGCAGCAGGCTCGAAACCCAGCCCGCGCCGAGTCGCATCCGCCCCTCGACCCGAGCGACGCTGGCCTCGTCGCCGGCGACGATCGCCACCCGAAGGTCCGGCCCGAACGGCTTGGACACCGATCGTACAAACGCCCACGCGCCACCCGCACCGGCCAACGGCGCCAGCGGCACCTCGGCGAGCTCTGCCGCATGGTCGTCCTCGACGACGAGCACGGTCGGCGCCGCCGCGAGCATCTTGCGCAGCGCCGAGGCGCGGGTCGGGGAGACCGCCCCGCCGGTCGGGTTCTGTGCCCGACTCGTGACCACGACGGCCGCCACGCCCGCGGCGATCGCCTGGCGTAGACCGTCCACAGTGGGCCCATCGTCATCCACCGGCACGGGCACCGTCTTGAGCCCGAGTGCGGCCACGAGGTCGATCAGGTTGGCCCAGCCGGGATCCTCCACACCCACCAGATCGCCCGGCCGCAAGTGTGCGGCGAGCAGCCGTTCGATCGCGTCGAGCGCACCCGAGGTCACCGTCACGGCTGCGTCGCGGACGGGCACAACGTCGGCCGCGAGCCGTTCCCGGCCCAGCGCGATCAGCTCCGGCCACGGCCCCGAATGCGCGTAACCGATCGGCTCAGAGGCAGTCGCCGCCAACCGGAGTAGGCGCGGACCGAGCTGCGGGAGGAGAAGGCGGTCGGGCTCGCCCGCTGATAGGTCGACCGTTCCCGGTGGGGCGGTGGGCCGGCGCGCGGCCCGGGTGGCCAGCGGCGGGCGGGGTCGTACGCGGGTGCCGTTACGCCCGGCGGTCTCGACCAGGCCGCGCTGCCGAAGGCTCTTGTACGCGGCCGCGACGGTGGCCGGCGCCACCCCAAGGTGACTCGCGAGCGACCGGACCGGGGGCAGCGTCGCACCGGGCGCGAGCGCACCCGCCAGTACCCCGGTCTCCACGCTGGTGACAATCTCCGCGGCGCCTCGGCCGGCGATCTGATAACGTACTGGCACAGTCTGCAGATTGTACTAGAACTAAGGACACCGCGCCATGACCGACTCGCTGGCCTACCCGAAGACCGAGCGGACCACCGCATTTCGCGACCGCGGGCGCGTCTCCTATGAGAGAGCGACGGCCAACGCGATCTTCGACGAGGCGTACCACTGTCATCTCGGCTTCGTCCACGATGGTGAACCCCGGGTCCTGCCGACCCTGCAGGTACGCATCGGCGACATCCTCTACGTCCATGGATCGACCGGGTCCCGGCC
The DNA here is from genome assembly GCA_020027875.1 of Micromonosporaceae bacterium. Classification (GTDB taxonomy): domain Bacteria; phylum Actinomycetota; class Actinomycetes; order Mycobacteriales; family Micromonosporaceae; genus JAXIPB01. Next base: position 24,591 of record JAHRHA010000022.1, on the reverse strand, counting down.
GTTGCTCGCCGCCCGCTCCGGCGAGGGCCTGCACGTCTGTGTGACCGTCACCCACCTCGACGGTCTCGTCCTCGGCCGGTCACAGTTTCACCACAGCGCCAACTACCGATCCGCCGTCGCGCACGGCCGGGCGCACCTCGTCACACGGGAGTCCGAGAAGCTGCGCGTGCTCACCGCGCTGGTTGAGAAGGTCGCGCGGGGCCGCTCCGCCGACTCCCGTCCACCCACCCGACGCGAATTGGCGGAGACCGCCGTACTGGCGTTGCCGCTCACCGAGGTGTCGGTGAAGGCCCGGGTCGGCGGAGTCGTAGACGAACCCGAGGACTATGCCCTCGACCACTGGGCCGGCGTGGTGCCACTGCGGCTCATGCCCGGACTACCCGAGCCCGACGCCGGGGTCGCGGTGCCGGTACCCGACTATCTGCACCCAGCGCGCAGCCCGTGGCTCACAGCGCCGCCGATGCACGGCGATCACGTCATCCTCGAGCCTCTGGATATGTCCCATGTGGAGGGCCTCTTCGCCGCCATCGCCGACGACGAGGTGTACCGCTGGCTAACCCGACGCACACCGACGTCCGTTGACGAGATGGCGGGTCAGGTCGCCGAGGCTTTGCGTCAGTACGAGCAGGGCGTCCGGATCCCGTTCGTCCAGCGGTCTGCGGCGACCGGTGAGGTCGTCGGCACGACATCGCACTACGCGGTAGACGAGGTTAACCGGGCCATCGCGATCGGCTGGACCGCAATCGGCCGAGCATGGTGGCGCACCGGCATCAACACCGAGGCCAAACTGCTCCTCCTGCGGCGGGCATTCGAGGACCTCGGTGCCGTACGCGTGGAGTGGCACACCGATCTGCTGAATGTCCGCTCGCAACGGGCCATCGAACGCCTCGGCGCGCTGCGGGAGGGGGTGCTGCGCCGGCACAAGCTGCGTCCCGACGGCACCTGGCGCGACAGCGTGACCTACTCGATGACCGACGCGGAGTGGCCCAACGCACAGTTCAGACTGCGAGAAATGCTTCGTCGCCCGGCACCCGTCGGCTGAGGATGACACCATGCTCGGCGTCGCGGATCTGTGGACCTATGTGCTCGGCACGATCGCCATCGTGCTGCTGCCCGGCCCGAACTCGCTCTATGTGCTCTCCACCGCGGCAAGACACGGCGTGCGCGCGGGTTACCGCGCCGCTGCCGGTGTGTTCCTCGGCGACTGGGCGTTGATGATCGCCGCGGCCCTGGGCGTCGCCTCCCTCCTGAAGGCTTACCCGCCCCTCTTCGTGGTGATCAAGTACGCCGGTGCGGCGTATCTGGCCTACGTCGGCCTCACCATGTCCGTCGGTGCGGTACGCCGCTGGCGCCGCCGACCCGACCCTGAGCCGGCGGCCCACCGGCCCGCGCCGCCGGCCGGTGTTGGCGTTCCGTTCCGGCGGGCGCTGGTGATCTCTCTGCTCAACCCGAAGGCGATCCTCTTCATGATCTCCTTCTTCATCCAGTTCCTCGACCCGACCTACGCCTACCCGGCGCTCTCCTTTCTACTGCTCGCATTGATCATGCAGGTGTGCAGCGTCATCTACCTCAGCACGCTGATCTTCGGTGGAACCTACCTGGCCGGCCAGTTCCGCCGGCGCCGGCGCCTGGCGAGTGGCCTGACCGCGGGCGTGGGCGCGCTCTTCGTCGGCTTCGGCGTCCGCCTGGCGACCGCCTCGGTCAGCTGAGCCAGCACCGCCGGCCGGTGCAAGGATGCATGTATGGCCGAACCCGATGGGATGACAGTCCTACGCAACGACGACCGAAATCGGTACGAGGTAAGGCGGGATGGGAAGGTCGTCGGCTTCGTGCTATACCAAACGCGGCCGGGCCAGGTCGTCCTCATCCACACCGAGATCGAGCCGGAGTACGAGGGTCAGGGCGTCGGTGGCGTTCTCGCGAAGGGGACCTTGGACGATATCCGGGCCCGCGGCGAGGCGGTGGTGCCATTGTGTCCGTTCATCGCCAGCTACATCAAGCGCCACCCCGCATACGCCGATCTCGTCGCGCCCGCCGCTGGCTGACCGCTTACTCGGAGGATCCTCCCCCCGATAAGGGGGAAGATCTTCCGTCACGCTGAGAGTGCTAGCACCATGGCGTCAACGATGCGGAGCTCCTCGGCCAGGGTCCGGTGATGCCGCCGTTCGGGGGTATTGCGCAGACCCACGAAGTAGTGCACCGCTGCCCGTACCCGCGCCCGATCGACCGCGCTGGCACGCGTGGTCTCGGCGACGAGCGACCGCAGACGCTCGGCCACCCGCTCGGCCTGCCTCAGGTCGCCGACGCCGCGATGCGCCCGTAGCGTCACCAGCCGACCATCGACCTGGCGCAGCAGCACCTCCGACTCGTGCCGAACTCCGCGTAACACCATGCCGAGTCCTCCGCTCCCCTAGTTGATCACCAATGCCGGTCATTGCACAGTGTCACCGAACCTACCCGGTGTGTAACGGACGATGCAAGGGCGATGAGAAACGGGAACTGTCACAGGGGCGAGGCAGGATGGTGGACATGCGGAAGGCAGCGACCGACGAGCCGGACGTCGTGCTGGGCCGATTCGGGCCGGCGACCCGGGCCTGGTTTGAGGCGGCCTTCGCCGAACCGACGGCCGCTCAGGTCGGCGCGTGGGAGGCGATCAGCGCCGGGCACCACGCCCTCGTGGTCGCTCCCACCGGCTCCGGCAAGACGCTGGCCGCCTTTCTCTGGGCGCTCGACCGCCTCTCGGTCGAGCCGGCGAAAGAATCCGCGAAGGGCGGCGCGACGAACAGCTGCCGGGTGCTCTACGTCAGCCCGCTCAAAGCGCTGGCGGTCGACGTCGAGCGGAACCTGCGTACGCCGCTCACCGGCATCCGGCACGCGGCACACCGGATCGGCGTCCCTCCCCCGGACATCAGCGTCGGGATGCGGACGGGAGATACCCCTGCGCAGGAGCGCCGCGCCTTCGCGCGTGCTCCTTCCGACATTCTGATCACCACACCCGAATCTCTGTTTCTCATCCTCACATCCGCAGCGCGAGAAGCGCTTCGCGGCGTCGAGACCGTGATCGTGGACGAGGTCCACGCCGTCGCCGCGACGAAGCGCGGCGCGCACCTCGCGCTCTCCCTCGAACGGCTCGACGCGCTGCTGCCCCGCCCCGCCCAGCGGATCGGGCTGTCGGCCACGGTCCGGCCCATCGACGAGGTCGCCCGGTTCCTCGGTGGCGCGGCGCCGGTCCAGATCGTGGCGCCGCCGAGTCCGAAGACCATCGAAGTGCGGGTAGAGGTCCCGGTCGAGGACATGACCCGCCTCGACGAGACGAGCCCGGAGGAGCGAGACCTAGATGGGAATCCCGCCGAGCCGCGCCGGGCGTCCATCTGGCCGGCGGTCGAGGAGCGAGTGTATGACCTGATCCGGGCGCACCGTTCCACGATCGTGTTCTCGAACTCCCGCCGGCTCTCGGAGCGCCTCTGCGCCAGGCTCAACGAGATAGCAGCCGAACGAAGTCTGGGCCCGCCCGAGCCGAGCGACCGTACGCAGGAGCTCGCGCCCGCGCAGATCATGGCTCAGTCGGCCATCGCCACCGGCGCCGCGCCGCTCATCGCGCGGGCCCATCACGGCAGCGTGTCTCGGGAGGAGCGAAAGCATATCGAGGAGGCACTCAAGTCCGGTCAGCTGCCCGCCGTCGTCGCGACCAGCTCGCTGGAGCTCGGCATCGACATGGGCTTGGTCGACCTCGTCGTGCAGATCGAGGCGCCGCCCTCGGTCGCGGCCGGGATGCAGCGAGTCGGCCGGGCCGGCCACCAGGTCGGTGCGGTGTCTCGGGGTGTGGTATTCCCCAAGCATCGTGGCGACTTGCTCTCGTGCGCGGTGGTGGCGGAGCGGATGCATCAGGGGCTCATCGAGGAGCTGCGCTATCCCCGTAACCCGCTCGATGTGCTCGCCCAACAGATCGTGGCCATGGTCGCTATGGATCCGTGGCGGGTCGGCGATCTCGCCGTGCTGCTGCGCCGCGCCGCGCCCTTCGCCGAGCTACCCACATCCGCGCTGGAGGCGACGCTGGACATGCTCTCCGGGCGCTACCCGTCGACGGCCTTCGCCGAGCTCCGCCCCCGGATCGTGTGGGACCGCGCCGCCGACCAGCTCACCGCCAGACCCGGGGCGCAGCGGCTCGCGGTCACCAGCGGCGGCACCATCCCCGATCGAGGACTCTTCGGGGTCTTCCTGGCGGGAGCGGAGCGAGCGGCGCGGGTAGGCGAGCTGGACGAGGAGATGGTGTACGAGTCCCGGGTCGGCGACGTCTTCCTGCTCGGCTCGACGTCGTGGCGCATCGAGGAGATCACGCCCGACCGGGTGCTCGTCTCGCCGGCGCCTGGCCACGCCGCCCGGATGCCGTTCTGGAAGGGCGACCAGCCCGGGCGGCCGGTTGAACTCGGGCGCGCCATCGGGGCGAAGCTGCGCGACGTGGTGCGCCACGGTCGTGAGAAGGCCGGCGCTGACCTGGTCGGCAGCGGCCTCGACGCCTGGGCGGCGGAGAATCTTCTCTCCTATGTGGATGAACAGCGGGAGGCGACGAGGCACCTGCCCGACGACCGGACGGTCGTGGTGGAGCGGTTCCGCGACGAGCTGGGCGACTGGAGACTCGCCGTCCACTGCGTACTCGGCGCGAAGGTCAACGGGGCGTGGGCGTTGGCGATCACGCGAAGATTGACCGAACGGTACGGAGTCGACGCGCAGGTGCTGCCGAGCGACGACGGGATCGTGGTGCGGCTGCCCGATGTGGTGGACACGACCGGTCTGGATGCGCCGCCCGGAGCGGACCTCGTCGCCTTCGACCCGGACGAGATCGCACAGATCGTCGAGGAGTCGATCGGTGGATCGGCCATGTTCGCGGCCCGCTTCCGGGAGTGCGCCGCCCGCGCCCTGCTGCTCCCCCGTCGCGACCCCCGCCGCCGGCAGCCGCTGTGGCAGCAGCGCCAGCGCGCCGCGCAATTGCTCGATGTGGCCCGCGAGTTCGCCGACTTCCCGGTCACGCTGGAGGCCGCCCGCGAATGCCTGCAGGATGTGCTCGACGTGCCAGGCCTCGTCGGGGTGATGCGAGACATCTCGGCACGCCGGGTGCGATTAGTCGAGGTGGAGACCACCCGCCCGTCACCGTTCGCCCGGTCGCTGCTCTTCGGATATGTCGGCGCGTTCCTCTACGGCGGCGACGTGCCGCTAGCCGAGCGCCGAGCGGCCGCACTCGCACTGGACTCCACGCTGCTCGGCGAGCTGTTGGGTCGGGTGGAGCTGCGCGAGCTCCTCGACCCCGATGTGGTGACGGAGACCGAACGGAAGCTGCAGTGGCTTGACGGCAGCCGGACGCTGCGCGACGCCGAAGACGCCATTGAACTGCTGCGGGTACTGGGTGACCTGTCGACCACGGAGGCTGAGTCGCGCGGAACGCGGGCGGAGTGGCTGGCGGAGCTGGCGCTCGCCAGACGAGTGCTCGAGGTCCGCATCGCCGGCGAGCCGCGGTGGATCGTCGTCGAGGACGCCGCCCGGGTACGCGACGCGATGGGGGTGGCGCTGCCGGTCGGTCTCGCGGGCGCTTACCTTGAGCCGGTCGCCGACCCGATCGGCGATCTGGTTGCCCGATATGCCAAGACGCACGGCCCATTCACCGCGAGCGCTTGCGCGGCGCGGTTCGGTCTCGGCGTCTTCATCGTCGAGCAGGCGCTCAAGCGGCTCGGGGCGACCGGCCGGGTCACCGCCGGCGAGTTCACCCCGGTGAACCTGGTCGTCGCGGCACCGGGCGCCTATGCCGGCGGCGCCGAGTGGTGCGACACCGAGGTGTTGCGCCTGCTCCGGCGCCGTTCCCTGGCCGCGTTGCGCCGCGAGATCGAACCGGTGCCGCCCAAGGTCTTGGCCGCATTCCTGCCCCGGTGGCAGCAGGTTGGCTCGTCCGCCAGGGGCGTGGAGGCGGTGGCGGCCGCGCTAGAGCAGCTTCAGGGGACCGCGATCCCGGCGTCGGCCTGGGAACGGCTGGTGCTGCCCGCACGGGTGGCCGACTACACCCCGGCGTACCTGGACGCGCTGTGCGCCTCGGGCGAAGTGGTGTGGGCCGGCACAGGGTCGATCCCCGGCGACGGCTGGGTGGTGTTCGCCTGGTCCGAATCGGCGCCGCTGCTGCTGCCGCCACCCGACCCCGACTTCGCCGCGGGTCCCATGCATGGCAGCTTGCTCGGCGCGCTCGACGGTGGGCAGGCGCTCTTCTTCCGCCAGCTGTCGGAGTTGGTGGGCTGTGGCGCCCCAGGCGACGGCGGAGGCGAGGCGGACTTACTGGCCGCGCTGTGGGATCTGGTGTGGGCGGGCCTGGTCTCCAATGACACGCTCGCGCCGGTTCGGGCGCTGCTGGCGGGCGGAGGCGCCCACCGGTCCCACAGCGCCGCCAGCAGGTCCGCCGCGCCGCGTTCGCGCTACCGCACGCCCGCGCGGCTACCGGCTAGCCGGCTCAGCCGCGCCTCGCTTACCACGGCCCGCTCCGGTCCCCCCACCGCCGCCGGTCGCTGGTACCGGCTGCCGGAGCGCGACCCCAACCCGACCCGCCGCGCCACGGCGCTAGCCGAGGCACTGCTGGAACGGCACGGCGTCGTGACCCGCGGCGCGGTCATGGCCGAGCGGACGCCCGGCGGGTTCGCCGCCGTCTACCCGGTGCTCGCCGCCCTTGAGGACCGGGGCGCGGCGCGGCGCGGGTACTTCGTCGAGGGGTTGGGTGCCGCGCAGTTCGCGGTGCCCGGCGCGGTCGACCGGCTGCGGGCGCTCGGTGAGGCCGAGACGGCGGGGAAGGCGGAGGCGCTGGTACTCGCTGCCACGGACCCGGCCAATCCGTACGGCGCCGCCCTGCCGTGGCCGGAGCGCGTGGTCGACGAGGGCGAGCCCGGCCGGGGGCACCGACCCGGCCGGAAGGCGGGAGCGCTGGTGGTGACGGTCGGCGGCGAACTCGCGATCTATGTGGAGCGCGGTGGCCGTACGCTCTTGTCCTATCTGGATGACCCGAAGGCGATCGCCGCGGCGGCGCGGGCGCTGGCCGGTGCGGTACGCAGCGGCGCGCTCGGTCCGCTCTCGGTCGAACGGGCCGACGGCGAGACGATCCACGCCTCCGCACTCGGCGACGCACTCACCGCGGCCGGCTTCCGCACCACCCCCCGCGGACTCCGGCTCCGTGCCTAGGCACGCCGGTATGGACGGGCGGCCACACCAGTAATCCCGCTAGCCTGTCGGCGTGCCCGCTCAACCCTTCCCGACTCTGCGGAACGGCGCCGCACGCACCGTCGCCGCACGCACCGTCGCCGCACGCACCGTCGCCGCACGCACCGTCGCCGCACGCACCGTCGCCGCGTTCGCGGCGACCACGGTCGTTCTGAGCCTCACCGCCTGCTCGGCGTCCAGGACCGGCCACGTCGCCGTCGCGATGGATCCGGCCGGCAGGCTGCTCGCCGTCGTGGCGCTCTGTAAGAACCAGCGACTCGGTTCGCTCACGCTCACCGACGAGACGACCGGAACGAGCACCACGGTCCGGCCGAAGCAGTCACCCCCGTTCGGCGGCACGGTCATCCTCACCGGGCCGATCGGCGACCCGCGACCCGAAGGCGTCCTCGACCTGCTCGACCGCGGACACGACTACACGCTCGGCGGTACGACCAGGGGTATCGAATCTGATGAGGAGACGGGGAGCTTTACCCCAGTACGGTTCAAGCTGGACGACGCCGTGCGAGAGGCCAAGCTTCGGCAGGCCTTCGTGCTCGCCCAGAACCCGGACGGCGACAGCACGGCGTTAACCGAAAAGAGCGCCTTTGTCGCACACGCAGCTCAAGAGTGCGGTTAACGCCTCCGCACGCACGCACCGTGTGAAGATCCGCTCTTGCGCCGATGTCGCGAGCGGGGGCAAGCTTCCCCTCATGGCACCCATCGCACGGTTGACCGCGGTGGTTCTGGACTGCCCGGACCCGCACAAGCTCGCCGCCTTCTATGGCGAGTTGACCGGGTGGCAGGTGGAGTACGGCGAGCCGGAGTGGGTCACCTTGAACACCGGCACCGGTCTGCGCGTGTGCTTCCAGGAGAGCGCCGAGCACGTCCCGCCGGCGTGGCCCGACCCGACTGGCCCGCAGCAGGTCCACCTGGACCTCAGCGTCGAAGATCTCGACGCGGCGGAGGAACGAGTTCTTGCCCTCGGCGCGGTGAAGCCCGACTACCAGCCCGGCGAGACGTGGCGGGTCTACGCTGACCCGGCAGGACACCCGTTCTGCCTCTATGAAGAGGGCTAGATGAACCAACGCACACTGCTCGACCGTCTGCTGAGTCCGGCCGGGTTCGGACTGGTGCCTCTGATGTTCCTGCTGCCGTTCCTGACCGTCTCGTGCGGGGAAGCCGACAAGATTAAATCGACGTTTACCGGCATCGACCTCGTCGTTGGCGGTTCCCCCGACATCGTCGGTCCCGGCGTCGACGCGGAGGTGGAGAAGGAGCTCATCGCGCTCTTCTCCGACCACTTCGATCTTGAGCCGCTGATGCTGCTGGCAACCCTTGCGGTGCTCGCCGGCATGATTGCAGGGCTCATCAGGGAGCGGCTGGCCCGGCATGGAGTCGGCACTGGCCTAGCCGTGCTGGCCGGCGCGCTGATCGTGTCGGCGATCATGCGGGCACCCGCTCGCGTAGACGCGGCGCTCAGCGCGCTCGATACCACCAGGACGCCGTCCGTTCCCGCGTCGGGCGTGGAGACTCGGTACGGCTTCTGGCTCGCCCTCGGCCTGCTCGCCCTCCTCGCCGCCGGCCATGCGGTCGTTCTGGCCCGCGCCTGGCGAACCCCAGCCCCGTCCGGTGCGGCTGATCCCGAGGAACAACGGGCGATCGACGGCTAGAGCTGATCGACGGCTAAAGCTGCGGTGCGACGGACGCGGCCACCAGGTCCAGGTGATCAAGATCAGCGAGGTTGAGGTACTGCAGATGCAGTCGCCGGGCACCCGCGGCCGCGTACTCTCCGATCTTGTCAACGACCTCGTTCGGAGTGCCGCACAAGCCCGTCTCCCGCAGATACTCGACGGGCATCCCGATCGATTCGGCCCGGCGCCGGACCTCGGCGTCGTCGCGTCCACAGCACACGGTCTGGGCAGCAGAGAGCACCAACGGGGCCCAGTCGACCGCATCGTGCCCCGGCGCCGCGCGACCTACTGCCTCGCACGCCGCCGCCACCCATTCGTAGTACCGCGCGGTCTCGGCTACCGATGCGAAGGGGGCGTTGAACTCGTCGGCGAACCGGGCCGCGAGAGCGGGGGTCCGGCGCGGGCCGCGACCGCCCACGATGACCGTGGGGCCCGGCGTCTGCACGGGTTTGGGCAGCGCGGGCGAGTCGGTGACGTTGTACCAGGCGCCTTGGAAGGTGAACCGTTGCCCCACCGGCGTCGCCCATAGCCCGGTGATGAGAGCCAGCTGCTCGCCGAGTCGGTCGAAACGCTCGCCCAGCGGCGGGAACGGGATCCCGTACGCGCGGTGTTCCGCCTCGTACCAGCCCGCTCCGAGCCCGAGCTCCACTCGTCCGCCACTCATCGCGTCGACCTGGGCCACCGTGATCGCGAGCGGCCCCGGCCGGCGGAACGTCGCGGACGTCACCATGGTGCCAAGCCTGATCGTCGCTGTCTCTCGGGCCAAGCCGGCGAGGGTAGCCCATGCGTCGGTCGGCCCGGGCAGCCCGTCGCCGTCGGACATGGTGAGGTAGTGATCGGATCGGAAGAACCCGTCGAAGCCGCAGGCCTCGGCGTGTCGGGCCACTCGGAGCTGGTCCTCGTAGGACGCGCCCAACTGTGGCTCGGTGAAGACAGTCAGTCGCATGGAGCACATTCTTATCGAGTGTTGACCGTACGAAACGCGTCCACCGCCGACACGGCGGCGATTTCTGCGATCCACCTCCAGTCGTGGTGAGGGCCGGTCGCGGTGGCCCACGGCGTCGCGTATGACCTGCCGACACTGCCCACGCTGGTGGCCGCCTCCGGCGATGATGTCGTCGGGGTGCTTGCCTACATTATCGAGGGCGACTCGCTCGAGGTGGTGAGTATCGACGCCGTGCCGCCCGGCCATGGCGCCGGAACCGCGCTGCTCGCCACGGCCGTTGAGCTGGCCCGATCGAGGGGCCTTCGCCGGGTATGGCTCATCACGACCAACGACAACATCGATGCGCTGCGATTCTATCAGCGCCGCGGCATGCGAATCGCGGCCGTCGCACCGGGTGCGGTCGATCGAAGCCGCTTGCTCAAGCCGTCCATCCCGCTCGTTGGCGCGTATGGCATTCCGCTGTTTGATGAGCTGACGCTGGAACTGCTCATCGACTGACTGACACCATTGATTCATGCCCGAGGGTGACACGGTCTGGAACACAGCACGCGTACTCGACCACGCGCTCGCCGGAACCGCGATCATACACAGCGACTTTCGCGTGCCGTCGCTGGCCACCGTGGATCTATCCGGCTGGTACGTGCGTGCGTGCGGCAGTCGGGGTAAGCATCTGTTATTGCGGTTCACCGCCGCCGCGGACGACCTGGCGATGACCCTGCGCTCTCACCTGCGCATGGACGGCGCGTGGCGCGTCTACGCCAGCGGCGAGCCGTGGCGCGGGCGACAGGAACACAACGTCCGGGTGGTGCTCCGTACGCTGACGGCGGCCGCCGTCGGATACCACCTGCACGATCTCGCGCTCGTACCCACGGACCACGAGGAAACCCTCGTTGGCCACCTCGGACCGGACCTGCTGGGCACTGCCGGCCAATCGGGTGGCTGGGACTCCGCCGAGGCGGTCCGGCGGCTGCGGGCCCACCCCGACGAGACCATCGCCGAGGCTCTGCTCGACCAGCGCAACCTGGCCGGTATCGGCAACCTTTACAAGTCCGAGGTGCTCTTCCTCCGGGGCATTCATCCCACCGCACGGGTCTCCGAAGTGGACAACCTGGCGGGCGTCGTCGCGCTGGCTCACAAACTGCTCAGATCCAACTGCGGCCGGTGGACCCAGGCCACCACTGGATCACTGCGACGGGGCGAGGAGGTCTACGTGTACGGGCGAGGTGGCGCGCCGTGTCGCCGGTGCGGCACGCCGATCCAGCGCGAGACGGTGGGCGAGCGGGTCACGTTCTGGTGCCCCTCGTGCCAGCCCGGCGCTGCCGACCCTCTCTCGTCGATCTAGAGCGTATCGACGTGATTGGTGATCAACTAACGTCGCTATGCCCTAGATCGACGAGGAGCGGTCAGGCTTCTTCCTTCTCCTTGGCAGGCTCCGTGGCTTGCTCGGGTGCGGCGTCGAGCTGGGCGGGTGCCTCGCCAGCCTCGACCGCTGGCTTATCCGGCCCGGCCGTCACTGCCTTGCCCATGGTGGCCCGTATCTCCTCCAGCCGGGTGGAGCCGGCCAGGTCGAGCGTCGCCTTCTGCACCTCGAGACGGCGTCCCTCCACGGAACTGCCCGCGAGGTCGGCGCGGCCGAGCGCGACCGCGTAGCGCCGTTCGATCTTGTCGCGCACCTCGTCCAAGGACGGCGTCGTGCCCGGTGCGGCCAGTGAGCTCATCGACTCGAGCGAGCGCGCAACAGTCTCCTGCATCTTCGCCTGCTCAAGCTGGCTGAGCAGCTTGGTGCGCTCAGCCAGGCGCTGCTGCAGCAGTACGGCGTTGTTCTCCACCGCCTTGCGGGCCTGCGCCGCGGCGCCGAGCGCCTGATCATGCAGCGACTTGAGGTCATCCATCGAGCTCTCGGACGCGACGAGCTGTGTGGCGAAGGTCTGCGCCGTCTGCTCGTAGTCCGCAGCCTTGGCCACGTCGCCGTCGGCTCGGGCCTTGTCCGCGAGCACCAGCGCCTGGCGTGCGTTGGTCTGCAGGTTCTCCACCTCGGTCAGCGTTCGCGAGAGCTTCATCTCCAACTGCCGCTGGTTGCCGATCACCGCCGCGGCCTGCTGGACGAGACCCTGGTGCTGGCGCTGAGCGTCCTCGATCGCCTGCTGGATCTGCACCTTCGGATCGGCATACTCGTCGATCTTGGAGCCGAAGAGGGCCATCAGGTACTTCCAACCCTTGACGAACGGGTTCGCCATCGTTCTCGAGTCCTCTCTGCGGCTGCGCGGTGCGCTGCTATCGTCGCCGGCCGCCGGGGGCCGCCGATCGGTCGGACGCCATCGCCCCCGACCCCTCAATATTGGCAGCCGTACGCCAGCGCGTCACATCAACCCGGCTCGCGGGTCTCAGCCGGCGTAGACCGAGCCGGTTTGGCGCTGTCCGGGCGTCGCCCGGAGCGTCGTGAGCGTGGTCCGGAGCGGACCGTCGCTGTGCACCTGCACGGTCACGTTGCCGTCGGTGATCGCCTCGTCCATCGATGCCCGCGCGCCGTCGTCGTTGCCGCTCACGGCGGAGGCGAAGGCCTCCTCCATCTGCTCGGCCAGCGCGAACGTGGAGCTGACGTCGCCCAGCATCTCCGACAACGGCGCGCCGAGGGCATCGCAGATCGACGCGAGCAGTTCGCTGGACGCCTCCTTGTGGCCGCGTTCGATCTCGGAGAGATAGCCGAGGCTCACATTCGCCGCGGTGGACACTTCACGCAACGTGCGGTGCTGGGCAAGGCGGCGCGCGCGAAGTGCGTCGCCGATGACCTTCCGAAGTAGGACCATGGCACCCCCTCGCACCGGGCCCGCCTGCGCTGGGCCAACTGACCACCTGAGCCGATCGCTCGTCCCCGCCACGATACCCGCAACTGCCGAGACCGACACGTTGCCGTACGCACGCTGGCCCACCGGCCTCAAGCGCTGGCCCCACACCGGCACGCAAGCTCAGGCTTGACCGATGAGAGTTTGTAAGTCTAAGCTTACCGTTCGTGGGGACTTACCAACCAAACGGGATCGGGCCAGAGGCGATCGGGGCATTGGGTGATCCGACCCGCCGCCTCATCTTCGAGACACTGGCCGCCGGTCCGCTCGCGGTCGGTGAACTCGCCCAGCGGCTGCCCGTGAGCCGGCCAGCGGTCTCCCAGCACCTGCGCGCGCTCAAGGAGGCCGGCCTGGTCACCGACCGCGCCGCCGGGACGCGGCGGATCTACCAGGTCGATCCGTCCGGCGTGGCCCGGCTGCGGGCCTACCTCGACCAGATCTGGGAAGACGCGCTCGCGGCCTTCAAGCAGGCCGCCGAGGCCGACGGCGATCCGGCCGACCCCATCACGCCATCCAACACAACGGAGGAGTCATGAACGCACAAACGACGCTGCCCGCGATTCGGCGGTCAGTCACGGTCAACGTGCCGGTCGAGAAGGCCTTCGCGGTCTTCACCGAGTCGTTCGCGACCTGGTGGCCCAAGCACCACGTCAACCCGAATGGGTACGAAGGGGCCTACATCGAGCCCGGTGTGGGCGGCCGCTGGTTCGAACGCGCTCCGGACGGCAGTGAGTGCGATTGGGGTCGGGTGCTCGGGTGGGATCCCCCGCACCGGGTACTGCTCTCGTGGCACCTCAACGGTGAGTACGACTACGACCCAAATCCCGCACGCGCGAGCGAGGTTGAGGTGCGATTCATCGCCGAAGGCCCGACCACCACCCGGGTCGAGCTGGTCCACAGCAAACTCGAGCGTGCCGTCGGTGGGGCGCGGCTAGGCGAGAGCGTTGCCGGCGACACTGGCTGGGGCTGGATCATGGAGCGGTACGCGGACCTGGTCGACGGGCGCGAACTGGCTCCCCTGGCGTAGACGACAGCGTTGAACGCGTGCCCGCGCGGTTTAGGCACAATCGCGCGGGTAGGCGTCCAACGCTTTGGTGGCCAGTCAGGCAGCCGTTAGCCGTTAGCCAGCACCGCCCCGAGCAGGTCGAGCACGGCCTCCACCGCCCCGGCCCGCACCTCGGCCCGGCTACCGGCGACGGCGAGCCGACGAACATGCGCCTGGACGGGTCCAGCAACTGCCACGAAGACAATGCCCGCGGCGACCCCGTCCTGCGGATCTGGTCCGGCGACCCCCGTGGTCGCCATCCCCCAGTCGGCGTTGCAGCGATCCCGGGCTCCGTGGGCGAGCGCCATCGCGACGTCGGAGTCCACCGGTCCGCGCTGCGCCAGAAGGTCCGCCGGCACGCCGGCCAGCGTGGCCTTGAGGTCGGTGGCGTAGACGATGAGTCCGCCCCGAAACACCCGGCTGGCGCCGGGCACGCCCACGATGGTCGCCGATAGCAGCCCGCCGGTGAGCGACTCGGCGACCGCGAGGGTCTCCCCCCGCCGAGCGAGCGTGTCGAGCAGCTCAGCCACGCCCAGCTCAGTCACGATCGTGGCTCCGTTGCCACTCATCCTGGGCGGTGCGGGCGCGGTGCCAGAGCGCGGCCTTCTCGCCCGGCTCGACGTCGTCGAGCGTGAGCCCGAATACGTCGGCGAGGGCGGCGAACCACTCGTTCCCCGACCGCAGCTCGCACTCGGTGATCCGGGCGCCCTCGATGCGGCGAAGCGTGCAGCTCAGGAGCTTGTCGACGCCCCCAGCGTCGCGCCGCTGCACCGAGAGGAACCGTACAAAGCCCGAGTCGGGGGAGGTCGACAGGACGGCGTGGGAGTCCGCGAAGGCGTCGACGGAGGCCAGACTCGACTCGAAGTCCATCGCCACGAAGGAGCCCGCCGGGTCGTGCTGGAACCGCCACCCGCCGGCGAGGGTGGGCGACGCAAGCAGCCCATAGGTGAACGGCCCTTGCCGTACCTGGCCTGGCCGAAGCGGCACCGGTTCGTGCAGCGCGTCGCCGAGACCCGCGTCGACGAACCACACGCCGTCGGGGTTGTCGTCGGTCGGCAATCCATGAACGGTGAGGGCCAGATGATTCGCGAACGGTCGCAGCGGCACCTCGTCGGCCTGGCTCCACACTCCGCCGCGGTGCTGGCGCACCTCATAGCCCAGCGCGGCCAGCAGCACGCCAAGCGCGCCGTTGAGGTGGAAACAGTAGCCGCCACGGCCCGTCGCCACGATCCGTTCGGCCGCCAGGTGCGGGTCGACGGTAGTCCGGCGGCCCAACTGGATGTCGACCGTGTTGTACGCGATGCGCTCCACGTGTGCGCGATGGATCAGGGTGAGGGCGTCCGCAGCGGGCGGGCCGGGATCGTCGAGCCTCAGCCGCCGCAGATATCCGATCACGTCCAGCACGGCGCCGACGCTACCGGGACCGGGCAGCCGATCGACGCACGCGCAGCGCCCGGACCACGTAGTCGATGCCGGTGACCATGGTCACCACCACCGCGACTATCATGATCCACGGCCCAACCGAGGCGAGCGGTTCGCCGAATGGCCAGATGTACCAGCCGATCGCCAGGATCTGCAGCACCGTCTTGGCCTTTCCGCCGCGGCTCGCCGGGATCACGCCGAAACGGATCACCCAGAAGCGCAGTACGGTCACACCCACCTCGCGTACGAGGATCACCGTGGTCACCCACCACGGCAGTGCGCCGTAGCTCGACAGCAGCACCAGCGCCGTCCCGGTCAGCGCCTTGTCGGCGATGGGGTCGGCGACCTTGCCGAACGAGGTGACCTGGTTGAACGCGCGGGCGATCCATCCGTCGGCGAAGTCGGTCAACGACGCTATGCCGAAGGCCAGGGCCGCGGCGATGCGGTAGGCCGGCGACGTCATCTCCGATGCGATCATGAGGATGACGAAGACGGGGATGAGGACGATCCGCAGCACCGTCAGCGCGTTTGCGACATTGACCAACGATGGACGGCGCAGCCCCGGACTTCGCCGCTCATCCGGGCCGTCGGCAGATGGCTTCATGGCGGACTCACTGACGGCCGGATCGCTCATGGCCGGGCCGCGGTAGCAGCCAGCGGCGCGGGTACGTGATCGATGATCTCGACGGGTGCGGCCACGAGATCCACGCCCACCGACGAGCTGACCCGGGCCCTGACCAGATCGCCGACCCGCATCGTGATGGCTCCGCCGGACAACGCGGTGGAACCGTCGACCTCGGGTGCCTGATGGGCGGCGCGCCCTTCGACGCCGTCGGCTGTCACCGACTCGACGAGCACCTCGACGACCGAGCCGACGCGCTCCTCGGCCCGCTGGTTGCACAGCTCCTCGGCCAGGGCGCTGAGCCGGCCGTACCGGCGGGCGATCGTCGCGGCGGTGACCTTGCCGGGCAGGCCAACAGCCTCCGTGCCGTCCTCGTCGCTGTAGTCGAACACACCGATCGCGTCGAGCCGGGCGCCGGTCAGGAACCGCTCCAGCTCGGCGACGTCGGCCCGCGTCTCCCCCGGGAAGCCGGCGATGACATTGCTGCGGGCCCCGGCATCCGGGTTGAGGGCCCGGATCGAGTCGAGCAGCTCAAGGAAGCGTTCGGTGGAGCCGAAGCGGCGCATCCGGCGCAGCACCGGCTCGCTGGAGTGCTGGAAGGAGAGATCGAAGTACGGCGCAACGCCCGGCGTGGTCGCGATCGCCGACACGAGTCCGGGGCGGGTCTCGGCAGGCTGCAGGTAGCTCACCCGTACCCGGACGATCCCCTCGACGGCGGCGAGTTCGGGTAGCAGCCGCTCCAGCGCCCGCGGGTCGCCGAGATCCTTGCCGTATGAGGTGGAGTTCTCGCTGACCAGCACGATCTCGCGGACGCCCTCGCGGGCCAGCCACTCGGCCTCGGCGAGGATCTCGTCGGGAATACGGGAGACGAAGGCGCCACGGAACGACGGGATGGCGCAGAAGGCGCACCGGCGGTCACAGCCCGACGCGAGCTTGAGCGAGGCGACGGGGCCTCGGTCCAAGCGCCGCCGCAGCACCGGTCGAAGGTGCGCGGGCGTGTGGCCGTCCACGACGATGTCGCCGTGGCCCGGCCGCGCCACGGTCGCGGCGCGGCGGTCGAGAGGGGTGAGTGGCAGCTGCGTGCGCCGGTCGCGGGGTACGTGGGCCTCGTGCCGCTGCCCGTCGAGGACCGCCTTTATGCGCGCCGAGATGTCGGCGTAGTCGTCGAAGCCGAGGACAGCGTCGGCCTCCGGCAGCGAGTCGGCGAGCTCCCGCCCGTACCGCTCCGCCATGCACCCGGCGGCGACGACCATGGCGCCGCTGTCGGCGGCGGCAAGCAGGGTGTCGATCGAGTCGCGCTTGGCCTTCTCCACGAAACCGCACGTATTGACCACGACAATGTCCGCGCCGTCACCGTCCGGGATCAGCTCCCAGCCGTCGGCATCCAGGCGGGCGGCGAGCTCCTCCGAGTCGACCTCGTTACGCGCACAGCCGAGCGTGAGCAGGGCTACGCGGCGGCCTTCGGCGGCGCGGGTGGGGACAGACACCCACCGAGAGTACCGGGCCGGACACGGGCAAGAGCCGTCGAGATCGCGTTTGTGCGCTTGGTGAGGTCGGCCACCAACGGCGCCGGCCCCAGCCGCCCGGGCCTATCCTGGTGGTGGCGGCTCCAGCCAAGGTTCCGCCCCGGACGAGCGCACACCGTACCCGGCCCAGCACGACGGTGTGCACACGATCATGACTGACATTCTGCAGATCATCGGTGCCGTCCTCATTCTGTCCGGCTTCGCCGCGTCCCAGCTCGGGTGGATGGACGCCAAGTCGGTGACCTATCTGGTGCTCAACATCGTGGGCGCTGCGCTGCTCACCTGGCTCGCGCTGCACGACGGCGACTGGGGCTTCTTCCTGCTCGAGGGCGTCTGGACGGTGGTATCGCTCATCGCCCTCGTCGACGTGCTCCGCCGGCGGGGTCGTATCGCGAAAGCCAGCCGCGTCACGACAGCGTCGCCGTCGCCCGGGCGGCGCTCGACGCCAGCTGCTGCAGAGTCGCCCGAGTCGCCTCCTCATTGAGCGGAGGCAGCTCGCGGATGAGTGCTTGGTAGGCGCTCTCAAAGAAGCCGTTGGCCTTCTTGTGGGCTCGGGTTCCGGCTGGCGTGAGGGCAAGCAGGTAGGACCGGCTGTCCGACGGGTGGGCGTCCCGACGTAGGTGCCCCCGGGCCTGCATCGCGCGGACATAGTCGGCCGCCGTCGTCACCGGCATGCCAAGCTCGCGGGCCATCTCCGTCATCGTGACGGGCCCCGCCTCGAACAGGACGCTGTAGGCGGCGTACTCGTCCGGTCGCAGACCGGCATCGCGCATGGCCGCCGCCACCAGCGTACGTACCTGCTGGCTCAGCGCGAAGACATCAAAGAGGATTGACGTCCGCTTCCCCGCGAGTGGCCGCCAGCGCTCTGGGTCGGTGGCTCGGCCGGGTCGTGAAGGGCGGATCGGACGCGGTGTTGTCCGGATCGTTGCCATGGTCGCAGCTTAGTAACGGGGCTCGACAGGTACTACGTCTCCGTAGTATCTATTACGAGTCCGTACTATCTCGCCGTGACTGGGGAGGTGCCATGCGACGGTCGATGCTGTTGTTCCAGGCGATGCTCGCCATGCTGCTCGTTGGCTGCGCGAGTTCCGCACCACCCGCCGCTGAGCCGACGTCGGCGGCGCCAACCGCTGCGGCCGAGTCCGTCTCCTTCGCGGCGGCCGACGGTGTGACCGTGACCGGCCGGCTTCACGGCACTGGTACGACAGCGGTCGTGCTGTCCAATATGGGCGACAACGACCCTGCGGCGTGGGAATCGTTCGCCCCGACGGTGGCGGCGCGCGGCTACGCCGTACTGACCTATTCCTACCGATACCCCATCCGTACGCCGTCGCTCACCGCCGCCATGGCACGCGGCGCGGTGGACGACCTTCGCGGAGCGGTCACCTTCGTCCGCGCCCGCGGCGCGAGCCGCGTGGTCCTCATCGGCGCGAGCCTGGGCGGGATGGCGACGGCGAAGGTGGCGGGCGCTCAGAAGGCCGATGCCGCCGTGGTCATCGCCGCCCCGGCCGATCGGCCCGACTTCGACCTGCGGGTGGATGACGCCGAGGTTTCGGCGATCACCGGGCCTTCGCTATTCATAGCCAGCGACAACGACACGACCGTCCCCGCGGTGGAGACTCGGCGACTCTTCGACCTGGCGCCGCAACCGAAGCGGTGGCACACGTTCGCAAGTGCCGCGCACGGCACCCTGCTCCTGGACACCGCCTTCGCCGAGGATTTCCGCCGCGTCCTGCTGGACTTCGTCACCCGCACCACACCGTCCTGATTCACCCCAAGATCGCCACGATCATGAGCTGACCGTCGCCAAACCCCGCCGATCATGACCTCCAGGTCATGATCGGCGCCCAAGACGGCGCACAAGACCGCGATCCTCCACGTAGAGCATCGCCATGAGTAGGACGATCAGCGCCAGCATCTGAACGCCCGCCACCCATAGCCCGAGGGGTACGGTGGCGAGCGCAAGCACGCCACCCACGGCCCGAAATCGCAGCTGCCCGATCCGCAGAATGCGCCGGAACGCGACGTCACCCATGAGATAGATGGTGAGCCCACCCGCCAGGGCGAGCGCCTGACCGAGGGTCAGGTGGTCCGTGGCGTGTCCGATCGCCTTCTTGATCCCAGCCGCGACAACGACGATGCCGAGCAGGAGGAAGTAGTGCGCCCACCCGAAGGCCGCCAAAGCCACGCGCGCGCGTCGGGCCGGATCGACCGCGGCGAGGGCACGCTCGGCCTCATCCTGGTCACCTCCGAAGTAGACCCACCACATGAGATACGACAGGCTCAGACCGAGTACGGCGACTGCGACCAGACGCAGGTCGACCCGAAGGCCCGCCGCGCCGACGCCGAGCGCAACGATCGACTCGCCGAGCGCCACGATGATGACGAGACCGTGGCGCTCCACGAAGTGCGCTGGCGAGATCGAGAACTCGCCGATGGGGTTCAGGTATGGCGAGGCGACCATCACGGCGAAGGCGGTGATCCACAACGCGTACCGCCAACCGTCCGGCAGAAATCCGCCCACCAACACCAGGCTGGCGCTGAGCAGATTGTACGGAGCCAGGCGCGCCATCGCCCGCGCTGAACCGGGTCCGCCCGCCTTGATGAACAGGCCACTGTGGACGGCGTTGACGACGAAGTAGCCGAGGCCGAACACCCAGCCCGCTTCGCCGAAGGCGGTGGGGATGGCAAGGGCGATCGCCAGGAATCCACCCATGCCAATCAGCATCAGCGTGCGCCGGAACCGGCTCGTCGGCGCCACGGCATTGGTGAGCCAGGCGAATCCCCCGTACATCCACAGGATCACGCCGAGCATCAGCGTGACCTGAACCACGCCGCGCCCGTTCATGTTGTCGGCGAGCAGCGCGGTCAGCTGGGTCGCGGTGAACACGAAGACCAGGTCGAAGAAGAGCTCCAGCGTGCTGACGCGAACCGCGGGCTCGATCTGAGCCTGACTCGGATCGCTTGTCATTCGTCGCCGCGCAGGCTGTCGAGGACGGCGTCCAGCTCGTCCGGCTTGACCAGCACGTCGCGGGCCTTGGAGCCCTCGGACGGTCCGACGATCCCGCGCGTCTCCATCAGGTCCATCAGTCGGCCCGCCTTGGCGAATCCCACACGCAGTTTGCGCTGCAGCATCGAGGTGGAGCCGAACTGCGACGTGACGACGAGTTCGACCGCCTGCAGCAGCAGGTCGAGGTCGTCGCCGATGTCCTCCTCGACCTTCCGCTTGGACTCCTGCGGTGGAGTCAGAACGTCGGTCCGGAACTCCGGCTCCCGCTGGTCCTTGCAGAATCTGACCACATCGTGGATCTCGGCCTCGCTCACCCAGGCGCCCTGCACGCGGATCGGCTTGGACGCGCCCATCGGCAGGAACAGCGCGTCACCGCGACCGATGAGCTTCTCCGCGCCGGGTTGGTCCAGGATGACCCGTGAGTCCGCCAGCGACGAGGTAGCGAACGACAGGCGCGATGGCACGTTCGCCTTGATAAGTCCCGTGACGACGTCGACGGATGGCCGCTGTGTCGCCAGCACGATGTGGATGCCGGCCGCGCGGGCAAGCTGGGTGATGCGGACTACGGCGTCCTCGACGTCGCGCGGGGCGATCATCATGAGGTCGGCCAGCTCGTCGACGATGACCAGAAGGTACGGGTAGGGACGGATGACCCGTTCGCTGCCCGGCGGTGCCTTGATCTGACCGGCCCGAACCTTGCGGTTGAAGTCGTCGATATGGCGTACGCCCGCGGCGGCGAGGTCGTCGTAGCGCATGTCCATCTCACGCACGACCCATTCCAGCGCGTCGGCGGCCTTCTTGGGGTTTGTGACGATCGGCGTGACCAGGTGGGGCACTCCCTCGTATCCGTTCAGCTCGACCCGTTTCGGGTCGATCAGCAGCATCCGCACCTGATCCGGTGTGGACCGCGCGAGGATCGAGACGAGTAGCGAGTTGAGACAGCTCGACTTGCCCGCCCCGGTCGCGCCCGCGATGAGGATGTGCGGCATCTTGGCCAGATTGGCCACGACATAGCCGCCCTCGATGTCCTTGCCCAGCGCGACGAGCAGGGGATGGTGGTCGGACGTGGCGGCGCGCGAGCGCAGCACGTCGCCGATCGAGACGTTCTCCCGGTCTGCGTTCGGGATCTCGATGCCGACCGCGGACTTGCCCGGGATGGGGCTGATGATGCGTACGTCGGGGGATTTCACGGCGTAGGCGATGTTGCGGGAGAGCTGCGTGATCCGCTCGACCTTGACTCCCGGGCCCAGCTGGACCTCGTAGCGGGTCACGGTCGGACCGCGGGCGAAGCCGGTGACGGCGGCGTCCACATCGAACTGGTCGAAAACCCCTCGCAGCGCGGCGATGACCTCGTCGTTGGCGCGGCTACGCGTGCGCGGCGATTCGCCCGGCTGCAGCAGGTTGATCGGGGGGAGCTTGTAGTCGCCCTCGAGCGGGCCGAGCGTGAGCTGCTGTGCCTTCGCCGGCGCCGGCGAGTGCCCCGGCGGCGCGCCCGGGGTGCCGAACGGTCGGGCCACGTCCGGCCGGGCGAGCGGCCGACGTTCCACGATCACCGCGTCGTGCAGCGGCTCCTGGTAGACCTCCGCGTCGTCTGCTCGACTATCTGAGGCGTAGACGCCCTGACGCCGCCGCGTCGTCCCGCGGTTGAGACCCCGGTGCAGCACCGGCAGATTCGGCGCCTCCAGTTCGAGGATCTCGCCCTCGTCCACTGTGGAGTTGAGCGGGGCGCCCACGAGGTAGCGCCACATCGCCAGCAGTCGAGACGGAATCCGGTTGATGGGGGTCGCGGTGACGACGAGGACGCCGAAGATGGCGAGCAGCACCAGTAGGGACACTGCGACGTACGTCGTGACGGCCGCTGCGAGCCCGGAACCCACGCCGCGACCTAACCAGCCGCCGGCACGATCCATGAGTACGACGTCGTTCGGCGCCTTCTTGGCGAGATGCAGCAGCCCGGTGGCTGCCACGATCACCGCGGACCAGCCGACCAGGCCCCGGCCGCGGCGCGCCTCGTCCGCTGGCTCGCGCATCAGCCGTACCCCGCCCACGAGAAGGAGCAGTGGTAGCGCCATCGCGACCGCGCCGACGGCCAGGTGTGTGCGCGTGGCCAGCCAGAGCCCGAAGGGGCCCGCGCCGTTGAACCAGACTGCCACCGCGAGCACGATGGCGATCCCGATGAGAAGCAGTCCTCCGCCGTCTCGTCGGTGTTCGCGATCCAACTCCTTGGCGGTCGCCGCCTGACGGCCGATGGCGCGCACCACCCAGCCGAGCGCGTGGGCCAGGCCCATCCACAGACCGGCAATGCCGGCACCGATGAAGCCCAGCGAGGAGAGTGCCGAGCTTCGATTGGCCAGCCTTCTGTCGGCCGCGCGCCGGGCACGCGCGACCTCGGCGCGCGCATTCTGGGCAGCGCGACGCCGGCCCGCCTGGGAGGTTCGGCCAGCCATGCGTCACACGGTAGCGGCGCGGCCTGCCTCTTCCCCGCTTTTCGACCCCGTGTCCCGCTCAAGTCGCGCCGTTCGACGGCGCGCGCGCCATATCGCGTACGCGCCGATCCAGGAGACGGCCACCACGAGGGCGACCGCCAGCCGTGCCAGGTTCACGTAGCGGTCCGGATAGATCACGTTGTCGAGGTAGCGGTCGACGAAGCCCGCCGTCAGCGGGCCCTGGCCGGCCTTCCGCCGGGCCCAGTCCTCGGCCCAGGTCAGCGGGCAATCCACCTGGCCGGCGACGATCAGCACACCCCACACGCAGGCCACCAGGTGGGCCCAGATGGCCCACGGCCACCGCCACGCGAGAAACCCACCCAGCACCAGATAGGCCAGGTAGCCAAAGTGCAGGCCGAGCACGAGTGTGACGAGCCAGTCGTAGCCCACGCCGCCAACGTACCCCGGCTTGGCGAAGTGGTCTCCCGAGCGGGTACGGCGGTGCTTGACTGCCGACCATGAAAGGGCTGCTCGAGCGGGTGGTGCGGTGGGTGTTTCGTACGTTCGGCGCGTTCCTCGAACGGTTCGCGGCGGTCGGCGTCATCCAGAGCGGCGTTGTCCTCGCGGCGCAGACGTTCCTTGCCCTGTTCCCACTCTTCATCGCCATCACCGCGGTGCTCCCATCGGGCGTCGCCGCCGCGGTCGCGCAGTCGCTACGCAGCCGATTCGGCATCTCCGGCTCGAGCGATGACATGGTGCGGAAGCTGGTGGGGAGCCGCGAGGAGCTTCGCAGCGGCATCACGGCGATCGGTGTGGTCGTCGTGCTCGCGTCGGCGACGAGCTTTACCCGGGCGCTGCAGCGCGTGTACGAGCAGGCCTGGGGCCTGCCCCGGCTGGGTGTGCGCGGCAGCATCCGGGGACTCGCCTGGCTGGCCGGCCTCATTGTTTACCTTGTGATCATTGGGACGGCGATCCGGCTCGCCGGGACCGGCACTCCGGGAACGGTCATCCGGACCGTCCTGGTCGTCGTGGGAGCGGTGCTGCTGTGGTGGTGGACCCCGTATCTGCTGCTGCTCGGTCGGGTACGGGCGCGTTCCCTGCTGCCCGGCGGCCTGCTCACCGCGGCCGCAATGCTGGTGCTCGGCAAGGTCTCGTCGGTCGTACTGCCACGGACAGTACGCAACAACGAGCGCCAGTTCGGCACGATCGGCATGGTCTTCGCCATCGAGTCATGGCTGGTCGTAGTCGCGTGCACGATCGTGTTGGCGGCCGTGGTCAGTGCGGTGGCCGCGCAGGCCGACGGTCCGTTCGGCCGACTCGCCCGCGGCGCGGCTGACCTCGACGGGTGGCGCCGGGCCGGCCGATCGGCCGAGAACTAGCGGCTGCGCGGTGCTCTGTGGGGCTCTGTAGAACGGCTTCCCCGTTAGGGTGGGCTCCGCTATACAGATCCCATGGCGGCAGACGATCTCGACGCGCGGCTGCGGCTGGCCATGTTCGCGCATCTGGACCGCCTCAGCGCGGCCCATCCCGATGGCATCCCCTCCAACGTGATCAACACCTTTGCGTTCGAAGGGGGGCCGATGCGCCTGGTGGTTCAGCCCGGCATTTGGAAGCCCGCGCACCTGTCCGCCGCGCTGACGATCCGGACCACGTTCACGGCACCGGGCGCCGAGGCGCCGTACGAGGACGAGGTCGCACCCGACGGCACCGTGCGCTACAAGTGGCGCGGCACGGATCCGGGGCAGGCCGACAACCGCGCGCTGCGCGAGGCGATGCGCCGGCGGGTGCCACTGGCCTACTTCTGCGCCGTCGCTAAGGGCGTCTATCAGGCCATCT
>JAHRHA010000097.1 GCA_020027875.1 Micromonosporaceae bacterium | reverse complement strand
ACGCATGACTCGGGGCCACCGTGGGTCGCTAGCCCTTCGATGTAGAGCTCTCTCATCTCCTTCTTCATGCCGGTTTATCCCGGCGCTATCTCATGATCGACGCCATTCTGCGACGGTCAGCTCATGATCCTCGGGATCTTGAGGAGCCATCCCGACCCACTCAGGCGACCGCAGCGAGGTCGCGTCGTGACGACTCCGACACCGGGATTGCGACCAGGTCCGCCGAGACGAGAGCCAGCAGCGCTCCCAGGTAGGCGAGCGTCGCCACCACGGTGTACGGCTCGGCCCACGTCGCCCGGCCAACTCCTTCGCGACACATACCGAGGCCAGGGTTGTAGACAGGTTCGGCGTAGCGGTTCGCGCCGAGGAACCAGTCAAAGGCGCGGCGGGCCAATCTGCCGTAATGGGCGGCGCCGGTCGCTCGGTAGGCCTCCACGAGCGCCTCGACCATCGCTGCGGCGTCGATCGACCGCTCCGCCCCCGAGCGGTCTGGTGTCGACCGGTCGGCGGCCGCTGTCCTCGGTAGGCGCAGCACCCCATCGGCGATCGTCAGGCCAGCGCGGCGGGCGTACCAGTCCAGAGACTGGACGCCGTGGCAGAGCATCTCGGCGTCGCCGAGCCGGCGCCCTGCCGCGATGAGGGCATGTGGCAGTCGCGCACTCTCGCCACCGAGCCTCTCGGCGAACCAGGGCCATGCGGTGCTGCGCGGCGTCGCTGCGAGCCACGCCCGGTCAAGCCGATCGGCCGCGCGGGTGAGCGAAAGGCGCGCGGTTGGGCCGAGCTCGGGATCACCACAGAGCCCGAGGAGTGCGTAGGCGGTCGCGCCGAGATCCGCCGGCACGGCTGGGACCCCCGCGTCCCGCTGATGTCGCGCCTGGGCTCGGATCAGGTCGGGCACGGCCCGCCCGCCAGCGACCTTGCCGAGGGTCCATACCACCCAGCCGGGGACTGCACCTTCGACGTCGGCACGGGTGAGGAGCCGTAGGGAGGAGGCGATGCGACCCGCCGCCGCTGCCCGGCCCGCCGACGACAGCGCACCTGGCGGGAGTGCGAGCAGACCCACCGAGACGACCGCCAGGCGTGCCCAAACCTCGGCGTGGTCCCTAGGCCCATCGCCGTCGGGCTCATCCAGGCGGTCCAGCCTGAGTGGCGGCACTGCGAACCCGCCCAGGCGGTATTGCCCGCGCTGGCGTTGGGCCGCATCTCGCACGTGCTCCGCGATCAGTGGTGCGACCACAGGCCACAGGAATCGCTGGCCCAATGCCTCCGCGGCCCGGCGGATCGCCGCGAGCCGCTGCGGATCGTCGAGCAGGCCACCCACGGCGTCAGCGAGAGCGTCGGCTTCCCCACCGGGGACGAGCACGCCGGCCCCGGTCTCCAGGAGGTCAGTCGTGTAGGCGTGCCTGGTTGCGACGGTCGGGCATCCGGCCGCGACCGCATGGGTCAGCGATCGCGAATGGGTACGATCCAGCGGCACGTTCGGCGCGAGATACACATCCGTGTTGCCGAGCACCGCGGCCAGCTCACCGGGCGTGGGCAACACGTCCAGAAAACGTACGGACTGGACGAGGTCCAGTTCGCTTACGAGGTCGCGGAGTCCCTCGCGGTACGTTTCGCCGCCGCCACTTGTGCCGTCCGGATCTGTGCCGCCCAACACGACGTAGAGCACATCTGGCCGGCCAGCGATGATCTTGGGAAGGGCTGAGATCGCCACCTCGAGCCCCTTGCCCGGGCCGACGAGGCCGATCGTGGACAGCACGCGCCGTCCGGCCATCGCGTCGAGTGCGTCCGCGACAATGGCGCGAACGGGCGGGGCCGATCGATCGCGTGCCCGTGCGAAAACCGCCGGCACCCCCATCGGCACGACCGACAGCGAACCTGCTCGGGCCACCCGGCGGGATACGGCGAGGTCGCGCGCCGCCTCCGTGAAGACCAGAACTCGCGCCGCGCCGTCGTTGAGCGCGGCTATCGCCCGCACCCTGGTGGGATCCACGGTGTGGCGCACCGAATGCAGAGTCACCAGATAGGGGATGCCGCGCAGCCGTAGCTCGCGTCCGAGTTCGAGCACGTGCGAGCCGGCCAGGCCACCGAACACGCCGTCGTCGTGCTGGATCAGAACCGCGTCGACGCCATGCTCAGCCAGGATCCGTGCCGCCCGGCTGTAGTCGTCGATTTCATCCTGCCCAACGATGGCCACCACCTCGTCGGGGTAGTTGAGGCCGTGCCGGTCCACCGCGCACACGAACACTTCAAACTCGGGTGACAGTGCCCGAAACAATTCACCGACGTACGCCGCGAGCCCGCACCCGCGGGGCGGATACGGCGACACGATGCCCAGTCGCACCGGTATGCCCAGTCGCACCGGAATGCCCAGTCGCACCGGCCGCTCCTCGAGTCGCACCAAGGGATGTGAGAGCTACCCAGACCGGGGGGTGTCAATCGCGGGGCGTGACGTCGAGCACGTCGCGCTCAGTCAGCAGGGGACTGTCTTGCGTCGCAGGGGTAGAGCCGGCACAGTTCGGGAGTGTCCGTGACCCGTCTGACCCGCCGGAGCCCCGGCCTTCGCGCGGCGACGATCCTGCTCGCCGCCGCGATGGCCGCGGCCGGCTGCGCGTCGGATCCTGCGGCCACATGGCAGGCGCCTGCGTCGCCCGGGCCAAGCGCCCCGGCGACGACCCAGACGAAGGCGGAGCCGACCACGCTCACCATTGTGGGGTCGGGCGACGTCCTCCTGCATCCACAACTGTGGAATCAGGCCCACGCGGACGCGAAGACGAAAGGCGAAGACGGGTACGATTTCGCACCTCTCTTCGAGGATGTCAGGGATGTGGTATCTTCCGCCGATCTGGCGATCTGCCACATCGAGCCGCCCCTGGCCGACGCCAACGGCCCATTCATCGGCTACCCCCGCTTCTCGGTGCCGCCACAGGTGGTGCCCGCCCTCGCGGATCTCGGCTACGACGCCTGCTCTACGGCCTCAAATCACACGATCGACCACGGCGAGGCGGGAGTCGTCCGCACGCTGGACGCGCTCGACGCCGCCGGCATCAAGCACGCGGGCAGCTATCGCACCAAGGCCGAGCACGGCCTGGTGACCATGCTGGAGATCCAGGGCGTCAAGATCGCTTCCTTGTCGTACACGTTCTCTTTCAACGGGTTGCGGCGACCGGCCGGCAAGGAGTGGATCGCCAACCAGATCGACACCGCCGACATTCTCGAAGAGGCCAAACGGGCCCGGGCCGAGGGCGCCGAGATCGTCGTGGTCAGCCTCCACTTTGGTACGGAGTACCAGCACGGCGCCAATTCACAACAACTCAATGTCGCCAAGAAGCTGCTGGCATCTCCGGACGTTGACCTGATCCTCGGCCACCACGCACACGTCGTGCAGCCCTTCGAGAAGATCGGCGACAAGTGGGTGGCGTACGGCATGGGCAACGAGGTTGCCCACCACGCCGAGCCAAGCAATGACAACCGCGAGGGTGTGCTCGCTCGCTTCACGTTCACCGAGGTCTCCCCGGGCGCATGGAAGGTCACCACGGCCGAGGCGATCCCGATCTGGATGGACTTCTCCCCCGACCGACTCATCAACATTCCCGACGCGCTCGCCGATCCGGCCACGCCGGCGGCCGACCGATCGGTGCTCCAAGGCGCGTTGAAGCGGATCAAGGGCTATCTCAACTCCCGCGGCGCACACGACGACGGCCTCGTCGTCGACGGCGCCTGAAGCGCCTTGCGGCGCAGTCTGCAAGGAACATGCAACCCGGCCGCCGCATGCTTTCGCTGTCAGCAGAGGCACGCGAGATCGGGAGACAGCCATGACGTACGCGGAGCAGACGACATTCGACCAGCCAGACGAGACCCGCACCTTCCCGAGGGGCAGGGTCGATTTAGTGAAGATCGGCGACAGCGAGATCGGACGACTCATCCTCGCGCCGGGGTGGCGCTGGTCCGATCACGTGAAGCCGATCGCCGGTACGGACTGGTGCGAGGCACCCCATTTTCAGTACCACGTGGCGGGGACGCTGAGGATCAAGATGACCGACGGGACCGAACTCGACGCGGTCGCGGGCGACGTGACCGCATTGCCGCAGGGCCACGACGCCTGGGTCGTCGGTGACGAGCCGGTTGTGGTCGTGGACTGGTGGGGCGCAAGCACATACGCGAAGGCCTGAGTCTGCGCCCCGCAACGGCCTCAGTTGGCTGCGAGAATCCAGACGATGATCACGATCACCGCGAGCAGGACGCTTGCCCCGGCGGCGATCAACGCGACCGGCAGTGCGCGACTGGGTTCGGGGTCGACCGACTGCGCGAACGTTCGGAAGCGTTCGGTGAGCTCACCGGGCTCCATCTGCTCATCGGACATGCCGCGCACCATAGCGAACCTCGTCAACATTCGCAGTCCCACACGCCGGCAACACGTGTCGATCTCGTTTGGGCCGGATCAATCGCGGCGCCGGATCAATCGCAGCGCCGGATCAATCGCAGCGCCGGATCTACCGCAGCGCCGGATTTTCGCAGGATCAGTCGCCGCCGAGCTTCGAACTGAGCTGGGTCCGCGACCGGACGCCAAGCTTGCGATAGATCCGGGTGAGGGTGGCCTCGACGGTTTTCACGCTGAGAAACATCCGCGTGGCGATCTCCCGGTTGCTGGCTCCCTCGCGGACCATGGCGGCGATGCGGGCCTCGGTGATGGTCAGGCCTGCGACGACGACGCCTGAGGCGCCGGCGGCAGCCTTAACGGAGTCGACTCGCTCCAGTTGTGCTGGGATCGTATCGGTGACCGCGCCGTCGACAAGGGCCAGCGTCCGGGTGGCCTGCTCGACCCAGGGCTTGGCGCCGACGCCAGTGAACACCGCCAACGCCTCGCCCATGGCCGCCCGCGCCGCCGCATAGCGACGCCGCCTGCGCTCGACCTGCCCCGCCACCAGCAGTGTGTGGCCCCGCTCGATGGGCTGGCCGAGAAGTTCGAAGCGACGCGCGGCCGCACCCAGCAGGGCAGCGGCCGAGTCGATGTCGCCGCGTTCCGCGCGCAGCAGCGCCTCCGCGCGGTCGAGCCTGGCGACGACGCCCGCGTTGTGGGTGCGGTGGGCGATTGCCGACCGCGCGGACAGGATCGTGGCATCCGCCTCGGCCAGTTCGCCGATGGCGACGAGCCCTGCGGCGAGATCGCTGTGCCAGCGCACCACGGTCGGTTCGGCCACGCCCTGGCCGAGCTCCAAGGCCCGGATGCGGCGCAGGGTGGCGACTCCGCCGCGCGCGTCGCCGGAGCGGAGCTTCGCCTGCCCCAGGGCGTGCAGGTTGCGCGCCAGATGGATGGCGTCCCGCTCCTGCTCCGAGGCGCGGCAGCCGCGCTCCGCATAGGCTGCGGCGCGGGTGATGCTGCCGCCGGCCAGTTCGGCGACGGCGCCGGTGTACCAGGCGGGGCCGGGGCTGAGGCCTGCCTCCTGGGCAACCCGGATGGCCCGGCCGGCGAAGTCCAGCGCATCACGGCAGCGGCCGCGGGATGCGGACACCTCGGAGAGGCTGCGCAGGACTCCGACGAGCTCCTCTCCCCCTCCACGCTCGACCAGAGCAAGCATTCTGAACAGATCTTCGCGGGCCACCTCAAGGCGGTCGTCGAAGACGGCGAAACGGGCGGCGAGATATCGGGGGGTGAGATGCAGCAGCCCGTCCAAGGCGGGCTGGGGAAGGGCGAGCGCGCGGTCCAGGAGGCTCACGTAGTCCGACCGCCCCAACACCCGCGAAAGCTGAGCCTTCACCGCTAACGCCATGGCCTCTGTCGTGGTGTCACCCACCGCGTGAGCCAGATCGACCGCCTTATCCGCCTCGGGCTCACCGCGCAGCGGGTGGCCATCAATCATCGCCTGCCAGGCCAGCCGCAGCCGTAGCGGGGCCGTCAGCGCGGGATCGTCGTCGGCATCGGCCAGCGCCGCCGCGAACGTCTCGTCCATATCCGCGAGCGCCTGACCGGAGAGATCAATGAGCGCGATCCGAACCCGTACCCGGTGCGCCGGCAGCGAGTCCGCGGAGATGACCGCGTCGGCCGCCCGGGTGACGATCTCGGATCGGCTGGCCGCCGCGCCGACCTCCGCGGCCGCGACCAGCCACTCCAGGCGTTCGGCGGCCAGTTCTGGTGGGGTTCGATCGGCAGCGAGCAGGTACAGTTCGGCGGCCATGCCGCGGGCGCCTCTACGACGCGCCTCCTCGGCGGCGGTCACGATGGATCGAGCGACCTCGGCGTCGGGATCCGCTGACGCGAGCGCACGATGTCGGGTCCGATCTACCGCGTCGGTGACGACGGCGGCGAGGGCGGTGTGGACCGCAGATCGATGCGCGGCCGTGGCCGACTCGGCGACAACCGTGGCGACCGCCGGAGGAGTGAAGCGAACAAGGCTGCCATCAGTGACGAGCAGCCCGACCGCTGCGGCCACGCGGATGTCGCGCTCGGCTTCCGTGCGGCCAGCGCGCAGCAGCAACTCGACCGTCGGCCGCGTGGCGAGCGCCGCGAGAAGCAGGGTCTCGCGCACGTCATCCGGCAGCGCAGCCATGCGGTCGCGAAGCAGCGCGTGCAGCCGCTGGGGTAGCGGCAGCGGACGCCAGGCGGCCGAGGTACGGTCGGCGAACGCGCCGCCCAGGGCCAGAGCGAGGTACGGATTGCCACCCGAATCCGCTTGCACCTTGCTCGCCGCGCGCGCCGGCAATTCGTAGAGGTCGAGTAGGTCGGCGAGGTCGTCGGCGGCCAACGGTGGCACCGCGATCTCCAGGACGGGATTCGGCGCCAATGCGGCTGCCCGGGCTGGCTGGCCCGTGCGGGGTAGCGACACCCGCCACAGATTGGTCCGCCTACTGACGCGGCTCGCAGCATCCCCGTACTCGGGCTCGGTCTTCCCGGCCTCTCCGTACTCCGGCCATCGCTCGGCGACGACAGCCCGGACGTTGCTGCTACCGATACGGCGGGAGGCGGACGCGATGACGTCGGCGGACGCCGCGTCCAGCCACTGTGCGTCATCGATCAGGACAAGCACGGGGCCATCGTCGGCACAGCGTTCGAGCAGAGCCTGCCAGGCAAGACGGCGAGCGAGCCTTGCCCGGCTGCCTGCCCCGCCCGGTGGGCCACGCAGGAGCACCGCGTCAACGGCGACGCGCTGGGGCTCGGGTAGCTCGGCGAGGTAGCTCAACGGCAGCTGACTGAGCAGATCGGCCAGCCCTGCGTTGGAGATCCAGCGGTCGGTCTCGGCCCCGGCCACGCGCAGGACCCGCTCGCCGCGGGCTATGGCCGCTGCGCCCACGGCGTCCACGATCGCGGTCTTCCCAATCCCGCTGGACCCGGTCAGGATGACGCTCCCGCCCGCCGCGAGCTGTGATTCGACGGTACCTAGCAGGTCTGCCCTGCCCACTAACCGTGGTGGCTGTGAGCTCGGGATGTCGGTCTGCAGCGCGACCCCCTGATCTGCGGCTTGGTCTCAACCCAAGTCGCGGTGGCGGACGTCCCGCTCACCTTAAGAGGTACGTATCCACGCATCAATGGGCGGCCTCCGCATACCTATCTGGCCGGGTCCGCACTCGCCGCTCGCGTGCGCGGATGCCCATCGCCTCGCACGTGCGAAGATAGCGTTCTGCCATGCGACTGGACTGGCCCGACTGTCACAACGCCCGCGACGTGGGTGGGCTGCCTACCGCGTCCGGTGGACGGGTCCGGCGCGGCGCCCTGATCCGGTCCGATGTGCTCGGCCAGCTCACCCCAGCCGGCGTGGCGTCCGTCCGCGGGTACGGGGTAAGCCGCATCATCGACCTTCGTTCCGTAGACGAGGTCGCGGAGATTCCGGGGCCGTTCGCTGCTGACGCCATCTATCGCAACGTTCCCCTCATCGACGAGCAGGCCGACCGCCACCGGGATCCGGTAGCGGAGGCCACCATGCTTGCTACGTACAAGGGGAGCATCGACCGAAACGGGCGACGGATCGCGGCCGGCGTGGCCGCCGTGGCCGACGCACCGCCCGGCGCGGTGGTCGTCCATTGTGCTGCCGGCAAGGACCGCACCGGCTTGCTCGTCGCCCTCATGCTACGCGCGGTGGGCGTCGCCGACGCTGATATCGCGGCCGACTACGCCCTATCGGCCGAGCATCTGCGCGAACGGTACGCCGCCGAGTTGGCCGCAGCCCCAAGCGCAGCGGACCAAGAGAAGATCCGCGAAGGGCAGCGCTGCCATCCGGACACTATCCTCGGTACAATGGCGCACGTCGATGCCCGCCACGGCGGGACGGTCGCCTACCTCGCTGCCATGGGCGTGACCGATGGTCAGCTTGCGTTACTCCGGACACGCCTCCTGGACGGCGGCGGGTTGTGAGCAGGGAGCATGGGAGTGGAGCCGAGGGGACTCGAACCCCTAACCCCCGCCTTGCAAATTTGACGCCTACTGTCCGGCGGTGTCAGGGAGCGCCGAGGACCTGCGGCATCGTTCGTTTCGCGTCTGTGCCACCGGCCGAGTGTCGACCCGCTGGGCTACAGGATGGCTACAAGCCCCTCGACGCTCGATCGTGGAAGTCAGCGCCGACCAACAAGTTACGGGATGTCGGGCGGATCTTGCCTTCTAGAGCGATCGATGACTTGCTCTGGGGTGAGCGGTGCTTTGGGGTGGTGGGTGAGGCACAGGGGCGTGTTCACCTTGACGAAGGCGAAGCCTTCGCCGGCGGCATAGAACTGACCGCTTCTAAGCAAGCCGATGTCTGGCAGTCTGCCGCCCTTGGCCTGAGCTAGCTCCCGGGCCGCGTCGATCTGGGCTGGGGCGTTCAACAAGCCGAAGAACTGCGTGGTCGCGTTGCCTGAGATCTGGTTGTTTAGCCCCTTCGGCGCTTGGGTGGCGAAAACGAGCCCGAGCCCGTACTTGCGGGCCTGTGAGGCGAGCGCAATCGAACTCTCCATGCAGGGGGTCTTGCCGCTCGACGGTGCGAACGTTTGCGCCTCGTCCATGACGAAAAGCCCGCCCAGCGGTCGGTCACCGGCCGGGTTGTGTTTGATCCAGTTGAAGAGCGCCATTTGAAGCTGGTTGACGAAGCTCTGGCGCTGCTCGTTGGAGGTGAGCCCGACGAAGCTGATCACCGACACCCTGGCCCGTTTGCCTCGTGTCGGTGTTAGCAGTACCCCCGGGTTGGCAGCGGTACCTTCCCCGCCGAAGAGGGGGTCGGTGACCATCGCCGCCTTGAGCGTTTCGGCGGCGTCGTGAGCGAGCCTGTCAGCTCTGGCCATGCGGCTCACTCCGTGAGGTAGCTCGGCGAGGAACTCGGTGAAGCCGTGCAGGCCGATATCTCCGCTGTTGGCGTAGGCCCGTAGTGCCTCGGTCAGCACGGCCTTGCCTTGCTGCGCGAGCCTGGTCGTACCGCTTACCCCGGCGCGTGGCGCGAGTGATTCCACCGCTGACCGGATCGCCTGGTCGAACTCGTCAGGTGAGTCCTGCACAGGCCTGAAGTCTGGCAATGGCTGGAAAGTGAGTGGGCGTCCGCTGTTGACTCGCGGCGTCCAGACCCTGACGTCGGTGTTCCTCAGATAGTCGCGGGCCCGCCCGTCGTCGCCGGGCGCCCAGCCCTCCGGCGGCTCTGGCCACGGGTCGCCGAGCCGGGCCAGGTCGTTGTTGGGGTCGAGCACTATCGCGGATACGCCCTGCAGGGCACATTCCTCGACCAAACGCCGGATCAGCACCGTCTTGCCGGAGCCGGAACCGGCGAATATCGCACAGTGACGACGCAAAGACTCCAGGTTGAGTGCAAATGCAGTCTGATCGTCCACTGTGTACCCCAGCGGAATCGACGGTCCGTAGCCTGCGCTGCCAGCTGGGGTTCGGGACCCTACCTCGTCGGCGTGCTGGTGAGGCACGGACACGTCCGCCTGACGGACGTACTGCTCACTCGGCTCGGCGCGCGCAACCGGGCCAGGTTGAGCACATCGGTCACCGAGTGCATCGCGGAACAGCTCCGTGCGACTCGCCGGACGGCGGTCGACTAGCCAATCGTGGTAGCGGGGGTCGGGTGTGGCGGCCATCTCTTTTAGCGCGGCGAAGATCTTGAGATCGTCCTCGGAGGCATCGTGTAGCAGACCGCCCGCGGCGACGAACGCGTCGAGGACCTCTTTCGTGCGCTTGCCGGTCGGCCATGGATTGGAACTAGTGCGACGTAACAGCACGAGTCGCCGTTGCGGGATGTCTTGGTCGAGGCCGGCCATGGTACATGCGGCCTTGATCCGATTGATCACCGCGAGTGCGGCTGGGCTTGCGATAGCACGAAAGCCCCAGTGGGCCTCGTTCTCGGTCGCCTCGTGTAGCACCTCAATGAGGCGCGCGTGCAGTGCCGGCTTCTTGCTGGGAAGCGGGTCATGTTTGAAGGTCGACCCGGCTGGCGCCTGTTCGTTGATCCAAGCGACGAGTCCGGCGCTCAAAAGGCCCGGCATACACGCGTCCTCGGTCGCGTGGTCGAGAGCGGGTCTGACGTCGGCCGCGGCGACAAGCGCGGCGAAGTGGTGGTCCAGCTCATCAAGATCGTGTCCCGCTAGGCCGGTTTGGCGCTCCGGCTCACATGGTGGAAGCGCCGCTTCGTGGAGGCGATTCAACTCGACGATCTCATCGCGGTCCAGGCAACACTGGATGTGACGTTCGATTCGGCGCAGCAGTGCGCGTGGAGTGAAGTTGGGTGCGTCCCGGAACGCTCCCGGCTTGATCGGCCAACTCGGGTAGGGCGCGGTGAACTGTTGCTGGGTGAATGTGACGGTGAAGCGTTTGGCGATGATCGCATGCCCGACGTCGGCACTGATGATCCGATCGGGAAGGTCGGTTGGCGGAAACCGTTCAGAGAAGGGCTGGGACGCGCTCCTGGTCAGAACGTCCCAGGTGTCGGGCAGGCACGCGACGACGATGAGGGTGCGGTAAGTGGTGTCGCGCAGAGTCACCAGCCCATCGGCAACTCGACCGATGGTTCTGGCCTCGGCCTCGTCTAGACCCTCGTAGCGGTTGATAAGCGAGGTTGTGGTCTGGGCGAACAGTGTGTCGATCTGGTCGATGGCGATCACGGATGGACAAAGTGTAAGCGCCATTAGGCGGGAGATGTCGCCGACGATGAGTTGTGGGGTGCGGATCGCCGGCTTGAGTCCCCAGGCGGCCCTGGCCGCGGGGTCGCCTGGCTCACAGATGAGGTGGGCATACCCGACGTCCTGCGCCTCGAAGTTGCGTGAGCCGTTGAGCCCTAGTGCTCGCGCAGTGTCCTGGCAATCCCGGCCCACGCTGGTGTCGTAGTTGCGCAAGCCTTTGACGAATGTATCGAGGTGGGTGCGGCTAAGGTCTGCGTCCCCAGCGACTGCGTCACGGATGTCGGCTGGTACGCCGAGCCGTGCGGTCAGTCGGCGCAGGAATGTCTTGAGCTGGCTGCCCCAACCGGTCGTGTCTCGGTCTAACCCCTCCACAATGCACAGGGCCGTGCTCTCCCAGAAGGTCTTGCCGTTGATCAGATTGACCAGGAAGAAGTAGCCGCCATCGCGCTGGATCTTTTCCCGCGCAGCGCCGAGGAGGTGGGTCTTTCCTGAGCCGGCGAGGCCCCGCATGGCGACGCCGAGTGGGGTTTCATGGTCGTCGGTACGGGCCTTGTTGACGCCGCGGAGGATCTCGCGGACCACGGCCTCGTGCTGCTCAGGCACGTCATACGGGGACGGGCGCCACACGTCGGCCGGCGTTGGCGCCGGGTTGAAGCTTAGCGCCGCTAATGCCGCTCGTTGGTCTGGCCTGATCACGTCTGGCCGATCGCCAAAGCGTGGGTGTCGGTGTCGCCGACGTGCAGAGCCGCAGCCCGGTCGCGGGGCCGCAGCGCTTTGGTGTTGGCCACTGGGATAATTCGTACGCCGGCCTGCCGGAGCATGGCGCGTAGCGCTGTATCCACTGCGGTTCGGTTCACCCCAACTAGGTGTTCCCGCAGGTCGGCCAGCCCGACCCAATCACCAGGCCCTCTGGCCAGATCGTTGTACGCCGACCGGATCTGGGCTTCAATGTCACCGCCGTCGACCGCTTCGGCGAGGGGCAGCGGCGTGGTCCCAGTCTGTTGTTTGAAGAAGTCGGCATGGCTGATCCGCAGCCGGTCAAGCGATCGGTGCAGTCCACCCAGCAATACGAAGATCGATCGCGCCGCCGTACTCCTACCCACGTTCACGTCGGATTCGTGCAGTTGTTTGCAGAAGCTCCATCCCTCGTCGGTGAGCTGGAAGGCCAGTTCCCCGCGAGCCCCTTTCCGACTCTCGATGAAGCCGCAAGCCTCCAGGTCGATTCGGTCGGGCCTCTTGAGCCTGAAGCCGGCCATCTCTTCCAGCTCGCCGTTGGTCACCTCCCGGGCCTCGGCCATGAGGACCACCAACGCGCCAAGCTGCAATGGCGTTAGCTTCGAGCCGGTCTCATTGACTGACATCTTGCCTCCCTTCCGCGTGGCGCGCGGCCTCGTCGCGTCGCCGGCTCAATAGTTGCTTGATCTTCACGACCACGGTCTGTACATCCCACAGCACCTGCTCATTGGTGAACCTCAGCACGTAATGACCGAGCAATTGCAGGTCCACGTCACGTCGCCGATCGTCGGCGTACTTCAGCCGTCCGCGATGCTCCGGCCCGTCGACCTCGACGACAAGTCCGTCCTCGGGCCAGAAGAGATCCAGCCGGTACGACTTTCCGAGGAGGTGCCACTCGTACGTGTGGTTCCAATGCCTACCGCGCGCCCACTCGTGCCGCGCGAGCTCCCGCTCTAACGCGACCTCTGCCCGACTGTCCGGACGTGGCAGGCCAGAGAACGGTGGGATGGTGAGAACCGGAATGGTTCGAGCGGTATGGGCAGACTCGGTACCTGCGCCTGCTCTGAATGGTTGTCTACGCTCGGGCAAGGCCGGCGCGCTCACCTGATCGCCCGAAACCTCGGCCTCGGCGACAAGCCTGTTCAAGTACGCCGGCAACGTGACCACCACGGATCGAACCCGGTCGACCACACGCAGCGGCGCGCCGGCAAGCCAAACCGTGAAGTGACCATGACTGGTCAGCCACTCCGCTGCCGCCGTCAAGGAACGCTCGTCGCCAGCGGTGAGTTCGTCTGGCACCTCGATTAGTAGGACGGTGGTGTCGCGGCCATAGGCGCTCGCGATGGCTCGGGCCAGACCCGCAGCTCGCACCTCCGCCGGGAATCGTGCACCATCGCCAGTGCGACCGAGCAGACTCCGTTCTGCCAGGTCGCCAAGGAACGGGCCAAAGATGGGTGACCGCGCTGCCTCCTGCTCGGCGAGCGCGCGGACAGCAGCGATGCCAAGGTTCCCCGACCCGTCGAGGCGCTCCGCTCCTGGCAGCCAGCGAGGGAAGAGTACAACAGCTGCTCGATCCAACTCATCAAGGAGCACGTCGATGTGGTGGCCCAGCCGACCACTCGTGGCGGGACGGACGTGGATAACGGCCGGCGCAGCCGCGGGCAACGGATCGAGCGCGATATCGAGCAGTTCCGGGTCGGCGCCGACCAGATAACTGACCTGGCCGGCCGGCGGTGCAGTCCACCAATGCGCCACCGCCATATCTCCCATGAGCAGACGCTACTGGCAGGGATCGGTCGCTCACAGTCCGCTCTTCGGCGCCGATATCGCTACCCGAATAGCGGCAAACTGGGGTACATTGCCCTGTTCGGGTCCGCCTAGTAGAGCGGTGAGGGAATCGAATCCTAGTGTCGGCTTGGGAGATGTACCGGCGTCCCGGGCGAGATGAGAGCAGGCGCAGCCGGAGCGCGCCGGTGTTGATCGGTCCTTCCCGGTGGTAATAGCACGGCGGATCGACGCCGGGGGCCGTGTGCTGGCCGCATGAAGTTGTCGGTGGCCACCCCTACTATGCCGCCATGTATGAACTGCCCGACGATCCGCAGACGCTCTACCTGGCGTGGACCGGCCGGTGGCCCTTCAGACAATGGCTGTATGTCGGGATCACGAACTCGCCGTCCCGCCGCTTCCACCAACACCGCGCGCACAGCGCCTGGATGCTTGAGGCGGCCACCATCCGGTTGAAGAGGTATCCGGATCGCGAGTCGGTTATGGTGGCCGAAAGGCTCATGATCAAGGCCAAGAGGCCGTACTACAACGTGCAGCACAACCGCCAAGACGTTGAAGTCGAGGTCTCGGGTGAGAGTCTGGCCGCGCTTAGTGCCGCGATCTGCGTCGCCCTCCTTGGATTGCGTTGGCTTGCCGATGCGTGTTCGGCCTGGTGGATTCAGCGGCAGGCGGACCGCCAGGGCGCGTCCGTCGTATTGCCGCCGCGTCGCAATCCGTTCACTGAGCCGTCGGTGGTGCTAAGCCTGCTCGAAGCGTTCTGCGCCAGGGCCGTTGGCGAACCTCTGAGGCAACCGTCCAAGGATTCAGCGCCCGACGAGGTCAGAACGGTGCCATCCACAGAGCCGCCGGCGG
Source organism: Micromonosporaceae bacterium (assembly GCA_020027875.1). GTDB lineage: Bacteria > Actinomycetota > Actinomycetes > Mycobacteriales > Micromonosporaceae > JAXIPB01. The sequence continues at coordinate 7,845 of JAHRHA010000097.1, read as the reverse complement.
TCACGGAGAAGCCGGGCCTTAGCCGGCATGTCGCTCGCCCGGTCGTTGCTCCCGAGTCGGCCAGTGGTCTGCCCTTTGGGCTGGTCGTGGCGCTGTGTCTAGCCCTTGCGCAGGGGCCGACCGCGAATCCGGGGCCGGATCGCGGAGAACACCGGTGATCAAGCGCCGGGGTAGGAGTATCCGGCCGCATCACACCCCTCTTCGGGCGAGGCTGCTGACTACGGTCGAGCGCGATTTGCCCGGCGAGAGGTCGTGGACCACCCGCTCGGCTATCGCCGGCCGCTCGCTTCACGCCCGGTCCGGATACGTACCGTTCGCCTCCCACCAGACCACGTAGACACCAACTTCGTTGAGACTGGCGTCGTATGCAGCAGACCGTATGAAGTCGTCGTAGTCGCCCGGCTCGGTGTCCGTCATAGGGGCGCCGATCATCGCACCAGGGTGATCCGTGCGAAAGGGGCGTATGCGCTGTGCGCGAGCGAGGTGGGGACGGCCTGCGGGCCGAGCAGCATGGCGAACCGCCTCCGGAGGGCGGGCGGCCAGCAGTACCACCGGCTCTGTGACCTGCGTCGTTTCGCCCGCCGGGAGCGCCTCGGCTCACTCGTGGCCGTCCATTTGCCGCGTGCGGTTGAGACCGGAAGGAGGACGCCGACGTCGCGCGGCCGGTGGGAACATCGACGCGTGTCCGTAAGGGAGTTCATCTCGTCGATCGCGTCGTCTTTAGCGTGGCCACTCGTGGGATTGGTCGCGCTCGCGGTGTTTGGTCGCGACCTGAGGAGGTGGCTCAAGGAGTCGCCCACTAAGGTCAAGATCGGGCCACTTGAGGCCGAGTGGACGCGTCAGGTCGCCCGCGCTGAGGTGAGCCTTGATCAGCCGGAGACCCGCCGGCCGGCCGACGGTGGTGACCGTGGGGAAGCCGTGTTGGCCGAAACCTTGAAGCCCACCGTGGGCGTCGACCCTACCGTGGCCGTGACAGAGGCGGCCTCAGCGGTCGAGGGCGCACTGCGGATGAAGTTGGCGCAGTCCGGCGTCCAGGACTTTGGCCAGCTGGGTCTTGCGGGCATGGCGAGCCTTTCCCTGAGGCAAGGCGTGATCAACGCGAGGACGGCCGATGCAATCAACGGGCTTGGGGTGATGCGCGGCCTGGCCGTGCATGGCGATGGCCTCGTCAGTCCGGAGAGAGCGGAGGAGTTTCTGGCGCTCGCAGACGCTGTGATTTACGCCGTTGACCATTCATGATTTCGTGACGAGTGGCAGGGGTGGAGATGTCCCTTGTGGACCCGATGCTGGGAGTGATCGCTGCTGTCCGGTAGGCCGAGCGTCTAGCGCGCCCAGAGCACGGCCGGTGAGTGCGGTACGGAGGGTAGGGTCCAACCGCCCGGAACCCGTTGCACGGGCGGTGACGCGTCGCGGCGGTTGGAGTACAAAGGTCTCGCGCTTGTTCACGGCCAGATGAGGGCATGGATCCGGCACTGTCCCCTGGGCGAGTGCGTTCGGCACTGGCTGGCCCAGGCTCCGGTCAGCTCCTCATTGGCGCGAACCCCTTCGCGGTGGCGGCCGGGTCCAGGGTCGGGCTTGCCCGATCGCTTGCGACGCCCCGAAGGGGCGCCCTTGACGCGGTTGTCGCCGTGAAGACAATGGACGCCGAGGGGATGGCCGGTAGGGTGACTGGCCGGCGTTGGGTGACCCGGCTACGGCCCTGGCCCTGTTCCCGATTCTGAACGTCGTACCGGACCGGACGCGGAGCTTGTCGTGCCGGCCGGTTCGGGACGGCGAACGCAGACCGCCGTTAACCTCTCCCCTCCTTCTGCTGCTTTAGCTCGGCCTGGTCCTGCTCGCCGATGCTGTCGAGCTCGCATTGGTGCGCGCCCTCGGTGTCACCGGTGCTGATGTGGTCTGCCTGCTTGCCGGTCGTGGTGGCAGGTCGATGATGCCGGTCCGTGATGTCGTGGGGATCGACGGGGCTGGTCAGCGCGGTTTCCTTTCCGCCGGGCCGGACCGGCGCGACGGAACTAGCGGCCGGGCCGTGCCCGGCGGAGGTAGGTCATCGATGGAGACCGAGCTGCCCGGCGGGATACCTGCGGACAGGCATGACGGTCGCGGCCTGGTCGTCGCCGGGCTACACACCATGGACGGTTAGGGCGGCGTGACCAGCTCCGGGCATCGAACGTGACGGTCGAGGTTGTCGGCGAGCGGGTGGACGGACTGGAGGAATCTGGCGGTCAGGTCAACACGACCCTCTGAATCCTGCCGTGCCGTCCTCCCTCCCTCCCACTTCTCGCGGCGCGCGGAGCGCGCCGCCTTGAACTCGTATGGAAAGTCTCATCCAAGCGGAGACCAGGCACGGAGACCAGGCACGGAGACGAGGCACGGAGACGAGGCACCGGAGCTGGACATGTGTCCTTGTGGAGCAGCGGTACCAGGTGGGTGCTGATGGTCCTGTACGGGTCAGGTGGTGGACGTCGCAGCCTGTCCGGGTGTCGCGGGAGGCGGTGCATTGCTGGTCGGCGGCATACCGGGACGGCCGGTTGGCCCGGCTGGGCTCGAGGTCACGTTAACGTCAACGTCTTGGACTACGTGGCCACCGCCAGCGCCAGGCGGCCGCGCAGGTCGGGGCTGCCAACATCGGACCGACGCTGCATCGAGGCTGGCTTCGACCGGCGGGAACTCCCGAAGGCGGGAGTGGCGTTCGTGCGTAGTGTCCGCGTACGACTCCCGTGCTGGACAGGGAAGTCTCGATTGGTGTCCGCGCTCCAGACGATCGTGCTCACCGCAAGCCGGCGAATCGAGCCTGACGGTCGCGCCGCACCTCCGCAGCCTTGAACCGAATAGCGCGCCTCATCTCCTGCTGAATGGCAGTCGTCCGCTGGTCCGTCACGTCGTCGCGTCGCTTCTGGCCATCCAAGATTGCCTGGCAGTATTCGGCGCCGTGCGTCGCACACCAATAGGAGGTGAGTAGCTTGCCCTCGCGATCGCCGTCGCTCTCAGGGACCTTCTCGATGGTGACGTCTTGCCAGATGTTCGCGCTCGGTCCCAAGCCACACGGACATGAGACCGCGAGATAGTCGTTATCAGCGACCCAGTCCCAGATGGAACCACTTACGATCATCTCGTGCCGGTCTGCCTGCTGTGCAGCCTTTGCGGCATAGTTGACGGCTCGACCGGCCCACACTGGTTCCTGGTGGTCCGTTCGTGGCACACCGACCCGCTTTACGAGCAACGGGCTGTTGGCGACGCCGACTTTAAGGCCGGTCTCAGGCAGGTCTGGCCACTTCTTCTCCAAGCGCGGCGTGAGGTGCTTGTGACTGAAGGTCTTGATCGTGATTCCAGCGCATATCGCACGAGCCCGCCTGTGCTGCCCCCAGAACAGTGCGAACGCGCCATCGCCCTGGATGGCAACGAAGTCGGCGTCGAACTCATCGAAGATTTGAACAACACCGCCAGTCGATGCCTCGTAGATGCTCGCCGTTGACGCCGCATGCTTGTTGAGGCCAAGTTGGGTTGAGCTCTTGAGATCTGCGATCACCGCCACTGCGTCGCGCAGCTTGTGCCAACGTCGTGCCGCGATAGGCAGCTTTTCCAGATCCAGGTCGTGACCCTTGTCGACTACTTCTGGCTTAACGGACAGCTCGGTCGCCACGTCATCATCGAGATCGTCGAGGAGCGAGTCAAGATCCACATCGGTCATGGGTTGTCCCTTCGGTGCGATTTCCTGAGCGACCATAGACCGTGGGTGTGACACTCCCGCTAACCTCACTCTGGGCAGGCCAATCGTGAGAGGCTTTCGCGTTGTCACGATCGCCTTGGCATCGGACCTGCATGTCCGCGCGATGGCTCGTGTATCGTCCGTCGCTGTGAGCGCGGAGGATGGCTGGAAGTCTTTACAGCAGGTCAACGAATGGATTCGGTTCGCAGACGCGAAGGCGGCCGCCGTGCTCGCCGGCAGCGGCGTGCTGGGCGGACTTCTCTTGGCAGCCGTCCCAGATCGTGATGACTTCAAGGTCCACACCACGCGGGCGACTCTCGTGGCCCTAGCAATCGCTTGCGTAGGCGCTAGCTCGTTGCTGTCGCTGCAGATTTTGTCGCCGCGCCTCCGTACGGGTGAGCCGCGATCCTTGATATATTTCGACCACATTGCGCGTCGCTATGCGGACGATCGGAATGGCTTCGTGGAGAACTATTTGGCGCTGACAGGACATGGTGAGGATCTCGCCCGTCAAGTGTCGGATCAGATATGGTCGAATAGTCGAGTGGCGCGACACAAGCTCAGGCGAGTGTCGTTCGCGATCCGGTTCCTTGGTGCTTCGATGGTGTTTGGCGGGTTTGCAGTTGTTGTACAAAGGGTGTGGAATTGGTGAAGAGCACTGGAACGGCGTACGATCATGTCGGGAGTCACATGCGAATTAGACCCATACTTGATGAGAACGATACGAATTGTGCGGAAGTCGATTCACTTCCGAGTCGCGATAGACTGACGTACACAAACGGCTTCTACGCGAACTGCGCGGCCATGATTGTTGATATCCGAAACTCCTCTCAACTCCCGAGCAAGTACAAGCGCCCTCGTCTGGCCAAGCTATACCGTGGCTATATCTCTGAAGCCGTTGCTGCGATGGACGGCAATGTTGACTGCCGAGAGGTCAACATCGTTGGGGACGCCCGTGGGGTGTATTCGACACGCCTTACAGGGCAGACGTGCCGCCGGCGTATCGGTTGCGGCCTAGGTCACGAGACCGCTCGCGGTCTCCGCCGGACAAGGAAGAGGACCCTCGCGCCAACAGCGAACCCGATGTTCGCAGCGACACTGGCTTCAGCCTCGTAATTGTTGCCGCTGTAGTCCGACCTAATCGAGAAGCCGATGTAGGTCACCCCCGCAATCGTTAGCGCCAGGGCGGCCGTGCCCACGATGAGTCCTAAAAGCCATGCCTCGACAGTCTCGCGAAAGAAGCCCAATGCGCGAGGGAAGAGAGCTGCAACTACTAGCACGACCACGATTAGATATAGCCGGCGCTGTTGCCGTTGCCGTTCGACGGCGGGAGCAATGATGGGGCTTTCAATCACGCTGGCGATCTGAGGAGGGATCTCTTTGGAGTCCTCTGCAGCTTATGCAGCTCGCCCGACAGGCGTTCGTACTGGCGTACGCTCGACAGGATCGTATCGCTCGTCGCCTCGATTTGGCTTTCAACAAATGCGCGTCGCGCCTGCAAGGGGATTTCCTTGCGCACACTGCGTTCGAGTGCGTGCGCCAAGTCCCTTAGCTTGGCAGCCTGCTCCTCGGTGTATATGGCCTTTCTATCCCTTCGGGCCTCATCAAGGAGTTGTTTGTATGCGGCGTCAGCCCTACGGTCACACCGGAATCTCCAGAATTCAAGAAGTCCGGCAACCAGGCCAACCACGTATCCGAGCCAATTGAGCAGATCTCCAGCGATCCTTGCGAAACTCACCTTTGTCGACTCCGCCCGTTCGACGTGTTCACCCAGTCGAACGCCCTGTCCCTTGATCACAGCGGTGTCAATCGCGCAACCGGACTGGACTGGTGATACGAGTAGGTCAGCGCCAGTCTGTACAGGATGTTCGTGAGCCCGGTTTTCGGGGGAAGCTCAAACCGCGGGCGTCATGTCTCCATGTTGGACGCCAGTCGATGCACCTCGGGGATATCGGTTGAGACGCACCACGTGTAGAAGTCGCCCAGTTGGGCCCGGATGAGATGCGGTGCGGCCGGTTGGCGGGCGCAGGGCAGAACTGCACCGAAGCCACCCGAGGCTAGGAAGGCGCTAGCGGGCGACGGCGTTGCCTGACCGCGGCTGAAGGGCAGCCTACGGCGCATGCTCATCTCCGGCTGGGTCACCGGGTCCGGATCACGTCGGTGGCCGGGCCCCCATCCTCGTGGTCCCTCGCGGCTGGATGGGCCTCGGCTTGGATCCACCGGAAGGCATCGACGATGAGGAGGAATGACCGTGCGGGTGGCCGTATATACGCGCTAGGCTTGAGCGTAGGACGGGCGGTGATCGTACGCCGTGCCGCCGATGAGACTGGACCAGATCTACTGGGGTCACAGCACCCCGTACGCAACCCGCCGAGCGACCATCGCAGAGATCGAGGACGTGCTACTAGACCCGAGATCCGCGTTTCGCCGCAACCTTCGCGGCCGAGCTGCGACCCATCTCGCGACTGGACGAACTGAGGTCGGCCGACGACTGACGGTCGCGTTCACCTACCTGCCCGCCACGCGGACAGCTGTTCCGATCAACGCATGGGAGAACCGATGACCCGTCGTGACCCGGTCACCGGGAAGACCGACAAGGAGCTGGCCGCCCTGGCGGACCAGGCGTACGCCGAACGCAACGACGCAGACGCGTGGGAGAAGGAGGAACCGCCCCAACTCAGCCCTGACGTCCGGTCGGTCGTATCGGTTCGGTTCAGCAAGGGCGAGCTGGGCCCCATCGAGGCCGCGGCCGCGGCTGCCGGTGTACCCGTCTCGACCTACATTCGAAACGCTGCGATCCACGCTGTGTCTACTGTGGACCTCGCCGAGGCACGCCGCCGAGCCGACGGGCTCCAGGAGGAGTTGGACGCGCTCATGGGAGCCCTTCGCGCTGAACCGCCAGGCAACGGAAAACGAGCCGGGGCGAAGAATCGCAGGAGGTCCGCAGCGTAACGCCTCGGCGGGATCAACTGTCAGCCATGCAGGAACGACCCGCGATAGTGGGAGTTGATCCCCGCTTCCGTGAGTCCGTCGTACGCTACGACTACGGTGTCATGCATGGGTGACAAGAGCGCGATCGAGTGGACTGAAGCGACCTGGAACCCCACGACCGGGTGCGACCGGATCTCGCCTGGTTGCGACAACTGCTATGCCGCGACACTGGCCAAACGGCTGAAGGCGATGGGCAATCCGAAGTATCAAGTGGACGGCAATCCTCGCACGAGTGGTCCCGGGTTCGGTCTCACGCAGCATCCGTCAGCGTTGTCCTTGCCGGAGACGTGGAGCACGCCGCGAATTGTCTTCGTCAACAGCATGTCTGATCTGTTCCATGCGAGAGTAACGGATGGTTTCATTCGCCAGGTGTTCGACGTGATGGAGCGCACGCCGAGGCACACCTACCAGATCCTCACCAAGCGCCCGCGGCGCGCGGTCCGTTTGGCCGATCGGTTGCGGTGGCCCGAGAACGTGTGGCTTGGCGTCAGCGTTGAGACGTCCGAGCAACTGTGGAGGATCGATGACTTGCGGCAGACCCCCGCTCAGGTCAGGTTCGTGTCCGCTGAGCCGCTGCTCGCCCCACTGAACAACGTAAATCTTGACAGCATTCACTGGCTGATCGCCGGTGGTGAGAGTGGCCCGTCGCACCGACCGATGCACCCAGCTTGGGTGAGGAGCTTGCGTGATCAATGCGAGGCGGCGAGTGTGGCGTTCTTCTTCAAGCAGTGGGGCGGACGAACGCCCAAGGCGAATGGTCGCTTGCTCGACGGCCGTCTATATGACGAGATGCCTACGCTGGCTCTATCCACTTCCCACTAAGCGGATCGCCTGTCGAGTCGGTCTTGGTCAGGCCGTCCTTGTGCACTTGCTTCCACGCTTTCCGCAAGTGGGTCTGGCGCGCTTGCCCGGTGGCTGAGCCGTAGACCTCTGAGTACCTGTCGATCACCCGGAACGGCTTGTCCTCGCCCAGGAGCCGCGCCAGGTTCTCATAGATCTCAGCTATCCACCGTGCCTCAAGAGCGGCCTCTTGGTCTTTGAAAGTGTCCTCAACAGAGAAGAGGGTTCCCTTGAGCTCGACCTCCAGCACGGCACGCCGCCATTCTTCGAGGCCCTTCGATGCCACCTCACCGAACAGATGCAGGCCG
>JAHRHA010000202.1 GCA_020027875.1 Micromonosporaceae bacterium | reverse complement strand
TCGGCACCGTGCAGACCCCGATCGTCAGCCAATTCTTCGGCTCACGGCCTCTCGGCCCGCTCGGATGGGGCATCGTACTGGGCGCCGCAACCAGCGCAGCCGCCATCGGAGCCATCCCCGTCCGACACGTGCAAGGTCTTGCGCGAGTCGTTGAATACCTGCCTGCCGCAGGTGCGCGCCTTTCCCATCACCGTAAGGCGAAACGATAGGAGGCAGATTGTTGTGACAACCAAGACCGTCGGGCGTGCAGCCACGGCCCGGACATCGGCGCCGAAGAAGACCGTCGCACCCGACAAGCCGAGCCAGCGCCAGGCCACCACCCGGAGGTCGGCGCCGAAGAAGACCGTGGCCATCGACAAGCCGAGCCAGCGCCAGGCCACCACCCGGGCGTCGGCGCCGAAGAAGACCGTGACCATCGACAAGCCAAGCCAGCGCCAGGCGACCACTCAACTCACGGACCGAGCCGGGCCCAGAAGGCCGGTCGGGCACGCCCTGCTCGCTGCCGAACAGGCAATGCGGCGCAACAGCCTGCACATACGACTACCCATTGCCGGTGAGCTGCACCTGCCCGCCGCGGAGGAGGTCGCCTTCATCGGTGGAGTCGTGGCCCTGGCGATCGTGGGATTCCTGGAATGGCCCGTGGCCGTGCTCCTGGGCCTCGGCCACGGGTTGGCCTTAAACAGACGTAACAAGGTGGTGCGATCGTTCGGGGAGGCCTTGGAGGAGGCCTGAAACCTGGCCGGCCGTTCAGACTTCTGGTCCCATGGCGGACATCGGGGCCCCTATACCTTGCCGTGATACATTTTCGGTCCCCCGCCTGAGGAGCACACCATGACCGAGCTGCTCGTGTCTATCACTACCCAGGTCCTCGTTGCCGCGCTTGTCGCGCTCGTCACGACCCTGATCCGACGGGCTCTCGGAACCGCATGACAGCGCAACGCGACCACGCGACATGTCGACCGTGGCCCGGTCAACCCGTTAACGGGCACTTGGGTTGAGGCAGGTTCAACTCGCGGTCAGGAAACCGGAAATCTGGGCGCGACCAGCTTGTCGAGTTTGAAGCACGGCGCGCATCGTCTCGAGCGTAGCGTTGACGGTTTCAGTCAGCGTCGTCGCCGTGTCACCGCACGGGCCACTCGCCCGTCGGCACCAGTGCCTACGTACGCAGTCGCCCCAGGTACGCGCTGCGCCGAACCCGCACCATCACGGCATTGCGTGGATGGACTAGCGTACCCATCAGCGAACGCCCGTGCTTGTGCGCACAACAGGAAGAAGGCGCTCGCGGTCCGGTTGGTGCAACCGTCAGCCGATGAACCAGGTTCGTACTAGGGCCTCGTGGTCGATGTCGGAGTCTCCGGACACGTCGATGACGTTGTCGATCGTCGCGCCCACGAAGCGGAACGGCGAGTCGTAGTCGCTGGTCACTGATGTGGCACCATCGCGGCCGACACTTACACCCTGCAAAACTTCGACGCATGCCGCCTTCGGCCCGGTGGATCGGGGCCTCTGGCGGTGGCGGACATGGGGCGACCGTAGCTGAACCGTCGCTACCGGAAGTCATCGATGTCCGCCGCATGACCGGCTTCACGGGGCCGGAAGGCCGCTCCGGCCTCGGGCAACCCGGACCCGTCGTACCGGTTGGTGTGATTCGCTGTGAGGAGACCCTGCCGCCCGGAGTGTGCCAATGAGCGCTGTACAGCAAACGCCTCCAGACGGCCGCGCAGGGCCGCCGGTCAGTGCGGGCGGCGCTGGGCGGCTCGCGGCGCCCTGCTGGCTGTGGTGGCCGCCCTGCTCGTTCCGTTGATCTTCGCCGGGCTGCGGAGCCTGGCCCTGCTCGCCATCGGTGTGGTCGGGCTGGGCATCATCGCTGCCGGACTGTGGTGTGCGTTGACCCACCGGGGTATCAGCCGAATCGCGGGTGCGGTGGTCGCCGCGCTGGCGCTGCTCGGTGTGGCGATCGCGTACATCGGCGCGTACCTCTTCTGGATCATCGCGCTGTCGGTGGCGTTGTGGCTGCTCGCGGGCGTCGCGGCCCGGGCAGCGCTGCACGGGGCCGATGCACCGATGCCGGAGTACGAGACAGCACCGCCACGCCAACCGTACATGATCATGAATCCTCGGTCGGGCGGCGGCAAGGTCGGCAAGTTCGGTCTAGCGGAAAGGGCTGAGGAGGGGGGTGCCCGGGTCGCGTGGTTGGAGGGCCCCGAGCAGGTGGATGTCGTCGCCCTGGCTCGCGCGGCGGTGGCCGGTGGGGCCGACCTGCTCGGGGTGGCCGGCGGCGACGGTACCCAGGCGCTGGTCGCCGGGGTAGCCGCCGAAAACGGCATACCGTTCTTGGTGATCTCGGCCGGCACCCGCAACCACTTCGCCCTCGACCTCGGCCTGGACCGCGACGACCCGTCCGGCTGCCTGGACGCCCTCACCGACGGGGTAGAATTACACATCGACATGGGTGACGTGAACGGCCGCCCGTTCGTGAACACGCCTCGTTCGGCACATACGCCGAGGTGGTGCAGAGCCCCGAGTACCGCGACGACAAGACCCAAACCGCCTGCGCCAGCTGCCCGACCTTCTGGTCGGGCACACCGGAGCCCGGCTGACCGCCCATGCCGGCCAGGTCCGGATCGAGGCGCCGCAGGCCGTGCTGGTCAGCAACAACCCGTACGGGACGGGCGATCCGGCCGGCATGGGTCGCCGCCCCCGGCTGGATCTTGGGATGCTCGGGGTGTTCGGGCTACGGGTGGACAACGCCCTCCAGGCGGCCGGCCTGCTGCGCGGCTCAGCCTCCGGTGGGGTGACGATCGCTTCGGCGCAGGAAGTGACCGTGACCGCGGATACCCCGGAGATCCCGGTGGGTGTGGACGGAGAGGCGCTGGTGTTGCAGACTCCGGTGCGCTGTGCCGTACGCCCAGGTGCGTTGCGGGTACGGGTGCCCGCGACCGTCCCGGACGGCGGGCCGCCCGGCCGCCGCTTGACTGGCGTCGGGTGCGGGATCTGGCCGGAGGGCTTGTTCGTCGCGCCGGCCGCACGGCCTCGCCGGTTGGCTCGCCGGCTGCGGGTACGCCCGGGCGGGCGACCTGATGAGCCGACCCGGCGGGGTGATCCGGGAAGAGACCGGCCAGCACATCGGGGCGGCCGCATCCTGGGGCCGTCGAGGCGTCCGGGAACTAGGCACCCTGGACCGAGCCGTATACGAGACGGTCGCCACCGTACCCACTCCCTCGCTGGACCGAGCCCTGGCCCGGCTCTCCCATGCCGCCGACCACTCGAAGCTGTGGCTAGTCGGCGCGGGCGTGCTGGCCGCGGTCGGCGGCGAGCGCGGCCGACGGGCGGCACTGGCCGGAGTGGCCAGCATCGGCGTCTCTTCGATCGTCAGCAACCTCCTGGTTAAGCGGCTGCTGCCCCGGCGGCGACCGGACCGCACCGGCGCCACAGTGCCGGAGATGCGCTGGGTGCGCATGCCGACGTCGTGATCGTTCCCGTCCGGACACAGCGCCTCGGCATTCGCGTTCGCCTCGGCGGTGGGCTCGATTCTCCCGCCGCTGTCGCTGCCCCTACATCTGGCCGCCGCGGCCGTGGCGTACTCGCGGGTGCACACCGGCGTGCACTATCCCGGCGACACGATCGCCGGAGCGCTGCTCGGCACGGCGGCCGCTACCGTTGTCCGCCGGGCGGCTTCGCGTTGACCAATCCGCACCGTTAGCTCGCGAGCGGACGATCCCTTGTGTCCCGTTGGCGTCATCCGGCGGCGCCGCCATCGTCACACCCACGGTGGTTGGTGAGGCGGCACCTGAAAGCCGACGCATTCAGGGGCCCATCCACGAACCATGGCTGCGCCAAACTTCGACGCGTGTTGCCAGAGGTCACACTGAGGCCGTCGTTGACAGTCGGTGCATTCCCACTCGGAACTGGATACCCCTTGTTGGGCACATGCGCGCGATCGAGCGCGGGGGGCGATTCTGCCTGTAAGGATCGTGTTCATGAGTTCAGCCGAGCCAACAGTGGGACCCACGCGGCCGCTACCCACTACGGCGGATACGCCGAACGAGACAACCCCACCGCCGCCCACGCCCAGCCCACCGCCGCACGGGCACCGTGGGTGGCGGTGGACCGGCGCGACCGTGTTACTGCTGATCGCCGCGCTGCTGGTCGCGGTGTCTGTGGTGGCCCGCTACGCCCGCGACGAGATTCTCGACACCGATAAGTACGTGGCGACCGTCGCGCCGCTCGCGTCCGACCCGGCCGTGCAGGACGCGATCTCCACGCGCGCGACCAACGAGATCATCGCGAAGATCGACGTACCCAAACTCATCAAGGAGCTCGCCGCCGCGACTGGGCGTCCGAATGCGCCGGCGATCGCGAGCGTGATCTCGGGACCGGTCAATGGCTACGTGCAGAACCTCGTGCAGAGTAAGGTGCAGGAGTTCGTGCGCAGCCCTCAGTTCGAGACACTGTGGGTCAACGCCAACACGGCGGCCTCCACGCAACTGAGCGGCGTGCTCACCGGCCGCGGCACGGATGTGATCAAGGTAGAAGGCGATCAGATCACCCTGGAGGTCGGGCCGATCGTCGCGCAGGTGAAGCAGAAGCTGATCGACTCCGGTTTCTCTGTGGCCAGTTCGATCCCGACTGTCTCGCTCCAGGTGCCCGTGATGAGCGTGCAGGACCTCCCGCGGATCCAGTCGTACGTACGACTGCTCGACAACCTCGCCACCTGGCTGCCGCTGGTCCTATTCGCCCTGGGCATCTGGCTCGCTCCAGGGCATCGCCGGGCCGCCCTGATCGGCGCCGCCATGATCGCGGTGCTGATGGTGGTGTTGTTGATCGCCCTGAAGGCCGTTCGCGGTGCGTACGAGAATGACGTCGCCAACCACAATCTCAACGTACCCGCGGCGCTGGCGTTGTACGACACGTTGCTGCGCTACCTCGTGCAGGCGATCCAGGCGCTGCTGATCGTCGGCGTCGTCGCCATGGTGTGGCTGTGGCTGGCCGGCCCGGGTCGCGTCGGCCGATTTGTGCGCCGCTGGGGCGAGCGCGGCGAGCAGTCCGTCGCCGACCGGCTGGAGCGCACCAACCTGCGACTTGGCCCGGTATCCGAATTCGCCGACCGGTTCGGCACTGCGGTCATCATCGGGTTCGCCATCCTTGCCGCGTGGGGATTTCTCCGCAGCCCGACGATCGGACTCGCCCTGTGGCTGTCCGCCGGCATGGTTGCCATCCTGCTGCTTGTCGGCACGCTGGCCCGCCTGAGGCCACAGCAGCCCGCTCGCGTGGTGACTACCTGACCGTCGGCCCCGGGTGGCGGCGGCTACCTAACTGGGAAAAGCTTCGACAGGACGCACGGACGGTCGCGCGGCGACCATGTCGGCGCCGCCGGTATCCCTGCTCGGTGCGGTGGACGCCGAGTTCGGCGGGGCACTGCGCGCGCCGTACGAGACCCCGAGTAGTGATCGGGAACGGCTAGTCGATGACAGCCTGCTGGAATCATTTGCCGTGACTCCGCGTATGCTGACCATGACTCTGTGTATACGGTGGTATTCGGGCGGTGACCCACAGATCCATAGACGTCGGGAAGGGCGTGGATGCGATGTCTGCGACAGATTTCGAGTTGTCGAAGAGGGCCCAGGCGAAGGGCCGTGAGCGCTACGGCGAAGTCCCTTTGGGGGCGGTGATCCGCGCCGACGAGCGGTACGGCCATGACGGCCTACTCGTCGGGCCCCGCGGCTGGGACTACTGGAATCGGCTGGAGAACCCCGGCGTCTATCAGAACCCCAATCTCTGGCCGGACAAGCGGCCCACGTACTTCATCGGCGAGGCGGAGCTGCCGGTTGGCTGCTCGATCACCATCCACGGCAGGTTCCCCCACGCACGCTACTTCAAGTTCGCGCTGCAATCGTTCCAGCACGGCACCTACACCGCCATCAGCGGTGGGTCCTTAGCAGGTCCGGAGATCGAGCCCGATCCGGGCTCGGGCAATCCGTTCGTCGTCGGGGCGGACCGCACCGTGACGGATCGCAACTTCACCATCCACATCGTGGCCGAGGACCCGCCGGAGGTTCCCGCCGACCGGCCGACGAACACCCTCTACGTAGGCACCGACGAGAAGACGCTCGTTCTTGTCTACCGCATCTACATGTCGGACGAGGGGTACGACGGTGCCGGCTGGGGGCCGGGGGACATGCCGTCCACGGAAGGGCCCGGCTACACCTTCGAGGGCAGGCTCGCCGACGGGACCATGCTCTCGCAATCGGAGGTTGTCGAGCGGTTCGCGCGACCCATCGGAGACATCAACCCCCAGGTACCCATCGAGAAGTGGTACGAGCTGGTGAACGCCGAGGACAATGACCCGCGCCTCGAGCCCGAGACCGCACCCGCCCGGGTCGATTCGCCGTGGGAGAACTTCTACGGCATGCAGTACACCATCATCGGCGCCTTCGAGAGCCCGGAGGAACGGGCGAAGATGGCCCTCCAAACATCGATGGAGGGGGCCGGCGATCCGACCACGGCGTACATGATGGCCTTCACCAACCGCAGGTTCGGCCCCGTGTACGTCTTCCGGGCGAAGATGCCGACCTTCCCCGACACGTACGGTGGAGCGAAGGTCATGACCGACGGGCAGGTCCAGTACTGGTCGGTGGCGACCGTCGCGTCCGGACCGTCCGGTGACCTCTGGGACGGCGTCTCCGACCTGATGGTGCCGCTCGACAAGGACGGCTTCTACACGATCGTGGTGAGCCGCCCCGAGGA
>JAHRHA010000201.1 GCA_020027875.1 Micromonosporaceae bacterium | reverse complement strand
CCAGGCGCACGTGCCGCTCGGTCGCCCCGGTCGCGGCCAGCAGGCCGAACTGCCGCCGGCGGCGCTGGGCCACCGCGATGAAGCCGGCCACGGCGACGAGTCCGACCAGGAGCATGGCCAAGGCGACGAGGCCCAACCATGCCGCCGCCGCCACGGTCCGCTCGTCTCGCTCGCGAAGCGCGGGCTCCACGTCGTGGCCCCGGGTGAACTCGGCGAGCCTTTGCGGGCTGGTGGCGCCCAGGATCGTCACCGACGTCGGCGGGTCGGCGAACGCCGGCGGGACGAGGGCGAACTCGTCGTCCAGGTTGCCCGGGTTCTCAACCAGCCCGACCACCTTCCACGTACGGTCGCCCAGCGTGAGCCGGCCGCCGATCCGCACGGCGGTCAGCGAGGCCACCTCGTCGGTCAACGCGACCTCGTCCGCCCCGGTCGGGTACCGGCCAGACACCAGCCGCAGCATGGGCGCGCCGTATGGGCCGTGCGGGTCCTGCGCCCGGATCTCGGCGGTGCGGGTCAAGCCGGGGATGGGCGCGCTCCGGTGTCCGATCACGTCGAGCGTGCCCAACCAGGTCCGCGCCTCGGCGATCCGCCGGCTCAGGTCCGGGGGATCAGACTCGCTCCAGCGCATGAGCTGCTTGGCCGTGCCGAACCGGGCCTCCGGCGTGCTGGGTGAGTTGTAGCCGGCCGCGATCAGAAGCAGCGCCCCGGCCACGGTGAACGTGAGCAGCGCCACCAGAAGCACCTGCTCGCGCCATTCGCGGCGGAACATCCGCCACGCCCAGCGCACCACCGCCCGCCGGGCCGGCAGACCCCCGTTGCGCGCCCGGCTCACGGTTTCGCTCCCGGAGCGAGCAGCGACTCGGGGCCCGGACGAGTGGCCGTCTGGTCGACCACCCGGCCGTCGCGGAGGAACACCACCCGGTCGGCCCAGGACGCGAGCTGTGCGTCGTGGGTGACCACCACGCCGGCCACGCCGTCCCGGCATGCGGAACGCAGCAGACGCATCACGGCCTCGCCGTTGACCGAGTCGAGCGCCCCCGTCGGCTCGTCCGCGAGCAGCAGGTGCCGCTCGCCCACGACGGCCCGGGCGATCGCCACTCGTTGGCTCTCGCCGCCGGACAGCTCGTCGGGGAACCGTTCGGCCCGCTCGGCCAGGTCCAGACGCGCCAGCGCCTCCAGCGCGGCCGCGCGGGCCGCCTTGACCCGTACCCCGTCCAGCTCCAACGGCAGCGCGACGTTCTCCACCGCGCTCAGCCCGGGGATCAGATTGAAGTCCTGGAACACGTACCCGATCGAACGCCGCCGTAGCCGGGCCCGGTCATTGCGCGACATTCCCGCCACGTCGCGGTCGCCGATCAGCACCTCACCGCTGGTCGGCTCCTCCAGCGTGCCGGCGATGGTCAGCAGCGTGCTCTTACCGGAGCCGCTCGGCCCCATCACCGCAACCAGCTCGCCGCCGCGGACGGACAGGTCCACCCCACGCATGGCGTGCACCTCGGCCGGACCCGCACCGTACACCTTGGACACACCGCGGAGCTCCAACATCACCTCACCCCCAGACGGATCCGCCGGCGGCGCGGCCCAGTCACGCCGCGGTTCGGCGGCGGGAGCTTCTTGAGGCGGGCGTCGGCGGCGTCGAGCCAGCGCACGATCGCCTCGATCCGGAACAGCTCGGAGTCGACGACTAGGCCGAGCTCCACGTCATCGCGCGACATCTCGCCCTTGAGGTGGGTGTAGTCCTGCATCGCCTCTACCATGCGGCGGCGGTGGAGCTGGAGAAGCTCGGGCACGTCGACCCCTGGCACCCGCGTCCCCACGAGGACCTTGATCACAAGTTCGTTGCGCGGCGGCGGCACGACGTCCGGCGGCGTGCGCAGCCACGCGGTGAGCTCCTCGGCGCCCTCCGGCGTGATCGAGAAGACGTTCTGCGGCCCGTCGGAGCCGTCGGACTCAACGAGCCCGTCACGCTCAAGACGCTGCAGCGTGGTGTAGACCTGGCCGACGTTAAGCGGCCACGCATCGCCGGTGCGATCCTCGAACTCTTGCCGCAGCTGCAAGCCGTACTTGGAACCCTCGCTGAGAAGGGCCAACAGCGCATAACGAACGCTCATGTTCAGTATAATACTGAGTATTATACTGGGTGGCAAGGGCCCTGCAAGTAGCGCTAGTCTGCACGCGGCGCGGCGTCATGGAGGTGTCGAGCAACGCTCGCTGTCTGGCTGCGCAACTCGGGTGGGGGCCCGGGCGGCCTCGTGGACAGGTGCCTCGCCGTGGGAATCCCCAGGGGTTAGCCGTGGCAGGTCGGGCCGTACAGCTTCGCTGCGATCGGCCTTCGAGCGTCCTATGCGGACGGTTTGGCGGTCGGATCGCTACCCGTCGCCTCTACGGCGTGTCGTGGTTGGGGAGCATTCGAACTGGGACGACTACCGCGCGGCGATGGTGCGGGAGCGTCGGGTCCTGCTCCGCGTCACCATCACGCGGGCCGGGCCGGACCACCACGGCTGATCCTGGCCTACCGGTCTTGACATCCGGCCGGGTGGGTGGGCTACTGTCCTTGCAGTCTTACTGTCGTAGGACAATAGGAAGGACCGTCGCGGGTGATCGAGTTCGTGCTGGACGGCCGGTCGAAAGTGAACACGTACATGCAGCTGGTCCAGCAGGTCAAGCAGGCGCTGAGGGTGGGTCTGCTGGAGCCCGGCGACCAGCTGCCGAAGGTGCGTGACGTGGCGCTGGCGCTGGCGATCAACCCGAACACCGTGTTGAAGGCGTACCGCGAGTTGGAGATCGAGGGTCTGGCGGAGGGCCGGCCGGGCGTGGGCACGTTCGTGAAGCGCAGCCTCGCGGGCGCGTCGCTACCCAACCAGGCCAAGCTTCGTGAGGACCTGGTGGTCTGGCTGCATCAGGCCCAAGCTGCGGGGCTGACGCCGGAGGACATCACTGCCCTGATGGAGACGACCATGCGGGCCACTCTGGCCGAGAACGCGGTGAGCGGGCGACCTCCGTGAGCGGGAGAAGAGGACAGGGAATGGACATCGTGGTGGAGACCGATCGGCTGGGCAAGCGGTACGGCCGGACGTGGGCGCTACAGGAGTGTTCGCTGCACCTACCGGCCGGGCGCGTCGCCGCGCTCGTGGGGCCGAACGGGGCGGGCAAGAGCACGCTGCTGCACCTGGCGGTCGGACTGCTGCGCCCCGACGCGGGGACCGTCCGGGTCTTCGACAGCGCACCGTACGACAACACGACGGTGCTGGCCGAGATCGGGTTCGTCGCGCAGGACACCCCGTTGTACCGGGATTTCACGGCCGCCGAACTGATCACCATGGGCGCCAAGCTGAACCGTCGCTGGGATGCGGCTTTGGCCCGCCGCCGGCTCGCCCAGCTCGGCATCCCGCCAGACCGTGCGGTCGGCACGTTATCCGGCGGACAGCGGGCGCAGGTCGCGCTCGCCCTCGCCCTGGCGAAGCGGCCGCGGCTGTTGCTGCTCGACGAGCCGGTCGCCCGGTTGGATCCGCTCGCGCGGCGGGAGTTCCTGCAGTCCCTGATGGGCAGCGTCGCCGAGTCTGGCACCACCGTGCTGCTCTCCTCGCACCTGCTGGCCGACCTGGAACGGGTCTGCGACTACCTGATCGTGCTGCACGCCTCCCGAGTACAGCTCGCGGGCGGGGTCGACGAGCTGGTCGCCGAGCACAAGCAACTCGTGGGGCCCCGCCACGGCAACGATCCGGTCGCCGGGGTTGCGGCGGTGCTACGGGCCAGCCACACCGATCGGCAATCCACCTTGCTGGTCCGCACCAATGCGAACATCGACGATCCGAGGTGGACAGTGCACGAGGTGACGCTGGAGGACCTCATCCTGGCGTATCTCGCCGAGGGTGAGACGCAGTCAAGCCACGAGGCGTGGGGAGTGCCGGCATGATCTGGATGACCTGGCGTCAACATCGCAAGCAGGCGCTCTTCACCGTCATCGGACTCACGGTCCTGGCCGCCCTGATGGTCCCGACCGGCCTGGCAATGCGCAACACGATGGCCAGCACGGGTTTGGACGAATGCGTTCGCCTGGCCCTGGACAGCGAGAAATGCAACACCGCGTCCCGCCAGTTCAGCAACGAGTACAGCTCGCTAGCGTTCGTGGGCATTCTCTTCGTTATCCTGCCGCTGCTCATCGGTCTGTTCTGGGGCGCTCCCCTGGTCGCCCGCGAGGTCGAGCACGGCACCCATCGGCTCGTCTGGACCCAGGGCGTGAGCCGGCGACAGTGGGCACTGGTCAAGGTTGGTTTCGTGGGCGGCGCCACGGTGGCCGCGGCGGTCGTCTACGGGCTGGGGCTGTCTTGGTGGATGACTCCACTGAGTCATGCTGGACTGTCGAGCCGCTTCTCCGTCCTGCTCTTCGACATGCAGGGCCTGGTACCAGTTGGCTACACGTTCTTCGCGGTCGCGCTGGGCATCTTCGCCGGTGCCATATGGCCCAAGGTGCTCCCGGCCATGGCGTTTACGCTCGTCGGGTTCGTCGGCATTCGCGTCGCGCTCACCGTACTGGCCCGGCCCAACTACCTGCCCGCGAGCACCCGCACATATCCGGTGTTTGGGCTCGCGAGCGCGCCGGAGCGGGACAAATACGACTGGATCCTCGCGGTCGGCGTCCGCAATCCCGACGGCACTCTCGTCGTACCCAACGGCACGGTCGAGTGTAATCAGGTCGTCGAGGGACCGGGCGCGCCGTGTGGCAGCGAATTTGGCATTGAGGCCGGCGCCTACAACTGGCAGCTCTACCAACCGGCCGGCCGGTTCTGGCTCTTCCAGGGCATCGAGACCGGCATCTTCGTCGCCCTCGCCGCGGTGTTGCTGGTTCTGGCCGTGCGGGCCATCCGCCGGATTGCCTGACCACTGCGCCACGTCGGTCAGCCTGGTTAGGTCCGGACATGGCCGAAGGAGTACGCATCTCGACGATCACGGGTCGACTACACGGATCCGGCCTGGCCGGCGGAGTTCTGGGCGACTACGAACGATCCCTCGGGCCGAGCGACCGCATCGCGGCTACTTGTTTAATGGAGCGACGTCAAGGTCCGACGGGGCCTTGGTGGAGGTGCTCGGCGGGACGCTCTCTCATCGGCTGCCCGCCTCCGAGCGTGCTTGGCGAGGTCGTGGTGCTGGAGGAGAAGATGAAGGACAGCGACAAGACGCTGCGCAAGGCGGTCAGCGACCGAAAACTGTGACTTGACACAGAGGGTGCCAGATGTGCGCGCTCGGCTCTGCCGGCACGTTCCAGGAGCTCGCCGGATCGAGCCCTGGGCGCGCGCGGTGTAGCGCCTTCGGTGCTCGGTGACGACGCGGCGGCTGTAGCATCGCGTGATATTTCAATTGCCCGCAGCACCCGCCGCCGCTAACGTCCGCGGACTGTGGAAGCGAAGATAGCAGGGCCGTGCGACTGGCTTGAGGTGAACCGAGCCAACTGGGATGCGAGAGTCCCGATCCACGCCGAGAGCAAGGTCTACAACATCCCCGCCTTCGTCGCCGGACAGGACACGCTGCGCGACTACGAACCCGGCGAAGTCGGTGACGTGCAAGGCAAGACCCTGCTGCACCTCCAGTGCCACCTCGGCTTGGACACCCTGTCGTGGGCACGCAGGGGCGCGGCCGTGACGGGTCTGGACTTCTCGCAACCGGCGCTGGACATCGCCGCTTCGGTCGGCGCACAGATCGGCGTCGAGTCCGCGCGTTTCGTGTTGGCCAACGTCTACGACGCGGCGACAGTGCTTGCCAGCCAGACCTTCGACATCGTCTACACCAGCATCGGCTCGCTGCAATTCCTGCCTGACATCGAACGCTGGGCACAGGTCGTCGTTACCCTCGTTGCCCCAGGCGGCTTCTGCTACGTGACCGAGGGCCATCCGTTCCTCCACTTCGTCGAAGATGACGGTCGGACCCTCAGGGGCGACTACTTCAGCCGAGATGCGATCCTGCTGGACGAGGGCACGTACGGCAACCCGGACGCGGAACTAGAGTCGCCGGCCAGCGTCGAATGGGTCCACAGCACTGCCGCCGTGGTCAGCGCCCTGGGCGCCGCCGGCCTTCGGGTGGAGTTCCTTCACGAGCACGACTGGATCTGGTACCCGATTCTTCCAGTCCTGACGCAGCAGGACGACGGCCGTTGGCGGTTTCCCGAAGGGCGGCCACGGATCCCGCTGCTGTACTCGCTGCGGGCCGCGAAGGACAAATAAGCCGAACCGTGCCTCGATCTTGGAATAATCGGACTCTACGATTCGAGCCTGTGGGCATCCTGTCATCGGCATAGGTGCGCGGATCGATCGGCGCGACGAGCCCGGCCGCAGCCGCACACAGACGGTCGACCGGCCGCACCGGCTGCTGCTCGAGCTGGTGCCCGGCGGTGCGAAGCGGTTCCTGACCGCGGCGCAGGCCCAGGTGTTGCTGGACCGCGTGGCCCCCGCCGACGTGGCCGGGCCGGTGCGCCACCAGCTCGCCACCGAGGTGTTCGGCGAGATCGTCGTGCCGGACAGGAAGATGAAAGACAGCGACAAGGCGTTGCGCAAGGCGGTCACCGCCGCCGGCACCGGCCTGCTCGGCCTGTACGGCATCGGCCCCGCCGGCGCCGCCCGCATCCTCGGCGACGTCGCCGACGTGGCCCGCTTCGCCACCCGCGCGCGATTTGCGTCGTGGAACCGCACCGCACCCCTGGACGCCTCCAGCGGTCTATGCCGAACTCGGCATAGGCCGCTTTATGGGGACCTGCTCGTTATGCCGACAGGCGAAGGGAACCGCCGCTCAGGTAAGGCATGCGTGGCCACGCGG
>JAHRHA010000021.1 GCA_020027875.1 Micromonosporaceae bacterium | reverse complement strand
ACGGCACGACGTTGAGCACCGAACACACCTCGTCGACCGTCTCCTGATCGGGCCACGGAGGTGTCTGGGCCCGCGGCAAAGTCCGCCAATGGTCCAGACCCAGGGCCTCTACTTCGGCTGAATCCGCCGTTGGGCGTCCAATTTCGAACCCGGGATCGCGGAATTGATGCCACTCCTGGCGCATCGTTGACCTTTCACTCTTTCGCTTGTGCTCGCCTGGCCCCAGCCTACGGCTAGCGCAGAACAGTGGCGGTCGCGGTCGACCCGTACCGGCCGCTGGGACCTGCTGGTCACACTCGTGGTATCCGTACGGTCAAATAGGTGACTCTGCATCTTGCTATTTGGGCCGAGTGCGGGCACGGTGGCACGGGTAATTGGTTTTAGAGACAACCCTCGGGCTCGTAGGAGGTCGGTCGTGACCTATCCAAACCCGCATCGGATGAGCGGCCCCATCCGCAGGACAGTGGCACTTCCGTTGGCCGTCCTGGCTGCCCTGGGCGTCTCGTTCGCGGCGGCGACGCCGGCGGCTGCCGAGGATGCTCCCGTCGGATATGTTCGACTCGCCCACCTCTCCCCCGATACCCCCAAGGTGGACGTCTACGTATCAAAGCTTGGCGACAGCTCGTTCAAGGAGCAGATCTTCCGGCACGTCGGTTACGGCGTCATGTCGAACTACCTCGCCGTCCCCGTGGGCACGTACGGGATAGCGATGCGCCTGGAGGGCCAGGCTCCGTCGGTGCCGCCGACGCTGAGCACCCAGGCGACGGTTGAGGCGGGCGGCGCGTACACGGTCGCAGGAGTGGGAAAGCACGCGGTCATCGGGTTGAAGGTCTTCGTCGACGACTTGACCCGACCCCCGGCCGACAAGTCCAAGGTCAGGGTCATCCAGGCTTCGGTCGGAGCCCCCATCCTCGACGTGGGGCTCGCCAACGGCGAACCGATCGCGACGGCGGTCACGTTCTCGTCGACGACCGACTACCAGGTAGTGGAGCCTGGGCTCTGGACGCTGCAGCTCAAGCCCAACGGTTCGTC
Source organism: Micromonosporaceae bacterium (assembly GCA_020027875.1). GTDB lineage: Bacteria > Actinomycetota > Actinomycetes > Mycobacteriales > Micromonosporaceae > JAXIPB01. Next base: position 55,455 of record JAHRHA010000021.1, on the reverse strand, counting down.
CGACGTGACAACCCTCAGCGCCAACCTGGACGGGGGAAGCGTGTACTCGCTACTGGTTCTCGACGGGCCAAACGGCCTGAGGTTGCAGCTGCGGGCCGACGCGCGCGGCGGGGAGACGGCGCCTGACGGCGGCGTTGCGACCGGAGCCGGCGGCACCTTCTCGACGGTCAACCCACTGGCGATGGTCGGGGTTGGGCTCGTCGTGGTCATGGGCCTGCTCGCGATCGCGCTTCGCATGCGGCGGATGGCCAGCCGCCGGTCGTGACCCTGGAGCACCGCTACGTTGGGGTCGCCCGCCCACCGCAGGGGCTCGACCCAGATCCCCCACGCGTCGTGCACGATCTGTCCCGGCCACAAGCGTCCACCGGCGCCCCACCGCCGACATCTCCACCGTCGACATTCGTAGGGCCGACATTCGTAGTGCCGACATTCGTAGTGCCGACATTCGTGGTGCCGACCTCGGCATCACCGACATCCGCTGTCACGCCGCCGCGCCGAGCGGGCTCGCCTCGGCCGATTCGACACTCCAAGATGTACGGATATCGCCGGCGCTGGCGCCGGGCGATCTACCGGCGGTTCGAGATCGCGGCGTGGCTCAGCGCGGTGGCCGTTGTCATCGCCGTTGCGGCCGTCGTCGTACAGCAGGTTCCGCCCGCTGGCGCGCGCGTGGAGGCCGGTACCAGGGTCGGTACCGAGGCATCGCCGCTGTATGAGGGCGCGGCCTGCGTGTTCGACCCGTGTGTTCGGCCGGTACCGTCCGGCTCGCCTACCCGGTTGCGGATACGGTCGATCGAGGTGGAGACCGCGCTGCAGGTCCTTGCCCTCGACGCGCACGGCAAACTGCAGCCGCCGAAGTCCTACGAACAGGCGGGTTGGTACGCCGAGGGGGTCGTGCCCGGCGACGTGGGTGCGGCGGTCGTGGCGGGCCACGTCGACTCGTTCAACGGCGCCGCCGTCTTCTACGACCTACATACGCTGCGGTCCGGGGATGCGGTCGAGATCCAGCGTGGCGGGGAGTGGATCACGTTCCGGGTGACCACGGTCGAGCGATACCCGAAGGACCAGTTCCCGACGGACAAGGTCTATCGACCGACGCCGGGCGCGGAGCTACGCCTGATCACCTGCGGTGGTGACTTCGACCGGTCGCTTCTGTCCTATCGGGACAACATCGTGGTGTACGCCATTATGGTCTGACCGCGCACCGCTCCCTGACGCGCGGCTCCTGACGACCCCGCTTCAGGCGGTGCCTCCCCAGATCCCGACCGGCCAGCTGGCATCGATCGTACGATATCTATCTATGCCTGTACAGTCCCGCGGTCATACCGGTCGGCGGCCGGCGAAGCCGGTGTCGAGGCGGTGATACCAGGCGATGTCCGGGTCACCCTCCAGCCAGCACCACAACACGGGCTCACCATCGCGCTCGCCCGGCAGGTCCAGTAGGAGCGGGGCGAACCCCTTGACCTGCGCGCCGACGAGGGAGAAGTGCTCCAGCTCGGCGTAGAGCCTCGCCTCGAGCCCCTTGGCATCGGCGAGCCCGCCGTGTCGGCTGGACCCGGCCTCGGCGAGATCGGCCCGCAGCTCGGCCAGGTCGGCTCGGGTGACGAGGAACTCGTCGATGCGGGAACGCAGAGCGGCCATGACGGCCCGTGCCTCAACGAGATCCATACGGCCAGTATCGAGCACTCGCCGGCCGGCTGCTTCCGGCTCACGCCACGCACGGCTCAGACATTCTCCGCGGCAAGTTGCCGGCCGCGGTCGCGGGCCGCCTCGAGCGCGGCGAGCAGCGCTGCCCGTACGCCGTGGTTCTCCAGCTCGCGGATGGCCGAGATGGTGGTGCCGGCCGGAGAGGTCACCGCCTCACGCAGCTTGACCGGGTGCTCGCCCGAGTCGCGAAGCATGATGGCCGAGCCGATCGCGGTCTGCACGATGAGGTCATGAGCGACCTGGCGAGGCAGGCCGAGCAGGATGCCCGCGTCGGTCATCGCCTCCACCAGGAAATAGAAGTAGGCCGGCCCGGAGCCGGACAGAGCGGTCACCGCGTCCTGCTGGGATTCGGGCAGACGAAGGGTACGGCCGAGTGGCCGGAACATCTCCTCGGCGAGGGCGAGGTGCTCGTTGGTGGCGTGCGGACCCGCGGAGATCGCCGTCATGGCCTCGTCGACGAGGGCCGGTGTGTTCGTCATGACCCGCACCACCGGCGTCGCGTCCGGCAGCCACTTCGCAAAGAAAGCCGTGGGGAGACCGGCGCATAGCGTGATCACGAGCTTCTCCGCTGGCACCCTGGGACCGAGGTCGGCCATGAGCGCGGCGGCGTCCTGCGGCTTGACGGCGATGGCGAGCACGTCCGCGTCGACGACCGCGACGTCGTTGCCGACCACGCGGATCCCGTAGCGCGTCCTGAGCTCGTCGGCGCGCTCCGGCCGGCGTGATGTGGCCAGCAGCCGCTCCGCCGGCCAGCCGCTGCGCAGCAGTCCTGAGAGCAGCGTCTCGCCGATCTTGCCGGCCCCGATCACGGCGATGGTGTGCACCTCTCCTCCTTTCCCAAGATCCGGTCGATCATGAGCTGACCGTCGCGAAACTGCCTCGATCATGACCTCCAGGTCATGATCGACCGGAACGGTTAGGTCCCGAAGAAGACCTCGGCCTCGGTGTAGCGCTCCAGTGGCACCGTCTTGAGCTCCTTGGTGCCCTCGCTCAACGGCACACGCACGATGTCGGTGCCGCGCAGCGCCATCATCTTGCCGAAGTCGCTCTCGTGGACCGCGTCGATCGCCTGGAGGCCGAACCGCGTCGCCAGAACTCGGTCGAAGGCACTCGGCGTGCCGCCACGTTGGATGTGACCGAGCACCACGGTGCGGGCCTCCTTGCCGGTCTTGGCCTCCAGCTGCTCGGCGAGCCACTGACCGATGCCGCCGAAGCGGACATGGCCGAATGCGTCGAGCTCCTGGTTATGCAGCACCATCTGGCCATCGACCGGCTGGGCGCCCTCGGCGATCACGATAATCGGCGAGTACTGGTGCTGGAAGCGCTTTTCGACGTAGCCGGCGACCTGCTCGACATCGAATTGCCGCTCGGGCAGCAAGATCACGTTGGCCCCCCCGGCGAGCCCTGCGTGCAACGCGATCCAGCCGGCGTGGCGGCCCATGACCTCGACGACGAGGGTGCGGTGGTGTGACTCGGCCGTGGTGTGCAGCCGGTCGATCGCCTCCATCGCGATGTTCACCGCGGTGTCGAATCCGAACGTGTAGTCGGTGGCGCTGAGGTCGTTGTCGATCGTCTTGGGCACGCCGACGACGTGGACGCCGAGATCGTAGAGCTTGGTGGCGACGCCGAGCGTGTCCTCCCCGCCGATCGCCACGAGCGCGTCGACGCCGAGGTGGGCCAAGTTCGCTTGGATCCGCTCGACGCCTCCGTCGATCTTGAACGGGTTGGTGCGCGAGGAGCCGAGAATGGTCCCCCCGCGGGGCAGGATGCCCCGCACCTCCTTGACCCCGAGCTGCATCGACTGGCCCTCGAGTGGCCCGCGCCAGCCGTCGCGGAAGCCCACGAACTCGTGGCCGTACGTCGACACTCCCTTACGGACGACGGCCCGGATGACCGCGTTGAGACCGGGGCAGTCTCCGCCACCGGTCAGCACTCCGATTCGCATACTTCCCGACCTCCATGTGTCAGGTCACGAGAACCCACCCCTTTGGCGCCGCTGCCAGCCCGGGGCGGGCCGCATCCGGGACTGTAACGGGTCCGCCCAGCGCCCCCGAAACCGCCTACCCGACCTGGTCAGCCTAATCGGGCGTTCATCTCGATCCACACAACTGTTGGAAAGGAACACGGATCTTGAAGGCTCGGAGTTCAGCCTGACGCGGCTGCGGTCAGCGTGCGCCAGCGGGCAAGGTTATGCCGGGCGTCAACCAGCGCGTCGTGTCGCTCGGCCTCGGCCTCCGGCAGAGGCGGTCGGCCCTTGTCGTCCCACAGCTGCCGGATGTCCTTCGTGAATCGAGGGATCTCCCGCGGCAACGCGGGCATCCGACCCCATAGCTGCGCGAGGACGACGTGGTCGTAGGCGGCGTACCAGGCCCACAGCTCCATCTCCACACCCGACCGTTCGCGCAGCGGCTCGATCAGGAACTCGTGCAGGTCGGCACGGATGTGGGCCCTGGTGCGCCAGGCGGGGTCGCCAGGGGAGGGCAGCCGGTCGAGGACGTTACGCCGGACCCACGGTACGGCCGCCCGGCCGTCGAACTCGGTGGAGATGGCGTAGAACTCGCGGCCGTTCTCGTCCACCACACCGATCGATACGAGGTCGATCGTGCGCCCGTCCTCAATGAACTCGCAGTCGTAGAAGTATCGGTAGACCATCGCAGTCCATCATGGCCCACCGTCGCCAGGACACATGGCGGTCGGGATCACTACGCTCGCTCGCATGACATTCTCGATCGTCGCCCGCTCAGCGGACGGCCATGCGCTCGGGGTAGCGGTGGCGAGCAAGTTCCTCGGGGTCGGCGCGGCTGTGCCGGCAGCGGAGGCCGAGGTGGGCGCACTCGCGACCCAGTCGTACGCGAATCTGGCGTACCGCCCGCAGGGGCTCACGCTCCTACGTACCGGCGTGTCCGCAGCCGGGGCAGTGGCCGGCCTTACCGCCGCCGATGACGGGCGGGCGTCCCGGCAGCTGGGCGTGGTCGGCGCGACCGGCGACGGTGCGACGTTCACCGGCGACGAGTGTCACGCCTGGGCGGGTGGGGTGGCCGGAGACGGGTACGCCATCCAGGGCAACATCCTTACCGGCCCGGAGGTCGTCGACGCGATGGAGCACTCCTGGCTCTCCAGCACGGACGAGCCGCGCCTGACCCGTCGCCTGCTCGCCGCCCTGCGTGCCGGTGACCGGGCGGGTGGCGACCGGCGGGGACGCCAGAGCGCGGCGCTCATGGTGGTCGCCAAGGGCATGGGTTACGGCGGCACCAGCGACGTGGTGGCCGACCTGCGTATCGACGACGACGTCGACCCGATCGGCGAGCTCGCGCGGCTACTCGACCTACACACCCTCTACTTCGACAAAGCCGACCCGGCCGATCTGCTCGACCTCGCTGGTGACCTTGGTGAAGAGGTCCGCGATCGACTGGCCGCGCGGGGCCACACGGGAACACCCACCGCCGAGGGTCTCGATGCCGCGCTGGCCGACTGGGCGGGCATAGAGAATCTTGAAGAGCGCATCCTCGCCGGCCGCATTGATCCGCTGGTGCTCGCCCACCTCCGGCGGATGGACGGCGGCGCGGACACCGACAATGCGTAGCAACGGCCACGGAATACGCGAAACGGGTGGACGCGCGGTATTACGACTCGGCGACGGTGGCGTGCATCTCGTGTCACATGCTGTTGTAGCGAACGCCCGCGTATTAGCGTGACGCCACCACCACTCGATGTCGGGAATGCGATCCGGGGGGTGTACATAAAGCGACACAACGGCAAGGATCAGGGCGGGGAGGGGTTGTACCGTGGACGTTCGCGTGACCGACGCCGGCGACGTGCTCGCTGGCGTGGACATGTTCGCTGGGCTGGAGCCTGAGGCCCGCCAGCGGGTCGTGGCCGCCGCGGTTCCACGGACGTACCGGAAGGGCCAGATCCTCTTCGTCGAGGGCGATCCGGGCGAATCGCTGATAATCCTGCGCCGAGGCGCCGTCGCGGTGTTCCGGACCGCGCCGACCGGAGAGCGGGCGGTGCTCTCCGTCGTTCGACCGCCGGACGTGCTGGGCGAGGTATCCCTGCTGGACGGCTCAGCCCGGTCTCTCTCCGCCGAGGCAATCGAAGACTGCACTGCCCTGGCTCTGTCCCGCGGCGCATTCATCGAGTTGGTGCACGCGAGCCCGCGGATGCTCGACGCGGTGATGCGCTCGCTGGGCAGCCTGATCCGGCGCCTGACCGAGCAGAACGCGGACCATGTCTTCCTCGACCTGCCGGGCCGGGTGGCCAAGACCCTGGTTCGTCTCGCCGGCGACTCCGCCGCACCAATGGTGACGATCGAACTGAATCAGAGCCAGCTAGCCGAGATGGCCGGCGGTTCGCGGCAGAGCGTCAACCAGGCGATCGGCTCGTTCGCCAGCCGTGGCTGGCTGCGCACCGAGGGTCGGCGGATCGTCGTGACCGATCTGCCCGCACTGCGCCGCCGGGCCGGCATGACCGACCGCTAACTCGGTCTCCGCCCTCCATGATGGACACTCCGCTTGGGTGAGTGCCGGCGATCCGGGATCGATCGCTTTCTCGGGTTGTGCGGGCATGCGACCATACGCTCGAGACCGCGCCAGCGCACACCGCAGCCCCGGAGGATCCGCGATCGCCACGCCGGCTTGCTCCACGTGTGGCCGTGCCGCAGGGCCGGATGACCGGTTCTGCGGTCGATGTGGCAACGCCATAACGCTGGCGTGCCCGCGGTGCGGCCGCGCCCAGGCGCCTGATCTCGCCTACTGCACCGGGTGCGGACAGGCCCTGCGGCAGGCGAACCTCAGTCAGGGCCGGGAGGAGCGCCGGCGGGTCAGCGTGCTCTTCATCGACGCCGTAGGGTCGACGCCCTTCGCCGAGCAGGCCGACCCGGAGTCGGTACGGGCACATCAGACCGCGTTCTTCGCCGCGGTTCGACGGATCGTGCGGCAGTACGGCGGCGTGGTCGAGAAGTACATCGGGGACGCCGCGATGGCGCTCTTCGGCGCTCCGGTCGCGACCGAGACCGACGCGGTGCGATGCGTGCGGGCCGGGCTCGATCTCCAGCGCGCGCTGGCTAGGGCGGGTGTCGGCGAGCCAGCGGATGGGACCGCCGAGAGCTGGACCTTCCGCGTGGGCATCGCCACCGGTGAGGCCCTGGTCGACGTGGCAGCGGCGCACGACGGCGGACAGGCGATCGTCGCCGGCGACGTAGTGAACACCGCCGCCCGGCTGCAGTCCGAGGCGCCGGCCGGTGGGGTACTCGTGTGCGGGGTGACCCAGGCAGCCACCCGTACCGAGATCCGTTTCGACGCTCAGGCGCCGATAATATTGCGCGGTCGATCAACGCCGACCGAGGTCTGGCTCGCCATCGCCCCGGTGCAGCAGCACATCGACGCCGACGCCGATTCGATCGTGATGGTCGGCCGCGACCATGAGCTGGGACTGCTGACAAGCGCGCTGCAGCACGTCATCCGCGAGCGTTCGCCACGCCTGGTCACGGTGCTAGGTCGGGCCGGCATCGGCAAGAGCCGGCTGGTGCGGGAACTCTATCACCATGCCCAGCAGCTGGTAGACATCCAGGTCTGCTGGCGCAGCGGCCGATGCCCCCCATTCGGGGAGAACGTGGCGTACCCGGCTCTGGCCGACATCGTCCAAGCGCAGGCCGGCGTCCTTGCCACCGACACGCCGGAGACTGCCCGCGACCGGCTCGATATGGCGCTGCAAGACCTCGTGCCGGTCAGCGAGTCCGCCCGCCTGTCGGACGCGTTGCGCCCGTTGCTCGGGCTGCCCGGCTCCCCCCTGTCCACAGCGGACGCCGAGTCCGCGTGGCGGCGGTTCCTGCTCGCCCTGGCCGGGCGCGGGCCGACCGTGCTCGTCTTCGAGGACCTGCACTGGGCGGACGACCGCATGATCCGCTTTGTCGAGCGGATCGGCGCCACCGCGCGCGACGTTCCCCTCCTCGTCATCTGCACCGCGAGACCGGAGTTGGTCGACCGGGAGCCGACGTGGGCAGGCGCCATCCCGGGCATGCTCTCGATCTCCCTCACGCCGTTGCGTGACGATTCCATCGTGACGCTCTACGCCCACATGTTCGGGCCGGCCGCGTTCCCGCACGAGCAGCTGCGATCGCTCGTGGAGCTGGCCGACGGGATGCCGCTCTTTGCCCACGAGTACGGCCGGATGCTCGTCGAGCGCGGCATACTCCGCCAGGTCGACCACGTCTGGATCATGGACGCGAGCGACGAGCTGCCGATGCCGGAGAACGTGCACGCCGTCATCGCCAACCGCATCGACCTACTCGACGCCAGCGAACGGGCGGTATTGCAGGCCGCGGCGGCGGTCGGCGAACGGTTCTGGCCAGGTGCGCTCGCCGCGGCGCTGGGGACCAGTGCCGAGGCGGTCGAGCGGGCCCTGCGTGCGCTCGCGCAGCGGGACCTGGTTCGGGAACAACCCGACACGACGATGGCCGACGAACCCGAGTACAGGTTCGGGCACGTCCTCGTCAGCGACGTCTGTTACGAGCGGCTCCCGCGAGCCGAGCGCATCGCTCGCCATGTCCGCACGGCCGACTGGCTCGACGCGCGGGTCGACAGCCGCGGCACGGACATCGCCGAGGTTGTGGCCCACCACCGCTACACGGCGTACGAGACAGCCCTCGCCCTCGGGCTGGACCCGCGCCCGTACGCAGCGCCCGCCCTGACAGCACTCCGCCGCGCCGCCCGACGAGCCGCGATGCTCAACGCGTTCGACGCCGCCGCGACCCATGTGGCCCGGGCCGACCAGCTCGTCGCCGTTGTCCGGCCAGACGCAGGTCGCGCGGACGCCGGTCATGCGGACGCCGGTCATGGTGATGTCGGTTATGGTGATGTCGGTTATGCCGACGCCGACCGCCACGGCGTCGAGCTGCTCGGCATCGAACTCGCCTTCCATCGCGACGCCACCGCGTTCCTCGGCGGCCCCGGACCGGACCGGCTCGCCGAGCTGGCCACCCTGTTGTATCGCGTGAGCGACCACGGCGGCGCCGCCCGGGCGTGGACCCTGCTGGGCCAGATCGCCTGGCTCAAGGCGGATCGCACGGCCGCGCTGCGCTGCCTCGACCGGGCCATCGAGCTGTTCGACAGCTGTCCGGACACCCCGGAGAAGGCGCAGGCCTATGCAGAGCTCGGCCGGCTACACATGCTCAACTTCGAGCACTCGCCAGCGTTGGGAGCCACCCAGATAGCCGCCGAGATCGCCGAGCGGTTGGGGCTGGTCGAGCTTCGAGCCAACGCATTGATCACGATCGGCATGTGTCGCTACCAGGCCGGCGAGCCCGGCGGGTTGGTGGACCTGCAGGAGGTACTGGAGTTCTGCCGGACCTACCACCTGCCGAGCCTGCGGCGGGCCACCCAGACCGTGGCCCATGCCCTGCGCGAGGAGGGCGACCGGATCGGGTCCGATCGCCTGCTCGACGAGGAGGGCTCGAACGATGGCAGCGGCCTGGTGAGGTACTCGTTCGAAGCGATGCAGGCGCTCTTCGCCGGCGAGTGGGATCAGTTCTTCGCCGTTGCGGACGCCTTCCTCGACACCCCGAACGGCGAGTGGGACCTGCAAATCCGAGGGGTCCGCGGGTGGATGCGCGCGCTTCGCGGCGACGAGGCCGGCGCGGCGCAGGACGTCGCACACGCGCTGACCACCGCACGGTCCAGCGGTTTCTGGCGGCTGCAGTGGACGGCGCTCGCCCACGGCGCGTTGTGCCAGGCGGTGCTGGACAATTGCGACGACGGTGCGGCGATGCTGCGCGAACTCGGTGACGGATGGCGCCGGATGCGCACCATCGCCAGCGGCGAGTGGGTCGCCGCGGCCGCCCACGCCGCCGTCCGGTTGGGGCCCGACGCGGCATTGCTGCTGCGCGAAGCGCTCAACGACTCCCCGCACCACACCGCATGGTCGCGCGCGGCACTCGCCTCGGTGGAGGGCACGCTCGCTTCGGCCCGCGGCGAACACACGCAGGCGGCTAGCTGGCACCTCGACGCGGCGGAGCGTTACGCCAACGTCGGCAGCGCCACCGATCGCGTACTTGCCCTCGGTGGGGCCGCGCGGGCGCTCTCCGACCTCGCCGACGCCCGCGCCGCGGCCGCGGTCGACGAACTCGCAGAGTTCGTCGACCGCAACCGCATCGTCGCGTCGATATCGTCGCGTCGATCATGACCTGGAGGTCATGATCGACGCCATTTCACGACGGCCAGGCCGTGATCACCGCGATCTTGGGCGGCTGCCATCGATGTCAGGCGGCGAGAGTGGCGGTGGGCTGGGTGGCATCGCGGGAAGGCGGCTCCACCTTCGCCTGCAGCGCCTTCACCTTCTGGGCGTAGATGTCGATGTACTCGCGGCCGGAGAGTGTCATCAGCTCGTACATGATCTCGTCGGTGACCGCGCGTTCGATGAACCGGTCGCCGGCCATACCGGCATACCGCGAGAAGTCCAGGGGTGGCCCAAAACGGATCTTAGCCCGCTTGACCTTAGGGATCAGCTTGCCCGGAGGCTGGATCTCGTCGGCGTTTAGCATAGCGACGGGGATGACCGGTGCACCGCTTTCCAGCGCGAGGCGCGCCACGCCCGTCTTGCCCCGGTGTAGGCGGCCGTCTGGCGACCGGGTGCCCTCTGGATAGATGCCGAACAGCCGACCCTCGCGAAGGATGCGCAGACCAGTTTCGATGGCTGCCTGGGCGGCCCGACCGCCGGAACGGTCGACCGGAATGGTGCCGGCGCCGACGAAGAACATCCGGATCAGGAAGCCCTTGAGACCCTTGCCGGTGAAGTACTCCGCCTTGGCGACGAACGTCACCTTCCGCTTCACCATGAGCGGCATGAAGATCGAGTCGGAGAAGGAGATGTGGTTGCTGGCGATGATCGCCGCACCACCATCCGGGAGATACTCCCTGCCCTCGACCTGCGGCCGGAAGATCAGCCTGAGCCACGGGCCGAGGATGATGTACTTCAGCAACCAGTACAGCACCTGCACCTCACCGCCCGTCCGGCGTCTGCCCGACAATCACGCCTGAGCCTACGAACCCGGCGGGTCGATCACAACGCATCGGCCGAGATGTCGCCGCCCTCCACATGATCGCATCATCACGCCGCCGGCGCATGATCCGCGCTCTGGCCGAGTAGCGTTGCGGCTGCCGAGATGCAACGCTCTGGCTCGCGAACGAGTTGGGCAGTGCGGGAAGTGGCGCGCGACAAGCGGTCGGCGGAGACGCCGACGGAGAGGTGGCGAGGAGAGCGTGGGTGACGCCCGACACGGTCGACGCGACAACGGCTTGGTGGCCGCCGAGTACGCGGCCGCCGGCGACGTCGACCCGCGCGTCGGCGAACACCTACTCGATGTGCTCGCCCTTGACGGCATCGCCGCCTTCCTGAGGCCCTCGACCGACATGCATCCGGTGACGCGCTCAAGCTCGTTGCCCGGCCGACCCACTGACCGCCTCTACGTCGACCGGGCCCACCTGGCCACCGCCCGCGACTACCTGGCCAGACTCGCCGGGGAGAACGATCCGCCCGACGCGGGCCCGCAGGCGAGCGCCCGGGAGAATACCGACGCGGCGGACAGCGTGGACGATGCCTGGGCGAAGATCGTGGCCGGGTTTGACGCCGAGGTCGACCCCCCGCGTCGACCCTGGCCGGACGCGGAGGAGATCTCGGACAGCGGACCGCTTCGGTGGGGCACCAGGCCGGGCCGGCAGCCGGCGCCCACTGGACCGGCAACGCCGGAGATCGGAGCGCCCGAGGAGTCCTCCCTGCTCGACGGGCTCGACACGTTCGGCGCCGATCTGCCCGACGACGAGGTTGGTTACACCCCACCCGCTGCTCCGCCGGTGCCGCGCCCGTCGCTGCCGACAGCCCTAGCTGTCGCCGGGATCGTCTTCGGGCTGATCGTCTTCTTGAGCCCAGACCTGCTGCCCACGTCCGAAGGCGTCGCGATGCTCACCGGCTTCACCGCGATCATCGCGGGGTTCGCGACGCTGGTGTGGCGGCTTCGGCCCGGTGATGAGGACGACGAGGACTCCGATCCGGATCAAGGGGCTCGCGTTTAGGTCCGGTTGCGGGGCGTTCAGCCGGGCTTATCCAGCCAATCGAGGATCGCGTCGATCGGCTCCTGCCAGCGGGCGTCGAGCATCAGATCGTGGCCCATGCCGGGGAAGAGCAGCGGTGCCCCACCGTATCGGCGCGCGGCCCGTTCCAGCGCCCGTAGCGGCACGATCCGGTCGTCCGGAGATCCGACTACCAGCACCGGGGCATCGCCAACCGGCTGTTCCGGCGCCCGGTGCAGCAGCAGTTGCCACAGCGCCAGCGGCGCGGACACGCCGGTTACCCGCGCCGCGTACTCCCGCGCCTGGGACGAGCCCAACTCGCGGCCGAAGAGCTGGCCGCGCCGGAGCCTCAGCTGCGCACCGAAGACGGCTGGCAGGGTTCCGGCCGGATTGCGCCACAGGGCGGTGGCGAACGTGGCGAACCCGCCGAAGACGGGTGAGACGAGCACGCCGGCCCGGGCCGGGTAGCGAGCGAGAGCGCTGGCCACGGCGAGACCACCCACGCCGTGTCCGATGAGGACAGCGCGGCGCGGTAGCCGCGCGGCGACCTGAACGACGTCATGTGCGTACGCGCGAAGCGTCGTGTGCCGTGCCGCGCCGCTGTCACCATGGCCACGCAGACTCATCGCGTAGGCCGCGAAGCCCCTCTCGGCGGCATGCTCGAGCCACTTCTCGGTGAAGGCCCACGCCCCATGCCCGAAACCGGGTACGAACAGCAACGGCGGACGGCCACCGTCGATCTCGCCAAAGCCCTTGGAGACCGGCTGCGACGTGAGCACCTCGCGCTGCACCGGGGGGACCGGTGAGGCCCACTCGCGCCAGCGGAAGATCCGGGTGCGACTCACTGACCCGCCTCCATCTCACGCAGGGTCTTCTCGACTGCCCGCAGGTAATCCACGTGGCTCACCTCGAACCAGTGGCGGGTCGACTGTTTGACCTTCGCCTTGTTGAAGCGCCCGGAGACGTCGGAGTGGTGGCGGCGCCAGTACGACGCGGCCCGCTCTGGCGCGGACTCCCGCAGCCGAAGCCAAGTGGCCACCGTGACCGCCTGCCAGTGCATCAGCGAGAAGATGCCGGAGTCGGGCTGGAGCAGCCCGGTCACGGCGAGCGTCGGGTACGCCGGCGGGAACGCGTGCAGATACAGGCGGGGCCGACCCTCGGCATCCACATTGAGCAGATCGGGCGCGAGGAACTCAAATCGCGGCAGGTACCCGGTGGCCAGAATGACTAGGTCGGGCTCGGCCACGCGGCCGTCGGCGAGCTCGACGGCGTCACGGGTGAACCGCACGACATCCGGCACCGGGGTAATCGAGCCGTGGCCGAGGTAGTAGACCAGCTGGCTGTTCGCAATTGGGTGGGTCTCGTAGATCTTGTGGTCGGGCTTCGGCAGCCCGAATCTGGTGAGGTCGCCGACGGTGCGTCGCATCGTCCGGTGGAAGAGCCACTGCCGCATACGCAGCGGTACCCGTAGCGACAACACCGTGTCGTTGACCTGGTCGGATGGGCGACCGTAGGCGTACTTCGGCGCGTACCAGTAGCCTCGCCGACTCGAGTGCCAGCACCTGGACGCCTGCTGCGCCGCCTCGACGGCGATATCGCAGCCCGTGTTCCCGGCTCCCACGACCAGGACGCGACGACCGCGCAGCTGGGCGGCGTCCTTGTACGCCGAGGCGTGGATCACCTCGCCTTTGAAGTCCTCCAGACCCTCGTAGGTCGGGAACTTGGGCGACCAGTTGTGCCCGTTGGCGACGACCACCGCGGCGTAGCGCTGGGTCCGGTCCGAGCCGCCGCTTTTGGCGCCGCTGATTGTCACGTCCCATCGGCCATCCTCGGCCGGTTCCACCTTGGTGACCTCGGTGCCGAACCAGATGTGTTCGCGTAGCCCGAAGTGGTCGGCGTAGCGCTCCAGGTAGGCCAGCACCTGAGTGTGGTGAGGATAGTCCGGCCAGGAATCCGGCATCGGGAAGTCCGGGAACTGGGTGAAGGGTTTCGACGAGATGAGATGGGCGCTCGCGTAGACCGGGCTGCGGTCATGGCGCCAGTTCCAGGCCCCGCCTACCCCCGTCTCGCGCTCGTAGCAGTCGACCCCGAATCCGTACTCGCGCAGGTTCTTGATCGCGGTCAAGCCGCAGGCTCCCGCGCCGATCACGCACACGTTCTCGCTACGGTCGTGGACCGGAGTGCCGCCGCGCCAGCTGGCCGCCGCATCCGTGGGCGCCGGAGCGGCGCCCCTCACGCTGTCATAGCTCACCCGAGTTCCTCCCCAGTTCGCGTCGTCCCCCGGGTGCGCATACTAATGACTTTTCCGCCGATCAAGGACTTGCGGTCATCATTCGATCTTCAATCGACGACCGTGTGCCCTTGATCGGCGGGGGCGGGAGGCGCGAGGGCGGCGGGAGGGGCGAGGGCGGCGGGAGGGGCGAGGAGCGGCAGGCGGAGCTCGGCCATGATCGGGAAGTGGTCGCTCGCCCGGCGCGCCTCCGGCCAGTCCACGACCCGGTAGGCGCGTACCTCGATGCGCGGATCCACGAAGATCACGTCGAGGCGTTCGCGCGGGAGCGGGACCGGGAAGGTCTGCGCTGGCGCCCGCCCGCCTGCCGCGGCGGCGTCAACGCGTCCGTCGGCGAGGGTGCGCCACGCCGTACTGTCGGCAGTGTCGTTGACATCGGCGGCCAGCACGACCGGCTCGGTCACGCCGGAGAGCACCTTGGCCAGGATGGCCGCCTGTGCCGGACGCTCGTTCGGGTCGGTGGCCAGATGCGATCCGGCGACGACGAATGGCGTGCCCGCGACCGAGCAGCGAGACAGCGCGGCGCCGCGCATGTGGCGGCCTGGCGTGAGCGGAAACTGGACGTACCACGTCTCGTGCACAGCGACCCGCAGGCTCACCAGAAGCAGGTTGCCCAGGGAGGGAAGCCCCCCGCCCGCGTAGACGAGCCCGAGGCGATGGGCGAGATCGGCACACCGGGTCCGCCAGCGAAAACGCCGCGGGGCCTCCTGGGCCACCACGACGTCCGGGGCGAGCGAGCGGACGAGTGACACCATCGCGGTCAGGTCGTCGCGCAATCCGCGCACGTTGTACGAGAGCACCCGCAGCGCCGGCCCGGCCGCCTCTGGCATCGCTACCGCCTCGCCAGATCCGCGGCCCCCACCACACCGGCGGTGTTGCCCATCCGAGCCGGCTCCACCGACGCCACCGGCAGCGACCCGCGCGCGGCCAGCTCGTCGACAAGGGACGCTCGGGCCGGGGCCAGGAGCAGCTCGCCGGCCTCGATTACGCCGCCGCCGACCACGAGCACCTCGGGGTCGAGCAGCTGGATCAGATCCGCCAGGCCGCTGCCCAACCAGCGGCCGATCTCCGCGAAGGCGGCCCTCGAGGCCGGGTCGCCCTCGCGGGCGGCGCGGGTCACGAGCGGGCCGTTGACCGCGTCGATGGCCCCGTCCGCCAGCTCGAGCAGGCGAACCGCGCTCTCCGGATCCGCCTCGGCCTGGTCGCGCGCGTATCGGACCAGCGCGGTCCCGCTCGCGTACTGCTCGAGGCAGCCCTGCCGGCCACAACCACACCGGTGCCCGCCGGGTACCACCCGCACGTGGCCAAGCTCGGCCGCCATCCCGTGTGCCCCTCGCAGCAGTTCTCCACCGAGTACCAGGCCGCCGCCGATCCCAGTGCCGACGGTGATCAGAGCCATCGATTCGGCCGCGTCGCGGGCGGCGCCGAAGCGGAACTCCGCCCACGCGGCCGCGTTGCCGTCGTTCTCCACCACGACCGGAAGGTCGACCCGGCGGGCGACGCGATCGCGCAGCGGCTCGTCGCGCCAGGCGAGGTTCGGCGCGAACAGCACCCGGGACCGCGACTCGTCGATCCATCCGGCCGCTCCGATGCCCACCGCCGCGACCTCGTGGGCGCTGGCCAGTTCGCGCACCACCTCGACGATGAAGTCGAGCGTCTTGCCCACGTCGTCGGCGGGCGTCTCTCGTCGGGCCTGGGCCAGGACGTGACCATCGATGTCGACGACGCCGCCGAGTACCTTGGTGCCGCCGACGTCGACGCCAATGGTCATGGCCGGCGAAGTCACTCGTTCTCCCCCGTGCCCGCGGTCTTGCGCGGCGTCGCCTTCTTCGCCACCTTCTTCGCCGTCGCCTTCTTCGCCACCTTCTTCGCCGTCGCCTTCTTCGCCACAGTCTTCGCGGTCGCCTTCTTCGCCACCTTCTTCGCGGTCGCTGCCTTCGTCGGTGCGGCCTTCGCTGGTGCGACCTGCTTCGCGACGGCCTTCTTCGCCACGGCCTTCTTCGCCATCGGCTTCGGCGGGGGCGGCTCAGCCGTCGTCGCGGCACGCCATGGGTCGTCCTCCGCGGAGCCGGCCTGGCCGAAGCTTGCCAGCCCACCGCCGCGGGCCCGACGGCGCAGGGACTCCCAGAACTCGTCGCCCTCGCGCGTCTCCTCGGGCTCGGCTCCACCGCCGCGCGCGAAGGCGCGCAACAGCTGGGTGACGCCGGCGGCGAGGTCGCCTGCACCGCCGGCGAGGCGCTCGGCGAGATCCGCGTTGGGGTCGCGCATCGCGGCGATCACACGACAGACCGGGCACACGCAGCACTCAGGGCTGCCGGTGGCGAAGCCCGAACCGGCCCGACCGGCTCCGCCGAGGCCACGGCCAGCCATCGATACAGCCGCGATGGCGGCCGCCACGAGGCGCTCGGCCTCATCACGTACGGGGTCTGTTGCGGCTCGGCGTGTCATCAGCTTTCCTGTGCCTTTCTCAGTCATGCTTAGTGTGTGAAGTTGTCGGAGTGGGCTAGGCGGAACGGGGTGCACTACCAGACCGCCTGGCAGTGAGCGCGCGACGGCAACATGCCCGTCCCGGTGGTGAAAACCGCCACCGGCCGGTATCTCATCCTCGACCAGCCCTCACCGTCCGACGAGCGTGCGGTTGTGTATTGCCGAGTTTCGTCGGCCGACCAGAAGCCCGAGTTGGAACGCCAAGCGGGCCGGGTCGTCGCCGCGGCAACCGCGCGCGGGCTGACCGTGGCTGATGTGGTCAGCGAGGTCGGGTCGGCGCTGGACGGCCAACGCCCGAAGCTGGCCAAGCTGCTGCGCGATCCGCGCGCCGCCGTGATCGTGGTGGAACACCGCGACCGGCTGGCCCGTTTCGGTGTCGACCACCTGGTCTGTGCGTTGCAAGCATCGGGCCGGCGCCTGGTCGTGCTCGACGAGGCGGAGGTCGTGGACGACCCGGTGCCGGACATGCTGGACGTCCTCACCTGCTTGTGCGCCCGTCGGTACGGGCGCCGGTCCGCCGCTCGCAAGGCCAGGGCTGCGATCGAGGCCGCGGAGATGACGCGGTGAGCCGCACCAGGCAAGGCTTCCGGGTCGAGTTGTCCCCGACCGTGGAGCAGCGAGCCGTGATGGGCCGCCACGCCGGGCTGTCCCGGGTGGTGGAGAACTTCTGCCTCGACCGGATCAAGCGTCCTACTTTCCGGCGCCGATCGACTCGACGCGCCGCTTGAGCTCGGTGAGCGCGGTATCCATGATCATCTTTTCGGCCTTGCGCTTGAACATGCCGAGCATGCCGATCGCCAGATCCACCGCGAGGGTGTAGGTCACGGTCGACGTCCCGTCGTCGTTGCCGACGATGTCGTACGAGCCGACCTGGGCCTTCTGCATCTTCGACGGCTCCACGAGATGCCATTCGATCCGGGAGATGTCCTCGGCGTACTCGTAGGCCAGCGTGTACTCGTCGGCCACGACGCCGGCGTCGAGGACAAAGCGCACCTGGCTCGCGTACCCATCTTCGTACTCCTCGACAACCTCCACTGTCTTGGTCGCGCTCACCCACTCGGGGTAGCGCGCGAAGTCGCAGATCACGGCCGCGACCTGGTCGGGCGGTGCCGCTATGACAATGGACTGGGTCGAGGTATCGGCCATGGTGGGAAGGCTACTCACAGAAGGGCGCCGGCCGCGCGCAGGTCGCCGAGTTCGGTGACCGTGAAACCCCAGCCGAGCAGGCGGTCCGCGTCGACGCCGTGGCCGCTCGCCGGGGCCGGTTCGGCCGCTGTCGGCGTACGGGAGAAGCGCGGCGCCGGCGCCGGCTGCACCACCCCGTCGACGGAGACGAAGGTGCCCCGCGCCAAAAGGTGCGGATGCTCGGGTGCTTCGGCCAGTGACAGGACCGGTGCGACACACGCGTCGGTGCCCTCGAAAACGGCCGCCCACTCGTCTCGGGTGCCGGTCGCGAACGTCGACGCGAAGCGCGCCCGCAGCGCCGGCCAGCCGCTGACGTCGTACTGGTCCGGCAACTCCTCGCGGTCGAGCCCGAGGCCGCGCAGCAGCGCGGCGTAGAACTGCGGCTCCAGCGCACCGACCGCCACATAGCCGCCGTCGGCCGCGGCGTACACGTCGTAGAACGGTGCCCCGGTGTCGAGCAGGTTCGTGCCGGGCTCGTCGCGCCAGAGCCCTTGCGCCCGCAGCCCGTGGAAGGTGGCCATGAGCATGGCCACCCCGTCGACCATGGCCGCGTCGACAACCTGGCCCCGGCCCGATCTTCCCGCCTCCACCAGCGCCGCGAGTACCCCCGACACCAGCAGCATCCCCCCACCGCCGTAGTCCGCGACGAGGTTCAGCGGCGGCGTCGGCGGCTGGCCGGCCCTGGCGAAGTGGCGAAGTGCACCGGCGACGGCGAGGTAGGTCAGGTCATGTCCCGCCCGGGGGGCGAGCGGGCCATCCTGACCCCACCCAGTCATGCGGCCGTAGACCAGGCGCTGGTTGTGCGCCAGGCAGACCTCCGGGCCGAGGCCGAGCCGCTCCATGACCCCGGGCCGGAACCCTTCCAGTACGACGTCGGCCTGCGCCACCAGGCGCAATGCCGCGGCCACCCCGTTGGCCCGCTTGAGGTCCAGTGCGACGCTGGCCCGGCCGCGGTTGGTCGGCGTCCGGGTCGGGTCACCGGCGAAGAAGCCCGGCGTGGGCGCCTCGAGACGGATTCCCTCCGCACCAAGGTCGGCGAGCACCATCCCCGCGAACGGCAGTGGCCCGATCCCCGCGAACTCGACGAACCTCACACCCTGCAGCGGCCCCCGACCCGCTCCGGCGGAGGAAGCCTCAGGCACGGCCGTACACCGGGATGTGTGCCCCGGACGTGGCCGCCGACGCATCAGAGCACAAGAATGCGATGACGTCGGCGATCTGCTCCGGCCTCACCCAGCGGTCGAAGATGCTTCGTTGATCGCCTCCGGCGATGTCGGAGTCCGGTTGGGACGCCCGGTTGGCCGGGGTGTCGATCACACTGGGCAGAACCGCGTTGACCCGGACCAGGTCATCGCGGTACTCCACGGCGAGCGCACTCACCAGGGCCAGCAGCGCGGCCTTGGCCGTGATGTAGCCGGCCGCGCCGGAGAACGGTCGCAGCGCCGCCCGGCTGCCGACGCAGACGACCGACCCGCCACCCGCCGCGAGCAGGTGGGGCAGCGCGGCGGCGGTGACGATGTAGGCCGGCCGCAGGTTGAGCCGCAGCTGCGCCTCGAAGTCGGCAATCGGGGTCTCGTGAACCCGGCCTCCAGCGGCGAAGCCACCCACGAGGTTGACCACGGCACGCAGCGGCGCGGACGCATCAGCCGCGGCGACCGCCACCACACCGGCCACGGCGGTCTCGTCCGTCACGTCCGCCTGCACCGCCACTACCCCCGGCTCGACGTGTGCCGGCTCGCCCCGAACCGGGGCCACCACACGCCACCCGTCCGCCACGAGCCGTCGCGCCACCGCTCCGCCCAGGCCGCCCGTTGCGCCAGTCACCAACGCTGATCTGTCCATCCCGCGATCCTCCTCAGCGATTCCGGCTACTCAGCGATTCCGGCTACTCAGCGATTCCGGCTACTCAGCGATTCCGCCACCATCATGTCGTCGACCATGCGGCGCGGTACGTTCGGCACAGGCCGCAGCAGTGCGTCCGGCAAAGCCGCTGCGGCACACCCGGCAAGCCGGCTGGCGTCCGAGGAGTCGATGTGCGCGAGTTTTCCGTACCGTCTCTTGTCAGCATCGGCGACGCGGCGAACCTGACCGACCCGGTCTGGGACAACGCGGAGCAGCACCCGGCCACCGTGCAATTTGCCCGCCGCGCCGCCAACGGCTGGGAGGACGTCACCTGCACCCAGTTCCGCGACGACGTCGTCGGCGTCGCGCGTGGCATCATCGCCGCTGGCGTCTCCCCTGGCGAGCGGATCGCGCTGATGAGCAAGACGCGGTACGAGTGGACGCTGCTGGACTACGCGATCTGGTCGGCCGGCGCAGTGACCGTGCCGATCTACGAGACGTCCAGCCCGGAGCAGATCCAATGGATTCTTTCTGACGCCGGGGCCGTCGCGTGCATCGTGGAGACCGACGCCCACCGCGCCGAGGTCGAGGGCATCCGCGATGCCGTGCCGGCGATGGCGCGGCTGTGGCAGGTCGAGGCCTCGGGCACCTCCCCCGGTGCGGTCGCTGAGCTCGTGGCCGGCGGCGCTTCGGTGGCGATCGAGGACGTCGACCGCAGACGTCGCTCGGCCGGCGCCGACGACCTCGCCACGATCATCTACACCAGCGGGACGACCGGGCGGCCAAAGGGATGCATGTTGACCCACCGCACCATGTACTCAGACATCACTAACGCGATCCCGCTGATGCCCGACCTTTTCCGGGCGGACGCCGCGACACTGCTGTTCCTGCCGTTGGCGCACAGCTTTGCCCGCCTCATCCAGATCGGCGTCGTGCAGGGACGGGTCCGCACCGCACATACCCCCGACGTGAAGAACCTGATCGAGGACCTCAAGGCGTTCCAACCCACCTTTGTGCTCTCCGTGCCCAGTGTCTTCGAGAAGGTCTACAACTCGGCGAAGCAACGTGCTCACGCCGACGGCAAGGGGGCGATCTTCGATCGGGCCGAGCAGGTCGCCATCGCCTACAGCGAGGCACTCGACACGCCGAAGGGACCCGGCCTCATGCTTCGGGCACAGCTCAGTCTCCTCGATCGGCTTGTCTACGCCAAGCTGCGCGCGGCCCTCGGGGGAAGGTGCGAGTCGGCCATCTCGGGTGGGGCGTCGCTGGGCGCACGCCTGGCGCACTTCTTCCGCGGCATGGGCCTGACGATCTACGAAGGGTACGGCCTGACGGAGACCTCACCCGCCTGTGCGGTGAACGTCCGCGACCACATCCGCATCGGCACGGTCGGACGCCCATTGCCCGGCGTCACCATCCGCATCGCCGACGACCACGAGATCGCCGTCCTCGGCGACATCGTCTTTCCGGGCTACTGGAACAATCCGGACGCGACCGCCGAGGCGAAGGACGCCGAGGGGTGGTTCCACACGGGCGACCTGGGCAGCCTGGACGACGATGGGTATCTGTCCATAACGGGTCGCAAAAAGGAGATCATCGTGACGGCCGGCGGCAAGAATGTCGCACCCGCCGTGCTGGAGGACCGCATCCGCGCCCATGCCCTGGTCAGCCAATGCATGGTCATCGGCGACCGCCGGCCATTCATCGCCGCCCTCGTCACCATCGACGACGAGGCGCTGCCGGCCTGGAAGGCCGCGAACGCGAAGGCGACCGCGGCGACGATTGCGGACCTGAGGACCGACACCGAGCTACTCGCCACGATCCAAGCCGTCGTCGATGAGGCGAACCGGGCCGTCTCCAAGGCCGAGTCGATCCGGGTTTTTCGGATCCTGCCTGGCGACTTCACCGAGGCCAACGGCATGCTGACACCGTCATTGAAGGTGAAGCGCCCCGTGGTCGCGAAGGAGTACGCTGACGAAATCACCGCAATCTACCGCTGATCCGACAGTCGAGCGTCGGCCGTCGGACGATCGCATCATCTCGGCCACCCCGGACGCCGCCGAGCGGGTCGGCCTGCTGCTGCGCCTGGCGTTGCTCGTGCTCGTCGCGATGTTGGTCATCGCCACGACCTGGGACAGGAACACGAAGACCTGGGACCCGGCCTCACTGATCTGGGTCTGTCTACTGGCCGTAGCGGCCCTACCGGCGTGGCCGCCGCAAATCCCGATGCTCGCGCGAATTGGCCGGCTGGCCGAGGTGGCCATTACCGTGATTGGGGCGACCGCCCTGGCGGCCACGCCGCCGCACACCGGGGCTACCGCCAGCGCGCTGCTGCCCTATCTGACGGTCCCCGTCGTCGTGCCCGCGCTCGCGGGTCGGCTGCGTGAGTCGATGTACCTGCTGGGTTTCGCGGCGGGACTGCTCGCCGTGCTCGGTCTCGTGGACGGGCTGATCACCGATCCGGCCTACCTGCTCTCGGCGCTCGAGTGGCTTGTGATCGCCGGATTGTCGGCTGGCTTCGTGCACTCGGTTCAGCGACGGTTGGCCTCGACCGCCGAGCCGGGACCGCAGCCGTACGCGGAGGCGACCCGGCTTCTCACCCAGCTACGCACGGTCGCCCGCCAGCTGCCGGGAGCCACGCTCGACCCGGGTGGCATCGCCGAGCACTTGATCGAGGAGGTCCGCGCTCTCGCGCCGGTCGATCGTGCGGCCGTGCTGTCCGGCAGTGGCGGCGGCCGGCTGGTCGTGCTGGCGCAGTTCGGGGTCGAGCGCTTCGACTGGGAGACCTCACTCGATGCCGATTCAGCGATCGCCGATGCCTGGGCGAGCCAGCAGCCGCAGGTCTCGACCCGGTCGCAGGCCCGCAGTGCCGGACGTAGTGGTCGCGACCAGTCCAGCCTGGTCGTCCCGCTCGTGGCCGGCGTACGCACCATCGGTCTCGTCGCGTTGGAGACGGACCGCGCGGGCGCCTATCCCCCGTACCTCGTCGCCAGGATCAACTCGCTGACCGCACCGGCGGCGCTCCGGCTGGAGGCGGCCCTGCTCTTCGACGATGTTCGTTCGCTCGCGACGAACGAGGAGCGCCAGCGGCTGGCTCGCGAGATCCACGACGGAGTGGCACAGGAACTGGTTATGGTCGGGTACGGCATCGACAACGCTCTCGCGATCCTGCCCGACCAGGCAGCGGAGACGGCAGAGGAGCTCCGAAGCCTTCGCGCCGAGGTGACCCGGGTCATCACCGAGCTGCGACTGAGCCTGTTCGAGCTGCGTAGCGAGGTGGACCGCCAGGGCGGACTGTCGGCCGCGGTCTCGGAGTATGCCCGCACGGTCGGCGCCGCGGGCGGCCTTCGAGTGCACTTCTCGGTCGAGGAGTCGACGGCACGCCTGCCGGCCGCCATCGAGGCGGAGCTGATGCGGATCGCACAAGAAGCGATCACCAACGCGCGCAAGCACGCCGGCGCCCAGAACTTATGGGTGAGCTGCGAGATTGATCCGCCTTACGCTCGAATCGAGGTATCCGACGACGGCGCCGGAATTGGTCCTCAGCGTCCTGAAGGTCGGTTCGGTCTTGCGATCATGGCTGAGAGAGCGGAACGTATCCGTGGCCAGCTGGAGATCACTCCGCGTCCCTCCGGTGGCACCTCCGTGGCCGTGGTGTTAGGCACCCCGCCCCGCCGGAGTAGCTTGTGACCACGCAGCAACCAGGGGGAGACCACCGCGCCATGACCACCGCACCCGCAGCCACGCCCGGAACACGCACGAAGGTGCTGCTCGTCGACGATCATGATCTGATCCGCAAGGGGCTCAGGCACGCCTTCGAGCGTGACCGCAACTTCGAGGTGGTCGGCGAAGCCGGGACGGCCGCCGAGGCGGTGCGCCAGGCCGGCGCGCTCCAGCCGGATGTGGTCATCATGGATCTTCGCCTGCCCGACGGCAGCGGTCTTGAGGCGACCCGGGCGCTGCGCAAGGCCAGCACCACTATGGGGATCGTGGTGCTCACGATGTACGCCGGCGACGACCAACTCTTCGGTGCCCTCGAAGCCGGGGCGTCCGCGTTCGTACCCAAGACGGCACCGGCCGACGAGGTCGTCGCCGCCGCCCGCCACGCCGCATCGTCGCCGTCCGCCTTCACCGCCGCGGACCTCGCCGAGGCGATGAAGCGTCGGCTCGCCCCGGCCGGGCCCCAGCTCTCCCCTCGGGAGAGCCAGGTGCTGCGCCTGCTCGCCGACGGCATGAGCGTCGCGGGCATCGCCAAGCAGCTGTACGTCAGCGAGTCGACCGCTAAGACGCACATCTCCAAGCTGTACGAGAAGCTCGGCGCCGCCAACCGGGCACAGGCCCTGATGACCGCGCTGCGACTGGGGCTCCTCGAGGCCCCCGACGCGCCCAAGTTCTGACGTGGGCCGCCACTCCGACGGCGCCGAGGATCTGCTCGGCGACTGGCGCGCGGACCGGGTCGGCTCGGCCCGGCGCGGCGAAAACCCTATGGTGCTGGCGAAGATGCGTAGCGGGTGGGCCGTCATCGGCGACACCCAGTTCCTTCCCGGTTACTGCGTCCTGCTCTCCGATGTGGACGGGACGGGTCACCTGACGGATCTCCCGCGCTCTGCCCGGCTGGACTTCCTCCTGGATATGAGCCTGCTCGGCGAGGCCATCCTGGCTGCCGGCAATGGGCTGGACCCCTCGCTTGGCCGCCTCAACTACGAGATCCTCGGCAACACGGACCGCCACTACCTGCACGCCCACGTCTTCCCGCGCTACGGCTGGGAGCCGGCGGAGCTCCTCGCCGGGCCGGTCTGGGCCTACCCCAGCGACCGGTGGACCTCGCCGCGCGACGCGTACTCCGACGAGCACGAACCACTCCGCGATGCCATCGCGGCAGAACTCAACCGGATCATGGATCAGGCGTACGGTCCATTGTAGAATGACCCCGTCGATCATGACCTGGAGGTCATGATCGACGCTGTTTCACGACGCTAACATCATGATCCTGGGGATCTTGGGCGCATTTCCTCACCGGGCGTTGAGAAGCGCGGCAAGCCGGTCGGCCTGGGAGTCCCAGCGCCACTCCTTCTCCACCCACGACCGTCCGGCGGCGCCAAGGCGGGTGGCCAGCGCCCGGTCCTCGAGGACGGTCGCGATCCGGTCGGCGAGGGCGTCGAAGTCCCGTCCGGGCACGACGAATCCGGTCTCCCCCTCCAGCACCGCATCCGGCGCGCCGCCCGAGTCGCCCGCGACCACGGGCCGCCCGGTCGCCGACGCCTCGAGGTAGACGATGCCGAGCCCCTCGACGTCGAGCCCGCCGCGGCGGGTGCGGCATGGCATGGCGAACACGTCGCCGGCGGCGTGGTGGGCGGGCAGGTCGGCCCACCGCACGGTGCCGGTGAACATGACGTGCGACGCGACGCCGTGCTCAGTGGCGAGACTCTCCAAGGTGGACCGATATGGCCCGCCGCCCACCAGCAGCACGGCCGCGTCGGGCAACCGCCGCCGGATCAGCGGCAGCGCGCGGATAAGAGTGTCCTGGCCCTTGCGCGGCACGAGCCGCGACACGCAGACCACGACCGGCCGATCGGTAAGCCCATACATGGCGCGCACCTTGTGGCCCGACACCGAGGGGGAGAAGGCGTCGGTGTCCACGCCGGGGGCGAGTCGCTCGAGTGTGGTCAGATCACCGACGGCCCGGTCGAGCCGTACCCGGAAGTACTCGCCTAGGTAGGTCACGATGTCGACGCCCCGGGCGATGCGACGAAGCAGCCCCTTCGCTCCGGGCAGGGCCGCCCAGCCGGCCTCGTGACCGTGAGTCAGCGCGATCGCCCGAGTCACGTCCGTCCGTTCGCGTAGCCCCGCCGCCAGCAGCCCCAGGGGGGCGGCCGCGCCGAACCAGACGGCGTCGCACCCGTACTCCCGGGCTATCTCGGCCGCGCGCTTGGCCACCGCCGGTGTCGGCAGCAGCACCGACGTGTCCTCACGAACGACCGGGAAGGGTAGTTCCGCGTCGAAGTCGCCCGCGCCGCGCCAGGTCGAGCAGTACGCGACCAGGGAGTCGGGCGGTTGTCGTACGGCGAGGTTGTGCACAAACTGCTGGATACCGCCCGGCCGAGGGGGGAAATCGTTCGTGACGAGCAGCGTGGTCAACGCTCGCCCCGTGCGTATGCCCGTGCCGCTGCTATGCGCTCCACAACGGACGGATGGCTCGCGAACATGACGTACTCCAGCCTTGGTGGGTCCACATCGGCCAGGTTAGTCGTGGCCAGCCGCTGTTCCATCCGCTCCACAGTGGCCGGATCCTCCGTGAGCGCCAGGGCATGCGCGTCGGCCCGTGCCTCGATGCGCCGCGACACAAAGCTCTGCAGCGGGGCCGCCGCCAGTCCGACCACGGTGGCCAGCGCCAACAGCAGCGCGACCGCCCGCGGATCCGTGATCGAGTCGATGCCGGCCCGCCGCAGCAGCCCCGTCCACGACCCAATGAGGTAGACCGCGCAGACGGCCGCCGCAGCCGCCAGCGCCCCGATCAGGGTTCCGGTTAGGACGTCGCGGTCCTTCGCGTGGCCCAGTTCGTGCGCGACCACGGCCTCCACCTCGCCCGGCGGCGCCTCGCGCAGGAGGGTGTCGTAGACGACGATCCGCCGGGTCGGTCCAAGACCGGAGACGTACGCGTTGAGGGCGTTGGTCCGTCTCGACGCATCGGCGACGAGCACATCCTTGACGGGTACGCCGTCGCGGGCCGCCATAGCGATCAGGTTCTCCCGCAGCGGCCCGGACGGCATCGGGGTGAACCTGTTGAAGATCGGCTCAACCAGCACCGGGAAGACGAAGCTGAACAGCACCGTCAGCGCCGCCGCGCCGGCCGCAACCCACGCCCACCACCACCGCGGGGCCAACCGGGCCAGGCCGAAGAAGCCGAGCAGCGTCACAGCTCCGATCACCGCCGCCACGGCGTACCCCTTGAGCAGGTCGACCGTCCACGCCGACCAGGTCTGCGTCGACAGGTCGTATCGCCGCAGGACCGTCTCCCGCCAAGCCGCGAGCGGCAGCGTCACCAACTCGCCGATCAGGACGATCACGAAGCCACCGAGCACCGCCTGCGCCATCCAGTTCCCGCCGAACGGCCGCCCGACCGTCTCGACAATGCGCGCGCCTACCGGGGTAAGGCCGAGGATCAACGCGATGACGACCCCGAGCAGCAGTGCCCCGTACGAGCCTGGCCGCAGCGCGGCGTGGAACGCGCGACCCCGCGCCACCGCGTCCGCGGGCAGGTCACGAAGCGCCGCGAGCTGGTCCGAGCGGGGAGCCGGCGGAGCCGCCCATGGGATGCGCAATGCCGCGACCACGACGAGAGCGACCACGAGCGCGCCGAGCGTCAGAAGCGCCCACCCACGGGGTCCCATGCACTCGACCCTATCCCGCGCCTACCCGCGAGAAAGCCGTCGCAGCAGGGTGTCGGAGCTGAGTGGGTAGGCACCGTGCCGCCGTACGCCGTCGGCGACCTCCCGGTCCGACGAGATCACGATGAGCGGGCGGCCGGCCGGCTCGGCGCGGACAAGCTGTCGGATCAGCTCGTCCGCTGTCTCACCCTTGCGGCTGAACAGAACCCGGACTCCGCGCGGTACGCCCGGCACGGCGACCATCTTCTCCGCGCCGTCGAAGACCACGGTGACCTCGGCGCCGCACTGCGCGGCGAGGCCGCCCAGCCCGCTGACGAGGCGCCCTCGCTGCTGCTCGAGTGAGACGTCGCCGAACCCGCGTTTGGTGACGTTGTATCCGTCCACGACGAGGTGCACCCGGGGCAGCGCGAGCAGCTGATCAAGGCGTACCGGATCATCCGCCTCCAGCGCCCTGGCACCGGCTTTGCCCGCCACGCCCGGACGATCGGCCGCCTGGTCGGCGACGAAGTCGGCGGGCAGCTTCGTGGCCGGCTCCAGGGCGAGTTCACGCCTGAGCCCGGCTGCGGCCCGCCCTATCGTCTCGAGCAGCAACCACAGGCGCACGTCGTCGACCGCGCGAGCCTCCTTGGCGACCAGACGCGCGCCGCTGGCGGTGAGCTCCGCATCGGACAACTTGGCCCGCAGGCGCCGCAGCTCCGCCTCGGCGTCGGCGGCCGCCCGCGTCGCCCGCCCCTTGTCCGCAGCGAGCGTGTCTGCGGCCTTGCGTTCGCGGGCCTGGCTTTCGCGGAGGCTCTTGCCCAGCGCGCGTACCTCGTCGCGCAGCGCATCGGCTTCCGTGCGTAGACGATTGAGCTCGTCGCGCAGCTTCTCCGCCTCGACCCTCGCCACCGCGCGCTCGTGCTCGGCGCGCACGGCCCGGTGCTCGGCGGCTACCAGTCTCCCGCTGAACGCCGCGCTGTCCGCGTCGGCTTTGAGTGTCTCCGCCGCCCCCGCGACCAGCCCGCTCCACCCGGCCGGGCGAGCCAGATAGGCGAGTGCGGCCACGTCCACGGGGTCGGCCGCGGCGGGCGTCGTGCCTTCGCGCACCGCAGCGCCGAGTTCACCCGACGCATCGATGGCTCGAGTCCCCACCCGCTGGCGGAACACCGGGTCGGCTGCGAGCTGCGCCGCTATAGCCGCCCCGCCGAGCCGCGCCCGCCGGTTTGGCGCGAACTTCGCCACTCGCTTCACCGCGGAGGGCAGTTCGTCCAGCGGCATGCCGGTGATCGCTGCGGCGGCGAGGACGACAACGCGCTGGCGAACCGGCTCGGGCATCGTGGGCTCGGGTTCGATAGACAGCAGCGGTTCGTTGATCTCCTCGCCGGGCTCCTCGGCCACGTCCTCGGTGGCGTGCGCTTGATCCGGCATGTCGTCAAGTGTCGCACCGCGCCCGAGGTTTGCGTTCGATCAAGGCTGCACCGCCCAAGATCGCCGTGATCATGATTTGGCCGTCGCGAAAAGCCGTCGATCATGACCTCCAGGTCATGATCGACGGCTGGGTGACGGCAGGGTGACGGCTGGGTGACGGCAATGGGTGTCGTACGGGAGGCTTAGCGTGCGGGCGTGACCGAGCGGTACGCACAGCCCAGCCTTACCGAGCTCGGCACACCGCTGCGCGACGTCACGTTCGTCGTGCTGGACCTGGAGACGACCGGGGGTGCTCCCGACGGCGACGGGATCACTGAGATCGGCGCGGTGAAAGTGCGCGGCGGCGAACAGGTCGGCGAGTTCGCCACACTGATCAACCCGGGCGGCCCGATCCCACCGTTCATCACCGTGCTGACCGGCATCACTGAGGCGATGGTGGCGCCGGCGCCGTCGATCGAATACGCGCTGCCCGCGCTGCTGGAGTTTCTGGCGGGCGCGGTGTTCGTTGCGCACAATGCCCCGTTTGATACTGGTTTCCTCAAGGCGGCCTGCGCGCGGCACGGCTACCAATGGCCCGCGCCGCGGGTGCTCGACACGGCCGCCCTGGCTCGACGCGTGCTCACCGGCGACGAGGTCCCCAACCACCGGCTGGGCTCCCTCGCGGCGTACTTCCGCACCGCCACCCGCCCAACCCACCGAGCCCTCGATGACGCCCGCGCCACCGTCGAGGTGCTGCACGCGTTGATCGGCCGGCTGGGCAGCCACAAGATCTTTACGCTCGAGGAGACGCTGGCGTGGGTCAAGGCGATCTCGCCGGCGCAGCGGCGCAAGCGATACCTCGCCGAAGGGCTACCGGACGCACCGGGCGTCTACATCTTCCGCGACGGGCGGGGCCGAGCACTCTATGTGGGCACGAGCAGCTCGATCGCGACCCGGGTACGCAGCTACTTCACCGCCTCGGAGAGCCGCAAACGGATCTCCGAAATGATCCACATCGCCGAACGGGTCGAGGCGGTGGAGTGCGCCCACTCCCTCGAGGCCGAGGTAAGGGAGCTGCGGCTCATTGCCGCGCATAAGCCCCCGTACAACCGCCGTTCCAAGTTCCCCGAACGCGTCGCCTGGCTCAAGCTCACGGCTGAGGCCTACCCCCGACTCTCCCTCGTCGGCGCTATCCGGGCGGACCGCGGCGCCTACCTCGGACCGTTCACATCGCGGCACGGCGCGGAGCTTGCGGCCGAGGCGGTGTACGAGGTGCTGCCGCTGCGCCAGTGCAGCCAGCGCCTGTCGACCCGGCGCGCGTCACCGGCCTGCGCGCTCGCCGAGATGGGGCGCTGCGCGGCACCGTGCGAGCTGCGGACAAGCCCCGAGGAGTACGAGCGCTCCGCCGCCCGACCGTTCGCCCAAGTGATCGCGGGCGACCCCGGCGAGTTGATAAACCTCCTGCTGGCGCGCATCGACAGGCTCGCGGCCGGGCGCCGCTATGAGGAGGCGGCACGGGTCCGGGCCCGCCTCGCCGCCCTGCTGCGCGCCGCCGTACGGATGCAGCGCCTGACTGCCCTGACTGCGCTG
This sequence comes from Micromonosporaceae bacterium, assembly GCA_020027875.1. Taxonomy (GTDB): domain Bacteria; phylum Actinomycetota; class Actinomycetes; order Mycobacteriales; family Micromonosporaceae; genus JAXIPB01. Next base: position 25,522 of record JAHRHA010000021.1, on the reverse strand, counting down.
GCCGAGGTCGTCGCGGCCCGGCCAGCGTCGCATCGCACGGGACAGCCGAGTCCAACGGCACAACCGCGTCCAACGGGACAGCCGGGCGGCGGGTGGGAGATCGCGGTGATCCGCTACGGCCGCCTCGTCGCCGCGGGGACGTCGGCGCTGCACATCCACCCGCGGGAAACTCTGGCCGCCCTGCTCGCGACGGCGGAGACGGTTCGACCCGGGCCAGGCCCGACGCCGTGCGCGAGCGCCGAGGAGACCGAGCGGATCCTGGCCTGGCTTGAGCGACCGGAGGTGCGGCTGGTGGAGTGCCGCGAGGGATGGGCTTACCCCACGACCGGCGCGGCCCGCTTCGTTGACCTGCTCGAACGGGCGGAGGCAGCGCCCCGCGCGGCGGATCCCCTGGCCGACCGAGAAGATCGACGGCCATGGTCCGGAATCGTACGTTGGAGGCGGTAATTGGACCGTTAGGACAGTCGAATAACCTGATCGGCCCATGCAAATGTCAAGTACTCTGAGAGGTGACACCCCCAGACGACCAGCCCGGAGGTGGCTCGTGGACTTCGACCTCGGCCGAAGCCCGCCGGCCGCCCAGACTGCATTACGCTTCGTCGAGGAGTTCGCACACCGCGTGAGAACCGCGGTTGTCGGGCCGGCGACGCGCTCCGATCCGGTCGCCTGGCTGGTGCGGACCCACCGCAATATTCACCGCCGTGGCGACGGCAAGGTCCTTCGCCGCGGCTACGAGGTCGCCGAGCGGATGCACCGGGGGCAGACACGCAAGAGCGGCGAGCCATACATCAGCCATCCGCTCGCCGTCGCCCAGATCCTCGCCGAGCTCGGCATGGATACCACGACCCTCGTCGCCGCGCTGCTGCATGACACCGTCGAGGACACCAGCTACACCATGGCGCAGCTGCGAACCGACTTCGGTGCGGAGGTGGCTGTGCTAGTCGACGGTGTCACGAAGTTCGAGAAGGTCTTCTGGGGTGAAGCGGCGGAGGTTGAGACGATCCGCAAGATGATCGTCGCGGCCGGGGTCGATGTGCGCGTGCTCATCGTCAAGCTGGCGGATCGCCTGCACAACATGCGTACGATCGAGGCGCGCTCGATCGCTTCCAAGGCGCGCATCGCGCGCGCCACCCAGGATGTGTTGATTCCTCTGTGCGACCGGCTGGGCGTTCAGTCAATCAAGCGCGAGCTCGAGGACAGCGTCCTCGCCGCGCTCGAGCCCGAGGCGCACACCGTCCTTCGTTCGTGGGTAGCACACCGTCCGGAGTGGACGGCCTACACCGACGAGTTCATCAAGCGTGCGAGCTCCGTGATGCGTGCCTCGAAGATCGGCGCGCGCGTGGTGTCACGCCCCCACCACCTCTACTCGATCTGGAATGACACCTTCGCCAAGGGCTACGACACACCCTATGAGCTGCCCCGCATCGCGATCATCGTGTCCGGCGCTGAGAACGACTGTTACATGGCACTTGGCGTGGTGCACAGCAGCTGGCGTCCGGTCCCGGGGCGATTCAAGGACTTCATCGCATCGCCCAAGAACAACCTCTACCGCTCGCTGCATACGACGGTGATCGGCCCCGACGCCCGCGCGATCGAGGTCCTCATCCGCACCGAATCCATGCAGCGCAACGCCGAGTACGGCATCGCGGCCGCGTACCGGTTCCCGCGGCGCGGGCCGGGCGCCCACAGCGCCCGCGGGCGCTCCCGACGTGTCCGGGCCAGGGGCGACGTCGAGCTGGGCGCGGAGCACCTTGAGTGGCTGCGCCGCTTGGTCGAGTGGCAGCGGGCGGCCATAGACCCGGTGCGTTTTCTCGAATCCCTGCGCTGCGACCTGGCCGAGGGTCAGGTGCATGTCTTCGTGGCCGGCACGCGGCTGCTGCTCCCGGCCAACTCCACGCCGGTGGACGTCGCGTACGCCGTTGGGGCAGATGTCGGCGACCGATGCGTCGCTGCTACCGTCAACGGCCAGCTCGCCTTCCTCTCCTCCCCCTTGGCCGACGGCGACGTCGTGGAGATCCATACCGCCGGGCCGGAGGAGACGAAGGGGCCGGACGGCAAGCCGATCGGTCCGTCGCGCGAATGGCTCAGCTTCGTCCGGACCCCGCATGCCCAGCTGCAGATCGAACGCCGCCTGGGCCTGGGTGCGCGGGCCGGCGCCGACCCGGAGAGCGCACCGCCGGTGCCATTTCCGGCCCGCGTACGCATCGGCCGCGCCGCGATCAGCATGGAACTCCGCCGTCGCGAGCGCGGGCTGGCCAGCGACATGCCGCTGCACACGCTCGCCGCAGAACTCGGTTACCCAGACGTGGAGTCCCTGCTGGTCGCCGTCGCAGACCACGTCGTCTCGGCGGAGGAGATCGCGGGGCGCCTCATCGAGCAGGTCGACAGCGGCTCGATAGAGGCGGCGGTCGCGGCAGCGGCATTGCCGAGGCCGTAGCCTTGCCGGCATGAGCTCACTCGCGGCCGGCAGCCGCCTGCGCAAGCTCGGCTTCGCGGTCTTTTACGGCCTGCCGGTGCCGGTGCGCCGACGGCTCGTCCGGCTGGCGGTGGGCAAGTACATCGTCGGGGCGGTGGCGCTGGTTCGAGACTCCGAGGCCGCGTCGCCGGGGCGGCTGCTACTGCTGCGACAGCCGCCCGGCGTGGGGTGGTCTCTGCCGGCCGGCCTCCTGCGCCGAGGTGAGCGCCCCATCGAGGGCTGCGTGCGCGAACTCGCCGAGGAATCGGGGCTGAGGCTGACGATCGACGACCTCACCCCGGCCAGCCCCAACGCAGTGATCCACACCCGGGGCCGATGGGTCGACGTGGTCTTCGAGGCCTCAACGCCGGCGTCTGGAGTGACCCTTCGGGTTGACGGCGCCGAGGCGCTCGAGGCCGGGTGGCACAGGCTCGACAACCTACCCCCACTCACGCCACCCACGGCTCGCCTGCTGTCGTACTACGGCATCGGTCCGTACGCGGATTACCCCGAGGTTCGGGCGTGAGCTCGCTCTGTGCGCTGGTCCTGGCGGCGGGTGAGGGCTCGCGCCTCCGTCCGATCACGGCCTCGATGCCGAAGGCACTCTGTCTGATTGGCAATGTTTCTCTGCTCGATCGGGCGTTGGCGCGCCTCTCGCATCACGGCTTCAGCGGGCCAGCGCTGGTCGCTGTCAACGCGTGTTACCTCGCCGACCAGGTCTTAGCTCACGTGGGTGAGCGCGCCCACGTGTCGGTGGAGCCCGGTCCGCCGGCCCTCGGTACGGCGGGTGCGGTGGCACACCTGCGGGCCTGGATCGGGGGGCGAGCGGTGCTGGTTGGCAACGCCGACGCGTACCTGGACCCTCGTGGCGGTGCGCCGGCGGACCTCGCCTCGTTGCTGGCCGGCTGGGATGGGTCGACGGTGCGCGTCCTGTGTGTCCCGGCGGGCGAGACCGGCGATGGCCGGCCGGTCGAGTTCGGCACGATGCGCTTCGCAGGGTTCTCGCTGTTGCCGGCGGCGGTGGCGGCCGCCATGCCGCTTCGACGGTCGGATCTCGTCCACGAGGCCTGGCGACCGGCCGAGCGGGAGGGACGGTTGGAGGTAGTCGCCTATGACGGCTTCTACCTCGACACCGGCACGCCGGCGGACTTCCTCGCCGCGAATCTGCATGCGGCTGGCAAGGGCTCTCTCGTGGCGGCCGACGCGTTCGTGCCCGGTGAGATCGACCATGCGGTGATCGGCGGCGGCGCCCGGGTGCACGGTTCGGTGACCCGGTCGGTCGTCTTCCCGGGCGGATTCGTCGGCGAGGACGAGCGCCTCGTCGACGCGGTGCGGGTCGGTCGCGATGTCACCGTCCATGCCACCCTCGCGGTGCGCTAACCAAGAGGCACCCGCGATAGGGTCAACGCGTCACACGCGAGTGCCGGCGACGGCTGCCCGCTCTCACCGACAAGGAGCGCACCGTGATCACCGCGATCGTCCTCATCGACTGCGCCACCGACTCGATCCCCGAGGTGGCCGAGAACCTGGCGAACCTCGAGGGCGTCAGCGAGGTCTACTCCGTAGCCGGCCACGTCGACCTGATCGCGGTCGTCCGGGTGCGCCAATTCGACGAGATCGCCGAGGTCATCGCTGGCGGCATCTCCAAGGTGACGGGCGTCGTGAACACCGAGACGCACATCGCGTTCCGGGCCTACTCACGCCATGACCTCGAAGAGGCGTTCTCGATCGGGTTCGACTCTGCCGAGTAGCGTCGGCGCTCAGCCTTGTTCGAGCGCGCTCAGGGCGACGGTGTCGACCTCGACATAGGTCGACTCCCCGTCAGCCGCAGGCGCTAGCGCGAAACGTGCGATTGAGGCACCCCACCGCTCACCCTCGACCGGCACGGCCAGCCAGTACTCCGGGATGCCGCGGTCTGCGTACCACTGCATGTTGCCGTGGTCCTTCTCGTCGGACGACGGCGACCACACCTCGACGACAAGTGAGAAGCGCGATGCGCTGTGCCACGCGGCGTTGGGATCGGGCTCGTCCCGAAACACCGCGACATCGGGAACCCTCATGTCGCCCTTCGTCCGCAGTACGCCCACATTGGTAACCGCGAACCGACCGGCCGCACGGAGGACGGCGCGGATTCTCGCCGCGATCTCCTCGTGCCAGACCCTGGCCGGGGACATGATCACCAACTTTCCGTTGTGTAGCTCATAGCGCAGGTCCGTTGGCAGCTCCGCGAGTTCGTCAACGGTCCACGTCTCGATGGCCGGCAGGTGAAATGTCGTCACGTCGATCCTCCTACCAGTTAGCTTAGCGGCCAATGGTGTCATCGGTGTCGAGGCGGAAGGTGAGGTTCGGGGCAATGACGGCGGTGTCCATCTGAGCCTTCTGCAGGCGGCCCGAGTAGTCCCAGTTCATCGCCTGCCAGCGGGTGAACTGGTCGAGCACCCATCGCCCCGACTGCCGCGAGCCGTTGCCGGACCGGCCGTTGCCCCCGAACGGCAGGTGCGCCTCCGCGCCCGAGGTCGAGTTGTTTACGGACACCATCCCGGCGCCGACGCCGGCACGGAACCGGAACGCCTCGGTCGAGTCGGTCGTGTAGATCGATGACGACAGCCCGTACCCGGGCAGGTTCGCCAATGTGATCGCCTCGTCCAACGTGTCGTAGCGGCAGACGCCGATGATCGGCCCGAACGTCTCCTCACGGAAGATCTGGTCGTCTGGCTTGACGCCGTCCACGATCACCGGGTGGTAATAGAGCCCAGCGTCAGGGTCTCCGACGAAGCCCTCGCGCGGGGAGGTGGAGGTGATCCGGCCGATCGCCGACGAGCCCAGGACCCGGTGCGTGGAGGAGATCCACTCCAGATAGGACTCGTACCGCTTCGCGAACCGGTCGGACATCAGCGGTCCATAGAGGACGCTCTGGGTCGGATCACCGATGGGTGCCGCCGAGACCGCCGAGGCGAGGGCATCCACAAAGGAGTCGTGGAGGGACGAGTGCACCAGCACCGTCCCCAGCGACGTGCACCGCTGCCCAGCGGTGCCAAACCCGGCGAAGAGCGCGCCCTCCACGGCGAGCGGGAGGTCGGCCGACGGCGTAACGACCATCGGGTTCTTCCCGCCCAGCTCAAGGCATGGAGACTGGAGATGGCGGCCGCACAGCTCGCCGATGCGCTCCCCCACCGCCGTTGATCCGGTGAAGCCGACCTTATCGACGAGGCGCTCACCGAGTGCGGCGGTGAGTCCGTCGAAGGTCGCCGGGCCGTCGGCCTGCACAAGCTGGAGCACGCCATCCGGCAGTCCCGCTGCCGCGAAGAGTTCGTACATGGCCTGTGCGCACGCGGCCGCGTACTCGGCGGGTTTCCACACCACCGCGTTGCCGCACAGCAGCGCGGGCACCAGATACCACGACGGAACGGCCACCGGGAAGTTGCCAGCTGTGATCACCGCGGCCACACCCACCGGCGTACGGAAGGTGAAGAGCTGCTTGTCGGTCATCTCGCTCGGCACCGTCTCGCCATAGAGACGGCGCCCCTCGCCGAGGAAGAAATCGCAGGTGTCAACGATCTCCTGTACCTCACCACGCGCCTCCGCGAGCGGTTTGCCCACCTCACGCGTCACCAGCCTGGCCAGGGACTCGGCGTTCTCGGCGACGATGCGCCCGATCGCGGACACGACCTGGCCGCGCACCGGCGCGGGCACCGCGGCCCACCCGGGTTGCGCCGACCGCGCGGCCCGGCAGGCCGCGACGAACCCCTGAGCGGACGCGAGCTCGACCCGGGCCACCACATCGGTCAGGTCCGCCGGGTTCACCGAGTCCAGGGTTCCCGCGGTCCCGGCGACCACGCCCTCTGCCAGGGCCGATGAGATCGTTCGCATGTGTCGCATCCTAACCAGCCGGACCGCAAAGCTACCCGTGAGTAACGTCCTGGGTACGCTGGTCCGCATGACCCAGTCGCCGGACTACATTCAGGAGTTCCTCGACCGGGGGACCGACCGGCTCGGCCTGCACCTCTACCCCGACCCTGCGGCTGCTGACGCGCCGGTGGTTGTGGTGTGGCCCGCGATGGGCACGCCCGCCCGCTACTACCAGCCGCTCGCGCAGCGCCTGCACTCGGCCGGTCTCGGCGTGGTGGTCGTCGACCTGCGCGGCACCGGCTCCAGCACGCCGCCGGCCTCGCGGCGGTCGCGGTACGGGTACGCCGAGCTCACCGGAGATGTCGGCGCCGTCCTCGCGGCCCTCAAGCCCCGCCTGGACGGACGGCGGGTGGTGCTGCTCGGTCACTCACTCGGCGGCCAGCTCTGCGCGCTCCACCTGGCCCTGAGTCCGTACGCCGTTACCCCGGACGCCGACGTCGATGGGCTCGTGCTGGTCGCGGTCGGGTTGCCCTGGTACAGGTCCTACCCGAGGTCGCGGGCGCGCGGCGTGCTCGCCTACACCCAGTCGATCGTGGCGCTCACCGCGCTGCTCCGAGTCTGGCCGGGCTGGGGCTTCGGCGGCCGCCAGGCCCGCGGGGTCATCAGGGACTGGGGTTATACGGCCCGACATGGTCGCTTCCCCTTGATCGACGGGGTAGACGCGGAGTCCGCCCTGTCTTCCGTACGCACACCGGTGCTCGCCATCAGCGTCGAGGGCGATGAGTACACACCGGGGGAAACGCTTGATCACCTGTGCGCGAAGGTGGACACTGCGCCGGTCGAGCGGGTCAATCTCACCAGCGCGGATGCCGGAGCCCCCCTTGATCACTTCAAGTGGGTGAGGGCCTCGGGCGCGGTGGCGGATCTGGTCGCGCGGTTCGCTTCGGCTCAACCCGCGCGGCATGACCAGCGCGAACACGATGGGGCCTGAATCTGTCGCCGGCGCCTGGCACACTGCTGCCATGACGGACGCGCTCAGCCCCGAGGACTTCGACGACCTGCATGATTTCGTCAAGGTGCAGGTCGCTTCGGGCTATGCGCCAATCGACGACATTGTCGACAACGCGGCCGACGTGTTCGCTGATGCAACGCTCGACCCGGAGGCGTTCCGCGGCGCGGCCCGCGCGGTTGCTGAGCTAGCGCTCGCAGCCCACATCGCCGAGCAGACCACCTGGCCGACCATGACAGACTGCGACCGGCTCGACGCCGCATTCGCCGAACTCGACGGCGCCGGCATCATCGCCCGCCAGCATTTCAGCTGCTGTGGCACCTGCGGCGCGCACGAGATCCACGACGAGATCGACCGGGCAGAGAAGGCCGGGCAGTCCACGAGGGGCTTCACGTTCTTTCATGTCCAGGATACGGAGCAGGCCGTCGCCGGCGAGGCGCTCTACCTGAGCTACGGCGCCACCAGCAAGGATCGGGCGGCATCGGTCGCCATCGGGCATGAGGTCGTCGACGTGCTGGGCCGCCACGGTCTGTCCCCGTCGTGGAACGGCAAGCACGCACACCGCATCGCGCTCCCGCTCACCTGGCAGCGCCGCCGCCCCTGACCGCCTCGCCGACAGACGCCAGGTTCAAGAGCCGGCGCGAGCCGCTTCAGCCACCGTGATCCAGCGGGCGAGGACATCAGCGGCTGCGCCGGCGTCGATGGCCGCGCCGGCCCGATCGATTCCGGCCCGCAGGGCGCTCGGCGCGTCGCTCCCGATGCCGCCGTCATAGGCGACAAGCGCCGCCGCGGCGTTGACCAGGACAGCGTCGCGCACCGGGCCGGGCTCGCCGGCGAAGACTCGCCGCGCCACGTCGGCGTTGACCGAGGCGTCGCCGCCCCGCAGGTCACTCGCCGCCGCCCGGGCGAGGCCGAGATCGACGGCGTCGATGACCAACTCCTGTACCGTTCCGCCCGAGACCGCCCAGACTCGTGTCGGCGCCGTTGTGGTGAACTCGTCCAGCCCGTCCTCGCCGCGCATGACCAGGACCGAGTCGCCTCGCCGCGCGAAGACTTCGGCCATGATCGCAGCCATGCGCTGGTCCGCACAGCCGACGGCCGCCGCGCGCGGCTGCGCCGGGTTGGTCAGCGGGCCAAGGAAGTTGAACGCCGTCGGGATGCCCATCTCGCGCCGGGGCACGGCCGCGTGCCGCAGCCCGGAGTGAAACCTCGGGGCGAAGCAGAAACCGATGCCAGCCTCGGCCACGCAATGGGCCACCCCGGCCGGGCCGAGATCGAGTGGAACGCCCAAGTGCTCCAGCAGATCGGCCGCGCCACAGGAAGACGACGCCGCCCGGTTGCCGTGCTTGACGACCCGTACTCCGGCGCCAGCGACCACAATGGCGGCCATCGTGGAGATGTTGACCGTATGGGCGCGATCGCCCCCCGTACCCACCACGTCGACGGCGTCGCGCGCCGACGTCGGGCCGAGGACCTCGCCCAGATCGACGCGGACAGCGGCGGCGAGCATCGCCTCCACCAGGCCGGCGATCTCGCCCGGCGTCTCACCCTTGGCGCGCAGCGCCACGGCGAAGGCGGCGATCTGTACCGAGGTGGCCTCGCCAGCCATGATCTCGCCCATCGCCCAGGCCGTATCCGACGTCGAAAGCTCCGCGCCGCGCAGCAGCGTCAGGAGCAGATTGGACCAGGTGCGTTCGCCCATGGCGGGCCTCCGAAGGGTGGGGGTTTCGCGGCGGGCCGGTGACGGCGTGCGCGGATGGTTCGTCGGCGTCAGCTAAGGGAGGGCAACCCGGCGGCGCGGTCACGCAGTATCGCGGCGACGGTCTGTCCGGTAGTCAGAGGGTCAAGCGGATGGGTCAGGGTGACATCGACGCTGGCGTACGCGGCGAGCCACCGATCCGCCGACCGCGCGATCACGACACATGTCGGCGGAGGGTCTTCGACCTCGTCCTTGAGCTGGCGAGAAATGCCGAGCCCACCGGCCGGCGCCGCCTCGCCGTCGAGCACCAGCAGGTCGATGTCGTCGCTGTCCACCAGGCGAAACACCTCGCCGTGGGTGGAAGCATCGACAAACCGTACGGCGACATCCGCCGATGGGTGCGCGCCGATGGCCAGCCGCATGTGGTCGCGGACCGCCGGGTCGTGGCTGTAGAGCAGGACAGTGCTGGTGCGCACGTCTGAAGTCATCGATGTTTCTCCGCCTCGTAGCTGCCCGCTGATGGTACTCATGGCTTGGCCCTCGCCGATTGGCCGTCCGCATGATGGCCGTCCGCATGATGGCCGTCCGCATGATGGCCGTCCTCATGCTGATCGGCTGCGCGTCGGTCGGCTGCGCGTCGGTCGGCCGCCTCGGCCCGGTCCAGGGCGCGGTCGATCCGGCGGGCCTCCCGTTCGGACTCCCGCATCCACTGGAACACCAGCGCCCCGAGCATGGCCACCGCGACGAACTCCCCACCGGCCCACAGGATCCCGCCGGCAAGGCGCTGGTCCTCGAACGGATCGGCCCAGCCCAGCTCCAGTGCTGGATACCAGTCGCCGCCGAGGAGACCCGCGGACTGCATCACGGTGAGGCCCAGCACGGTGTGGAACGGCACCGAAAGGAACATGAGCAGCGCCCGCAGCGGATAGGACATCCGACCCGGCAGTGGGTCGAGCCCGATCAGCGGCCAGAAGAACAGGCAGCCGACGATCAGGAAGTGCAGGTGCACAATCTCATGCACCCACTGGTGCTCCAGCGAGGCCCGGTAAAGACCGGAGAAGTAGAGCGCGAACGGGCTGGCCACGAACAGGCCGTACGACACGATCGGGAAGGTGAAGAACCGGGCGGCCCGACTGTGTAGAACGGTCAGCAGCATGCGTCGCGGCGCCGGTGCGAGGGTACGCAGGGCGAGTGTTACGGGGGCGCCGAGCGCCAGGAAGATCGGCGCGATCATCGAGAGCACCATGTGCTGCACCATGTGCACGGAGAGCAAGGTCGTGTCGTACGCGGCAAGCCCGCTCAGGGTCACCACCGCGATCGACAGCAGGCCGATCAGGAAGACCGCGGTACGTCCGATCGGCCATCGGTCACCGCGCTGACGCAGCCGCGCTACCCCCCACAGGTAGAGCCCAGCCGCGACCACCAACCCGGCAGCCGCCAGCGACAGCGGCTCCGCCTGCGTAAACAGAGCCGCGGGGGTGAGCGGGGTGCTGTCACCCCCGTGGGCCAGCACGGTCACGGACCGAGGTTAAGCCTGGTGCTCACGCGTAGCGACGGCGGGCCTGCGATGGGTGTCGCGAAACCGGCGGTCGTCAGGAAAAGCTCATCCGAAAGTCCAGTTCAGCGCCATTCGACACGCGGCTTCCCCACCCCGGGCACGCGGACGGGCGATCACGGGCAATAATGACCGCGTGACTGCGGCCCAAGCCATTCCGAGAAGCCAGATTCACTCACTGACCAGGCCCAACATGGTCAGCGTCGGAACCATCGTCTGGCTCTCCAGCGAGCTCATGTTCTTCGCGGCGCTCTTCGCCATGTACTTCTCGATTCGCGCCACCGAGCTCGGTCAGAAGGAGTGGGCGGAGCACACGCAGGTGCTGAACCTGCCCTACGCCCTGACGTTCACGATCATCCTGGTCTTGTCGTCCATCACGTGCCAGATGGGTGTGTTCCGGGCGGAGCGTGGCGACGTCTACGGCCTGCGCCGGTGGTTCGCGCTGACCTTCCTGATGGGCCTGGCCTTCGTGCTCGGCCAGGTGAACGAGTACCGCTCCCTGGTCGACGAGGGCGTGAAGATCAATGCCGATGGCTACGGCTCGATGTACTACCTCACGACCGGGTTTCACGGGCTGCACGTCACGGGCGGGCTCGTCGCCTTCATCTACTTCATGATCCGTACGACGCTGAGCCGGTTCACGCCGGCCCAGGCGACCGCGGCCATCGTCGTGTCGTATTACTGGCACTTCGTCGACCTCGTGTGGATCGCGCTCTTCTCCATGATCTACTTCCTCAAATGACCACGGGTTGTCACGCTGGACCCCGGCATCGCGTCACAGTGAATCAGGACCGACCGACCAAGGTGAGGCCATGACTGCTCCCCCTGAGAGGCGTAAGCGGAGCCCGCTGCGCCGCCCCGCCGGCCCGCCGGGCAAGCTGCGCCGCCGGATTGGCACCACGGCGCGCCTGCTGGCGGCCCTGATCGTCGTTGGCGGCCTCTACACTGCGTTCTCGCCGGGCATGCAGGCCACCGCTGACGACGAGGTGGTGCTGTCGCCGGCCGCCGCAGAAGGAAAGCAGCTCTTCGAGACCAGCTGCATCTCCTGCCACGGACGAAACGCTCAAGGAGTGCCGGACAGGGGCCCCAGCCTCATCGGAGTCGGCTCCGCGGCGGTGGAGTTCCAGGTCGGCACCGGCCGGATGCCGCTGACAAGTCAGGGGGCACAGGCGGAGCGCAAGACCCCGCAGTTCACCCTCGACCAGGCCCGCCAGATCGGCGCGTACATCCAGGCCCTGGGCGACGGCCCGGAGCTGCCCCTGCCCGGCGAAGACCTGGGCAAGGGCGGCGATGTCGCGCACGGTGGCGAGCTGTTCCGGGTGAACTGCTCCTCATGCCACGCCTTCGGGGCCGGCGGCGGGGCACTGTCGTCGGGCAAGTCCGCCCCGACGCTGGAGGAGTCGACCGATCGCGAGATCTACGCGGCGATGCTCACCGGCCCGTCGAGCATGCCAGTGTTCGGCGACAACCAGCTCACGCCGGACGAGAAGCGCGACATCATCGCCTACATCCAGAACCTGCAGACCGATCCGGATCCGGGCGGCTGGGGTCTTGGCCGCGTAGGCCCGGTGCCCGAGGGCCTGGCCATCTTCCTCATCGGGATGGTGGCGATCGTCTTCACCACGCTGTGGATTGCGGGGAAGTCATGACCACGGTGCACACACACGACGCTGACGCAGGCGGCGGCGCTTCAGGTGTGGAGAACTTTGATGTCAACGACGCTTCGCTTAACCGGTTCGACCTGGTCCGTGAGGGCGCCCGGCGGGACGGGGTGGAGATCGTCCACTACGCACCCCGCTTCCCAGCGCCCGGCACCAAGGCCGAAAAGAGGGTGGAGCGCAGCATCGCGCTCCTGCTTACCCTGAGCGGCCTGCTCGGGTTCGGGTTCGTGGCGGCGTACATCTGGTGGCCGTTCCACTATGAGGCCGGCGCGAACCCCTCGAAGCTCTACACGCCCCTGCTCGGCCTGGGCCTCGGCGGCTCGCTGTTCCTGCTTGGCGCCGCGATCATCCTGTGGGCGAAGAAGTTGCTGCCCGACGAGATCGCGGTGCAGGACCGTCACGACGGTGCGTCCCCCCGCGATGAGCAGGCCCTCACCGGCGCGACGATGCTCAACCTGGTCGACGAAACCGGGATCAGGCGTCGCCCGCTGCTGAAGGCGGCGTTCCTGCTCCCGGCCGGGGCGCTCGGCCTCGCGGCGGTGGCGCCGCTGGTCGGAGCGCTGATCAAGAACCCCAATTCACCGGAACCGATCCTGCTCAACACGGGATGGAACCCCAAGAACAACAACGGCAACAAAGTACGCTTGACGCGTGAGGACGGTACGCCGATTCGTCCCGAAGACGTCAGCGTCGGTGGACAGATGACGGTCTTCCCGGGGATACCGCATGGAGCGACCAACGTGTGGGCCGACTCCCCGGTGCTGCTGATCCAGCTCCGCGAGGCGGACGCGCAACGGCTTCGGGGCAGCATCGCCCTTGCCATGGCCAACGACCCCGAGTCGCGGCCGGTCGAGGGCATGTGGGGCAACTTCGTGGCGTACTCGAAGATCTGCACCCACGCCGGCTGCCCGGCGAGCCTCTATGAGCAGCAGACCAACCGCCTGCTGTGCCCATGCCACCAGTCGCAGTTCCTCATTACCGATCAAGCCAAGCCGATCTTCGGCCCCGCCACTCGGCGGCTGCCCATGCTGCCGCTCGAGCTCGAAGATGGGCTCTTCGTGGCGAAGTCGGACTTCCTTGAGGCGATCGGACCGGCCTACTGGGAGCGGCCATGACACCCGCGAAGACCAATCGCCGCCGCAGGCTCGACCTGGCGAAGGTGCCCGAGGCGACGGCGCAGGGGATCGACGAACGGTTCCAGGTGGCGACCCCGCTGCGGCGGGTGTTCAACAAGGTCTTCCCGGACCACTGGTCGTTCATGCTGGGCGAGATCGCGCTCTACTCGTTCATCACGCTCCTGCTGACTGGCACCTTCCTGGCCCTCTTCTTCGACCCGTCGATGGCAGAAACCACGTACGACGGCAGCTACGCGCCGCTGCGGGGCATCGAGATGAGCAAGGCGTACGAGACGTCGCTGAACATCTCGTTCGACGTCCGCGGCGGCCTGATCATGCGCCAAATGCACCACTGGGCCGCCCTGCTCTTCATGGCCGCAATCGTGATCCACATGTTCCGGATCTTCTTCACTGGTGCTTTCCGCAAGCCGCGGGAGCTGAACTGGATCATTGGTCTCAGCCTGTTCTGGCTGGGTCTCACCGAGGGCTTCGCCGGCTACTCGCTGCCGGACGACGCGCTGTCCGGCACGGGCCTCCGGATCGCCGATGCGATCGTCCTGTCGATCCCGCTCGTGGGGTCGTGGGTCGCCACGTCGCTCTTCGGCGGGGAGTTTCCTGCCACCGAGATCCTGCCGCGTCTCTACATATTGCACGTGTTCCTGGTCCCGGGAATCATCCTCGCCCTGATCGTCGTGCATATAGGCCTGGTGGTGAAGCAGAAGCACACCCAGTGGCCGGGTCCGGGCCGGACCAACCACAACGTGGTCGGCATCCGCATGTTCCCCGGTTTCGCCGCGAAGGGCGGCGGGTTCTTCATGATCGTGTTCGGCGTCATCGCGCTGCTGGGCGGGCTGCTGCAGATCAACCCGATCTGGCTGTTCGGCCCGTACAAGACGGCGGTCGTCTCCGCGGGGAGCCAGCCGGACTGGTATGTCATGTTCCTCGACGGCTCAACGCGGCTCATGCCGGCCTGGGATATCCACATACCCCTCGGTGACGGCTACACTATCCCGGCCATCTTCTGGCCGACGCTCGTCCTGCCCGGGCTCCTCACGGTGCTGCCGATGCTCTATCCGTTCATCGAGGCGAGGCTGCGAAGAGACAAGCAGGCACACCACCTGCTGCAGCGTCCGCGGGACGTGCCGGCGCGTACTGCCCTTGGCGCCATGGCGATCGGCTTCTACCTGGTGCTGGTCCTCTCGGGCGCCAACGACGTCATCGCCGAGGCGTTCGACATCAGCCTCAACGCGACGACCTGGGCGGGCCGCATCGGCATCCTGCTGGTGCCGCCCATCGCGTACTACCTGACCTACCGCATCTGCCTTGGCCTGCAGCAGCACGACCGTGAGGTGCTGGTGCACGGCGTCGAGACCGGCATTATCAGACGCCTGCCCGACGGCCGCTTCATGGAGGTGCACCAGCCGCTCGCCCCAGCCGACGCGCACGGCCACGGCGCCCTGGATTACGCTGGCGCTCCCGTTCCGAAGAAGATGAACCGCCTCGGCGCGATCGCGCCTGCTGTGCGGGGCTTCTTCTTCCCGATCGAGAAACCAGCCACACCGGCGCTGCCCCCGGCCGCCACACCCGTGTCGCCGGCGGTACCGCCTCAGCAACTCGAGGATGCGGGTACGCAGCAGCACTGATCCACCAGATTTCCGCAACTGCCCGGTAGTTGCCGTCTCGGGCCCGCCTGAGACAGCAGCTACCGGGCAGTTGTGTCGGGTAGTTGCGTCGTTCAGGTATGTCAGGGGACTTCTCTCGGTGCCATCGGGCCACAAGAATCGTTAAGGCAGTAACTCCCCCGTCCCCTGCCTTTCCGAGGTGAAGCATGATCCCCCGGCGCCTCACTACGATCCTGCTCGGGCCCGTCGCGGGCGTCGCGCTCGTCCTGGCGACCGCCGCCCCCGCGGCCGCGGTAACCATCGAACAGAAGCTGTCGGTGATGTCCAGCTGGAGTCAGCCCAACTCGCCCAGCTACAACGCCTGGAACGGTGCCCGGCTGAATCAGGGCGCCTGGACCGAGTACGCCTTCGACTGGTCGACGGACTTCTGCTCGAGCAGCCCGGACCAGCCGCTCGGATTCGACTTCCGGCTGCCCTGTTGGCGGCACGACTTCGGCTATCGCAACTACAAGTCGGTCGGCGCCTTCCCGGCCAACAAGCCGCGCATCGATGACTCGTTCTACTTCGACCTCAAGGCCAAATGCGCCACGTACAGCTTCTGGGTCCGTGGATCCTGCTACAGCCTGGCTTGGTCCTACTATCAGGCCGTGCGGGCCTTCGGCAGCGCAATGGTGACGAAGACCGACCTCGACCGCGCCGCCCAGCTCAAGGCAGAGGGCCTGAAGGCCCAGGCGAAGGCTAGCCGCCCCGGCTAGCCCCTCAAGATCGCCGTGATCATGAGCTGACGGTCGTGAAACAGCGTCGATCATGACCTCCAGGTCATGATCGACGCTGTCTTCTGGGCTAGTGGGCCTTGCGCGCGCCGGTGTAGTACTCGAAAAGGAGACCAGCGGTGGTGAAGAGCACCGCGATGAGGCCGAGCGCGATCAGCCACCACGCCTTGTAGACCAGCCCCAAACCCGCGATCACGGAGGCGACGGCGATCCCGAACGGGTAGTAGCTGCCAGGGCTGAAGAACCCGATCTCACCGGCACCGTCGGCGATCTCCGAATCGTCCCGGTCCTCCGGACGAGGGTCGATCCGGCGCGACACGAACCAGAAGTACCCGCCACACATGAGGGTGAGCAGGCCGGTCAGCCCCAGCGCGATAACGCCGACCATGTCCGGTTTGCCGTTGAACTCCTGCGCCGACCACCACCAGTAGACGCCGCATGCGACGAAGAGGAAGGCCGTCACGATGCCGAAGATCTTGTACTCGGTCTTCATCGAAGAACCTCCGGCCTATCTGTTCTGAGGATTGGCGTTGTCGGCGTCGCGCTTGGTCGGGAACGGCTTCGTCTTGGTCGCCAGCGATTCTTCGCCGATGGCGGTCAACGCCTGGGGTGTCGTCTGACCGGCGGCCTTCGCGGCGAGGAACGCCTCGTACTTCTCCGGTGTCACCGCACGGAGTTCGAAGCTCATTGTCGAGTGGTAGGTCCCGCAGAGCTCCGCGCACCGACCGACGTAGGCGCCCTCCTCGAGGATCTTGACTTCGAACTGGTTGATGACGTTGCCCGGGAACACGTCACGTTTGAAGAGCAGCTCAGGTACCCAGAAGGAGTGGATCACGTCGGGCGAATGCTCCACGAAGCGGATCGTCTTGTCCGTCGGGAGCACCAGCACGGGCACGTAATCGCTCGAACCCACGGTGTAGACCGGCAAGCCGTCCGGGCCCCGCGTCGTCGGGTAGGAGAACTTCCAGTTCCACTTGAATGCCTCGACGTTGACCACGACGTCGGGGTCGACCGTGGTCTTGTTTACGTCGGTCTGGACCACCGCGGTGTAGTAGAAGAGCACCGAGACGATCAAGAACGGTGCCACCGAGTAGATCAGCTCGATGGGCAGGTTGTAGCGGGTCTGCGCAGGTAGCGCGTCCCCGCGCTTGCGGTAGCGCACGATGCACCAGAAGATCAGGCCCCAGACGAAAACGCCGACGGCCATTGCCGCGACTGCTGCCCCGATCCACAGGTCGAACATCTGCTGGCTCTGCTCGGTGATGCCGCCTCTGGGCCAGCCGAAATGGAAGGCGTCCTCCACCGTGCAGGCGCTCAGCAGCCCCAGTAGGACGACGCCGACGGCGCTCGCGCCGACAATCCGTCGGGCTGGTGTACCGCGCCGACGAACCCCGTGTTGCGGGTCCTGCGAACCGGTTGCGACCACGTGCTCCTGCCTCCTCGTAGCAGCGCCGCCGTGCCTGCGGGGTTGCCGCTCACGGTCAAGGTCGTCTTGGCGACGATCGCAGACTACTCGACCTTTCGCCCGCTCACTGGCCTGGGGTGGGCGTGTCAGACGGGTGCCAACGGTGCGTGCGGTGCATAGCTCGCACGCTCCGGTGCTTCCCCTCGAGGCGGACGATACCGTGGTCGGGTGGCCGCCATGCCCCAAAGCAGCAGCCCCAGCGACCAGGCAGGAGTGCCCGATTCCGTCTACCTGGACGCGGCCGCCGCCGCGCCCCTGCACCCGGCCGCGCGGGAGGCGCTCGGCGCTGCGCTCGAGGACGGCTGGGCCGACCCCGGCAAGCTGTATGCACAGGCCCGGCGGGCGCGCCAGCTGCTCGATGCGGCCCGGGGCGCGACGGCTGAGGTGATCGGGGTTCGGGCGGAGGAGCTCACGTTCTTAGCAAGCGGTACGGATGCTTGCCACCGGGCGGTACACGGCGTGCTACGGGGCCGTCAGAGGGCCGGCCGAAGCCTTATTCACTCCACCGTCGAACACTCGGCGATCCTGCACGCCGCCGAGTCGCACCGTCGGTCGGGCGGGGAGGTTGTGCCCGTACCGGTCGATCGCTTTGGTCAGGTCAACCCGGACGCGTTCGCCGCCGCCGTGTCGGCACTCGGTGTGGCGGCGGCCGCACTGATGAGCGCCAACCATGAGGTTGGCACTCTGCAACCGCTCGGGGAGGTCGCGGCGGCATGCGCCGCCGCCGGCGTACCGCTGATCGTCGACGCGGCCCAGTCGGTCGGCCGCGCGCCCGTACCTGAGGGTTGGTCGGTGCTTGTCGCGAGCGCACACAAGTGGGGAGGGCCCGCCGGCGTGGGCCTGCTGGCCACCCGGACCGGCGTGCGCTTCGCACCGGACGGAGCGGAGCGGCCGGAGGCGGTGTCGCTACCCCTGGCGGTGGCCGCGGCGGCTTCGCTTCGAGCGGCGGCCGCGGAGGCTGACGCCGAGGCGGCCCGGCTGCGACCGCTGGTCGACCGGATCCGCGCGGTGGTTGCCGAGACGGTCCCCGACGTGGAGGTGGTGGGCCATCCGGTCAACCGGCTGCCGCACCTGGTCACGTTCTCCTGCCTCTATGTCGACGGGGAGGCCCTGCTGCATGCTCTGGACCGGCGTGGATTCGCCGTGTCCTCCGGGTCGTCATGCACCTCCTCGACCCTTCGGCCTAGTCATGTGCTCGAGGCGATGGGCGTCCTGTCGCACGGCAACGTCCGCGTGTCGCTGCACCGCGGCGTCACGGCGCAGCAGGTGGACCGCTTTCTGGCCGAACTGCCGGGGATCGTCGCCTCAGTGCGGGCCGAGGCCGGAGTGGTCGGGCTATGACCGAACCGGACGAGGTGCTCGATTGTCGCGGCCAGCGGTGCCCGCTGCCGGTGATCACCCTCGCCAGACGGCTTGGCGAGCTGCCGGTCGGGGCCGTCCTGCGGGTGCTCGCCGATGATCCAGCCGCAGCAGGCGACATTCCGGCCTGGTGCCGTATGCGCGGCCAGGACTACCTCGGGAACGTCACCGTGGACGGCGTCGCGGCCTTCGACGTGCGCCGCGCCGTTTAATTCCCCCGCAGGGAGCCTAGGCCGGGAGGAAGGTGCGGACGTCGGCGGAACATTCATCGCCGTACGACTCGGCGAGTCGCTTAAGGAAGATGTCCGGCCGCACCTCGTACTCCTGGGTCCCGACCGTCTCGAGGACGAGCGTGGCGAGTAGGGAGCCGACCTGGGCCGCCCGCTCCAGCGGGAGTCCCCACGACCGGGCCGCGAAGAAGCCGGCCCGGAAGCCGTCACCGACTCCCGTGGGGTCGTACGCCCGGATCTCCTGGGCGACCGGGACGTGAATGGGGTCGATCTCGCGCCCCGTGATGCGCACGCCGTCCCTGCCCAGAGTCGTCAGGCGAATGCCGACCCGGTCGAGCACGTCGGCGTCAGAGAAGCCGGTCTTGGACTCCAGCAGCTGCTTCTCGTACGCGTTGGTGATCAGGTAGGCGGCGCCGTCGACCAGGGTGCGGATGTCCTCCCCCGACATCCGCGCGAGCTGCTGCGACGGGTCGGCCGCAAAGGCGTACCCCCGCTCGCGGCACTCGGCGGTGTGACGCACCATCCCGAGCGGATCGTTGGGGCTGATGATCACCAGGTCGAGCCCGCCAAGCCGATGGGCGACCGGCAGCAGTTCGATGTTGCGAGCCTCGCTCATCGCGCCGGCGTAAAACGACGCAATCTGGCACATGTCGACATCTGTGGTGCAGACGAAGCGCGCCGTGTGGGCGACATCGCTGACGTGGACGGACTCGCAGTCCACGCCGTGGCGGTCGAGCCAGCTTCGATAGTCGAGGTCGAAGTCTCCGCCAACCGCGCCGACCAGGGCCGGGCGAAGGCCGAGCTGCGCCATGCCGAACGCGATGTTCGCTCCGATTCCCCCGCGCCGCACCACGAGATCGTCGACGAGGAACGAGAGCGAGACGTTGTGCAACTGGTCGGCGAGTAGCTGCTCTGAGAACTGACCCGGGAAGTGCATCAGGTGGTCAGTCGCGATCGAGCCAGTAACAGCGATCTTCATTGGCGGGCCCCAGAGCTAACAGTCGGCGAACGGAAGCGACCGACAGCGTACGCGATGGCGGAGGATCCTCCCCCTTATCGGGGGTCTTATCCTCCGCGTAACTGTGACCTACGGCGCTGTCAGGTCGACGACGATCGGGGCGTGGTCGGAGGGGCCCTTTCCCTTGCGGGCCTCGCGGTCGATGTACGCCGTGGCGACCCGGTCGGCCAGAGAGCGCGTCGCGTAGACGAGGTCGATCCGCATTCCCTTGTCCTGGTGGAACATCCCGGCCCGGTAGTCCCAGTACGTAAACGGATTGGCGCCCTTCATGGGCTTGGGCACGACATCGTGCAGGCCCAGTGAGCGTAGGGCCGCGAGAGCCTCACGCTCGGCCGGCGTCACGTGGGTCGAGCCCACGAACACCGACGGATCCCAGACGTCGGCATCCGTCGGCGCGATGTTGAAATCACCGCACACCACAAGATCGCTGTGCGCCGCCTTCTCGTCGGCCAGGGCCGACCGGATCGCACCCAGCCAGGCGAGCTTGTACGCGTAGTGCGGGTCCTCCGGCGTACGGCCGTTAGGCACGTAGACCGACCACACCCGCACGCCGCCGCAGGTCGCCCCGATCGCCCGCCCCTCCGGCTCCGGAAAGCCAGGCTCGCCGGGGAAGCCACGCGCGACCTCGGCCAGGCCCACCTTGGAGAGCACCGCGACGCCGTTCCACCGCCCCAACCCGTACGCCGCCGCCTCGTACCCCAGCGCCTCGACCTCGCCCGACGGGAACGCCGCCACCTTGGTCTCCTGCAGGCACACCACATCTGGCTCGGTGGATGCGAGCCACTCGAGCAGTCGTGGCAGCCGTGCAGTCACCGAGTTGACATTCCAGGTCGCCAGGCGCACGTGCCCACCGTACGACGTTCACCAGCGCAGGACGACGCGGGCGTAATTCCAACGGGCGCCCCACTCGGTGAGAGCGGAGCGCCCGTGGGCGTGCTGGGTGAGCGGATCCTCAGCGTTAGGAGGCGTTACGAGCTCAGTGGAAGGAGTCGCCGCAGGCGCAGGAGCCCCCCGCGTTCGGGTTGTCGATAGTGAAACCCTGGGCATCGATGCGGTCGACGAAGTCGATCGTCGCGCCGCTGAGGTAGGGCGCGCTCATCCGGTCGACCACAACCGCAACCTTGTCAGCGTCGTCCGGATCGACCTCCGACGCCTCTTCGGTGACGCCGAACAGGGCGACCGTGTCACCCTCGAGCTCGCGCTCGTCAAAGAACAACTGGTAGCGCAGGCCGGAGCAGCCGCCCGGCTGCACGGCGATGCGCAGCCGCAGGTCGTCGCGGCCCTCCTGGTCGAGCAGCGTCCTCGCCTTCTGCGCGGCCGTGGCCGTAAGGACGACACCAGTCACGGTTTTGGTGGACTCAGTGGTCTGCGGGCTGGTCACGATTGTTGCTCCCTACCGAAGGTCATGGCTCCGCCGGGGGCAACATGATTCGCCGCACCGGCATTCCCATCGTACGCACGTCGCGCCCGCCGCCAACCCTCGCCCGCCTAGGTGAGGTACGCCACCGTACGGTCGACGAGACGGTGTACACCACGGTCGACCGGTCAGCGGCTCCACTGCCCAGCCAGCCGGCCGGACAGCGCACGCAGGCCCTCCGCGGGTCGCGAGAGCGCTGCGGCCTCGTCGCCGAGGTACTCTACGAGGGAGTGCGACTCAGTAACGCCAGCTGCCAGCGCGCCCCGCCGCCCGGCCTCCACCCGCCCGGCGATCACCACGCAGGGCACGCCGCGGTCCCGCGCCGCGTTCGCGACCCCGGCCACGACCTTCCCGCGAAGCGACTGGTCGTCGAAGCTGCCCTCGCCCGTGATCACCAGGTCACACTCGTCGAGCGCCGCATCCAGCCCGGTCAACCGTCGGACCAGGCCGATGCCGGAATCGCGTCGCCCGCCGCAGGCGAAAATCGCTGCGCCAAGGCCGCCCGCGGCGCCAGCACCCGGCAATGACGCGAGCCCGGGCGGGCAACCCGGCAGATCCCGCTCGAGGACCGAGGCGAAGCGCTCCAGTGCGGCATCGAGCAGGAGTACGTCGACCCGCGACGCCCCCTTCTGCGGCCCGAACACCGCCGAGGCGCCATGGAGCCCGGTGAGCGGGTTGTCGACGTCGGCGGCTGCGACCAGGGCCACGGTGCGAAGCCGCGGCACCCCACCGAGGCCGTCACACAGGGCGAGCGCGGCTCCCCCGTACGGCAATGCGTAGCCAGCCACGTCCAAGGGGGCGGCGCCGAGCGCGGCGAGCATGCCCGCCCCGGCGTCGTTGGTCGCCGATCCGCCCAGGCCGACCACGATCTCCCGTACGCCCGATTCGACGGCCGCTGCGACGAGGACGCCGAGCCCGTGCGACGTGGTCGTTTTCGGATCGCGTTCGGCCTCGGTGAGCAGGTGCAACCCGCAGGCCTGCGAGCTTTCGAGGTACGCCGTGGCGTGCGCGACCAGCACCGAGCCGGCCACGGGGCGGCCCAGCGGATCGAATGTCGGCACCGGCAACACGCGGCCCCCGATCGCGCCACCGACGACCTCCAGAAAGCCCGGACCACCGTCGGCGAGCGGCTTGGTCGCCACGTGGTCGCCCGGCGCCACCGCCAGCCAGCCCTCGGCGATGACCGCGGCCACCTCGACGGCGGTCAGAGTTCCGGCGAACTTGTCCGGGCAGACGAGGACGCGCACGGCTGCCGAGTCTGCCAGGTCACACTATTGCCGCCCGGCGCAGAGCGCTTGCTGTGGGAAAATATGAGGCGTGACGACCTTCGGCACCGCGACGGCAATTAGTACCGCGACGGCATTTAGCGAACCTTCTGGTACGGCGACCGCGCTGCTTCTGCTTGGCCGCGGCAGTGACGCCTCGTCCGAGCGCGGCGTGGAGTGCCCGGGCGACCTGCCGGCGCCCAGCGATCCCACGCTCGTCGACCGGGCCCGAGCCGCCAAGCAGAAGCTCGGTGACCGGCTGTTCGTGCTCGGCCACCACTACCAGCGCGACGAGGTCATCCAGTTCGCCGACGTGACCGGCGACTCCTTCAAGCTGGCCCGGGAGGCCGCGGCCCGACCGGACGCAGAGTTCATCGTCTTCTGCGGCGTTCACTTCATGGCCGAGAGCGCCGACATCCTCACCTCGGATGCGCAGCGGGTAATCCTACCCGACCTCGCCGCCGGCTGCTCGATGGCGGACATGGCGGCGATATCCCAGGTCGAGGCGGCCTGGGATGTGCTCGAGGAGGTCGGCGCGGCCGGAATGACCGTCCCCGTGACCTACATGAACTCCACCGCCGCCATCAAGGGCTTCGTCGGGCGCCACGACGGCCTGGTGTGCACCTCGTCCAACGCCAAGCGCGCGCTGACCTGGGCGTTCGAGCGCGGCCAGCGGGTGCTGTTCCTGCCCGATCAGCATCTGGGCCGCAACACCGCGGTGCGGGAGATGGGCTTCGACCTCGAGGATTGCGTGCTCTACGACCCGCACAAGCCGGGCGGCGGGCTGACTGCGCAGCAGTTGCGCGAGGCGAAGATGATCCTGTGGCGCGGTCACTGCTCGGTGCACGGCCGGTTCACCCTCGACTGCGTCAACGACGTGCGCAACCGGGTGCCCGGCGTCAACGTGCTCGTGCACCCGGAGTGCCGCCACGAGGTAGTCACCGCCGCCGATCAGGTCGGCTCGACGGAGTACATCATCTCGACCATCGACGCCGCCCCGGCGGGCTCCGCCTGGGCGGTCGGCACCGAGCTGAACCTGGTCCGCCGGCTAGCCAACGCACACCCGGACAAGGAGATCATGTTCCTGGACCGGACCGTGTGCTACTGCTCCACGATGAACCGGATCGACCTGCCGCACCTCGTGTGGGCGTTGGAGGAGTTGGTCGCCGGGCGCGTGGTCAACCAGATCACGGTCGACCCCGACACGGCGCACTACGCACGCCTGGCGCTCGACCAGATGCTCGCGCTGCCCCAGACAGTTTCGGTCGACTAGTCGACCCGCGCCGGCTCGCGGTACGTATGGAGGACCGGTGGTCATCGGCTCTGTACGGTCGGTAGTCACTCTGCGTCCAGAACGAGCGAACGTCGGACACCAAGTCCGCTCGGCGTGTCGTGTGTACCCCGCCACAGTCCATATGGGGCTATGCTTCCCCGGCGAGTCGAGCCAGACACGATCTTCGAAGCGGCGCAGGTGACGGACGGTAACCACCGGTAGCCACCAGACGCCCGCCGCGCACCTGCCCGACATCGAGCGATGCAGCTACGACAGACGGACCACGCCACACTTCGCAGGAGGTTGCGTTGACCAATGACGTGCAGAGCGACGTCCTCGTCGTCCACGGCGACACGCCGCTGCGTGGTGAGGTGCGAGTACGGGGCGCGAAGAACCTCGTCTCCAAGGCGATGGTCGCCGCGCTCCTCGGCGACGGCCCCAGCCGCCTCCACGACGTTCCGCGGATCCGCGACGTCGAGATTGTGCGCGGACTCTTGGAGCTGCACGGTGTTCGGGTCAGCGATGGCGTCGAGCCGAGTGAGCTGGTGCTCGACCCGACGAACGTCGAGCGAGCCAACGTCGACGAGATCAACGTGCACGCCGGCTCAAGCCGGATCCCGATCCTGTTCTGCGGCCCGCTGCTGCACCGCATCGGCCACGCCTTCATTCCCGACCTGGGCGGATGCCACATCGGTGACCGCCCGATCGACTTCCACCTCCAGGCGCTGCGCGAGTTCGGTGCCCAGGTCGACAAGACCCCGCAGGGGTTGGATATCACCGCACCCAACGGGCTGCACGGGACCAAATTCGACCTGCCCTTCCCCAGTGTCGGCGCGACCGAGCAGGTGCTGCTGACCGCCGTACTCGCCCAAGGCGTAACCGAACTGCAGAACGCCGCGGTTGAACCCGAGATCATCGACCTCGTCTGCGTGCTGCAGAAGATGGGCGCCATCATCCGTGTGCACACCGACCGGGTCATCGAGATCGAGGGTGTGTCGCGGCTCACCGGGTACGCGCACCGCCCCATCCCGGATCGGATCGAGGCCGCGAGTTGGGGTGCCGCGGCATTGGCCACCGGCGGCGACGTCTTCGTACGCGGGGCCCACCAGGCCGACATGATGACGTTCCTGAATGTCTTCCGATCGATCGGCGGCAAGCTCGATATCGAGGACGGGCCCGACGGCGGAATCCGGTTCTGGCACCCCGGCGATGAACTGCGGGCGGTAGCGCTCGAGACCGATGTCCACCCCGGTTTCATGACCGACTGGCAGCAGCCGATGGTGGTCGCGCTCACCCAGGCCCAAGGGCTGTCCATCGTGCACGAGACTGTCTACGAGCGCCGGCTTGGCTACACCGAGGCGCTCAACCAGATGGGTGCGACCATCCAGACCTACCGCGAGTGCCTCGGTGGAACGCCTTGCCGATTCGGTCGGCGCAACTTCCGCCACTCCGCCGTTATCGCGGGTCCGAGCAAGCTGCACGCCGCCGACCTGGTTATCCCGGACCTGCGGGCCGGATTCAGCCACCTCATCGCGGCCCTCGCGGCCGAGGGGACCTCCACCGTGTACGGGGTGAACCTGATCAACCGCGGGTACGAGGACTTCGAGGCGAAGCTGGCCGCCCTGGGTGCGCACGCCGAACCCCCCCGACCCTAGATCGCGTCGATCATGACCTGGAGCTGACGTTCCGCACGTCTGGGGCGTGATTTGGTCCCCCACGGTGGCGGTCAGTGTTGGTGGTCCTGCTTGGGTGTGGAG
>JAHRHA010000200.1 GCA_020027875.1 Micromonosporaceae bacterium | reverse complement strand
GCCACAACCGGGAGGGCCACGTCCATCGGTGCCCTCCCTCTCGAATAGAGCATCGGTCTCTCACAATGGCTGGCTGCTCGACGCCGTTGCGCTAGGACGCTAGGTTGCGGGTGGCCCAACTGACTCAGCGGTGAGCTGAGGCGAGCCATGCGGTTTCATTCATGACCACGCCCTCCGGTCCTGCGTAGCGGTTGACGGCCTCCCGAAGGGCGTCGACCGCAGCGGCCACTTTGGCCTCGGGCTTACCGGCGAAGAGCGCCCGGCCCTCTCGCAGCGAGGTGATGAACGCGACGACGTCATCGGCGTGGTCGCCAAGGCGGATCGGTTTGGTCACGGCCTGGAGTGTGACGTCGCGGAAGCCGCCGGCCTTGATCACCTGTGCGAGACGATCGCCGTCGGCGAATGCGAACGGGCCTGGAGCGCCCGGGGGACCAACGTCCGGGACCCCCACGTGAGGCGCCGCGGCTGCGAAGGCGACGGCGACCCATTCGCTCTTTGGCGGATCCGGGCACACGATGATTAGGCGGCCGTCCGGCCGGACAGCGTGGCCCAGGTTGGCAAACGCGGCCTCCGGATCATCGAAGAACATGGTCCCGAACCGGCTGATCACCGCATCGAACGACCCCTCGTCGAACGGATACACCTGGGCGTCGGCCTCCAGGAACACCACGTTTTCGAGCCCGTGGCCGGAGCGCTTCCGGGCCAGATCCAACATGGCTGCGGAGATGTCGATGCCGACTGCCGCTCCTGAACGCGTCACTCGGCGGGCCGCTTCGATCGTCGTAGCACCGGTGCCGCAGCCAACGTCGAGCACCCGTTCGCCAGGCTCTAGGTGCGCGGCGTCGAGCATTACCTCACCGAACGGCCCGTTCATCGCCTCGATGCGTTCGGCCTCCCGCACGTACAGCTCCCCGGACACACCGTCCGCCGCCCAGAGCTCACGCTGCAGGGCGTTGGGCGCACCGCCCGGTGCCCGCTCATCATTCAGCTGTGTCATTGCCTTCTCCCTCCGGGAGCGAGGGGTTGGCGTCATCCCTCGCATCCGTGTGATGGGAAGGACGCTAGGCAACCCGGCGGGGACGTCGCTTCGGGAGAAGCCCTCGGTCAGGCACAGCGGGGCATGGGTGGTTTCCCGCATCCCGGGTTACATGAGCTGGTGCTGATATGCGTACGCCGTGGCCGCCGCGCGCGAGGGCACGCCAAGTTTGATGAAGATGTTGCTCACGTGCCGTTCCACCGTCTTCTCGGCCAGAGACAGGTCGGCGGCGATCGCGTGATTGGTCCTGCCGGTGGCAAGCAACCGAAGCACCTGAAGCTCACGCACAGTCAGCCCATGCGCAGGCGTGCCGCTGTTCTCCTTGGAGAGTCTCCCGAGCACGGTCAGGTCCGGCGCAGCGCCGAGTCGCATGAAGACGGTGCGAGCCGCGGAGAACTCCATTGCCGCCGCGTCCTCATCCCCTAAGGCCAGGCAGGCGAGTCCGACCAGGACACGTACACGTGCCGCCTCGTGTGGCACGTCAAGTTCATGCCACAACTGCCACGCGCCTCGCAGCGAGGCGAGGGCGGCTCCGGCGTCGCCCTCGGCGAGGAGTACAGCGCCGCGGCAATGCAATGCCACCGCCCGCAGCGCCGGCGTGTGGAAGCTGCCCACTATCTCGGCCAGCTCGTTCGCGGCGTGACGAGCCGCTTCGATGTCGCCAATCGCAAGCATGATCTCTACCTGGGCGGGGAGCAGCTTCGCCCGCATGAGGCTGCCGGCCGTCTCGGCAACGACCCGGCGGATCGCCGCATCGGCGGCCTCGGTCCTGCCCTGGGCAAGGCGGAGCAAGGCCAAGCCCGGCTGCGGCTCGCGGCCCCATTGGCTGGCCTGCTGATACGCGTCCGTTGCCGCCGCGAACTCGCCGCGGGCCCGGTGAAGCTCTGCCTGCCGGTAGAAGGCCGCACCCGCGGCGTACTGATCGGCCGCGTGGGCGAACCGCGTGCACGCTCGCTTCGCCTCCTCGATCGCCTCCGGCCACGCGCCCCGCAGCTGCATGATCTCGGCCCGGTGGGCGAGGCACTGACCGGTGAATGTGATCATGTCGGGCTGTTCGCCGCACCACCTCGTCAACGCGGTAGTCCACTCGCCCGCGCGGCGCAGATCTGAGATCTCCTGGCAGGCATCGATCATCGAGCAGTAGATGTTGCCGGCTACGTAGGGCGACAGCTCGCCGGCGACGACGGCCACCATCGCCTCGTCGAGCAAGGCGAGGCCCTCGGCCATTCGGCCATCTGCCACGAGGGCCCGACCGTGGAAATGTAAGGCAAGTGCGAGCAGGTCGGCGTCGCCAACCCGAGCGCCGATCTCAGCCGCCCGGGCCGCCGCGGCGGACGCCTTCGCATGATCGCCTGTCATGAGGGCCTGAAGCGCCTCCGGCAGCAACAGGAACCCATGCTCGGCACACTCAGGCCGCTCATGCTCCAGAAGTCGGCTCGCTCGGGCGAGCCAACCACCAGCCTGGGCCACGTCTCCTTGCAGGAGCAAGGTGAATGCCACCCAGAACAAGCACCGCGCCGCTCGCCGCGGATCACCGCTTTCGAAGTACGCGCGAGAGGCGCGCTGCATTGCCTTATGGCAGTCCTCGAGGCGCCCCAGCAGATAGGCCGCCGTCGCCATCAGCTCCAGATCCGCCGCGGCAAGCAAGGACGACTGTTGCGCCAGTGAAAACGCGGCGTAGGCATCCGCCCACGCAAGTCGACGGCCGGCTTCCCGGCCCCGCGCGAGCTCACCTGCCCCATCCACCCTGCCCGTGCCCTCCCCTGTGATGCGTTGTCGCGCAACACGTGCGAACCAGCGACCGTCGACCACCGTCCTGCCATGGTCTCGCCGGGTCACTCCGCCTGACCCGGACTCGACTGCGGCGGGCCGGCCCGGTCGATTGGCCCCAGGATACGGGGAACGCCGCAGCCTTCCACTGGTCCAACACCACCGGTCAAGCCGGGTCCGGCGGGCGATTTGTGGTGCTATCGCCGCCGCAGGCCGTGGACGGATCCAGGCGCTGGCCCGGATTGAGCGAGGTGCACCACACTGTGTGGGTGACGGCGAGCGGCACGCTAGAGCCGGGGCGCGCGGCCATGGCGCGGTGCTCCTAGAGCGAGGCGCACCAACTCCTGACCGCCGCCGACGCTGATATCCCGCTCGAGTCTGACGACCTCGAACAGCTGGCGCTCGCCGCGTATCTGACCGGCCATGGCGACGCACCGACTCAGGCATGGTCACGCGCTCACCATGAAGCGTTGCGTCACAAGGATCCGCAGCGCTCTGCCCGGAACGCATTTCTGCTGGGAGCGGATCTCATGTTCCGCGGCGAGCTCGCTCCGGCGATGGGATGGTTCGCCCCGGGCGGCCGGGTATTGGAAGGCTGCGACGAATGCGCCGAGCTGGGGTGGCTGGTCAAGTGGAACTCCTACGGGCAGATGTGGGGCGGTGACCCGGCAGGTGCCGAACCGGCCTTCGCTGACAGCGTGGCGTCGGCGAACGCTTCGGTGACTACGACCTGGTGACCATGGCGCGCCTTTCCGAGGGCATGTGTCGTGTCCTGCAGGGCCACGGGGCCAGCGGCATGACGCTGTTGGACGAGGTGACCTCGGGTGGGGTGTCGCCGATTCACGCGGGGATCGCGTACTGCAACATGATCGCCGCCTGGTCGGAGGTCTTCGATCTCCGGCGGGCGAAGGAATGGACCGCCGCGCTCACCCGCTGGTGTGACGCCTAGCCCGACCTCGTGCCATTCCGCGGTAGTTCGCAAGGGCAATCGACATTGGACTAAACATCCGGAGACCCGAGTGGCACGCGGCTCCGCGGGTCACCAACCTGACCCGCCGGGGACTGGCCACACTGCCCCGGCCCTACCGGCTGTACGGCCACGAACCTCGTCCCGGCGAGGACGCCGTCGCGTGGGAGCTTGGGTACGAACGGCTGCGCGCCACGCACCCAGCCCTTTCCGGCTACCCGCCATCGCCGCCGTCGTCGCCGAGATCAGCGACGTCGTTGGCCAACTCCGCACAGCGCCTGACTCGGCCGTGTGGGACGCGACCGACCGGCAGTGGGCCGAACCCCGAACAGGCCATGACCGACAGAGTCGCCCACCGGCACCACGCCCCCGCCGTCGACCCATGGCAGCCCAACTAACACCAGCGAGCGACCCGGCGACGGCACGCATCGACCCCGGCCGACGCTCGCGGTGAGGCCGCCCCACACCCCCACGCAGGCTACTGATCGAACTTGCCCTGCTGAACGCCCTAGTGGCGTTCGCTCAAGCTCCCGAGGAGCGTTGATGTGGCGTCTTCCCGGTGTCGAGCCATATCTCGGTTGGCACGACTCCTCCGCCCGGCGGTACTTGCTCCCACGCAAGTTTGGCGCCGACCCTCCCAGCGGCAACGCTCACGGCCATGATCGCGACCGCGAGTGCGGCCGAGTCAGTCGCCAGGCGGCCCCTGACGAGGGGATGGGCGTCAGTCTCTGCGGCAACGTCAGTTGCCAAGCGTTCGGCGACCGGGCTCCGGTAAGCATCGTCGCCTCGAAGGTCGACCGACAGAATGTGAGGGCGCCAGAGTCGGACAGTGTCGGCGACGAACCCCAGAGCACGTCCCCGGTTCTGCCACGCTTCGGCCCGTTCCTGACGTGCGCTGTCGAGACCAGCGCCCATTCGTTCGGCTTCCTCGAACTTGCGTTGCGCTTCCTCTAGCGCAGCGTAAATCTCCTTGACGCTGGTGAGCCGCGAATCGAGTGATCGGCCGCACCGATGAGGGACTCGCTGTGCCTGCGGCCGGGCTCACAAGGGCGTGACGTACGCGCCGGTGATTCCGCCGTCGACCACAAACGTAGAGGCGGTGATGAAGGAGGCGTCATCACTGGCGAGGAACGCGACCGCGCCGGCGATCTCCTCCGGTTCGGCGAAGCGGCCCATCGGGATGTGCACCAGTCGACGGGCCGCCCGCTCCGGATCCTTCGCGAACAGATCCATCAGCAGCGGAGTGGCCACCGGCCCGGGGCACAGCGCGTTGATCCGGATGCGCTCCCGGGCGACCTCCAGCTCGAGAAGGCGCATCACTGCCGACGACGTGCTCTCCCTGGTCGTACCCAAGCTCGCTCCGTCCACGATGGACAACCTCGCTCGGTCCGTCCGCGACGCCCACCGCCAGGTCACCGACGCCCGAGCCGGCCTCAAGCAGCTCTACGCCTCGCCCGGCTAGCCCTGGCCAACCCGGCGAGGTCACGAATCTCCAGGTGTTGTCGACATTGGACAGTCATCAGTCATCGAACGGCGGCGAAGGCGGCGTCATTCAGGCCTCGCCAGACCAGGCCGGCCTCGCTGAACCCGGCGGCTCGCAGCGCGTCCAGGTGCCAGTCGTGGGAGGGCGTGAATTCGACCGCGTGCCAGCCGTCGAACAACTGGCGGCGTTGCTCGATGAGCGGACCGAGGACCGAGTCTTCCGCGAGATGCTCCCACCAGCCCTCCCACGACAGGGTGGGGTCGCTGACGTAGCTGGCCTCTCGCCGATGGCGTTCCCAGTCGGCGATGCGCTGGCTGAGTGTGGTGATGCCGGGGTCGACCATGTGGTCAGCGTTGATGAACACCCCGCCTGGGCGCAGGACCGAGTGGATCTCGCGATACAGGGTGGCAAGGCGGTCGCCGTCGATCCAGTGCAGGGCGGTGGCCGTGAGAACGGCGTCATAGTCACGCCGGGGCAGCGTGGTGGTCCACGGGTCCGTGCGCAGGTCGGTCGAGACGATCGTTGTCCGGGCGTCGAGGCTGGCCCGGGCGATGGTGAGCAGCACCGGGTCGACGTCGACCAGGGTCGTGATCGCCTGGGGGAATCGGCGCAGCGCGCGGAGCGAGATGGAGCCGGTTCCGCCGGCCAGGTCGAGGATGGCCGGGGCGGGTGCGCCGATCGTCGCATCGACGATGTCCAACATGGTGGCGAACCGTTGTTCCCGGTCGGGCATGTAGGACTGTTGCTGGCGGTCCCAACTGGCCTGCCACGCGGCGGCGTCGAGGGTGGCCGTTTCGGTCATGGTGAAGCTCTCTCTTCGTGGTGTGGACCAATGGCGCTGGCTAGGTGAGGTAGTGGTGGTAGTGGATCTCGGCGAAGACGGCGGCGCGCTCCTCAACCGTTCGTCTCAGCCTCCGGTCTGGATGGTCATGAGTCAGGTGATGTTCATTCCTTCCGAAGGTATTGCAGTAATCTTGTTGTTGCAAGTAACTTGCAGCAATGTTCCGCTCTCGCATCTCCATGCGTCGAACCGCAGCTCTCGTCGTCGCCGTGTCCGTAGAGGCCGGCTGCGCCGCACCTCGCCTCAGGGAACCGTTGGCGGCACCAGCATCGTCATCGGTGCCGCGTCCGAGCCGGGACAACCTCAACCCGGTCCTGGGCTATGCGCCGAACGGCGCCAAGCCAGTTTCGCAGCAACGCGAGGACCGCAGAGGCTGGTCGACACCGACGCACACCCACCGGCGGTTCCTCGCGGTGCACGCCGACGGCTATGTTGCCGTCGAGCAGCATGGCCAGCCCGCCGAACGTCGTCTTCTCGGCCATTCCGTGTTCGTCGCCGATCAGGTCACGGAGTCGGGGCGGCCAGGCCTTCGTCGTATGCCACGTGCGCATCCTGGCAGCGGACCCCGCCCGCGTGGGCAGGCCGAGCTAGCGCGGTGGGTCGAGCAGGGTGGGCAGCGCGCGGGCCAGCCCGGACCAGACCGCCTCCGGTGCGGCGAACTGAGCTTCCCCCGGTTGCCCGGAGACTTCCAAACCAGGTTTGATCTTTCGAACCGAGGAAGGAAGTCATCGTGGTTGCCCCCAGGAAGTACCCGGACG
>JAHRHA010000096.1 GCA_020027875.1 Micromonosporaceae bacterium | reverse complement strand
GACGCACTCAACCTATTCCTCAATGGGCTGGTCCGCGCATCCGATCCCCACACCCCCGACCGCGACAACTAGACGGAGCTGACCATGACAATTCCTGCCTACCAGATAAGCAGCGAGGCTCAGCAATTCAATTGGCTGCTCTCCCGCTTCGCCAACGAGACGGCGGGCGTCTCCGAGACGATCGCCGTCTCCTCGGACGGCCTGCTTATCGCGATGTCGGCCAATCTCTCCAGGGCAGACGCGGACCGACTGGCCGCGATCACCTCCGCGATCACGAGTCTCGCCAACGGCGCCGCGCGGGTCTACGACCTGGGCAGGACGAACAAGGTGATCATCGACCTGGACCGGGGCTACATGCTGGTCAGCGCGATCAGCCCCGGCTCCGCGCTGGGAGTCCTCGCCCGTAAGGACGCCAATCTCGGCAACCTCGCCTACGACATGGCCATGTTCGCCAATAGGGCCGGTGCCGTACTCACGCCGCAGCTGATCGACGAGCTGAAGATGACTCTGAGGGTCTGACCGTTATGCCCACCGACCCACCGCCATCGTGGGAGCCGCTTGGGCCACGACCGTACGTCGCCGGCCATCGTGGCGTCGACGTACCCACCCCGGCGGCCGCCTCCGACCCGCAGGTCTCCGGCGTGCGGCCATACCTCATCACCGGAGGCCGGGCGCGCCCCATCGACTCGACGCTCCACGTGGAGACGCAGGTGCTGACCACATGGGACGGACGGGCCGCGCTGGACACGCTCACCTACGAGCACCGCGACATCGTGGCCCTCTGCGTTCGCCCATCCGCGGTGGCCGAGGTCGCCGCACACCTTCGCCTACACCTCGGCGTGGCCAGGGTCCTGGTCGCCGACCTCGTCGCCACCGGCTACCTGGTCATCCGCCAACCCGAGGTCGGCGCCCACCAGCAGGTTCAGATCATTGAAAGGGTCATCCGTGGACTCAAAGCCATTCGTTGACGCGCCGGGCACCGGCAGACCACCCCTGCCCGTAAAGATCGTCATCGCCGGTGGGTTCGGCGTCGGCAAGACCACCGCCGTGTCGCAGATCTCCGAGATCCCGGTGCTGACCACCGAGGCGCCCATCACCGAGATCGCCGCCGACATCGACCGCACTGGGCAGGTCCCGTCCAAGACCACTACGACGGTCGCGCTGGACTTCGGCTGCATCACCATCGACGAGGAGGTCAAACTCTATCTCTTCGGCACACCCGGGCAGGACCGGTTCGGCTTCATGTGGCGCGACCTCACTGAGGGTGCACTCGGTGGACTGGTCATCGTGGACAGTCGGCGGCTCGACGACGGCTACCCGGCGGTCGACTACTTCGAGAAGACCGGTCTGCCATTTGTCGTTGCGGTCAACCTCTTCGACGGGTTCCTCAGCCACAATCTCGAGGACGTCCGGTGGGCGCTGGCCGTCTCGGACGACATCCCGATCGTGACCTTCGACGCGCGCGACCGCGGCTCGGTGCGCGACGCGCTGCTGGCGGTGCTGCAACGCAGCCTCGCCCGAGTCAGCTGAAGGCCGGGAGATTACGCGGCGGCGCGCCGTTCCCGACTCCTCCTGGTGGAGGCTGCCTGGCATCGGGAACCACAATATCGGGCATGACCGGTGCGGGTGGCTCTAACTGGCTGCGTGTTGCAGAAGGCGCACACGAGGGAGATGGCCTGCCTGCGGCGATGGACCTCAACCAACAGCATCCCGCCCCGCACCACGCCGAGATCGCCGCTCAGCACGGCCTCTTTGAGGCATGGCTCCCGCACCGGGCACCCGAGACAGATCCGCACCGCGAGTGGTCGCATCGCCCGGTCATCCCCCCACCACTCGGGATCACTGCCGGCGCACGCCGCGAGGTCCCACCAATGGCCGTCCGGCGCGGGGCCGGGCCGCTGAGCGATGCCGGCGCTGGTCATGCTCACCGATCCCGGCTGGAGGACTGGGACGCAGTCAGGGGCTCGACCGCCCAGCCTCGGCTGATCGCGGCGCAGCGCTCCGCCAGACGGCGGGCGAAACACGGGTACGGGCTGGGATCCAGGCAGGTCGGGCTTAAGCACCTGTCCGGGCTTGCTGGATCGGCGCGGTGGCGCGAGGCCAGATCGACCGCACCTCTCCACATCGCCAGGTCCCGCACATCAGGAGGCTCCGCGCGATCGTCACGGCCGACGTGGCTGAGGTGACGCGGCCACGCCTCGCGTCCGGAGATAGGTAGGTCCCGTAGCATGTGACTCCCACTTGATAACTCGGTGTCCTATGTGCTACGGACCGGCCGAGCTCAGGGTTCGAAGTCACGCGGAGGTGCGGGAGTCGAGTGCCTCGGCCTCCTCCGGGGTTGGGGCGCTTCCGCCGAGGTGAGCCGGCAGCCACCAGCGGTCGTCCGGCCCCGCGGGCGCGTCGGGGTAACCTCGCTGGACACCGTCGAGCAGGGCGGACAGCTGTTGCCGAAGCTCGGCCGTCACGGCCTCTGAGTCGTCGCGGCGTTGCGGCGAGAGGGGCTCGCCGATCGCGATGAAGATCGGCACGTGGCGGCGGGTCAATGTGCGGGGATGCCCCTTGGTCCACAGCCGCTGCGAACCCCACAATGCCATGGGAATCAGCGGCACCCCGGCGGCGGCCGCTAGGCGTACCGCACCGTTCTTGAGGTCCTTGATGGTGAACGACCTGCTGATGGTGGCCTCCGGGAACACACCCACGACCTCGCCATCGCGCAGGGCGGCCAGAGCCTGCTTGTACGAGGCGAGACCGGCGTCGCGGTCGACCGGAATATGATGCATCCCCCGCATCAACGGGCCCGAGATCCGGTTGTCGAAGACCTCTTTCTTCGCCATGAAGCGCACGAGCCGACCGGCCGGCTGCGCGCCGAGCCCGCAGAAGATGAAGTCAAGGTAGCTGACATGGTTGCAGGCGACCACAGCGCCGCCTGACCGCGGAACTCGCTCCGCCCCGTCAACGTTGACCTTCATGTCCAGCACCCGGAACATCACCTTGGCCGCGGCGATGACGGGTGGATACACGATCTCCGACATGCCCCCACGGTATACCGAGCACTCCGCCAGGGCGCTGCTGCTCAGACGATCTCGACGGTGAGATCGACGTTGCCCCGGGTGGCCTGGGAATACGGGCACACCTGATGGGTAATGGCGACGAGGCGCTCCGCCGTCTCACGGTCGACGCCGGGCAGGCTCACACGCAGCGCCGCGACGAGGCGGAACCCCCGGACACCCTCCGCCTCGGAGGGTCCGATGCCGATCTCGGCCGTGACCTGCGAACCGTCCACATCGGTCTTCGCGCGCCTGGCGACAAGTCTCAATGCGTTATGGAAGCAGGCGGCAAAGCCGGCGGCGAAGAGCTGCTCTGGGTTGGTGGCGCCGCCCGCGCCGCCCATCTCGACCGGTACGGCGAGGTTGGTGTCGATCAGGCCGTCGGACGAGCGGACCTGGCCGTTGCGCCCCTCGCCGGTCGCCGTGGCCTTGGCGGTGTAGAGAACCTTCATCTGCGTACTCCATCTGTCTGGTGTGCGGCCGTCGCGGTGACGGCCTCAGTGAGGGCGACGAGCGTGTCGCGCAGAGCGGACAGCTCCTTGGCTGCCATCCCGCTCGCGCGGGCGACGGTGGTGGGCACGGTGGCTGCCTCGCCACGAAGCGCCTCACCGCGGGGAGTGAGGCCGATCAGTACGGATCGCTCGTCGGCGGGGTCGCGACGGCGGGCCAGGTAGCCGACCGTCTCCAGCCGCTTGAGCAGCGGCGACAACGTTCCCGAGTCGAGCATCAGCGCGGCGCCGAGGTCCTTCACGGAACTCTCACCGTGCTCCCACAGGACAAGCATGACCAGGTACTGCGGGTAGGTGAGGCCCAGGCGCTCCAGCGCCGGGCGGTACAGCCCGGTCACCGCTCGCGAGGCGGCATAGAGCGCGAAGCAGACCTGCCGCTTCAACCTCAGGTCATCCATGCCCGTAATTCTAAGCGCACGATTCAGTTGTGCACAATCAAATGTGAGCTACGTCGCGGTCGTTTCGCTGCTACGGCCGGCGCGGCGCCCCCGGCCGGCTGAGGATCTTCGCGTCGGCCCGCCGGCCCACGGTCCACTGCACGATCGTGTCGCGCGTTTGAGTCTTCGTCGCCTTGCTCGCCACGGCTATGCCGAGGCCGGTGGCGAGAGATCTGAGCTGCGCGACGCTGAGGTGCAGGTCGTCGAGGTAACGCGCCGCCGCGGCGCGGTCGACAAGCGCCGACAGCGCGGCGCCGATTTCGTCGACCGGCCGGGGCAGCTCAACGGGGGCGGTCGCGGCGCGCGCCGGCAGGCGGCGTCCCGACGACGGCTTCGCCACCACCTCTAGCCTCGCGGTCCCCGCGGCCAGATCCTCGAGCTGTTCCGTGGGGAGCTTGCGTAGGAACTCCGCCACCCGAAGGAGCACCTCGTGGGTGAGTTCGGCCGAGTCGGTCATGTCGCCCCCTCGATCATGATCCTGGTGAGAAACTCGGTCGCGAGTTCTCGCAGCTCATGCTGGACATTCGGATTCGCGTGCGGCAGCAGCACCGCGGGCACACCGCGTTCACCCGCAGCCGCGAAGAGCGTCTTGCTCTCGCGGATCATCTGTCGGAACACCGGCACGTCGTACTGCTCCGTGTGCGTCACATAGTTACGCACGGCGATGATCGGAACCTCGCCGGCAAACTGGATCATCGTGAACACCACGCCGAGAATCGCCGGGTCGATGGCCTCGGCGCCCGCGACGCCGTTGTAGTCGCGCACCAGCTCCGAGAGCTTCCGGCGCAGATAGTCGATGCCAAGTGTGGAGAGGTAGTCGGCCTTCGCAGGGATCAAGATGTGGTCGCATGCCACGATCGCTGTTCTGGTCACCATGTTGAAGTTGGGCGCACAGTCGATCATGATGAGGTCATAATCGCGGAACACATCGTCGCCCAGCGCGTCGGCCAGTAGCCGGTGTACCCAGAGATATCCATCGCTCGAGATCTGAAAACGAGATCCACCGACGTGCGCCGCCAAGTCAAGATCGACATCAATTAGGCCTAGGTGCGACGGGATCAGATCAAGCTGACCACCGTGCGACTTCAGCACCTCGTTGACCCTAGGCGGTGAGACCACGTAATCCCTCAGCAGCTCGGCCGACTGGTCGTTGACGAACGCCTGGAACCAGTGCAGCAGCGTCCCGCTGTCGGTGAATTCCTTGGCCAACTCGTCCGAGCCGTAAAACGACAGCGTCAGGCTGGCCTGCGGATCCATGTCGATGAGCAGTACCTTCCGACCCCGAAAGGCAAGCTCCGCGCCGAGATTGGCGGCCACCGTCGTCTTGCCCACACCGCCCTTGTAGTTAAGGACAGCGACGACACTCATGGTGTCAGCCGATGGCGCCATTGCCAGGAGGAGAGCGTCACGTCCGAGACCGTACCGAGCGCCATGCGGTGCCGTGATGGCGGCATGACTAACCGATTCAGCACAGATGCGAACATGCTGCCTTTTTTCGGCGGACGCAAGTCGGCTTGTGTCGTCGGACGTCGACAATCTCAGCGTTGTAGCCACACCGCCGGGGTTGTGGACGCAGACCGACATACAACCGGGTGCGCAGTTATGGCACCGTCTTCTCGATGGCCGCCGGACCCAGTTCCTCCAACTCCCGACGTGCGCGCTCGACGTTCTTCGGCGTCGGGTCGCGGCCCTCGGCGACTGCGAGGTCCTCGGGGTCCCAAGGCTGCTCGGCCCCGGTCCTGATCACCACCCGCCGCATGTGCATGGTGATCTTGGAGCCGTCTGGCTCAGCGTTCAGTTCGAGCGCTTCGGGTTGCATTTCGTGCATGGCAGACTCCTCAGAGAAAAAGCCACCACCGGACGCCCCCGCGTCGTAGGCGATCTCGTCGGTCTCGAAGTCCTCGTGCGCACCCTCGTCTGGTTGGACGAGCCGACCGATCTTGGCGGTGGATGGGATGCCTTTGATGTAACGGTCGTACATCGAGACGTGAGAGCCGAGGTGCGGATCCACCTGGTCGTCCTCCGCGAGCATCTCGGTGTCCTCGTCGACGCGGTCGGCGGCGTCGGGATCCACCTCTTCAGCCAATCGCGGATCTGGGTCTACCGGCAGCCCGTCGGCGTTGAAGTCCGGCAGTTCGCGCGAGAGCCGCCCATCGAGGGACTCTCCCTTGAGTCGCTCCGCCGGCGTGGTGCCGAAGTCGTTCAGCGCCATTGGGCCGGCGTCGCGGTCGGGCGGCAGCGGAGACGGTGACGGTCCGTCAGCGATGCGGGTGGAGTCCATGTCATCGTCGGCGTGCGAATCATCGTCGGCGGTCTCCGGCAGGCCGTCACCCTCAGGGTCGGAGACCGGCTTGGGATATGGATCGGTGTCGTACATGACATGTCCTCATGCCCATCGTGCCACCTCGGCCCACTCCTGCGGTCGCTTTGCGGGCGACTTCATGGTTTATGCGGAGGATCATCCCCCTGGGGAGGGGGAGGATGCTCCGTCGTCGTGCGGACGCTGCGCGGCCGGGAGGCGGACACGCCTGTCCGGCCTCGGCAGGGGGAGTGCGCGAGGCCGGACAGGCCGGCGCGAGCATGCGCGAGACGGGGAACGCGCTCCGGCGCCGGTGGATCGAGAGCGGCAGAGTCAGCTTCCCGGCTCTGCCGATCTCACTCCAAGGGGTTGCCGTTCTGTACGTCAGGGGGTGGCAGAAGGTTCAATTCGCACCGCGGCCACCTCCGCCAGCGCGAGGACCCGCGGTGACGGCGATCGTGCCACGCGGCCACGGGACGGGATCGGGGACCAATCAGGGTCTTCCCCGACGATCTGGGGTGATCTCGGTCGCGATACTTGGCTCCTCGGACGAACGGGAGGGGCGGGGCCGGATGAAGAATCGCGTGCTGGTGTTCGGACTCTCCACGCTCCTGGTGGTGTGTGGTGCCTGCGTCGGTCTGGGCACGTTCGTCTGGAACCGGCTCGTCGTGGACACCACCGGGAAGGTCGACTTCGCCAACGCAATGGCCGTACCCACGTTGGCCCCGTCCCGACTGGACGCCGCCGGCCGGCGAGTGTTCGACCTGCGCGCCAGCGAGGGGCGCCATGACTTCGGCCGTGGGTCCGTGCCGACCTGGGGCTTCAACGGCGCGTACCTCGGTCCGACAATTCGCGCCGCACGGGGCGAGCAGGTTGTGATCAACGTACACAACGAACTGCCCGAAACCACCACCGTGCATTGGCATGGCGTGCACCTGCCGGCCACAATGGACGGCGGCCCTCATCGGCCCATCGCACCGGGCGAGACGTGGTCGCCCGCCTGGGAAATGGACCAGCCCGCGGCCACCCTCTGGTATCACCCACACCCGCACGGCGAGACCGCGAGCCACGTCTACCGGGGCCTGGCTGGCATGTTCATTGTGGACGATCCGGGAACGAGCGTCGCGGCGCTGCCGCACCGCTACGGCGTCGATGACTTCCCCGTCATCGTCCAGGACAAGCTGCTCACCGATGAGGGCGAGCTGGACGAGGGACGTTCCTTCCTCGGTGATGTCGGCATCCTCGGCGATACGATCGCCGTCAACGGCACCGTAGGACCGTACCTCGACGTGACCACGGAGCGGGTCCGGCTGCGGTTGCTGAACGGGTCCAACGCTCGAAGCTACGAGTTCGGTTTCGCCGACGACCGGGGTTTCGCCGTGGTTGGCACGGACGGCGGGCTGCTGTCGGAACCCTTCGGCACCACGCGGATCGCATTATCGCCGGGCGAGCGGGCGGAGATCGTCGTGACCGTACGCCCCGGTGAGCGTCCGGTGCTGCGGAGCACTCCCCCGCCCCTCGGCCTGGATCCACTGAGTAACCGTTTCTCCGGCGGCACGGACACCCTGGACATCCTGCAGCTGCGCGCGGTCGACCGGCTAACGGCCAGCGAGGCGCTGCCAACCCGCCTGGTCCGGGTGCCACGCCTGGACCCGGCGCAAGCGGCTGGGCGGCGAAGCTTCCGGCTCAGCGATCGCGCCATCAACGGCCAGCGCATGGACATGACCCGCGTTGATGCCACCGCCATCAAGGACACGGTCGAGATTTGGCGGCTCACCAACAACGACGGTTCACCGCACAGCTTCCACCTGCACGACGTCCAGTTCCAGGTGCTCACCGAGGATGGTCGTACCCCGCCGCCGCAGCTCCTGGGCTGGAAGGACACCCTGTTCCTGAGGCCCAACGTCGCGTACGAGATCATCGTCCCGTTCATCGACTACACGGACCCGGCCGTGCCGTACATGTTCCACTGCCACGTGCTTTACCACGAGGATCAGGGCATGATGGGCCAGTTCGTCGTGGTCGAACCCGGCCAGCACGCCGGCACGCCCGTCGGGGCGCCGGGCCACCGGCACGGTCCGTGAGTCCGGCAGTTAACCACCCTCTGAAGGTGAGCAGGGCTCATCCGTACCGGGTCGACGATGGCGGGATGACTGACGGCACAGCGATGCCCGGGCCAGGGCAGCGAGCACCTGACTTCTCCCTGCCGATGTCGCCCGAGCGGCGGCTCAATCTGGCCGACCTACACGGCACGCCAGTGATCATCGCCTTCTATCCGGCGGACTTTAGCCCCGTGTGCAGCGACCAGATGGCGCTGTACCAGGCGGTGATGCCGGAGTTCGCCAGATTCGGAGCGTCGCTGGTTGGCCTGTCTGTAGACGGCGTCTGGTGCCATCGCGCCTTCGCGGAGAGTCGCCGACTCGAGTTTCCGCTCCTGTCCGACTTCGAGCCCAAGGGTCTGGTCGCCCGGGAGTACGGCGCCTACGACACCGACGAGGGGACGGCCGAGCGCGCGCTGTTCGTCCTCGACCGCGAGGGCGTGGTGGCCTGGAGCTATCTGTCGCCGGTCGGGATCAACCCGGGCGCGGACGGCATTCTCAACGCACTCGAGGAGCTCAGCCGCCAGGGGGCGGCGCGATGACCACGACGCCGTTCCACGTGACCGGCGCGCGGCTCACCGTGCCGGTCAACGAATCCGACCACGTCCGGGGCTCCTCGGGGGCGCCGGTCACGATGGTGGAGTATGGCGACTTCCAGTGCCCGTACTGCGCGGCCGCCTATCCAGTGGTGGAGTTGGTGCTCAACGAGCGGCCCGAGACGCTCCGGTTCGCCTACCGCCACTTTCCATTGGCCAACGTCCATCCGTCCGCAGAAATCGCCGCCGAGGCCGCCGAGGCGGCCGGAGCGCGCCAGGAATTCTGGCCGATGCATCATTGGCTGTTCCAACACCAGCCGCAACTCAGTCCGGCGGTGGTGATGCTTGGTGTCGCCGAGCTGGGTCTGCCGGCTGACGCCGTCCAGCTCGAGCTGGCCGGCCACGTCTACCTCGACAAGGTCCAGCGTGACTTCGTCAGCGGCGTACGCAGCGGAGTCAACGGAACTCCCACCTTCTTCATCAACGGAGTGCGCCACGACCGCGGTCATTCGCTCGACGAGCTGCGCTTCGCCGTTGACTCCGCGGCCACCGACTCGTCAACCGGCAGCTGACATTACGGCTTTACCGTGATCCGGTTCTCCACAGAGGAGACCCCCGGTGCAAGCGCTCGCGTGACGGCGGCTGCGATATCGGCGTCGGTGCGCTCGGCCGAGGCCGGCAGCCGGACCTCGATGTCGTTGGTTACCGCCTTCACGCGACCATGATCGGCCAAGCTCGGGTGAGGCACGTTCACCCACCGAAGATGAACTGCCCCGAGACGTAGAACTCATCCTCCCAGGGCGAGCCTGGCTCACCCGACACGCGCAGACGATGTGTCCAGATCAACCAGACCAAGACGTCGTAGGCACAACGCGCACAGCGGGCCCGCGGGAGTGAAGCCATGGCTAAGGCAGTCGGTATCGACCTCGGGACGACCAACTCTGTGATCGCCGCGATGGAGGGTGGCCAACCAACGGTGATACCCAACGCCGAAGGCTCCCGGACTACCCCGTCGGTGGTGGCGTTCACCGACAGCGGCGAGCGTCTAGTGGGCCAGCTGGCCCGACGCCAGGCGATCCTGAACCCTAAGGGCACGATCTACTCCGCCAAGCGATTCGTCGGTCGCCGCTACGACGAGGTGCCCGAGGAGGCAAAGGCGGTCGGCTTCGACGTCGTGCCCGGCCCGGACGGAGTCGTGCGCTTCGATGTCAAGGGCAAGCTCTACTCCCCTGAGGAGATCAGCGCGCAGGTGCTGCGCAAGCTCGCGGACGACGCGGCGAAGTATCTCGGCGAGAAGGTCACCCAGGCCGTCATCACCGTGCCCGCCTACTTCAACGACGCCCAGCGAACCGCGACCAAGGACGCTGGAAAGATCGCCGGCCTCGAGGTTCTGCGCATCATCAATGAGCCGACCGCCGCCGCACTGGCGTACGGACTGGACAAGAAGGGACACGAGACCGTCCTGGTCTTCGACCTCGGCGGTGGCACATTCGACGTGAGCATCCTCGACGTGGGCGATGGCGTGGTGGAGGTACGCGCGACGGCGGGCGACACCCACCTGGGCGGTGACGACTTCGACCGCAGGCTTGTCGATCACCTGGCCGACGAGTTCAAGAAGGAGCAGGGGATCGACGTACGCGCCGACCCGCAGGCCCTTCAACGTCTCTTCGAGGCGGCGGAGAAGGCCAAGGTGGAGCTGAGTTCCGTCACCCAGACGCAGGTGAGCCTGCCGTTCATCACCGCGGACGCGTCGGGTCCCAAGCATCTGACCTCCACCGTCACCAGGTCCACATTCGAGCAGATCACGGCCGACCTCGTCGAGCGATGCCTCGAGCCGGTCGAGCGCGCCATGTCTGACGCCAAGGTGGCCGCACACGACCTCGACGAGGTGATCCTCGTCGGTGGATCGACCCGGATTCCGGCGGTACAGGCGCTGGTCCGGCGACTCACCGGTGGCAAGGACCCCAACATGACGGTCAACCCGGACGAGGTCGTCGCGCTGGGCGCGGCGATTCAGGCTGGGGTACTGACCGGTGAGGGGCCGGATGTCCTCCTGCTCGACGTCACTCCGCTGTCGTTGGGGCTGGAGACGCTCGGCGGCGTCATGACCAAGGTGATCGAGCGCAACACGACGATCCCGGTACGGCGCACCGAAGTGTTCTCCACCGCGGAGGACAACCAGCCGGCGGTCGACGTCGTCGTGCTGCAAGGAGAACGCGAACGGGCCGCGGACAA
Organism: Micromonosporaceae bacterium; assembly: GCA_020027875.1. Taxonomy (GTDB): domain Bacteria; phylum Actinomycetota; class Actinomycetes; order Mycobacteriales; family Micromonosporaceae; genus JAXIPB01. Next base: position 8,893 of record JAHRHA010000096.1, on the reverse strand, counting down.
CCGGGTGCTCGGGCGATTCCGCCTGGAGAACATCCGCCCCGCGCCGCGCGGCGAGCCACAGGTCGAGGTCACGTTCGACGTCGACGCCAACGGGATCCTCAACGTCTCCGCCAAGGACAAGGACACTGGCGCCCAGCAGACGATCACGATCACTGAGAGCAGCAACCTGGACCGGTCCGAAGTGGAGCGGATGGTGGCGGAGGCCGAGCGCAACCGCGAGGAGGACCTCCGGACACGCCAGCTGATCGACGCTCGCAACGAGCTCGAGTCGCTGGCATATCAGGTGGAGCGGCGCCTCGGCGAGCTGGGCGACGCTGCACCCGCCCACGAGAAGGCGCGCGCGGATCTCTTGATTGGCGACGCGCGCCAGGCCATCAAGGAGGAGGCGCCGCTGGATCGCGTTCGGTCGGTGACCGGCGAGCTGCAGCAGGTCGCCCAGGCGCTGCTGGCGCGGGCCAGCTCACCCGGGCCCGGACAGCCCGGCGGTCCAGGAGCCGGTGGTCCGAGTGCCGGTGGTCCGAGTGCCGGTGGTCCGGGAGGTGGCCCGGCCGGGCCGCCGCCCCCGACCGGTGGCGACGACGTCATCGACGCCGACTTCACGCCGGACTGAGGCGAATCATGGCCCGCTCGGACGCGGACCCGGAGGTAACCGCACAGTCGGAGGCGGACGCTGAGGCCGATGCCGCCAGCGCCGGTCGGGGCGCGGCAGATCAGGTCGCCGACCTGGAGGACCGGCTTCGGCGAGCCCTCGCCGACGCCGACAACGCGCGCAAGCGTTGCGAACGACAGGTCGCCGACTCGCGGGCGGCCGAACGGGCCCGCGTCGCCGCTGCCTGGCTGCCGGTGCTGGACAACCTCGAGCGTGCACTCGAACATGCCGGCGCGAACGCGGACGCCCTCATCGAGGGGTTGCGAACGGTGCGGGACCAGGCGGTCGCCCTGCTGGCCGCGCTCGGCTATCCCCGTCACGACGAGACCGGAGTCCCGTTCGACCCGCAGATCCATGAGGCGGTCAGCGTCGTTCCCGATGACGAGACCCCAGGCACGGTGCTGCAGGTTCTGCGTCCCGGCTACGGCAACGGTACGCAGCAGCTGCGCCCCGCCGCGGTCGTGGTCGCCGGCGGCCAGGGGTGATGGAGTGGCCCGCGACTACTACGAGGTTCTCGGCGTCTCACGGGACGCCGGCCCGGACGAGATACAGCGGGCCTACCGGAAACTCGCCCGCAAGCATCACCCGGATGTGAACAAGACCCCCGATGCGGAGGAGAAGTTCAAGGAGATCAACGAGGCTTACCAAGTGCTCAAGGATCTCCAGACACGCAAGCGGTACGACCGCTACGGGCCCAACTTCCGCCAGATCCCCGAGGGTTTCGAGGAGACCGTGGGCGCCGGCCGACGTGCCGGCCAGGGCGGTCAAGGTTTTCGGGGCGCCCGTGCCCGTACCGGTGGCTCGCCGTTCGGCGCTGCGTCGGCGGAGCCGACCATGTCGGCCCAGTGGGAGTACCACGAGTCGGGCATCGACCTCGACGACCTGCTCGGGGGGATATTCGGTGCCCGCGGTGCGGCCGGGCCGATCCCCGGCGCCGATCAGGAGGCCGAACTCACACTCAGCGTGGAGGAGGCGTACCGGGGCGGACGCCGCCACATCACCCTCGCCGGCCCGGCCGGGCCGCGCGGTTACGACGTCACCATTCCGCCTGGTGTCACCGATGGGCAGCGGATCCGTCTGGCCGGCGAGGGTGGCCGGGGGCGCGGTGACGCGAGGGCTGGCGACCTGTATCTCGTCGTCCGCCTCGCCCCACACCCCCGCTACCGGGTAGAGGGTCGCAATATCCATGTCGATCTGCCCGTCACGCCCTGGGAGGCCGCGCTGGGGGCGACCGTCCCGGTGGAGACGCCGGGCGGCGAGGGCAAGGTACGCGTACCGCCCAGCTCCTCCACCGGCCGCCGCCTGCGGCTGCGCGGGCAGGGGATGCCCAACCCGAAGGGCCCGGCGGGCGACCTCTACGCGCAGGTCACAGTGGCAGTGCCGCCGAGCCTGAGCCCCCGTGAACGAGAGGTGTTCGAGGAGTTGGCCAAGGTCTCCACCTTCGACCCGAGGAAGCAAAGTCGATGAGGACATACGCGATAACCCGTCCGGCCCGCCTCAGCCTGGACGACTTCGCCCGTCGGGCGGGTCTGCACCCGCAACTCGTGGAGCGGTTCGTCGCGCTGGGCCTGTTGGATGCGGCGCGAGATGCGCACGGCGAGCTCTGGTTCCATCCGGCGGCGCTAGTCACCGTCGCCCGGGTGCAGCGTCTGCATGCCGGGCTGTCGCTCAACTACGCCGCGATAGGTCTTGTGCTCGACCTGCTCGATCGCATCGATGAACTCGAAAATATCGTACGCAAACGAGGCCGGCCTAGGAGAGACGCGTCATGAACATGAACAAGCTGACACAGAAGTCTCAAGAGGCACTCCACGATGCGCAGACCAAGGCGCTGCGCCTGGGCCACACCGAGGTCGACGGCGAGCACCTGCTGCTTGCGCTGCTCGATCAATCCCAGGGTCTGGTGCCCCGCCTGATCATCGCATCCGGCGGCGATCCCGACGCACTGAAGGTCGGCGTCGAGGAGGATCTATCCCGCCGGCCCAAGGTCTCGGGTCCGGGCGCCGCGCCAGGCCAGGTGTTCGTCACGCAGCGACTCTCCCGACTGTTGGACTCCGCCGAGCGTGAGGCTGGTCGGCTCAAGGACGAGTACGTCTCGGTGGAGCACCTCCTGCTCGCCCTCGCCGATGAAGGGACCGAGACCATTGGCGGGCGACGGTTGGCCGAATACGGCGTCACCCGGGAGGCGTTTCTCTCCGCCCTGACCCGAGTGCGGGGCAACCAGCGGGTCACCTCTGCGATGCCGGAGGTCGCGTACGAGGCACTGGAGAAGTACGGGCGGGATCTGGTCGCTGACGCACGCGCCGGCAAGCTGGACCCAGTCATCGGGCGCGATGGCGAGATCCGCCGGGTCATCCAGATCCTGTCCCGCAAGTCCAAGAACAACCCCGTGCTGATCGGTGATCCGGGCGTCGGCAAGACGGCCATTGGGGAGGGTCTGGCCCAACGGATCGTCCAGGGTGACGTCCCGGAGGGCCTCCGGGACAAGACGGTCTTCGCCCTCGACATGGGTGCGCTGGTCGCCGGGGCCAAGTACCGCGGCGAGTTCGAGGAACGGCTCAAGGCCGTCCTCACCGAGGTGAAGGCCGGTGAGGGACGGATCCTGCTCTTCGTCGATGAGCTGCACACCGTGGTCGGTGCCGGGGCGGCCGAGGGCTCGATGGATGCCGGGAACATGCTCAAGCCGATGCTGGCCCGCGGCGAGCTGCACATGATCGGCGCGACCACACTCGATGAGTACCGCAAGCGCGTCGAGAAGGACGCCGCGCTGGCCCGTCGCTTCCAGCCGGTCATGGTCGATGAGCCCACAGTGGAGGACACCATATCGATCCTCCGTGGACTGCGCGAGAGGTTGGAGGTCTTCCACGGAGTCAAGATTCAGGATGCCGCACTCGTCGCCGCGGCCACCTTGAGCCATCGCTACATCACCGACCGGTTCCTGCCGGACAAGGCGATCGATCTGGTCGACGAGGCCTGCGCCCGGCTTCGCACCGAGATCGACTCGATGCCGGCCGAGCTCGACGAGCTCACCCGGCGGGTCATGCGGCTGGAGATCGAAGAGGCGGCGCTGGCCAAGGAGACCGATCCCGCCAGCATCGCGCGCCTCGACCAGCTGCGCCGGGAGCTCGCTGACCTGCGCGCCGAGGCCGACGCGAAGCGGGCCCAGTGGGAGCACGAGCGGCAGGGGATCCGCCGGGTACAGGAGCTGCGCAGTGAACGTGAGCGCCTTCGCCGGGAGGTCGAGGAGGCGGAGCGCGCCTACGACCTCAACCGCGCCGCCGAGCTGCGCTACGGCCGGATAGCCGAGCTGGAACGGCGACTGCGCGCCGAGGAGGAGCAGATCGAAGAGAAGGTCGGCCAGCGGCGCCTGCTGCGGGAGGTGGTGACCGAGGACGAGATCGCGGAGATTGTCGCCGCTTGGACCGGCATCCCGATCAGCCGCCTGCAGGAGGGCGAGCGAGACAAGTTGCTGCGCCTCGACGAGATCCTGCATGAGCGGGTGATCGGCCAGGATGAGGCGGTGCAGGTGGTCGCCGACGCGATCATCCGGGCGCGCTCCGGTATCAAGGACCCGCGCCGGCCGATCGGCTCCTTCATCTTCCTCGGCCCGACCGGCGTGGGAAAGACCGAGCTCGCCAAGGCGCTCGCGGCCGCGCTGTTCGATTCCGAGGACAACATCGTGCGCCTGGACATGAGCGAGTACCAGGAACGGCACACAGTCAGCCGGCTGGTCGGTGCCCCACCGGGGTATGTCGGTTACGAGGAGGGCGGGCAGCTTACCGAGGCGGTGCGGCGAAAGCCGTACTCGGTCGTGCTCTTCGACGAGATCGAGAAGGCCCATACCGACGTGTTCAACACGCTGCTGCAGGTACTCGACGACGGGCGCATCACCGACGCCCAGGGGCGCACGGTCGACTTCCGCAACACGGTCATCATCATGACCTCAAATATCGGAGCTGAGCACCTCATCGGCGGCGGGGCCGCGGACGGCATGATCGAGCCGGACGCCCACGACCGGGTCATGGCCGAGCTACGTGGGCACTTCCGGCCGGAGTTCCTCAACCGTGTCGACGAGATCGTGCTGTTCCGTCGCCTTACCCTGCCGCAGATCGAGAAGATCGTCGATCTGCAGGTCGACGAGCTGCGGCGCCGGATGGTCGAACGCCAGACGACGCTCGAACTCACCGAGGAGGCACGCCGCCTGATCGCCGAGCACGGCTACGACCCGGTGTACGGTGCGCGCCCGCTGCGGCGCTACCTCGCCCGGGAGGTCGAGACGAGGATCGGCCGGGCGCTGCTCTCGGGCGAACTGGCCGAGGGGGCCGTGATACGCGTTGACGTCAAGAATGGCGAACTGGTTGTCGGATTCGCGTCGGAGCCGGCCGCCGCATCGGGGCGGCGTTCGCCATGAGCGGGTCGGTCGCCTCGGCGCGGGACGACGCGGTCACCTGCCCGCACTGCGGCGCGCGCAACCGGGTGCCGGCCGCGAAGGCCGGTGTGCCCCGCTGCGGCCGCTGCCACAATCACCTGCCGTGGCTGACCACCGCCGGGGACGACAACTTCGATGACGTGGTGACCAACGCGACGCTGCCCGTACTGCTGGACATGTGGGCGCCATGGTGCATGCCGTGCCGGATCCTCGAGCCGGGCATCGTGCGGGCGGCCAAGACGTTCGCCGGCGACCTCAAGGTGGTGAAGGTCAACGTGGACGAGGCGCCCAAAGTGGCCGACCGCCTCGCCGCGCGGTCGATCCCGATGCTGCTGATCCTGCAGGACGGCAAGGAACGCGGGAAGCAGGTCGGCGCCCTCGGCCCGGATGCCCTGCAGAAGTGGATCGAGGGCGTTATGGCGTCCTGACGGCGAGCTCGAGTGGCGTGTCGGCCACCTGCCTCGTGGGCGAAAGGACGCAGCACCCCCGCGACCAATGGCCGCGGGGGTGCCGCTACGCCGGTGTGCATGTCGCCTCGCGGCGAGTGGCGCGACGCGGCTCCAGCCGAACGGCATTCCGCGAAGGCAATGGGTTGAGGCCCGGGGACACTGAACACACCGACAGTGTCGTCAACCGACGCGACTTCGGCAGTGTTCCGGACTCACCTATGGCGGCCGTCACACGCGGGAGGCTCAGGTCAGCTGATGGTCAGCGTGCCGCCGTTGACGGTCACCGTCCGGGCTGCGAGCGCCCGCGGCGCCGGCCCGGAGAGCACCGATCCATCGGCGGCCGAGAACATGCTGTTGTGACAGGTGCAGGTGATCTTGGTGTTCTCGACCTTGGCGACGATACAGCCCTGATGCGTGCAGACGGCGCTGAACGCCTTGAACTCGCCCTGGGTCGGCTGGGTCACCACGACCCGCTGGTCTGCCACAATCGTGCCGCCGCCGACCGGAACATCGGCGGCGTTCACGGTCGCCGGCGAGGTGGCCGCTGAGTCCTGGGGCGAGGAGCCGGGGTTCGCGTCGTCGCCGCAGGCGGCGAGGGCGGAGGCGACCCCGATCGCGGCGGTGCCGGCGAGCACGGTACGCCGGGTCACGGCGATGGCGGCAGGTGGTGTCTTCGTCATGCCGCGATACTTGAGGACGCAACTTGCGCTCTGCTGAGTGCTGCCTGTGTCCCGGCTGTGAGTCCACCAGCCGGCGCCACAGGTGGTACACAGGAAGCGCTCAGCCATGGCATAGGCGCCACGACCACGATGGGGGGCATGGCGGTCACGGAAACCCGATCGGTGGAACTTCGCCGCCCCGACGGCGAGCCAGTGCGGATCCTTGTCGTCGACGACGAGGCCACCCTCACCGACCTCCTCTCGATGGCCCTGCGCTACGAGGGGTGCGACGTGCGGACGGCCGCAACCGGCCAGGGTGCGGTCCGGGCCGCGCGCGAGTTCCGTCCCGACGCTGTGGTGCTCGACGTCATGCTGCCCGACTTCGATGGCTTCGAAGTGCTGCGCCGCCTGCGCGGCCAGGCCCCGCACGTCCCGGTGCTCTTCCTGACCGCGCGGGACGCGGTCGAGGATCGCATCGCCGGGCTGACCGCGGGGGGCGACGACTACGTGACCAAACCCTTCTCGCTTGAGGAGCTGATGGCGCGGCTGCGCGCCCTGCTGCGCCGGTCCGGCCTCGCCGCAGCGGCCCGTGAGGACGCCACGCTGACCGTCGGCGATCTCACCATGGACGAGGACAGCCACGAAGTACGCCGCGGCGGGGACCTCGTGTCGCTGACGGCCACGGAGTTCGAACTCCTGCGCTACTTGATGCGAAACCCACGCCGGGTGCTCAGCAAGGCGCAGATCCTTGACCGGGTCTGGAACTACGACTTCGGTGGCCAGGCCAACGTGGTGGAGCTCTATATCTCGTACCTCCGCAAGAAGATCGACGCCGGCCGGGCGCCGATGATCCACACGCTTCGCGGCGCCGGGTATGTCCTCAAGCCCACCAACTGACCGGCCGGCGGTCGCTCAACCGTCGAGATTCGCTGGTTGGTCGTTGCGCCGGAGGCTGCTCGCCGCGATCCTCGCGCTGCTGGCCGGTGTATGCCTCGTGATCGGTGCGGTCTCGACGCTCGCGTTGCGCGAGTTCCTCATCGACCAGCGCGACAGCCAACTGGCCGCCGCGGCGGAGCGCACCACTGGCGGCCCGCCCGGGCGACAGCAAGGGCGAGACTGCAAGCCGTTCCCGCCCGGACAACCCGTTGGTACGGTCTGCGGTCGGATCGTGGACGGCCAGGTAGCCGAAGCGGCGATCTTGGACCCGGCAGTCGAGCCGTACCAGCGTTCGCTCCCCGCCACGCAGGCGGCGGTGCTCTCGTCGGTGCCCGCCGACGGGACCGCCCACACCCGGAGCCTCGGAGACCTCGGCGACTACCGCCTGATCGCCAAGCGCCTGCCAAACAATGACGTACTGGTAACGGGCCTGCCGCTGTCAGACGTCCAGGAGACCGTATGGTGGCTGGTCGCCATCGAGGTCGCGGTCACCGCCGCCGGGTTGCTCCTCGCCGGTCTTGCCGGTGCGGCAATCGTCCGACTCTCTCTTCGTCCACTGAGGAGAGTCGCGGCGACGGCGAGCCGGGTCGCGGAGCTTCCTTTGGCCGCGGGCGAGGTGGACCTGTCCGTCCGCGTGTCTGAGGAGGACACCGACCCGCGCACCGAGGTTGGTCAGGTGGGTACCGCGCTCAACCGGATGCTCGGACATGTCGCCGACGCGCTCGCCGCCCGCCACGCGAGCGAGACGCGGGTGCGGCAATTCGTGGCCGACGCCAGCCATGAGCTGCGTACTCCCTTGGCCGCGATTCGGGGCTACGCGGAACTCACCCGCCGCGGTCGTGACGCCGTCCCGCCCGACATCGCGCACGCGCTCGGCCGGGTCGAGTCCGAGAGCGCCCGGATGACCACGCTCGTTGATGACCTGCTTCTGTTGGCGCGCCTCGACTCGGGTCGACCGCTCGACCGCGAACCGGTCGAGCTGTCGCGGCTGGTGGTCGACACGGTCAATGACGCACATGCCGCCGGACGGGACCATCGTTGGCTGCTCGACCTACCGGATGAGGCCGTCACCGTACTGGGTGACGCAGCGCGACTGCACCAGGTGCTGGCCAACCTGCTGGCGAACGCCCGGACCCATACCCCGAAGGGCACCACCGTCACTACCAGCCTCGCCACGAATGAGGGAGAGGCGGTCGTCACCGTCGCTGACGATGGGCCGGGGGTTCCGGCGCCGCTGCAGCCCGACATCTTCGAGCGGTTCGCCCGCGGTGACACGTCACGCTCGCGCGCGGCCGGCAGCACGGGCCTCGGCCTCGCGATCGTCGCCGCCGTCGTCGACGCGCACGATGGCCGGGTCGAGGTAACCAGCCGCCCCGGCCATACCTCGTTCGTCGTGCACCTCCCCTGCGCCACCCGCAACCACGGCGAATGACACAGGAGCCGCAGGATCCAGAGGTCGATGGGTTGGTGACGGTGCGATTGCGCTCCCGGCACTACGGAGCTCAGTCCCTGGTCAGGCCGGTCCTGCGGCGCCCTCGGCGCTCTGTCCACTATAGATTCACCAAGAAATGTATTGACGATGCTTGTATCCGCGCCATCGCCCGGTAGAATAGAACGCATGGTCGATCGTCAAATGCTGCCGGAGGGGTTGGCGCAGCTGCCGCCCGGGCCGGCTTTGGCGGTGGCGTTGGCGTCGGTGGACCGGACCCGGGTAGCCAGCGCGGATCTGCATGTGCTGGCCCGGGCCCGGGCCCGGCAGGTGGCCTTCGAG
>JAHRHA010000380.1 GCA_020027875.1 Micromonosporaceae bacterium | reverse complement strand
GTAGATCCGGGCCTCACACACGGCCCCGAGCGGCGCGGCAGGCGCCAACCCGGGGCCTAGACGGAGAGGAAGCTCCGCCATGCAGCACAGAGTAAGTCCCCCCAAGCTCCGGCGCCTCGGCGGCAACCTGGCCGCACTCGCCGTGGGAGCCGGGCATCCCATCATCGACGAGGCGGAGCGCCAGCTGCGCGCGTTCGGTGACGACCTGACCCGCGCGCGTGCTGCCGGCCTGAGCGATGCGAGGTGCGGTTGGGCGGCTTCCATTCCGGCGAGATGTTGACCATTGTTCGTGAAACGCAAGGGCGGGTCCAGTGGCCAGTTCCGGCTCCGGCTGCGGCTGCGGCTGGACAGCCTCGACGTGGGCTTGCCCGTCGTCGAGCTGACCGTGCTGCACCTCGACGAGGCGACGCGCACCCGCGTCGATATGAGCATCCGGCAGAGTGGCTCTGGCTGACCTTCGCGGCGCCGTGGCCACGTTGGCAGGCGGTGAGGCGGATGTGATGGTCGTCGGCGACGAGCGCCACCTACACCGACCGATCGAGATCGTGTCACACGAGGGCCGGCGGTCGGCGTGATCGCTGGCGACGCCGCCGACCTCATCACGTCCTGACAGCACGCACGAGAGCGCCCGGTGTCCGACGTGGACACCGGTCTACTCCTCATTCGCGGCTAACCCTCAGCCTGTTCGGCTTGGGCGATCTTCTGCGTGATGAACCGGAGGAACTCGCGCGGAACGTCGGACTCCAGGGGGTTGCCAATGAAGCCCCACCGCTGGACGGGGACACGCGCGTCGGCCATCTTGTCGACGAACTCCTGCGTCAGCCCGCCACTCTTGACGGCCTCCATGTACGCCTGGCGGTCGACCTCGTCGAGGCTAGGCCACCACTGTTCGGGGGTAGGTCTCATGGTGGCAGGCTATCCGATGATCAACGAACTCGGGGTGAGCGGCTGAGACGAGCGAACGCCGTGGGCGGCGTCAACGAAGGCCGATGCCCCTGCCTCCTGGCGTACACAGTCGAGCCTGTCCGGAGCGTCACGAAAGCGCGCCGCTCCTGGTACCGCACCCCGTGCCCCGCGCAGACCTGCACGATCGTCGAGCGGCGCGTACCAGGTGCCGTCGCCGCCGTACGTCGAGTCGCTGTGGCAACGGACTGGACTGCGGGATCTGGTACGGGATGGCGATCTTCTCGCCGCCCGGCGTTTGGAAGCCCCAACGAGTGGCGGTCACGGCGGCGCGACCTCGACATCGTCACGTCCAAACACAAATGAGAGCGCCCGCCCGTCCGCAGTGGACCGGCGGGCGCTTCGCTGTCTCCTTCACGGACGTCCGATCGTCGCCGTCGATGCCCCGGCCGTGTGGGTGCCGACTACTCGCGTCGGGTCGTTGACCTGCTGGTTCTCGGCGGTGTGCCGGTGTGAGTCGATCGTCGTTGATCAGGCATGGCGTTGACCCTCGTCTACCTGACCTTCCGGCAACTCCTCAACGGGCTTACGCTACTGGCCCGCAGCGACTCCGCCATGGCGGCGGAGATCCTGCTGCTATGGCACGAGAACGCGATACTGCACCGTCAGGTCAAACGCCCCTGGTGCTGGGCCGACCCGGCGCTGATCGCCGCGTTGGCCGGACTGCTGCCCAAGGCCCGCCGGGCCCACCTGTTTGTTACCCCGACCACCCTGATGCGCTGGCACCGTGCCCTGGTCACGCAGCACTGGACCCACCCGCACCGCCAACCCGGACGACCCTGTGAGGTTCCAGAACTCCGTTGCCGTGGTTGACCTGGGCGGATGTGCTGCTCCGGTCCGAAGCCAGGCACGATCGGGAGCGTGTCACTTCGCCTGCTCTACCTCGCCTTCTGCCGGATCGTCGGCTGGTTAACCTTGCTCGCTCGGGCTCACCCGAGTTTGGAGGTGGAGATCCTTGTCCTGCGTCGCGAGAACGCGGTCCTCCGTCGGGGCAACCCGAGACCGAGGCTGCACTGGGCCGATCGCGTCTTGCTCACCGCGTTGATCCGGCGCCTGCCACAGGTGCTGCGGGCACACCGGATGGTCACCCCGACCACGGTCCTGGCGTGGCATCGTCGGCTGGTCGCCAAACATTTGACGTTCCCGAACCAGCCAGGCCGCCCGCCGCTCGACCCAATAGTGGCGGCGCTGATCGAGCAGACGGCTCGCGACAACCCCGGCTGGGGCTACCAACGCATCCGCGGTGAGCTGCTCGGCCTCGGCCACCGAGTCGGCCGTCCACGATCCGTAGAATCCTGAAACGGTCCGGGATCCCGTCGGCACCGACCCGCCGCGACCACACGACCTGGCGACGGTTCCTGCGTACCCAGCGTCGACCATCCTCGCCTGCGACTTCTTCCACGTCGACTTCCGTGTGCAAGATCCCGCCACGCAGCCCGAGGGCGAACGCCCTCGCGGAGGCGCTGTTGCGTTGAGTGTTGGCAAGATCGGGCAGACTTGTGCGGTGAAGTCACCTTCCCGGTGGTGGTTGGTTGAGCCGTCTTGGCGGCTCTTCTCGTGATCTTCTTGGTGATGTCGATCGGCCGCTCGACGAGCTGGCCATTGTGGAACGTCGCGCCAGCGCGGACGAGCGCGACCAGGTGGGCTCCGTTGACCGAACGCCACCGCTGCTGGGCGGCGTCGAGCAGCTTGTAGGCCATGGCCAGGCCGGCGGCGCGGCTGCCGGGACCCTTGGTGACCCGGGTCCGCAACCGCACCGTCGCGAAGGGTCGACTCGATCGGATTTGTGGTCTTGAGGTGGATCCAGTGTTCTGCCGGGAAGTCGTAGAACGCCAGCAGCTCCTGCTGATCGTCGACAATCTTCGCGACGGCCTTCGGGTACTTGGCCTGGTAGGTCTCGCTGAACTCGCGGATGGCGACCTCGGCGTGGCCACGGTCCTCGGCGTCGCGGATCTCGGCCAGGGCTCGGCGGGCGGCCGGCTGGGCCGACTTGGGCAGGGCGTTGAGCACGTTGGCGACCTTGTGCACCTCATGCCGAATTCGGCATGAGTTCCACAAACGACGGAACGTGGCGGAGCATCTGCCCGAGTCCGAACGCGGCTGGGTCGACCTGAAACTGCTCCGCGCGTTGAACAACCCGGACGCAGCCGCCGGCCTTCGTGACGCCAAAGCGCTGGCGACCGCGCTGGAACGAAAGCACCCCGGCGCTGCCGCCTCGCTGCGCGAGGGCCTGGAGGAGCTGTTCACCGTGGCCCGT
>JAHRHA010000379.1 GCA_020027875.1 Micromonosporaceae bacterium | reverse complement strand
CCTGGTCGGCGAAGGTCTTCAGCAGCTCCACTTCCCCATCCGAGCACCGGCCGGGCTCCCGCCGGGTCACGAGGATGGCTCCGAAGGCCTCGCCCTCGCGCATCATCGGGACCGAGACGATACTCTGGAAGCCGAGCGATCGGCCGATCTGCCGCACGATCTCGATGACCGATACGTCCTCGATGTCCGGCACGTGCACGACCGAGCGCGTGAGGACCGTCATGCCGGGCACGGTGTCCATGTCCAGGGGGAGAGGGTATCGCGCGCGGGCGGCCGCGAGCGCTTCCGGCGCGCCACCGTGGTTCGCCGGGTGATACAGCATGCGGCCGTCGCTCAGGAAGACCGCCGCGGTGGCCGCCTGGCAGAGCCTCGCCGCGCTCCGTACGATCGTGTCGAACACGGGTTGGACGTCGGTCTGAGCGTGCGCGATGGTTCTCAGGATCTCGCCCGTCGCGGTCTGCTGCTCCAGGGCCTCCGTGACCTGTCCATGCGCCTCGGTCAACGCCCGGTTCTTCTCCTGCAGCTCGGTGAACAGACGCACGTTCTCGATGGCGATGACCGCCTGATCGGCGAAGGTCTGGAGCAACGCGATCTGCTTGTCCGTGAAAGGCTGGACCTCGCGCCGGCGAATGGTGAGCGCGCCGATCGCGGCGCCTTCGCGGAGCAAAGGTACCGCCAGCATGGTGCGTTCCCCGATCCGCGGCGCACTTTCTCTGGCGTCCGCAAAGTCCGCGCCCTCCGTGGCGAGGATGTCGTGAACGTGGACGGGCTTGCGGTCGAGAATGGCGCGGTTCGTGACGAAGCCGCCGCTGATCGGACGCTCGCCGCGCGCCTGACTGGGCATAGGTCCATGGTGGGCGACGCGACGGACAAGGTCGCCTTCCCGCAAGAGGACGGTCGCGTCATATGCCGCGCACACGCGCGTGGCGCTAGTCGCCACCGCATCCAGCACCGGCTGGAGATCCGTCGGAGAGCTCGAGATGACCCGCAAGATGTCGGCAGTGGCCGTCTGCTGCTCCAGGGCCTCGGTGAGGTCGCGGTTGCGGGCCTCCAGTTCCTTGAACAGGCGCACGTTCTCGATGGCGATGACGGCCTGGTCGGCGAAGGTCTTCAGGAGCTCCACCTCCGTGTCCGAGAAGCGGCCGGGCTCCCGGCGGGCCACGGTGATGGTGCCCACGGCCTCGCTCTCGCGCAGCATCGGCACCGAGACCACGCTCCGGAAGCCGAGGGCTCGCCCAACCTGGCGCACATGTTCGACCGCCGACGGCTCCTCGATGTCCGGCACGTGGACGACCGACCGCGTCAGGATCGACATGCCCGGCGTGGTATCCATACCGACGGGTCGGGGGTACCCCGCGCGGACGGCGGCGCGCGCTTCGGGCGAGCCGCCGTAGTTGGCCGGGTGGTAAACCATCCTCCCGTCGGTCAGGAAGACCGCGGCATTGGCAGCCTGGCAGAGCCGGGCGGCGCTGCGGACGATGGTGTCGAACACGGGCTGCACGTCGGTCTGCGCGTGTGCGATGACGCGCAGGATCTCGCTCGTCGCGGTCTGCTGCTCCAGCGATTCGCTCACCTGTGCATGAGCGGTTGTTAGTGCGCGGTTCTTTTCCTGCAGTTCCGTGAACAGCCGGACGTTTTCGATGGCGATGACGGCCTGGTCGGCGAAGGTCTGAAGTAGGGCGATCTGCTTGTCCGTGAAAGGCCGCGGCTCGCGGCGCGTCACGTTGATCACGCCGATGGGCTCACCGTGGCGCAGCATGGGCACGGACAGGAATGCGCGGTAGCCGAGTTCGAGAGCGAGTTGCTGGGAACGCGGGCCGGTATCGGGGCCAGGAGCGGTCACGTCGCTGACGTGGATCACCCCGCGGCGTAACACGGCACGTCCGGCCATCGACTCCGGGCTGGCGGCAGCAGGGTAGGATCGAGCGATGTTCTCGATGGCTCGCGAGGAGAAATTCTGGTGGGCGACGATACTGAGCTGGTGATCATCGTACCGAAAAGCGATACCGAAGAAGCCGTCGCACAGCCGCACGGCACTCCGCACGATCGTCTCGAATACCGGTTGGATGTCGGTCGGTGAGCTGCTGATGACCCGAAGGATCTCGCTCGTCGCGGTCTGCTGCTCCAGCGCCTCCGCCTCGCGCTTCCGCGACTCCGCAAGGCGCTTCTCTAGGTCGCGGACCACCCTAGCGCCTTCGTTCTTGGGCGCCTTGCGGGAGACCCTTGCCTTCGCGGGCTTAAGCTAGGCCAGGGCCCGGGCTAGGTCAATAGGGCTGCCAGGCGAAGCACAGGGAAGCGGGCTGAAGGAATCTGCCGGGGTCTAGTCTCTCCCCTAACCTGCTTCATTCATGAACGTGCACGTCCCGGATCGCGGTGGGCCCGCAATAGGTTGTAGGGCCTCGTTCTCGCCGCCACAAGACGAATTCGCCTCGGCGATGCGAGAAGTGTGGCCGGATGGGCGCTCCGACGCGCTGGCACCACGCCGACGGAGGCCGCGAGAGCGAGACCTGTCCCGCGGTCAGGCCCCGAGTCGATTTCGCCGACAGGGTCAGGTGATCGCGCCGACCGCGCGCGCCAGCTGCCGCCATGTCGGGAGCCACGGGAAGGTCGCCGGCAGATGCAGCACGATCCGGCGCACCGAGCGCTCGACCCACACCGCCAGCTTGATCAGCCGCTCCCGCAGCGTGGTGACCTGGGCGTCGGCGCAGGCGGTGCCGTGGGCGCGGCGCTGGAGCTCCTGGAACAGGATGTACGCGGCCAGCGTCAGCAGGACCCGGAACTGGTTGGCCAGAAATCGCGGGCAACTGGTGCGGTCCATCTCCAGCCCGTGATGCAGCTCCTTGAGCCGGTTCTCCATGTCGCCCCGCTGGCAGTAGATCTGCTCGTAGACCGTTCGGGACGCGCCCTTCAGGTTGGTCACGACGAATCGCGGGTTGTTCTTGGCCGTGCACCCGGGATGCCGGACGACCTCGGCCTTGATGATCACGCGACGCCGGTGCTCCCAGCTCTTGGCGGCGTAGAGTGTCTCTCCGTAGAGATGCTCGGTCCGGCCGCTCGCCTTCGCGCGCATCCGGGCTTTGCCCATCAGGCGCTGGGCCCGTTTCTCCAGCCGCGCGTTGCTCGCCAGCCCCACGACGTACTCGACCCCGTGCGCCTCGAGAAACGTGAGCATCGTGGGACCCGCGAAGCCCCCATCCAAACGCACGCGGAGCGTGGCCCCGGAAAAGGCGTCGCGCAGCTGCCGAATCAAGCGTCGCAACAGCCCATAGGCTCCCCGGCTGGCCGGCGCGTTGCCCGGGCGCAAGATCGCCGCGAGCGCATACTGCTCGGCTTCGGTGTCGAACGTCACCGTGGCCACGAGCGGCAGATAGCACCACGTGTCGTAGTGCCCATTGAAGAAGGTGAACTCCTGCTGGCCGTGGGTGGGATCGTCCGTGGGATCGAGGTCGATCGTGATGCGCGTGGCCCGGCCTTTGAGCCGCCGCCGATGATGCTCGATCACCGTCTCGGCCAGCACGTGCCCCATCGCGAGCAACTCGCGCCACCCCACGGCGTTCTCGAAGCGCGAGAGCGTGGGCTGCGAGGCCAGCGCCGGCCCGGCGATCGGATCCCGGTCGAGCAGCAGCTTGTGGATGGCGTCGTCCGCGAGGCGGGCGGCGTCGTTGCAGTCGGCGTAGCCGCAGGCGAGGCCAAAGACCCGCTGCCGGAGCAACTCGAGCGTCTGATGCTGTACCTTGCCCGGCTGCCGGCCATCCTGCAGGCACTCGACCATGCGCTTGGTCAGTTCCAGTTGGGTGTCGATGCCCTTGAGCAAGATCGCCCCGCCATCGGAGCTGGCGTGCTGCATGTCGAACGTGCCGACGACCGGCTTGCCTTTGGACTCGAATCTGAAGGTGACTTGCGGTATACAGTCTGTAGCCATCGAGCCTCCTCGTTCGCGTGTGCGAAAGCGCTTCGACATCGCTTTTATAGCACCGGCGAGAGACTCGGTGGCTCTTCTCTTTCATTTTTCGCGAATAATCCAGGCTAGGACGAATGAAAACATGACAGTGTCCTCCTTCTCGTCGGAAGCTGGAGCAAGAGAAATGCCACGACCGACGGAGAGCTCACGGCGCCGAAT
>JAHRHA010000199.1 GCA_020027875.1 Micromonosporaceae bacterium | reverse complement strand
CGGGCGGGGCCGGCTGCACACTCGAGTCGTGCACGTACCGCGACCGGCTCGCCGAGTTCGCCGCGTACGGTGCAGAAGTGCGCGGCGTGAGCACTCAGCACCCGGCCGAGCTGGCCGCCTTCGCGGCGGCCCAGCGGATCCAGTTCCCGCTGCTGTCCGACGCGAACCTCGAATTGGCCATGGCACTGCGGCTGCCCACGTTCCGGGCGGCCGGCACGGTACGGCTTAAGCGGCTCACCCTCGTGATGGACGCCGACCGTACCGTCCGCGGCGTGCTGTACCCGGTGCCGGACGTGACCGGCAGCGTCGAAGACGCCCTGCGCCTTGTCCGCCACCTGGCACGTTGAGCCCTCGAGCGGGCGGGTCAGCTGAACTCGGCTCCGCGGGCCTCCAGTTCGCGTAGACCGCCTTGATATCCGCGACGCGGATGTTGAGGAAGCTGCTCGTCCGGTTCGGGTCGGGTGGCGTCTCGAGTGCGACCGTCGGCTCATCGTCGGTCGGCCCGCCAACACCGACTCGGCGCCCAGCACTCGGTATAGAAACGGCGCGAGCGATCCACATCGCTGGAGACCGATAAAGTGGGTGAGCAGCGTTCAAGCGAATCGGGCTGCGCTGCGGGTGAAGTTCGACGTGCTGCGCTTCGCGACCCAGACCGGGCAGCAGTCGCGGCGCTCGAGCACGTAGCGCTCAACGCCGACAAAGACGATCCGGTCAGATGAGCGGCCCTGGATAGAGCAGGGCCAGCTGCCCCGGATAGCCGCAATGAGCCGAAACTCGTCGTCGGTCAGGGGACGGCCGCTGGCGGCGTTGCAGAGCTGAACATCCTCGTCGTAGAGCTCGTGGTTGCGGTGGTCCTTGAGCGCACCGTCGGCGTGGATGCCCGGACTCGTGTGAAAAGGCGTTCTGGCCCACGCCGGGCTGATTGACCGGGACGGGCTGGCCGAAGGCGTACCCAGCCCAGAGCGCGAACCGGCGCGCCCAACTCAGGTCGAGCGGTCACCGACCTCGGCCCGCTCCGCGACTCCGAAGCCTCAGGTCAACGCTAGTACGCATGACAGCAAGCCGGCGTTGCCGGAGCGCTCTCCGATTCCGTTGACGCATGTATTGATCCAGGCGTCCTGGCCGGCGTCGAGGTCGCCCAGCGCACCGGCGACCGAGTTCGCGACGGCCAGGCCGAGGTCGTTGTGGCAGTGGGCTTCCACTGGCATAGCGATCATGCTGGCGAGCTTCGCGAACCGCTCGCTGATGCGACCAGGGGTGTCCCCTCCGATCGGGTCGCAGTAGGACACCCGGTCCGCGCCGGCGTCCTTGGCCGCCAACGCGAACTCGGTCAGGAACACATCGCCGGTGCGGGAGCCGTCCTCGGCGTTCACCCCAATGGTCTGTACCCCGCCATGTTTCGCCGTGTGGACCGCGGCCATCATCTCCCGGATCACCGCGTCGCTGTCGAGCCGATCGCGGAACTTGCCGTGCAACATCTGGTCGCTGGTGGAGATGGAGAGGTTCATGTGGGCGAGGCCGAGCGGGAGCGACCGCTCGACATCCGTGGCGATTGCGCGGCACCAGCCGCAGAGGCGTAGGTCGCCGAAGGCGCCCGCCTCGGCGAGCGCGGACTGTGTTCGGATGTAGGGGACCTCGTGTGAAAAGGACCGGGAATCCGATCTCCGAGTGGGCCACGCCTAAGCGGGCCAAGTAGGAGGCACCATGTCGCAGATCAGCGGCTGGATGACGACAACGGAGGCGGCCACCGGCTCGGTGTTAAACCGGCCACGTTGTACGCCTACGTCAGCCGGGGCGTGCTGGCCCGGCGCCGCTCGCCGACCGGGCAGAGCATGTTCGACCCGGCCGAGCTCGAGCGGCTGCAGGGATCGTGCCGGCACTCGCCGCCACCGACCCGACGCGGAGCAACCTCGAGCCGGGTGCGGTCCTCGACATCGGCCGGGGGCTCATCGCCGGTATGGTCGACAGCCTCCCGGGCCCCGCGGCGTCGGGTGGTATCGCGGCCCGACTGTGGGTCAAGCTCGGCCCGGCGCGGCCCCGGTCCCGTCTGGTGGACGCGCTGCGGGCCGCGCTGGTGCTGGTCGCGGACCACGAGCTCGCGGCGTCCACATTGGCGGTACATGTCGCGGCCTCGGTGCGCGCGGACCCTTACGCGGTGGTCATAGCCGGGCTCGGCACCATGAGCGGCCCGCTGCACGGGAGTGCCTTGCTGGGTGCAGAGTCTCTGCTGGCCGAGGCGGACGGTCCGGGCAGCGTTCGGGAGATCCTCGGCCTACGGCTTCGGCGCGGCGAGCGGATCCCTGGCTTCGGCCACATGGACTACCGACCCACCGACGCGCGTGCCACTGTGCTGCTAAACCGGATCCGCGCCCTGGCGGCGAGCAATCCGATGCTCGCGGTCGCGTATGCGATGCTCGGAGAGGCTCGGCGGCGGCGCGTGCCCGAGCTGAACATCGGCTTCGCGCCGGCCGTGCTGACCCAGGTCGCAGGCATCCCGATCGGCGCCGGTGAGGCGATTTTCGCGGTCGCCCGCACCGCGGGCTGGTTGGCACATGCGCGAGAGGAGTACGAGCGCCGGACCCGGCTGCGCCGCCCCGTCTACATCGGACCGACATGAGTGGTGTTCGGCCCACGTTCCCGCGACGTCCCGGAGCCAGCGGAGCCGCCGCTCGTCCAGTACGCCTGCCCACTCTCGTGGTCGTCGCCGTCCGCAGGAAGTCCACCGACGCCAGCGAGATGTGCTCCACCGCGACCTTGGTAAACAGGTAGGGCACGCCCCAGGCCCCGACAGACCGTCCCGTCAAGGGCCGGACCTCGCCAATGGTCAAGCGCGCCACGCAGGCTGTCGGCGGCAGCCGTCAGCTGTCCTCGCTCGCCAACGCCGAACCCGCGCGGTCCTGCGCCTCAAAGATCGCCAAGTCGCACTGGTCCTCCGCGATGCGAAATGACGTAGCCGGCGCCGGAGCGCGAGATCACATCATGATCGCCGTTGGCCGCGGCCGGAATCCGGCGGAGCCTGGCGATCGTATTGTGCACCTGAGCCTTCGCGGTGATGGCTGGCTGGCCATCCCACAGGACATGGGTCAATGGTTGGACGCTCACATTGTGCCGGGCAGCGACCAGAAGCCGCGAGCGCCTTCTTCTTCTCCCGAGGGCCGCCGACGTGTATAGGCACCCGTCGACGGTGACCTCGACAGGGCCGAGGATGGCGAAATGCAGCCTTCGCATCGTCTCCCGTTCATCGCATCACATAGACACGTGCTCGCTTGCCGCGCCACATCCTCGCGGATCGTGGCCGGATGTCGAACGGATAGGCCTCCGGTGCTAACTGTCGCTAGCCTAGTCAAGGCTGTACGTGGTCTGCGTTCGTCCCAAACTGGGGTCGGCGTGTGCGTGATGAGTGGCGAGTAGCTTGCGCACGCTGACGACACCTCGGCGACGCCGTGATCACGGCGGCGCTGTCCGTGGCGACGGAGCGGCCGGCACGTTTGGCGTGGGTTGGTGTGGCATGGTCTCGCGGGGTGGGATGATCAGCTTCACGGGTACGCCCCGCCACAGAGCCGCGTAAGGGTGGGGCGATGCCGGTGACAACGCCGACTCAATGGGCGGGGCTGGAGTTGCGTCACTTGTTGGCGCTTCATGCCATCGCCGAGCATGGCTCGTTTCACAAGGCCGCCGCGCACCTGGACTACACCCAGTCGGGCATCAGCCAGAAGATCGCCGCCCTCGAGCGGATCGTCGGAGAGCGAGTGCTAGAGCGGCCCGGCGGCTCGCGGCCGGTGCGGTTGACCGCCGTCGGCGAGGTTGTGCTTCGCCATGCCCGTGCCGTCTTCGGCCAGATCAGCTCCGCGCAGGTCGACATCGCCGCGCTGCGCGACGGGAAGGGCGGCGCGT
The DNA here is from genome assembly GCA_020027875.1 of Micromonosporaceae bacterium. Taxonomy (GTDB): domain Bacteria; phylum Actinomycetota; class Actinomycetes; order Mycobacteriales; family Micromonosporaceae; genus JAXIPB01. Next base: position 3,171 of record JAHRHA010000199.1, on the reverse strand, counting down.
TGCGCGTCGGCGCGTTTCAAAGCGTTGGAGCAACGATCCTGCCGCCACTGCTGAGGCAGCTGGCCGCCGACCGGCCAGATCTGCGGATCGAGCTGACCCAGACAACCTCTGATGCAGAGCTGTTCGTTCTGCTCGCCGACGGCCGCCTCGACATCACCTTCGCGATTCTGCCGATTCCGGCTGGGCCTTTCGTCGCCGTTGAACTGTTCGCCGACCCGTTCGTACTGATGGCTGCCCCGGACTCGACATGGGCACGGCACGGCGGTGCGGCCTCGGTGCGCGAACTGGTCCAGGCTCCACTCATCGCGGGAACGCATGCGTGCCGCCACAGCAGGCAGTTCGAGACCCAGCTGCGCGAACGGGGCTACGAACCCACCATCGTGTTCCGCTCCGACGACGACGCCACCGTGCGGGGACTGGTCGCCGCCGGTGCCGGTGTCGCCGTCGTACCGCGGCTGATGGCCGAATCCGCCAATGGCGACGTCGCGATCATCGACCTCGACGAGCGGCCACCACCCCGGCGCGTCGCCCTGTCCTGGCGAAGCGACCGCACCTCGCCGCCGGCTCTGGACGCCTTCATCGACACGGTTGCCAAGACCTGCGCCGAACTGGGCCGCTACGGTCCCACCCGGATCGGCGGAACCAGCCAGGCACCGTGACCCGGGCCGTACTAACACGCGAGCGTGTGGGCAGCGTTCAAACGCCGGTGGATCCGTCGATCCGTTTGAGGATCATGTCCGCGTGACCGTTGTGGGCGGGCATACTCGCCGATCATGTGGCAGTAGGCCCACCGTACGGACATCTCCCCCAGCGCGCGGAGGAAGACCGTATCGAGCGACGGGCAGGCGATGGCTCGCCAGGCGGAGTCCCATCCGCTACCTGGCAAGCGAGATCGCCCTCGGTTCGGGCGGCGTCTATGTCGTCAAAGGCGGCGTCGGGGTTGTCCTTGCGTGCGTAGAGGCTCTCGACCGTCTTGGCGCCGAATCGGCGGCGAAACCAGGTACGTTCGACATCGGCCATGTGCCGTACCAGGCCGACCAGGGACAGGTTAGGTGGCGGTGACGCTTGCTCGGCCGACTGCGCGCCGGTCAATCCGGAACACTTGTGAAGCAGGGTGCTGCGGTGCCAGTCGAGGAAGCCTCCCAGCATCGCGCGCTCAGCTGCGACGAACGGCTCGTCGATACGCGTGACATGCGAAGCGGTCCACGTCATAGGGTCCATCATGGTCGTTCGAATAACCTCAGGCGACTCGACAAACCGCTCATCGGCATCAAGCAATAGAGACGACCTGCATCGGCTCGACTACTCGCCTGCGAGCGCGCTCGCCGCTCTCGACTCGGGCGTGCACGCGTACATACTGACGCTGGCGGCCTGCGAACTGCGGCCGGGCCCTAGCATGCGACGCGTGCCAGAGCAGATCGGCACCCACGCAATGCGGGTGCCGATCCGCTGGCCTCGTTCGTCATTCCAACCTAATCTGGATCTGGCACATATTCCGCGTACGGTGACGCGTCGTGGTGGCTGGGCGGTTGGCGGGGGGGACCGTGGCGGCGGCCGACGGTGACGCTGAGCCGTGTCGTCGACGGGCTTGCTGACCAGTGAAGATCTTGACGAGCTAGGCCAATTGGCATTCGATGCCGAGGACCCCTCGGGCGAACGCGTACGCGGAACGCTGGGTACGCACCGCGCGCCGCGAGTGCCTGGACCACACCCTCATCCATGGCGAACGACATGTACTCGCACGCGCTTGGCAAGTACGTCACCCACTACAACGGGCACCGGCCGCACCAGGCACGGCATCAACTCCTGCCCACCGCCTACGCGGCCCCGCCGCCAATCACAGATCTTGCTGTGGCACGGGTGCGGCGACGAACGATCCTCAATGGACTCATCAGAGAATATGCGCAGCAGCGTAGCCAAACCGAATATATGAGCGGTCCAGCCTCGGGCGAACGCGTTCGCAGAGCGTGGATCCGCACCGCACGCCGGGAGTGCCTGGACGACATCCTCATCCACGGCGAATGGCACCTGCTCGCCACGTTGAGTGAGTACGTTGCACACTACAACGGGCACCGGCCGTATCAGGACGCGGTCAATGTCCACTCAGGGTTGCAAACCCTCACCACCGATCGCAGATCTTGCCGCAGCTCGGTTGCGTCGACAAACGATCGTCAACGGACTGATCGGCGAATACTCCCAAGCAGCATAGGCCGAACCGAGTTTAGGAGCGGTACACCCATGCGGTTCACGCCGGCCCGGAGCACTATTCGCCACGGATCAGCATCGATTCGATGCATTTTGACATGTAGCAAGCGATTTACCGTATCGCGCGATCGCCCCGGCGGGGCACATGATGGCAGACCGTCATCGAGACCTGCCGGTGCACTGATTGAGCACCGTCCATCCATGGGGTAGCCATAGTAGCCAACGCCATTTGTCTCCACGCGGCCCGTCTCTCCCGGGCTGGTGCGAGGTATGTACTTCGACGGTAAGGGGTGAGCGGTGGGGCCACATGAGTTTCTCGCGTTCCGACGGTCGCGGCGTGACCGCTGGCGGGTTGTGTTGGCGATGGTGTTGTCCTCGTTGCTAGTGGCGACGATGTGGGAGCTGGTTCGTGCGCCAGAGCCTGCGGTGGCGGAGTTGACGGAGCCTCGCTCGTCTTGTCCGGCGGAGCGTCCCGATGAGGGGGCGGCCCGGGTGACGGCCCGGCTGTGTGGCGGCCCGGTGGGTGTGGCCTCGTTGACTTCGGAGACCACCGAGGTGTGGGCCAATGCCGATGGCACCATGTCTGCGGAGGTCCATGCCGGTCAGGTCAGGGTGCGTGACGGCCGGGGCGGATGGGCGAAGGTCGATCTGAACCTGCGACGGCGTCCGGATGGGTCTGTTGCGCCGGGAGTGCATCCGGAGGGGTTGGTGATCTCGGGTGCGGTCGGTGCGGGTGAGCATGACCTCGCCGTGCTCGGTTCGGGTGATGAGCGGGTCGCGGTGGGCTGGCGCGGCGTATTGCCGGATCCGGTGCTGGACGGCACAAAGGCCACCTATGTGGACGCCAAGCCCGGCATCGACCTGGTGATCGAGACCACACGGTCTGGGTTTGAGACGTTTCTGGTGGTGAAGAACCGGGCGGCCGCGGCGCGGGTGGCATCGGTGGCGATGCCATTGCGGACGGGA
>JAHRHA010000198.1 GCA_020027875.1 Micromonosporaceae bacterium | reverse complement strand
ACCTACGGGGGGCCTCGATGACCACGGCGCCGTCCGAGCCCGGCTACCCGCCGCAGCTGGCGTCGGGGTGACCAGCGACCGCATCGCCGCCGTGTCGCCGCCGGCCCGCGCGGTGCACCGGGTGATCCTGCGCGGCTTCGCCGACACCGGCCAGGGCCCGGACCGGTGCGCACTCGCCGACGCCGTGCCGGCCAGGCATGAGCCCGATGCCGTGTTTGGCCGAGCTGCACCACAAGGACGTGATCCGCCTCGACGAGGCTGGGCAAATCCGGGCGGCGTACCCGTTCCCCGCCGCATCAACCGGGCACCTGGTGGCGATCGACGCCGGCCCGACCGTGTACGCGATGTGCGCGATCGACGCCCTCGGCATCGCCGCCATGCTCGACCGCAACATCACCATCACGTCGGCCGACCCGGTCACCGGCGCGCAGATCGCGGTGTCGATCCAACGCGGGCAGGCCACATGGCGGCCGGGCAGTGCCGTGGTGTTCGTCGGCGCAGCCACACCGGCCGCCACGCCCGGCGGCCGCTGGCCCACCAGCCACCACCGACGAGGGCTGCGCCGCACCGGCGGCGCAGCGGTGCTGCACGGTGATGAACTTCTTCACCAGCCGCGACACCGCCGACACGTGGTGCGCGACACACCGCGACGTGTCCGGCGTGGTCTTGTCGAGGGAGCAGGCGCTGCGTCTGGGCACCGACATCTTCGGCCACCTGCTCTCAACCCCGGAGATTTGCACCGCAAGAGATGTAAGCAAACACCGTGAGCGAGACGACGAGCAGCGACAAGGTCAACGCGGCGCGCTCGCGGGGCCGACGATCAAGCTCAGCCAGCTCGGGCAAACGCCCCGTCGTCTCGACCAGATTTGCCGCACGCGTCGGCCTGACCACACCGGAGACCTTGCGGGACCGGACCAGGCCCCCCGGCGACGGTTTCGTCCCACCTCCATACGGCGTCCACCGGCCCGCGGCGCATCCCGGTGACGCCTTCTGGGCGGCCGTCTGCTCAGGCAAGGGCTGCGGCGTGGACATGTAGCTGCTCGCGTTTGCCGCTGTGCCCCCATCCACGCGGCAGCGGCCGCGACTTCCGCGCTCCGGCCCGCCGGCTCGACGAGTTGCTGGAAACCGCGTCGGCGGCCCGGTCGCCGACGATCGCGCCGGCATGCGGTCGCGACCGAAGTGATCGTGCAGCCCGCCCCAGACGGCCCGCCCGGTAGGATCCACAGGTGCGTCGCCGGGCGCACCCAGTCCGCGGGAAAGGGACTATCCCACCGGCAGTACGAAGCACACAGTCGACGGACCTCGGCCCGACGGCGCGGACACGGGCAGATGAGGGGTTCGCCGTGCCTGATCTACCACCGCGCGCGTCGCTGGAGTACCTGCGCAAGCGGGCCAAGAAACGCAACCGCGACACTCGCCGCGGGCTCAGCCGTGCCCAGCACGAGATCGCCCGCGAGTACGGCTTCGCCAGCTGGCCCAAGCTCGTCCGCCACGTGCAGGCCACCCGCCTGCACGGCGCCGAACGGGCGCTCGTGCTCGGCGACGCCACGACCCTGGCGGCGCTTGTCCAAGCCGATGCGGTGGCGGCGACCGCTCCGATCGGCGGCCTGGCGCCGTTGCTGGTGTTGCTGCGCCGCTCGCTCGGCATCGCGCCGGATGTTCGCGAGTGTGCCCGGCTGCTGCTCGACGCGGGCGCGGACCCGGACAGCCACACCATCGAATGGGGAGGGGAGGGCCGCCAGTCCGCGTTGTTCGACGCGGTCGAACGGGGCGACGTTCCGCTGGCCCGGATGCTCGTCGAGCGCGGCGCCACCAAGGACGAGGACGCCTTCTACCACGCGTGCGAGCGGTCCGACATCGCGCTCCTTGACCTGCTCTACAGACCCGGCTTCGAACGGCTGGTGGCGCACAAGCTGGACTTCGAAGACGTCGCGGGACTGAAGTGGTTCCTCGACAAGAACGTCGACGTCAACGCCAATTCCTGCCTGCACCACGCCATCGTCCGAGGCCGCAGTACGACCATCCTCGCGATGCTGCTCGACGCCGGAGCCGACCCCAACCTGTCGTGGGACCGCTGGGACGTCGGTCGCAAACCCCTCGCCCTCGCCGCCCGGTCCGGACACCTGGCCGCCTACGAGCTGCTCGCCGCCCGCGGCGCCACGGCCGACCTCGACCCCATCGACACGGCCGTGCTGGCCGTCGCGCGCGGCGAGTCAGCACACCTCCCCAAGGCGCCGCCGCCCGCCAAAGGCCTGCCGACCGGCACCGACTACGGCTGGATCCTGGGCCAGTTCGCACTGCTCGGCCAAACCCACATCGTGACCGCACTTCTCGATGCGGGAATGCACGTCGATACCCGCGGCTGGAGCCAGTTCACGCCGCTCGACCAAGCCGCCATGCACGGACGCACAGAGACCGTGCGGTTGCTCATCGACCGTGGCGCCAACCTGTACGACTGCGCCTTCGGCGACGACGGACCCACCCCGCTCGACTGCGCCCTATGGGGACTGAAGAACAACCACGCCGACGACGGCGACTACCCCGGCACCATCGAAACGCTCCTCACCGCCGGGGCACCCACCGGGCACACCGGCCCGACCGGAGACCCAGTAATCGACATTCTTCTGGCGAAACACCGCGAGGAATTCGCCGCCGGAGCCTGACCACCGACGCCCGACCGGCCGACCATCCGACTCGCCGCGCGGTCCGTCGTCAGGCCGCGATCCGCGCCGGGCAGGTCAAGCACGGGGGAACTTGACCTGTCCGGCTTGCGAGGAACTGTAGCCGCCCGCGGGACACGTGCCAGTCTCGCCTTCGGGCCCCATCCCTCCCGCCAATCCGGCAAGCCCGTCGCACGGCGCCCGGTTCGTACGCAACACGACAGCTGTTGCGGCTCATGACCCATCGCCGGCCCACGCTGACCAGGGCATCAGGCTTGCGAATCGACGAATACTCCCAGAGAACGGGGGAAGGATGACCTCGGCAGCTCAATCGCGCGGGTAGGCAACACCTGTGGCGCTGCACCGCTCCGGCCGACAAAGCGTCTGAGCTGGGACTGCTGCGACCGGGGCAACCGAAGAGCCCGAGAGACCCGGTGGGTAGAGCTCGTCCTCAGCGTTCCGCAGAGCGTACGCGGACTGACAGGCCCGTGCGTATCGTCCGAATGCGGGAGGGCAGGTCAGGCTCCAGCCGACGTTTCCGTTGTCACGCGTGCCAGTCCGGCCGTCACCAGGAGCATCCAGACGATGAATGCGGCAATGCCGAAGATGGAGGGCCCTCCTTCGGGCGTTGATCCGACGACGCTGAAGATGAACCCGAGCAGAAACACCGCGGCGGCGAGCAGGCTGACGTAGCCCAACCATCGCCGTACCAGTCGTGCGCGGAGCGCGGCGAGTCCGTTGACGGCCGCCAAGGCGGCGGTGGCCAGGACGTTGGGTACGCGCCCCTGAAACTGGTTGAGGACGGAGATCGCGGCGGGCTGATTGCTGTCGGCGACGGCGACCAGCGCGGTCTCGGCGGTCAGGGAGACGAAGCCCATCGCGACGAACAGCACGCCCGCCGCGAGCAGGGCGACGGCGAGGGTTTCGTGTCCGGCCTGCCACAGCAGCGGTGCCAGCGGGGCGAGGAAGGCTAGGAACGCGAGCAGGGCCAGCCCGACGGCGATCTCGCTGGCCAGCAACGCGCCGCGATGCGTCACGTTGTATGTGGCCACCGTGGCCGGGTCGGCACCGTCTGGTCCACCGCCTTGCCGGACGCGATGGACGACGTAGAGGGCGACGAACGTAAGACCGCCCGTGGCGGCGAGCCTGAGCCGTCGCGAGCCCGCGTCCGTACTCACGGCTGTCATTCCATCATGATGCGCCCAGCCTGGCTCGCTTCCGGCTGCGAACCGGTCCACGGGTTGTGTGCGCTACTAGATGAAATGTAGCAGCTGTTACATTCGACGGCATGACGGGTGAGTCGCCCGCGGTGCGGTGGCTGGTGGTGGTGATCCGTCTGCCGGCCAATCCGTCACGGCATCGGGTTGGGGTGTGGCGGGAACTGCGCCGGGTCGGCGCGATCCCGCTCGGCGGCGGGGTGTGGGCGCTGCCCGCCACACCGGTCTTCGCCGCCGGGCTGGACCGGGTGGTCGAGCTGGTCACCCGCGCAGACGGCCAGGTGCTGACCTTCGACAGCCGGCCCCGGGGCGAGGTCGACGAGAACGCACTGGTGGCGGAGTTCAACGCCGCCCGCGCCGCCGAGTGGACCGAGTTCGCCTCCGAATGCGACAAGTTCGAAGTCGAAATCGCCAAGGAACTGCGCATCAGCAAACTCATCGTCGCCGAACTTGACGAGGAGGAGCACAACCTGGACCGGCTGCGACGATGGTGGCGTGAGCTTCGCGCCCGCGACATCTTTGGCGTCGGCGAGGGGGTCGACGCCGAAGAACGACTCAAGCGGTGCGAGGCGGTCCTCGACGGCTACGCCGACGAGGTCTACCGCGCCGCGCACACACCACTAGGACCGGAGGAGCGCTGATGCGGAACTGGCTCATCGGCCTGGGCATCACCCTCGCCGTGATCGTGGCCTCCTGGGGGCTGCTAATGCTGCTCGCCAAACGCCTGCCACCCGGGCTGCTGCGCGACCTGGCCGCGTTCATCCCCGACTGCGTGACCACCGTGCGACGCCTCCGCAAGGACCCCCGTGTGCCGCGGAGGGCGAAGATCGCCGTGATCGTCGCCGGGCTGTGGGTGGCCAGCCCGATCGACCTCATCCCCGAGTTCATTCCGGTCATCGGCCCGCTCGATGACATCGTCGTAGTGGCTCTCGCGCTGCGTTACGCCGGTCGACAGGTGCCCCGTGACGTGTTGATGGCCGCGTGGCCCGGCGAGCCGCGCGTGATGCAACGACTCCTCGGCCCCGTCCCGGCGCGACGCGCCGGCGCGAGTGAGCGGGCCGAATGACCTGGTTCAAGCCTCGTGACCTGCTCGACCGCACCTTCGAGATCAGCATCATCGCCAAAGGACTCGACGGTCTGCTCGAGTTGGTCGGCGGCGTGCTGCTGCTCGCCGTCAGCCCGAGCACCATCAACCACCTCATCGTCGCCATCACCCAGCATGAGCTGTCCGAAGATCCGCACGATCTGATCGCCACCCGCCTGCTGCATTTCGGCGCCGGCCTGACCGGCTCTGCCGTCCGCTTCGCGGCCGCCTACCTGCTCGTGCACGGCATCGTCAAGGTCGTGCTCGTGGTCGCACTGTTGCGCAACAAGCTGTGGGCCTATCCGTGTCTGATCGTCACGCTGATCATCTTTATCGGGTATCAGCTCTACCGCATCGCCCTCACGCCGACGGCTTGGCTCATCTTCCTGACGATCTTCGATGCGTTTGTGGTGTGGCTCACCTGGCGCGAATGGCGCAAGCAACGGCCCAGACCCGCGCACGCGTCAAGACAATGACGAACATACAAGCCCACCACGGATGCGGCTGGTGGTCTATGCGCCCTAGGGAGCCTGGCTAAGGGCGGACGCCGACGTCATTTGCTCGTCCGTGGCTGATGACAAATGTGATCGCGTCGGCCGTTGAGCTATGTCAGTCAGCGAGGCCCTCGGCGACACAACCGCCATGGGCTATGCGTGCCGCAAGTTCTGCAACACCTGTGGCGCGGCTGAACCCACTGATCACAGCTTCTGAGCTGGACCTGCCGCAGGTGACCAGCTGATTACCCCCAAAGAACGGGGGAAACCGAATCTGCCCTGCGTGACCGTAACTCTAGTGAGCGGGTTCACCACCGCGCCAGAGCTACGCCATCAGCAGGGGCCAAGCGATGTGGACGATGGCGGGCGGATAACGGCGTACGGTCGACGGCACCACGTGGACCATGACGTGGTTGGAGCCGGCTGGGTCGCGTCACGCGAGATGACGGCCTGCCTCCGGGCCGGCGGTCACGCCTTCGGTGTGCGTGTGTAGCGCGGCGGGCGACCATACAGACACGCCGTGCGCAGCCTCCCACGGCCGCTCCGAACGGCCTCATCCCAATGGCACCAGGGCGCCGGCTCCGTCTGGGCCGTCGGTCAGATCAGTGGGCGGGCCCACCATGGGTCGATCGACGAACTCTGCTGGTAGGTCGACGCCGAGCTGTTCGGCTCGGCGGCGCAGAGCCCCCGACAACACCGCCTGGCGCAGCCGGCGCAGCTGCCGGGCGCTGCGGCCGTAGCGGTCCCGGGCGGCCTGGTCGTCGGTCGTATTGGCGAAGGGCGGATTCGGTGTTGTTGAGTACCTGTTTGATCGTTGACTGGCGGACATAGAGGTAGGCCTCTCTCCTGAGATGGGCGGCGGTCACCTTGGAGGGCGAGTCTGCGGGCATGGGTGCGGGCTCCTTTTCTCGTCGTCGGGTGGTCAGGAGGGGGGTTTAGGTCGACACGAGCGTGAGGGCCGCGAGAATGTTGACGAGCTCGCGGGTCAACGTGGCGGGCAGAGTTGTGGGCGCGTCAGTTGCTGCCGGGGTCGGCGCGGTCGGGGTGGGGGTGAGCTCGGCCAGGGTGCGTGTCCACGCGGTGAGGCCCTGGCGGGTCAACACGGCCAGGCCGAGCGGGAACGCCTCGGCACGGCCGTGCAGGGCTGCGTGGCGCAGGTGCTCGTACCGGGCATCCGGCCCGGCACCGGGGGCGTGGGCCTGGCCGGGATCGCGGCGGGGCTCGGTTGACCGGCCGCGGGGTCAGGTGATGGGGGTACCGGCCGGGACGGGTCTTGCTCCCTTCTGCCTATGCGGGTGGACACGTCAGCCGCTTTTGGATCGCTGCCCTCGACGCCGGGCCAGCGCCCGTTCGATCGAGCGGGCATGCACGCGCACGCCGAAGGCGCCCTCGATCGGGCCGATCAGGTCTGTGGCTCGCAGGGCGGGGTCGGCGGCCAGGACGTCTTCGGCGAACGCGCACACCTCGTCGGTGAGCTTGTGCCCGCCCGTGGGACCCGGCTTGGCCGGCGCCAGCGCGGGCAAGCCTCCCCCGTCGAGCGCGGCCGCGGCTTGGTAGAAGGACTGCCGGGACAGGCCGAACCCGGCGGCCGCGACGGTGACAGGCATGTCCTCCTCGCGGACCGCG
>JAHRHA010000197.1 GCA_020027875.1 Micromonosporaceae bacterium | reverse complement strand
CCCCCGACCGACCAGCGCCTGCCGGCCGGGTCACGCAAGGTCGTGCTCCTGATCGACCCGACGAACGGCCGTACCGTCACCACGTTCCCCGACTCGGTCATGGTGGACTGGCCCGACAGCGGGCGGGCTCTACTCTTGCAGCTGGGGCCACAGCGCACCGGCTTCACCATTGTGGACGAACATGGCCGCCCACATCCGTTGGGCAGCGTCGCCGGTACCGGCTTGAACTGCATGGCCCGCCGGGCCGTTCTGGCCTGCTCGGAGCCGGGAGGTCTCCTGCGAGTGTGGCGCCTGCCCACATAGCAACTCGGCAACGTCACGCCGTCGAAGGCGTGGCCCAGGCGCGCTCATTTGCCGCGAAGCGCGCCTTCCCGGACTGCCCGATCAGACCGTTGCACTGATCGACTCCTGCGGCGTCTACGGCTTTGATCCGTTCGGCGGCGAGGCGGCCAGCCTGCGACACGGCTCCGCGTCAGTCTGTCGCTGATCGTGCTCAACCTCGTACAGACACTCCCCGCAGATTCCTTCGCCCGGTTCTCCGAAGGCACCACCGGGATGTTCTCGCCAATCGTGCCCGCAGTCCGGACAGCACCGTAGAAGCGAATACCACGTCGGCGGACGAACCTCATAGGCAGATCCTGGCAGCCAGCTGCGGCATCACTACGTGCCTGCCGCCGGACGTCCGCTTCTGCCGCACGTGGCTTCCCGGCCGACGCCCGCGTTCCTGCCCGTGGCGTCGTCAATCACACGGCTCGGCCAGCAGTCCCTGGGATCAGTCGGCAGAATGCCGCCATGACTGGCCGCATCCTTTACCTCCTCGGTGGCGCACCCCGGGTGGGTAAGTCCACGCTGGCTCAGCGACTCCTGGCAACTGACGGGATCCCATGGCTTCCGAGCGACGTGATCCGGACAGTGCTGCGACGAGTCCTGCCCGAGCTCGACGCCGTCGACCAAGACCCCGTCGACGCCACGCGGTTGGCCGAACTCATGTACCCACACATCGAACAAGCCGCCGGCGTGTGCGTCGAGGAAGCCGAGCAGTTCCTCATCGAGGGCTTCGAACTGGCGCCGACGTACCCCGCGCGCCTAAAGGCCGCTCTCCCGGGGACAAGTGTCCGAGCATGCTTCCTCGGCCATCGCACCTTCTCCGCCGACGACCTTGCCAGCTACCGCGGCCCAAAACCCCAACATGAGACCCAGGCATCGCGCACGGAACTCGACGAGGCGGCAGCCTGGATTCGACAACGGAGCCATCAACTGCACGCCGAGTGCCGCAAGGAACGATTGCCGTACGTCGATGTGGGCACACTCGGCTTCCAAACCGCCATGCAGCAAGCAGGCCGCCTTCTCCTTAGGCACGACTAGCGCGGCTAGCTGCTCAGTCGGCGGCCCGAAACCGCAAGCGCACGACGGGTTCCGCGACGATTCACTCCCGTTCCGGTGCTCTCGGACGATTACTCTCATGCCGCGAGTCGCTCGCTCATGCCGATGAGCGTGCAGCGAGACCCACCGGGATGCTCGCGCCTGCCCCTGAAGCCACTCGGCCTCCCGCAGCTTCGCCACTATCTGCTCAGTCGAGTACCGCTTACCAGGCATCCGCACTCCCACAGCGGGTGGCAACGCGCGCGGCACTCTCACACCAACTGGACCGCAATTCGGGGGCCCGGACGCGCCAGATCTCCGCGCAAATTTAGCCCGCAGCGGGCGCTCAACGAACCGGAAGCTCGCCTCGGCCAGCACGACGAACATGGCAATCCAGGCGATATCACCGACTACCGTAGGTCCGAGCGTATAGAGTATCGCGATTCGCGCCAGGACATTCCAGAGATAGATCGAATACGACCGCTCGCCCAGCCACCGCATTGGGCCACTTGCCAGCAGCGATCCAACGGCCGATCGCGGCCGCGTCACGACACCGATCAACATCACGAGCGTCAGTCCAGTCCCCGCGACGGTCACCAGGGAGCAACGATAGGTGTCGTTCCGATATGCCAGGACGGGCAGGAGGGCAACGGCTGGCAGCGCACAGGGAGCAAGATACCGAACCGTCCGGGACAGCCAATCGTTGTGAACAACAATCGCGAGCAATGAGCCGACTAGGATAGGCAGCGCATTTGTGTCGCTCCCGAAATACTCATGCGGATCGTATTTCACCTCTCGACTCAGGCCGAGGTAGAGGTCAAGCGCCAGGGTGATTGCGATGAACGACACGGTGAGCGCGGCGAACAGCCGAGGATTGCGACGATAGCCCCAGAGTAGTGCGAACGGCCACAGCAAGTAGAACTGCTCTTCGACCGAGAGCGACCATGTGTAGTTGAAGTAGTCCTTAGTGGCGAAAGAGTGGCCGGTCCAGTCAAAGAGGTTTGTTGCATATGCAAGAGCTGCGCCGGCGGGTGCAAAAATCTGCCCGACGCTGAGGTCTTGTCGACCTATGAGTCGACCTATGAGCAGCACCACGATCGTCGCCGCTACGACCGTCACCAACCCCGGGCCGAGGCGCGCCGCGCGTCGGCGATAGAACGCGCGCACATCGATGGTGCCGGTTTGGAGTTCGCGGACCAAAAGGGTGGTGATGAGATACCCCGACAGACAAAAGAACACGGTCACACCGACGAAGCCGTCGATGAGCGGCCTAGTCGGTGCGTGCTGGCCGAGGACCAGAAGAATTGCCACGGCACGGACGCCATCCAATCCAGGATGGTAACCCTGGTCGCGCACGAGCCGACCTTAGCAAGGCAGGTGCCATCGGCGGCTCGAACACATCGGACCCGACTTGAGTCGAGAACCTAATGAGGCTTCGCCTCTGACCGCCGAGATGGTGGGCTGGCGTTGGTGGTGAGGTTGCGGCACCCTGTGGGGTCGTGAAGGTGCCGGTGACGATCAACGATCTGCTGGATGGTCATGTGGGTCTGGACATTGAGTGTCTGGATCGGATCTATCTCAACGGGGACGTGCCGAACCTGCAGGTATCGGGACAGGTGGCGAATTTCCTGACCCGGCATCTGGGTTACCCGATCGCCTCGCCGGCGATCTTTGAGAAGATCGGCACCCGGTTCCGGGACGAGGTGCGTCGCTTCGCCCACGAGCGGAGGATCCGGTGATCCGGTTCCGTAAGGGCGACCGGAAGATCGACGTGATGCGTCCGCTGCTGGCCAAGGCCGCTCGGGCTGGCCGGTCCCGGGTGATGGCGGTCGGGGTGGTGACGGGCCGCGGGCTTCAGGTGCATCTGATACGTCCTCTCATGCCTGATCAACCCGGCAGCCAGCTCGACAGCTCGCTCGTGATCGAGGCGGCTGGCCACTTGCCAACGCGGTTCGACGTGGTTGCGCCACTGGGGCCTCGTCGTTGTGACGGGTCCTCTGCTTCAGCGTGTTGCGTGAAGCCAACAGCTCGTGGCCACTGCCGAGAACGGATCGCGACCTCGCGGACCGCCCTCCCGTCGTTAACCCTGACCGGTAATGGCGAACCAGGTGGTCGGTGATGGCCCGACGAAAATGATCGGGGCAAGGCACGGGGTGGGCAGGTTGACCTGTGCCTCGATCTCCGAGTCTCCGGTGGCCGTGGCAGGGAAGGGATCGGTCGCGACATTGGCCGTGGCTGGGGCGCCGCCGATCGTGGTTGTGCAGCTCACGATCGCCCGGAAGTTGGCCGCCGGATTCGTGCCTCGCAGCGCCTCGGGGACGGGTGGCCCGTCAAGCAGGACCAGCCCTCGCACCGTCACTTCCAGCTTGCCGCTGCTCGACAGCTTGCCCGAGGCGTCGTCGATCTGCCATGGGAGGCCGCCGCCGTTGATTCCACGGATGGGGTTGGTCGAGCCCACGAACGGTCCGGCTACGCCAACCATCGTCTGGAACTGGATGATTTCTTTCCGTTCGAGCTTGCTGCCGCTGACCCGGTCCCGATCAGGCCGATCGTGATGATCGACCCGAGGATCAACACGAGCCATCTCTTCATCATGAGCCATCTCTTCATCTCTCGCTCCTCGCATACGCCGTCGCACTACTGAGATGTGGATGTGTTGCTGGGTGGATGGTCCGTACGGACTCACGCGCCGCCGCCGCCGACGGTTCAACCCCACGGCCGGCGCGAGACCCGATCAGCCGACCTCGGAACTTGGCCCGCAGCCGAACCACGATGATCTCAACTACTCGGGTGTGTAGGCCTTTGAGCGCATGCGGCGCTGGAGGACTATCTGCGGATCCGGCGCCGGCTCGGGTTCGCGATGCCCCAGGACGGGCGGCTTCTCGAAGGGTTCGTCGAGTTCCTCGAACGGGCAGGCGCGCAGAGGATCACCACCGAGCTGGCGCTCGCCTGGGCGCGGATCCCCGTGAATGCGCACCCTCACACGTGGCGCCAACGGCTCACGGTCGCCCGCGGATTCGCCCGGCACCTGGCCACAATCGACCCCGCGAGCGAGGTCCCGCCCATAGACCTGCTGCCCGGGCACCGTCCGCGGATCGCTCCATACATCTACTCTGACGAGGAGATCGCGTCGTTGATGGCGGCCGCGCGGGAGCTCAGGCCACCGCTGCGCGCGGCACGTCACGAGACGCTGATCGGGCTGCTGGGCGTCACCGGCTGTCGCCCCCGGGGAGGCACTCGCGCTCGACCGCCAAGACGTCGACCTCACCCACGGCGCGCTGCACGTGCGCGCGGGCAAACAGAACAAGCAGCGAGAGGTCCCGCTGCACGAGAGCACGGTCAGCGCGCTTCGTGCCTACGCCGGTCAGCGCGACGCTCACTTCCCGACGCCCTGCACGCCGGCGTTTTCATCTCCGCCAGGGGACGACGGATGGCCCGCGCAGAGCTCAATCAGACCTTCACCAAGCTGATCGGCAAGGTCGGTCTGGAAGGCCGCGGCACCCGGGTCCGGCCCCGTCCGCACGACCTCAGGCATGCATTCGCCGTGCACACGCTGCTCGACTGGTATCGCGCCGGTGAGGACATCGACCGGCGGATGCCGCTGCTGTCCACGTTCTTGGGGCATACCGACCCGGCCAGCACCTACTGGTACTTGGAGGCGGTGCCCGAGTTGCTCGAGCTGATCGGCCGACGTCTGGAGCAGCTGCCCGGGGTGCTGTCATGACGGCGATCGCGCCCGCGCTGCAGGCGTTCTTCACCGACCGGCTGATCACCCAGCGCAACTCCAGCCCGCAGACCATCGCCGCCTACCGCGACACGTTCAAACTGCTGCTGCGCTTCGCGCATGCCCAGACCGGCAAGCAGCCGTTCGAGCTGGACATCGACGACCTCGACGCGCCTTTGATCGGCGCCTTTCTCACCCATCTCGAACGCGATCGCGGCAACAGTGCGCGCACCCGCGACGCGCGCCTCGGGGCGATCCACTCGTTCTACCGATTCGCTGCGCTCGAACATCCCGAGCACGCGCACACGATCGCGCGGGTGATGGCGATTCCGACCAAGCGCCACGAGCGCAACACCGTCTGCTACCTCGACCTCAACGAGATCAAGGCGCTGCTCGCCGCGCCCGACCACGGCACCTGGCTCGGCCGCCGTGACCGCGCAGTGCTGACGCTGATGATCCAGACCGGCGTGCGCGTCTCCGAGCTCGTCGGCCTGCACGTCGGCGACGTCCACCTCGGCACCGGCCGCCACATCCGGGTCCTGGGCAAGGGACGCAAGAAACGTGCAACGCCGCTGACCGGCGAGACCGTTGCGGTCCTGCGTCAATGGCTCATCGAACGTTGCGGCGCGCCCGAGGACCCGCTGTTCCCGACTCGCCAAGGCCGACAGCTCAGCCGCTACACCGTCGGACTACTGGTCTCCAAGCACGCCGACACGGCAGCCACCGACTGCCCGTCGCTAACGGCCAAACGCGTCACCCCGCACACGCTCCGCCACACCGCCGCGATGCTCTGGCGGGCCAAGGGCGTCGACATCGCCACCATCGCATTGCTGCTCGGCCACGAGAGCACCCTGACCACCCACATCTACGAACACGCCGACCCCGCGCTTAAAGAGAAGGCCATCGCCCGGACCGCGCCACTCGGCGTCAAGCCCGGCAGATACCGGCCCTCCGACACCCTCCTCGCCTTCCTCGACGGCCTCTGATTATGTTGAGCGCTCGTTGCCGGACATCGCGTCGTTGCAGGAGGATCCGGTCACGCCGGTGGCGTCCCTCAACATAACCAGGCACGAGACATACAACCGGACGTGCCCGTCACCGAGCATCCGGCTCAAGCAAACCTTGACGATCCTGGGCTGGCGCCGCCGTACGCTGTCCTCGCAGTACAGCTACTGGATCGCGTCCTTGGTTCCGTTCACCTCATGGGCGTCTAACTTGTCCCTCGGCTCCGGCAAACTTCAGCACTTCGTCGTCAAGGTTCACCCGCCTCACGTCAGCCCGCTTTCGCGGCCGGGCACCAGGCCCGGTATCCGGCCGGTTATACGAGACCACCGGTAGAGGACCGGTGAGGCGTCGCGCTTTCCCGCTGCCTTTCGGCTGCCGGCGTTGGCTTCTTGGGCGTCCTGTTCCCGCCTGGGAATTGGGCTCTCCTTACGGTCGGCTGACCGGCAGCGCCCAGGCGGCGCCACCGGACCCTGACGGGGTTTCCACGTTCCACACGCATGAGATGCGGCCGGGTCGGGTGTCCTCTTTACCCCGGGGGCGACGGTGTTCCTACGACCATCGGGACGTCCGCGGTCGCCGCCTGCCGCCTCACAGCGGCCGGCCCCTATCACCCCGGTGCTGCCGACCGACCCGGGATGTCATGATGACGAGGCATCGACAAGGATTCAGGGTCATTCACCCTTCCGGCCTTCCCCTCGCCTGTGACACCCGGTCGGAACGGGTGCCCTTGGGCTTTCCCCTGAGCTTCGCACCCAGCCGTTACCGGCCACGCACGTCAGGGCGGGGACAGGTCTGGAACACTGACCCGAGTCACGTCTTCGGCATCACGCCGAACCTCCAATCGACGAACTTACTCATAACGTGCGACATCGTGTCGCAGCATCCGCTCATGCCGCGAAGCGCGCTCATCTGTCGAATTGAGTGCGTTATGCGGGTGAGCGGACGCTGCGCCTGGGCGCTAGCGTCGGAGGCGGCAGCACGAGGAGGGCGGCGTGCCGTACGC
>JAHRHA010000378.1 GCA_020027875.1 Micromonosporaceae bacterium | reverse complement strand
GGCACGCTGGCAAGGCTGGCCGGCGGGGTGGTGTTGGCTGCACTGGCTGGCGCCCGCCGCTCCGACGCCGGATTGCCGCGCTTCCTGGCTGCCAGTCGTACAACCGACGCGACGGTTGGTTTCTCGGGCCTAGCGGTGGGCAGCCGGCGCGGACCGACCTTGCCGAGGAGCTGCGCGTGATCGACGGCCTGCCTCAGATCCGCGATGCCGCGCGGTCTCGGCAGGTGTTGAACGCCGACGGTGTTCGCCTCCCCGCGACGGGTCTTGAGCACGATGCCGATCCGACCTAGAGTCAACGCCTCATGCGCCGCCGGGACGGTTTGGGGAGGCCTGGATGAACGGCTTGGGCGGATCGATGCGCGCGCTCCCTGTGCGGGTTGCCCTGATCGTCGCCGGGCTTTTGCTTTTGATGCCCGCAACGGCGACCGGGAAACCCGCCGGTCCGGGCGTGACACCGATCGTCCTCTTCCCCGCCTGGCACTTCACTCGGCTCACCTTCACCGTCATGCACCAGACCACGGACCCGGACTGCGCGCGTTCGGGCACCTTCGAGGATCTCGTCTTTGAGGACCCGGGCCCGGCCTTCTCGCAGGTCTGCCGCGACGAGCTCATGACGCTCCGCTACGACCGCCACTCCCACAAGCCGATGCGCCTCCGGTTTCACGAGCAGCGCGGTGTCACCGTCTCCATCCCTGACTACGGCGAGCCGGCCAGTGCGCCATTCTACGAGCCGATGTATGAGGCGCTGGAGACCGTCGGCTACACGCGCGGCAAGGACATTCGAGTCGCGGGCTATGACGCACGACTGACGCCGGACATGGGCGGCTTCTTGCAGCGGAGCAAGCACCTCATTGAGCAGACTTACCGCGAGAACGGCCGGCGTCCCGTCCACCTCGTCGGCCATTCGAACGGGCCGATCTACATCCAGTACCTGCTCACCCACACGAGCCAGGCCTGGAAGAGTAAATACATCCACGGCTTCACGCCGCTGGCAGGCAACTTCCCGGGCCAGGGGCTCGGCTATGCCTTGATGTTCGTTGGCGTCAACATTCCCGACCTGAGCTTTCCGGCGACGCCCGAGAACGCCGTCAGCAGCGCGCGGATGTTCCTCTCCCACCCGTCGACGTTCATCACCGCGTCAGACCCGCGGATCTTCCACGACGACGAGATCATCATTCACGACCAGTCGACCGATACGTTCTACACTCCCCAGGACTATCCGCGGCTGTTCGACGATGCCGGCCTATCCTGGGTGAAGCCGATCGCGAACTACTACATCGGCGGCGTCCCGTTCGCCGACCCGGCCCACTTTCCCAACGTTGACGTCTACGCCGAGAAGGGCTCCGGCATCGACACCCTCGTTGGGCTCGGACTGACCGATCTGACCGTCGGTCAATTGGTGACCGGCACGACCGAGTTCTTCACGCGCGACGGCGACATCAACCAAGAGGACATCACGAACGACGCGGTCAATGCCTGGAGTGCGATGAGCTGCTGGCACTTCAGCCTGACCGACAATCCGGGCGTCAACCACTTCGAGCTACCCAGCAGTCCGGACGTCCTGGCTCGCCTCATCGCCGACGCGAACGCGCCTAGGTCGAACTGCCCATGAAGTTCGACCCTGTGGGTGCCGAAAATTTCATCCGCGTCATGCGACCTGAGCATATTCGTGGATGAGCCCGCCCAGTCGATCGACCCGCACGACCCGCATGTCCGCTGTTGGAGTGGTCAGTGGGACGGCCGTGAGCGGTGAGGCCTGCCCGAGCGCGCGGTGTGGCCGATGTTCGTTGTAGTGCGCCATATAGCTCGCCAGCACCATCTCCAGCTGGCGTCGGCCGAAGATCAGCATCCGATCCAGCACCTCACGACGAACCGTGCCCACCCACCGTTCCGCGAACGCGTTCGCCCGCGGTGCCCGCACCGGTGTGCGCAGGATCTGGACACCCTCGGAGCCGAAGACCGCATCGAAGCTGTCGGTGAACCTCGCGTCGCGATCGCGGATGAGGAATCTGAACTGCCCACGCGGTCCCCAAGGTCTATGAGCAGGTTGCGGCCCTGCTGCGCGACCCACCATCCCGTCGGGTTTGACATCACTCCCAGAATATGGACTTGGCGGCTGGCGACCTCGAGCGCAAACAGCACGTACAGGCGTCGGAGCAGCACCGTGTCGACGTGGAGAAATAAGGTTCCGCGACTGTCGTCGCTCTGGGACGGCTGCTCGGCGACGCTGGCGTCGGCCTACCAGTGCAGGCACGCGAAGTGAGCGCTTAACTGGACGCGAAGTGAGCACTTAATGCTACGTTCCTTAGATCCGGTAGGTGAAGGCGCGGCGTCGGTGGCGTGGGGATGGTGGTGGTCGGCCCCAGATCCATGGGCGGGCGCGGGCGTTGAGCTGGCAGGTCGCGACCCAGGTGGCCAGGGTGATCTCCTCAGGGGTGGCAAACGACTGCCCGGCAAAGGCTTCGCGGCGAAACAGCCGCCACCAGCCCTCCTGGAGGTTGAGCCAGCA
>JAHRHA010000377.1 GCA_020027875.1 Micromonosporaceae bacterium | reverse complement strand
GCGCCGGCGAGCCGTGCCTTGATGCGCTCCTGGGCGGCAACATCCGGCAGGTAGAACACAAGCTGATCACGCCCGGGTGCCGGCTGCGGCGCATCTCTCGAACGGACGATCTCTAAGTGAACCGGGCCGCCTGGTAAGCCAAGGATCGTCCCGTCCAAGCCATAGCTGTTGTGGAAGGTTTCTAGGACGGGTAGCCCGATGGTGTCCCGGTAGAAGATGACCGTCTGGTCGTAACGCGCGCTCCACCGCACGACACGAAACGCACCCACGGGAAGATGTTCTGGCCAGTGCGCGTGCAGTTGCTCTGCGGAACCCACGGGGACAGTCTTCATCCAGCAGGCCAGGCCGCGCCAGGCCGCTGCCAGATCAGTGTCCCGCATACCCACTCGCGGCTACTCGGTCGACGGTTGCTCCTGGGCTGCGGCGGCTTCCTCCTCGCGGTGTGGGTGGTGTCCGAGCCGGTACGAGCCGGGCAGCAGGGTAGGACCGAGCGTCGGCGTTATTGAGCAGTGGGCGGTCAGACGGTTTTGCGGGAGACGACGATGCGTTGGTCGATGACGAAGCCGACCTTCGCGTAGATGCCCGCCGCGCCGGTGCGGTTGTCGGTGTCGGTGTCGAGCGCGGCGTGGGTGTAGCCGGCCCGGCCGGCCGCTCCCAGCACATCGGCGAGCAACGAGCTCCCGACGCCGCGCCGGGTGTTACTAGCGGACGTTTGCGGCCGTGGGGCTGCTCAGGCGACCAATCGCTCTACGACCAGTGTGGCGCCGATGGCGATCATTGCGGCTCCTGAGAAGCGGCTGACGGCGCGGGCGACGGCCGGTCGGGCGTGCAGGACGAATCGCGCGAAAGACCCGAGGGACAGGTAGAAGGCCGCGCAGGTGGCGGTGAAGGTCAGCCCGAGAATGCCGATCTGTCCGGCGACGGGCCAGCTCCAATGTGGGTTGGTGAACTGAGGAAGCAACGCGAGGAAGATCAGTAAGCCCTTGGGGTTGAGGCCGCTGACGCCGACGCCTTTGATGAACGTGTTCCAGTCCGTGCTGACGGGATCGTGTGCCGAGGTGCTCGGTGTAGAGGGTTTGGCGACGGTCATCGCACCGTGCCACATCAGGTAGGCGCCGCCGATGACGCTGAGACCGGTCAGGATCTCCGGGGATCCGGCGACAAGGGCGCCGACTCCAGCCGCAACGACGATGGTGATTGCAGCGTAGCCGAGCACGAGGCCGCTGACAGCCGGAAGGACGGAGCGGCCTTGCAGCCCTGCGCTGAGTGTGAAAGCCCAGTCAGGACCCGGGACGACGATGAGCAGGAGCGCAACGGCCCAGAAGGCGATTACGGAACTGGCGGCCATGAAACAACATCTCCTCGGAACGGCGATAGCGGTAAACTATCGCCGATTTGCCCGAAGGTGCTTCCAAGTTTCGCCACGGCAAGGCCAATCCGTGGAAGAATCTGCCCCATGGACAGCGTTGACCGCAAAATCCTTGCTGCACTCCAGGAAGACGGTCGTCTCACAGTCACCGAGCTGGCGACGCGCGTGGGGCTGAGCGTCTCGCCGTGCCACCGTCGGCTTCGAGAGCTTGAACGTAGCGGAACGATCCGTGGCTACCGTGCGCTCGTGGACCCTGACGCCGTCGGCCTTAAGTTCCAGGCACTCGTCTTCGTCACCATGCGCCAAGAGGATCGTGAAACCCTCCTGGGGTTCGAAGAAGCAGTCGCCGGCATCCCGAACGTGGTGCAAGCCCAGCGACTCTTCGGCGACCCCGACTATCTCTTGCGCATCGTTACTGCCGACCTCGGCGCATACCAGCGCTTGGAGGACGACACGCTAGCCGCGCTCCCTGGCATCCAACGGCTGAACTCGACACTCGTCATGAAGCAAATCGTGGACGACCGTCCGCTACCGGCGTAGGGGCGGAGCGCGAAGGGCGCTCTGCAGCACTCGAACGCTTGAACTGACCATATAGGAGCCTCACGATCACCTGCATGTCAAACAGATCCGGTTGATTCGGCCGCGATGCCACCTGCGTTGGCGCTGGGCCGCCGTACCACGGCTCGGCTAACGCGCACCGCGCTGGCCTTGGCGCGAACCGTACTCGGCGACCTCGACGGTGCGCGCACAGCCGGTAAGAGCGCCGGGTCGCGGCGATGACCCACACCGAGCGGGTCGCGCTCCTCACGGGGCTGCCGGCGCTTCTTCGGGTTATCGGCCAGCACGTCGGCTGAGTGCGCCCCACGGAACGGACTTCGGTTTGTCACGCGCCGGCGGTCGCACGATGTCCCGGGCACCTGAACTGCGGGTACGCGCTGTCAGCGTCGACCCACGCTGTCGGCACCTCGCGGTTCTCAGCGTCTCGACCGCGTCCTGTCAGGGCGCGATGCGCCCGGCTCCATTGTGTACAGCGTATGTCCGCGGCCAAACCCACTGTCGTTGTGGGCGTGTTGCGGCCCGGAATTGTCGGTGGGTCCCGATAGAGTAGACACATGTTCGGTACACGTGTTGACGCCTCCGGG
>JAHRHA010000376.1 GCA_020027875.1 Micromonosporaceae bacterium | reverse complement strand
GATCACATACCCGAAGGACACGATCACGACCGGCAGAATCCCCGCACCGACCGGCCGAGGCACGCACAAAACCACACCTCAGACCCCACAACCCAGTTTACGAGAGCCACAGGCGGCGTTTCGCGGACGCGAAGCGGCGCCCCTACGGCCATGCCCAGCCATGGCACAGCGAAGCGCGGAAGGGTGCCCCAGGTGACCAACAGCTCGTCCACGTCACCAAGGAGCAAGTGGGCACAATCGACACCAGCGTTTGCGAACCCGGCCCGGCTCTGGAACTCCTTGCTGGGCGGCAAGGACAACTGCGCCGTCGACCGCGAAGCCGCCGGGCAGGTTCTTGCCCTCCTGCTGACTGCCTTACGTCGGGGCCGAACGCACCCCGACATCGCGATGTCGCGAGCGGTTACGGCAACCTTCACGCTCGCCTCGGCGAGGGTGTGGTCGCCGCACGGATGATCTTTTCGAGAGGGCTGCGATGGATGTGCCGCTGGCATGGCGATCGCCGCTCGTCCCCGCCGGTGCTGCGGTCGAGGCGCTGACGTTAGTCGCTGCCGGCGGGGGAACACAACCGCGCAGCTGACCGGGTGGGCGTACCGCGAGGCCGTGTTGGCGGTGCTGGCCCGCTCCCGCCTCGCGGTACGTGCGCCCCCATCAGCCCATGCCGGGGCTGGCGGATATGCCTCATCGCTTCTGCGCCGGAACGACCGTTCGGCGATGCCGCCCGGAGCCGTCGGCGACCGCAATCACCGTGATTGACTACCGGCCCGACCCGGACCTCGACGCTGAACTGGCCGACCTCGGCTACGCGGCCGTGCACGGCTGGCGTTCCAAGGGTCAACCTAGTCGCGCGTTGCCCCTTTCAGTCCATTGTCATCACCGGCCCTGTCGACCAGGCGCGGCTGCGCCGCAGACTGGCGCCGTTCACCTCCAGGTGTCCGACGCAGGGCGGCGCCCCTGCCCGTCACAGCGACCAGCGTCGCTGAGCACGCCGACCGGCTCGTCCACGAGGCCGAGGCTCCACCATGGAGCTCGCGGGCCGCGATCTCCACCGCGAACCCGAGCGCCGCAACGGGCGGGCGCTACGGCGCGTATGGCCTCGCCGCCCGAACGCCGCGACCTCATAGATCAGAGCGAACCGCGTGCGCCCTAGCCTCCTCACGATCGTGGAGCCGGGGCGGCTCCTATGGAGGGCTGCCGCGGTCGGCGTTTGTCGGGTGTGGACTGATGTGTCGTACCGGACCGGACGGGGAGCCGGAGCTGGCAGCGGCCGGTTCGGCGGCACCGACTACGACAGCCGCTGCGACGACCCAGAGATCCAGGCAACATGTTCAAAAGCAAGATCGATGCCCTCGGGCACTCGCCAGCACTGGACGCAACGACGAGGCGGTCGGTGCCACCCTCCTCAGCCGGCTTGCCCGTGCTGTCCCGAAACGACTCCGTCAAGACCGTCGAGATCCTCCCGCTGCGCCACGAGGTCGCGGTGCAGCACCGCAAGATCAAATGCCTACGCCGGTCCCGGGCGGACCGGGCCGTGATCACCACCTGGCCGACCTGCTGCCCGAGGCCCGTCGGCTGCACGTGTTCATCACGTTCATCACGCCAGCGACCCTCGTACGCTGGCACCCTCACCTGGTCAAACGGTATTGAACCCGGGCGCACCGTTGCCCCGGCCGACCCTCCACCCGGCCGTAGGTCCGCCAGAGCGTGCTCGCGATGGCCGCCGACAATCCCACGTGGGGCTACCGGCGCATCCCCGGCGAACTGGCCGGTGAGGTTCCCCCGTAGTCCGGAGGGTTTCGATCATGGACTGATGGAAGGAGTCCTCGTGCCAGCACAAAGGAAGTGCCCCCACGGGCTGAGGGCTGGGGCGGTGCGGCTATAGCGCGAGTCGAACCCCCGCCCGGTGATCCGGCGCCTGGCTGAGCAGCCGGGTAGCCACCCGCTCCGCGCCGCAGAGCACGGGAAAGACAGCTGCTCCTCGAGCAGGCCCGCGCCTGTCACGTAACCGGTCTACACGAGCCGGTAGGGCAGCGCGCCGGCTACCTGCGCCGCCCGGCAGGTGAGCGCGAGGCAGGCGGCCAGGGCGACCGGTGGAGGCCTGCGAGGGCGGGTAGGTCAGCCAGCGGGCGATGCGGTCCACAGTGGCCGTAAGGTGTCGAAATGACCGAACGCCGGGGCGCGCCGCGATGATCGGCGTGGAGATCAACCATCTCGTCGCGGTGCCCCACCGACGCAGTGCTGAGACAGCAACTTCCCGGCCGTTGCGGCGATCTTGGGGAAGAGTTGGCGATCTTGGGAGGGTTAGCGGGCCGAGGGGCGCAAGCCCAGCGACCTGCCGGCCAGGGTCTCCCGGCGGACGGCCAGCCGGTCCGCAACCGCGCTGAGCGCCACGGCGGCGGGGGCGGTGGGATCGGTGAGCACGATGGGGGTGCCGGCGTCACCTGCTTCGCGCACGCGCGGGTCGAGTGGAATCTGGCCGAGCAGCGGCACGTCCGCCCCGACCATCCGGGACAGTGTCGCCGCCA
>JAHRHA010000095.1 GCA_020027875.1 Micromonosporaceae bacterium | reverse complement strand
TCGAGCCGCATCTGGCCGAGCCGGCCGAGACCTCTGCGCTACGCGGACCCAAGCGGCGGGCCAAGACGGACAAGGCCGACGCCAGGCTGCAGCGGGAGCTGCTCGCGGCCGGGCGGTTGCCGGAGTGCTACATCCCACCGTCACAGGTGCTGGAGTGGCGGGCACTGCTGGAGCTGTATCACGACCTGCGCGCCGAGCACACCGGCTGGGCGCAACGCGTTCACGCGACCTGTTTCCACCAGGGCACCACGGCGGTAGGCGAGGCGGGCGTGATCCGCGGCTCCCGTGAGCGGCTCCGGCTGCGCCGGCGGCTGGTGGCCACGGCCCGGCACGTGTACGGAGCGCGTGCGCTCATGGACGCCATCTACGGAGTGGGGCCGATGACCTCGTTGGCGGACACCGGGCTTGATGCAGGTAAGTGTGGTGGGATGGGGTACCCCGGTCGACATCGGTTCGCGTTCTCGCCAGGTGCGACTGGCGACCGAACTGAGGCGGCCGAGGGTGGGGGTATGACCCTTACGCGTGCGCGGCCGGGCACCGCCATCATGATCCGGAGCATGGTCCGGCCGTCATCGGTGCGCAAATCAAGCGAGCCCGTCGCTGCATCCCACATCACGCCGTAGTCACGCGCCGATTCGATCACGTCTTCGGTGTCGTACGGGTCACGCGCGAGCCGGTCAGAGTTATAGACGATCGCCGATCCGATCTTGCCTGCGCGCAGGTCCCGCATCATGGCTGCCCACACCGGTCGGACCACGCGCCACGCGGTACGGCGCTCCCCGTAGTGGTCCGTGATGGTGACCTTGCGACGCTTGAATGTGGATTCACCATCTTCGACGTACACGACGACGTCTGCCGTGTCAGCGTCGACGTCCGTGTGCAACCGGACCACGCTGCCCCCGTCAGCGCCACGGCGACGGGCGAGCGCGAGCGTGTCATCACGCTGCCGGTCGATGCCGGCGCTGTCGCCATCCTCGCCATCGGCAACGGATAGACGGAGGTAGAGCGCGAACCGCGCGCTACGCGGCTCGCTAGCGGCTCGCTGGGCAACGGTACGGGTCTGAGTGCGGGTGCTCACGGGCGACGTGTCCTTCCGGGGGCCTGCAAGGGTACGTGGAGGGCTGTCCGGCAGCCTCGGCAAACGGGTGAACGTGTCAGCGCTCACCCATCACCGGCTAGCAGCGGCGTACTTGTCGGCCGCGTCCGTGTCGGTGGCAGCCTCGCCGTGGTCCCCGACGTACCACTCATCGATGCCGTCGCATGCCGGGCAGTCGTAGAGCGTCCCGGCGGTGTGCGGGTACGCCAAGTGCTCGCCAGCTTCCGCGTCCGTGTCGGCCGTCCGCGACGGGTGGTTGATCGCCCATGTCCCGAGACACGCAAGAGCGTCCGCGTGGCCCGACCCACCCGCTACGGAATTCGGCGCTGATCGCGTCCGACAGTGCCTCGGCCGAGACACGGCCGGTCGTGGCCAGCGTCGCGAATGCGGCAGCCGGGCCGGATGGCGCGGCGAACCACGAAGCGATCGTGAGCGCGGTCGCGTCCGTGATCTCGTGAGTCTCGGCCGAGTACTCCCCGGCCGGGTAGTTGATCGCGTCGGACGCCATCACGCGCGACACGTCCGCGCATACCCGGTCAGATGGCGCGTGCTCGCGGCTAGCGGCGACGATGATGTCCGTGGTGGGGGTGGTGGGCATGTGCTGCTCCGTCCGTGTGGCTCGCTGCCCGGCCGGTCGGCCGTGCGGGACCCACAATTACGAACGGTTTAGCTCACTAATCACGCGACTACGCCCTAGATCAGTGCGGGAAGGCAGACAAAACGGCGCTAACCCGGTGCCCACAGGGGGCACCGGGTTAGCGCATCCGGGGGAACCAAACCGGGGGAGGTTGATCCGAGGGGACCAAACCGGGGAAGGTTGGTTCTAGGGTGATCAGGTCCTGAGTCGGCCGTAAGAGCAGCCGGGCTGGGACGCGATCATGACTTAGTTGATCAGCAGCCGATCTTGACGCCCTTGGCGCGCAGCCACTTGGCCGGGTCGACCTGGTTCCACATCCTCTTGTGGATCTCGAAGTGCAGGTGCGGGCCGGTGGAGTCACCGGTGCTGCCCTCAAGCGCCAGCGCCTGGCCGGGCTTGACCTTCTGGCCGACCTTGACCAGGGCCTTCGAGGAGTGGGCGTAGTGGCTCAGGTAGCCCCAGCCGTGGTCAACCACGACCGAGTTGCCATAGCCGGTGTAGTTCCAGCCCACCGCGGCAACGCGGCCCGCACCGACGGAGCGGATCTTCGTGCCGTTAGGGCCGGCGAAGTCGATGCCCTTGTGCTGCGTGCCCCAGCGAGGCCCGAAGCAGGAGCTGAGCGGTACGCCGGGCATTGGGCTGACCCACTTGGGCGCCGGGGCCGCCTTCTTGGCGGGCGCCACAGCCTTCTTGGCAGCAGGCGCCGCAACCTTCTTCGGCGCCGCGGGAGCCTTGGCGGCCGGAGCCTTTGCCGGCGCCGAGGTCGCCGCGGTGCGGCCGGAGCGGTTGGCGCGGTCGGCCGCAGCCTGGCGCTCGGAGGCCTCCGCGACCGCGACGGCGTCCGTGGCGGGCGTGGAGTTGGCATTGACGAGAGCTGCAGTGCCCGCGACCAGGCCAGCGGTCATCACGCCAGCGGCCGCGAGGCCAACTACCTTGCTGCGGCCGGTGAGCTTGGTCTGGGCAACACCTCTCACCTTGGTGAAGGCGACACCACTCAGGTGAGCGGCGCGGTCACGCAGTTGGTTCAGCTTCTCAATCGACTTGCTGTTCTTGTTGTACATCGGGGGGAACCCTCCGTCGTCCTCGTTGACACGGACTCGGCAATACTGCCGGGCCCTCAGGGGGGTACCCGAGGGCGCACACGGCCGACGTGTCGCAGTTCATGCGACGACACGAGCAGATTTGTCCCGATTTACGGTAGGTGAGGGCGTTTCACATTCGGCTCGGCGTGTGGTCCACGCCTCACTCAACCGGGTGGTCGTCGTCACACGCGGAGTAACCGCGGTCACCACCAACTCGGGCAAAGGGGCCTAAGGGGGCAGGTCGTACAGCCCGTTCTCGGTTGCGTAACACCGCTCAGGTGATGACTGTTCCCCCGGTGGCGGCCTCAAGGCGCTTCGCGATGTCGACACCGTGCGCGAGCAGGTATGCCATCGGGTCGGCGTGCTCTCCGTTGACGGTCACCTCGAAGTGCAGGTGGTTGCCGGTGGAGTAGCCGGTGCTCCCGATGAGGCCGAGCATCTGCCCCGCCTCCACGTGCTGCCCCTCCGTCACCAGCAGTTTCGACGAGTGCCCGTAGACCGTCTCGATCCCGTTGCCGTGATCAATGCGGATGGCGTTGCCGTAGCCGCCCTCATAACGGGCCAGGGTGACGGTTCCGGCGTGGGCCGCGTAGTACGGCGTGCCGTAGGGCGCTGCCATGTCCACCCCGAAGTGGAACGCGCCCCAGCGCATCTCGTAGACCGTGGTGATCTGGAACTGGGTCTGGACAGGGAGAAGCCAGACATCTGGCGCACCCTGTTCCATGCTGAGCGCGGGACCGGGCCGGTCCTGGGACCTATTGGCCTTGTCGAGCGCATTGAGGCGGTCCTCGACGGCGAGCGCCTGCGTCGTGGGGTCACCCAGTGTGGAACCGGACGTGAGGGAGTCGGGCACTACGGCTCCGGCGCTGAGCGCCACCACGCCCGCGCCGAGGAAGGCCGTCGTGACGACGGCGGCATAACGCCGGCTCGGCAGCTTCGGCAGGCGCCGGCGGCCACGGTAACGACCGGGCGGGTGCTGCCGTGGTTGCACGCGTACCTCCGCTGCTCGTGCCCGCGCCCACCAACAACCATCCGCTCAGGCGGGCGGATGGTGGCGGCGGGCCGCATGTGCACCGATAAGCCGTCGCGTGCTGTTGAGTCTCTAGGCCAGCATTGAGTCGCTAGGCCTGCATTGAGTCTCTAGAGCGGCACTGAGGCACCGATGAACACTGGACGACACGGTAGCGAACCCCGGCGTGCCACCACAAGGCGCCTCTCGTAGTCCCGCATTCTCTGTCAGTAACGGGAATCCGGGCCGTTTGGTGGGCCGGCTTCCTGCCAGTGCTGCGCCCACGGTACGTTTCGGACCTGAAGCACCGTTCAGGTGGCGAGAAAGGCCGGCGTGATGAGCTCACGGATCAGGGTTGTTGTCGCCAAGCCGGGCTTGGACGGACACGACCGCGGCGCCAAGGTCGTTGCGCGCGCGCTGCGGGACGCCGGCATGGAAGTTGTCTACACCGGGCTGCACCAGACGCCGGAGCAGATAGTGGAAACGGCGATCCAGGAAGACGCGGATGCCGTGGGCCTATCGGTGCTCTCGGGCGCCCATATGACGCTGTTCCGGCGGGTGCTGGAGCTGTTCAGCCAGCGCAACGCCGCCGACATTGTCGTGTTCGGCGGCGGCATCATCCCCGAGGCCGACATTCCGGAACTCCAGCGCCTCGGCGTCGCGAAGATCTTCACGCCGGGTGCCACGACCCAGTCCATCGTGGAATGGGTTCGGGCAAACGTCTCTACCAGCGTGAGCTGACGACATAGGAAGAGCACCGCAGTCCGGACGCCGCAGTCCGGACATAGTGAGAGGCCGGACGCACCCCTCACACGCCCGGCCTCTCTATGCACGATGCCCCGCCGCCACCCCTCGACCGACAGGGCATCGGCCGTCTTGTGTTGTTGTCGGCCCATTTTCCGGCGCTGACATCTGAACCAACGACGCCAGTCCTGGGCGGTTACGCCGGACTGGTGGCTTTCTTCGCGTGTCTCGATCGGATGATCTGGGCGGACTTGTGCACACGGCGCGCCCGGATGCGTGGACGCCGTGTCTGGCTCGTTAGGCTGCGGGCGAGGAGCCCGGATCAGCCCGGGCGCGGACTCCGACGGCTTGCGACCGCCAGGCTTACTAACCGCCCGGCGGCCCGGCCACGAGCGAAGAGGTAATAGTGGACCTGTACGAGTACCAGGGACGCGAACTGTTCGCCCGGCACGGGCTGCCGGTGCTGGGCGGCGGTGTCGCGGAGACCCCGGGGGCGGCCCGGGCGATCGCCGAGCGTCTGGGCGGCCGCGTTGTCGTCAAGGCCCAAGTGAAGGTCGGCGGCCGGGGCAAGGCTGGCGGCGTAAAGCTCGCTGACACTGCCGAGGAGGCGCAGGCGCGCGCGGCCGACATTCTCGGCATGGATATCAAGGGCCATACGGTCCACCAGGTCATGATCACCACGACCGCGGACATCGCCGAGGAGTACTACTTCTCCTACCTGCTCGACCGGGCGAACCGCACCTTCCTCTGCATCGCCAGTGTCGCCGGCGGCATGGAGATCGAGCAGGTGGCGCACGAGGCGCCGGAGAAGGTGGCGAAGGTCCTTATCGACGCCACGAAGGGTGTGAACGACGCGACGGCCCGTGAGATCGTCGCCAAGGGCGGATTCCCCGCGGAGGTGGCCGATCAGGTCGTCGACATCGCGGTGAAGCTATGGCAGGCCTTCGTGGCCGAGGATGCCACTCTGGTCGAGGTGAACCCGCTCGCGAAGACAGGCGACGGCACGGTTCTCTGCCTCGATGCCAAGGTCACACTGGACGCAAACGCCGATTTCCGCCACCCCGACCACGCGGCGCGGGCGGACCAGGCCGCCGACGACCCGCTGGAGCAGGCGGCCAAGGCCCGCGACCTCAACTACGTCAAGCTCGACGGCGAGGTGGGCATCATAGGCAACGGCGCCGGCCTCGTCATGTCCACTCTGGATGTCGTCGCTTACGCGGGCGAGGCGTACGGCGGGGTTAAGCCGGCCAACTTCCTTGACATCGGTGGCGGCGCATCGGCCGAGGTCATGGCGAACGGCCTGGAGATCGTGCTCTCCGACCCGGCCGTTAAGAGCATCTTCGTGAACGTCTTCGGTGGCATCACGGCGTGCGACGCGGTCGCAAACGGCATCGTCTCGGCGCTCGATCTTCTCAAACAGCGCGGCGAGGATGTCACCAAGCCTCTGGTCGTCCGGCTGGACGGCAACAACGCTGAGGAGGGGCGGCGCATCCTCGACTCGGCCGCGAACCCCCTCGTCGAGCGGGTGGACACAATGGACGGTGCCGCGCAGCGCGTGGCCGAGCTCGCGGCGACGGGGGTCTGACGGACATGGCGATCTGGCTTACGAAGGACTCCAAGGTCATCGTCCAGGGGATGACCGGCTCGGAGGGCTCCAGGCACACCCGACGCATGCTCCGCGCCGGCACGAACATCGTCGGCGGCGTCACGCCCGGCAAGGGCGGCCAGAAGGCGGATTTCGACGGCAATGCGCTACCGGTCTTCAACTCCGTCTATGAGGCGATGGCGGAGACGGGCGCCGACGCCACAGTGATCTTTGTCCCGCCAAAGTTCGCCAAGTCGGCGGTGATCGAGGCCGTCAACGCCGGAATCGGGCTCGCGGTCGTCATCACGGAGGGCATCCCCGTTCACGACACGGCCACCTTCTGGGCCCACAACGTGGGGACCGGGCAGAAGACCAGGATCGTCGGCCCGAACTGCCCCGGCATCGCCAGCCCGGGCCAATCCAATGCGGGCATCATTCCGGCCGACATCACCGGGGCGGGGCGGATCGGGCTCGTCTCCAAGTCGGGCACGCTGACCTATCAGATGATGTACGAGCTGCGCGACATCGGTTTCTCCACCGCTGTCGGCATCGGCGGGGACCCCGTCATCGGGACGACCCACATCGACGCTCTCGCGGCCTTCCAGGCCGACCCAGACACCGATGCCATCGTCATGATCGGTGAGATCGGCGGCGATGCCGAGGAGCGCGCGGCCGACTTCATCAGGGCCAGCGTCACCAAGCCGGTCGTCGGCTACATTGCGGGCTTTACCGCTCCGCCGGGCAAGACGATGGGCCATGCGGGTGCCATCATCTCAGGATCGTTGGGCACGGCCGAGGCGAAGAAGGTCGCCCTCGAGGCGGCTGGAGTGTCGGTCGGAAAGACCCCGAGCGAGACAGCCCGGCTCATGCGAGAGGTCATGCTGACGCGCTAAACACGCACAGCTCGTCCGGCCGGTCATCACGACCGGTCGGACGATTGTTTGACAGAGTTGATTCCGATGGCAACCTCGCCGATCGTGACGAGTGCCGCGCCCGGGTCCGCACGGCCGGAGCCGGGACGGACGCGTCGCGCCCCACTGCCGGTCGCCGCGGCGGTCGCGGCGCTGTGGGCGGGCATCGTCACGTACGGGTCGATCTTCGCCCTGGCTGCGGTCGGTGCGATCGGATCATCTGGTACGCCGGGCGGCGTCGCCCGGCTTGCCGCGGCCGGCTGGCTGTTGTCGCACGGCGTACCGCTGCAGACGCCGACCGACCGCATCACGCTGGTGCCGCTCGCGCTCGCCGCGCTCGTGGCGTGGCGGCTGACCCGGGCCGGAGTCCATGCAAGCCGAGCGACCGGGGGGCACCGCGGCCGATCGGTTCGGCGGGCTATGGGCGCCGGCGCCGCCGTGGCTGTGGTCTACGCCGGCCTGGGCGCGGGGGTGGCCGCGCTCGCCCGTACCGCCGATCTCACCGTCACGCCGCAGCGCGCCGGCGTCACCATGGGATTGTTCGCCGGTGTCGCCGCGATCGCCGGTGCGATTGGCCATAGCCGCGCCGGCCGGGTGCTGGCTCGGCGCGCCCCGTCCATGGTGAGCGGCGCACTGCGTACCGGTGTTGTCGCCGCCGCATTCATCGTCGCCGCGGGCGCGGCCGCGGCAGGAGTGGCGCTTGCGATCCGCGGTGGCGACGCCGCGGACATGCTGGGCTCCTACCGCGCCGGCGTGTTGGGCCAGGCGGGCATTACCGCGCTGTGTCTGGTCTACCTGCCCAACCTGGCCGTGTGGGGGGCCGCGTATCTGCTCGGTCCGGGCTTCACCGTTGGCGCCGACACGCTGGTGAGCCCCGGCGAGGTGCTGCTCGGGCCGGTGCCCGCGCTGCCCATCCTGGCCGGACTACCCTCCGCGCCGCTCGCGGGGGCCGGCCCAGCGTTGCTCGGCATTCCGCTCGTCGCTGGGATGTTCGCCGGATCGTTGCTGGCCCGACGCTCGGGCACGGTGGGCTGGGCAAGCCTCATCGGGGCCGCCATCCTCGCTGGTCCGGTCGCGGGCGCCGTCATGCAGTTGGCCAGCTTCGCGGCCGCCGGCGCCCTCGGGTCCGGTCGGCTGGCGGTCATGGGCTCGGTCGACTGGCGGATCAGTCTCTTCGCGACGGTGGTCGTCACCGTGGGTGCTGCCTTGGGCGCGGCGGTCTCCCGGACGCTCTCGGGGCCACGACCGTGACCGCCTGAGGCGTCCCCTCGCCGACGTTGCGCTGCTCGAGGGCTCGAAGCGGGGGCGCCTAGCCGGCCCCCCGCTCCGTTGTCGCGATTCTCAGACCCCGTAGGAAGGAAGTGCGACGTTCAGCAAGACGGTCAGGATGATGAACAGGATCCCGAGGCCGATGGCCGATAGGCCGCAGATGAGACCCGCCATTGCCTGACCCCGGTTGGTTGCCAGGCCTTGCTCTGCCTTCTGCTTACCCAGGTAGCCCAGAACGGCTGCGGCGATGCCGAGTGGGAGCCCGATGTAGAAGCAGCAGACCAACGGGATGGCGGCGATACCAAGGATGAGCGAGATGAGGCCGAACGTGTTGTTTGGCGCCGCGCCGGGTGCGCCCGCCGGTGGTGGATATGGTGCTGACAAGTCGCTTTCCTCCCCTATCGGTGTTCGTGATCAATCATGCTGTTGGCTGGCCTCGCTCAAGTCAACTGACTCGCGGTGGGCCCGTGACTGGCGTCAGACGGTGCCGGCGGCGATGGAGCCCGCGATCAACACCCAGTAGCCGATGCAGCAAAGCAGGCCGACCCCCCAGGCGATGAGGCCGATGATGAGCGCCAGCTTCGACCACTTCTTGGACTCGGCAGCGGCTGCCTGTGCGCCCGCGATGTCACCCTGCTGGAGGGCCGGGTTCACCTTTGAGGCGTTAATGATGGCCGGGATGGCCAGGGGCCAGAACAGGAAGATCGAGACGATGGACATCGTCATGTTGTTGTCGACCTGCGGCTGACCGGAGTAACCGGGCTGCATGTGCGCTCCTTGAACGAGGGGCTAGAACGAACGGCACATTAGCGCGCCCAGTCCATCCGCGCAGCAGGCAAAGAGCCTGGAATTGGTGCGTGTCGGGGCGGTGTTTCAACGGGGAGACCAATCTGTGGTGACAAATAGGGATCATTCGAGCGAGCCGTTCCTGTTCTACCGCGCCGGTGCTGACCCGAACCTCACCTGGGTCGGCTTGAGCAGGTCGATCTCGCGGCCCGGCTAAGGTTCTGTCGTGGACGCGCGCACGGCCCGGTTGCTGGTTCTCGTCTCGGGCTCCGGCACGAATCTCCAGGCGTTGCTGGACGCTGCCGCGAAACCCGCCTACGGGGCGACGGTCGTGGCCGTAGGCGCCGACCGGGACGGCATCGCGGGTCTTGAACGGGCGAGGGCCG
Source organism: Micromonosporaceae bacterium (assembly GCA_020027875.1). GTDB lineage: Bacteria > Actinomycetota > Actinomycetes > Mycobacteriales > Micromonosporaceae > JAXIPB01. The sequence continues at coordinate 11,911 of JAHRHA010000095.1, read as the reverse complement.
CCGGCATAGCCACGTTCGTCTGCCGCGTGGGTGACTTCGCCACCCGGGACGAGTGGGATCGGGCCCTGAGCGATCTCTGCGCCGAGTACGAGCCGGACCTGGTGATCTCGGCCGGGTTTCTCAAGCTGGTCGGTCCGGCGTTCCTCAAGGCGTTCTCCGGCCGATACGTGAACACCCACAACGCACTGCTACCGGGATTTCCGGGCATCCACGGCCCTCGCGATGCCCTCGAGTACGGGGTGAAGGTCGCCGGTGCGACGTTGTTCTTTGTGGACCCCGGGATCGACACTGGGCCGATCATCGCGCAGGTGGCCGTGCCGGTTTTCGACGACGACACGGAAGAGACGCTGACGGATCGCATCAAGGTGGCAGAGCGCAGCCAGCTGGTCGAGCATGTGGGCCGGCTGGTCCGCCACGGTTGGACGATCACGGGAAGGAAGGTCAGGATCCCATGACCGATACAGCGACGTCACCAGGGTCGCACGCTGCCGGAGGTGACCGGCGTCCGATCCGACGGGCACTGGTCAGCGTGTACGACAAGACCGGGCTCTCCGAACTCATCCGCGGGCTGGGCGGCGCCGGGGTGGACATCGTGTCGACCGGCAAGACGGCAGCGCTGGTGGAGTCCCTGGGCCTCCCGGTCACCCGGGTGGAGCAGCTGACCGGCTTCCCCGAGTGCCTGGACGGCCGGGTCAAGACGCTTCACCCCAGCGTGCACGCGGGCCTACTCGCCGACGTTCGGCTGGACAGTCACCGTGGCCAGCTCGCCGACCTAGGCATCGAGCCGTTCGACCTGCTGGTGAGCAACCTGTACCCGTTCTCGCAGACGGTGGCGTCCGGGGCAGATCCGGAGGAGTGCGTCGAGCAGATCGACATCGGAGGGCCGGCGATGGTGCGGGCCGCCGCCAAGAACCACGCCAACGTGGCGGTGGTGACCTCCCCAGCGGCCTACCCCCAGGTCCTGAAGGCGCTGGCGGATGGGGGTCTCACGCTGTCGGAGCGCCGGTCACTCGCGGCCCAGGCCTTCGCCGACATCGCCGCGTACGACGTCGCCGTCGCCCAGTGGTGCGCGCAGGAGCTGGCGCCGCCACCGGAATCAACCGCCCCGGACGCCTTCTGCTGGCCCGAGTTCGCCGGCATGGCGACGAAACTGCAGGCGCCGCTGCGCTACGGCGAGAACCCGCACCAGGCCGCGGCGCTCTACATCGCCAGCGACGTATCGCCCGGCCTCGCCCAGGCACACCAGGTGGGCGGCAAGGAGATGTCGTACAACAACTACGTCGACGCGGACGCGGCATGGCGTGCCTGCAACGACTTCGCCGCGCCGGCGGTCGCGATCATCAAGCACGCCAACCCATGCGGGATCGCGATCGGGTCCGACGTCGCCGAGGCGCATCGCCGAGCGCACGCCTGCGACCCGGTCTCCGCGTTTGGCGGCGTGATCGCAGCTAATCTTTCGATGAGTGTCGAGATGGCACGACAGGTCGCAGAGATCTTCACCGAGGTCGTGGTTGCTCCCTCCTACGAGGAGGGTGCCATCGATGTCCTGACCGCGAAGAAGAACCTGCGCGTGTTGGTCGCGCCGACCTGGCAACCATCTCCTGTGGACTTCCGCCAGGTGTCGGGCGGCATCCTCGCGCAGATCGCCGACCGCGTCGACGCCGAGGGCGACGACCCGCCGACATGGCGGCTCGTGGCCGGCCAGGCTGTCTCGGCGGACGTGCTGGCGGATCTCGCCTTCGCCTGGCGCGCGGTCCGGGCGGTGAAGTCCAACGCGATCCTGCTCGCCTCGGCCGGCGCGACCGTCGGCATCGGCATGGGACAGGTGAACCGGGTCGACTCGGCCCGCCTGGCCGTATCCCGCGCGGGCGACCGGGCACGTGGATCGGTGGCCGCGTCGGACGCCTTCTTCCCGTTCGCCGATGGTCTGCAGGTGCTGCTCGATGCAGGCGTCATGGCGGTGGTCGAGCCCGGCGGCTCGGTGCGCGACGAGGAGGTCATCGCGGCCGCGGCCGAGGCTGGAGTGGCGCTCTACCTCACCGGCACCCGCCACTTCTTCCATTGACCGACCGGACCGGTGAGGCGCGGGAGGCTGCATGGAGACGACGAGCGACGAGCAGATCACGTACGAGGACTGGGCGCTGGCCGAGCTGGCGCGGCAGTCCTGGGAACGGTGCGAGTTCCTCGAGGTGGACCTGACCGAGGCGGCGCTGACCGGGTGCGCCTTCACCAGTTGTGCCTTCAACACGGTCAAGTTCAACGCCGCCACACTGACCCGCTGCGCGTTCCTGCAATGCACGTTCCGCCGCTGTGTCTTCTTCGACTCGACCTTTGACGAGTGCAAGCTCACCGGCACCACGTTCCAGGAGTGCGAGCTGCGCCCGATGCACATCCTCGGCGGCGACTGGGCATATGTGAGCCTGCGGGGCGAGGACCTTACCGGCAACAACCTCGCCGGCCTGCGGCTGCGAGAGGCCGACTTCACCGAGGCGACGTTGATCAAGACCGACCTGTCGAAGGCCGATCTCGCGCACGCCCGGCTACACAACGTGAAGCTGCGGGACAGCGACCTGCGCGGCGCGAATCTCGACGGTGTCGACCTGCGGGGTCTGGACCTCGCCGGTGTCCGGATCGACCTTGCCCAGGCCGCCGCCTTCGCTACGGCTCACGGCGCCACAGTCTCGGCCTGACCATAGGGGTTATGAGATGGATCTGACCAAGCTGCGCGCATGGTGGTGGCACCGGCAAGGGCTGGACGGGTCGCTGGCAACGGCGGAGCCCGCGGCGGTCCTGCTGCGGACTGGTTGGGCGCGCTCGGTGGGCGGCGCCAACCCGTACCTCTCGCTGATCGCGCGGGCCGGCACCGCGCGGGCTGGGGCTGACGCCGCGGTGGCCGGGCTGGAGATCTATGAGCTGCCCTCGGCCCGGGGCTGTACGTACGTGTTGCCCAGCGACCACTTCGGTCTCGGCCTCCAGGTGGGAAAGGCTGCGCCGGAGGGCGAGGCCAGGACGCTGGAGAAGCTGGGCGTCACCCGCCAGGAGATCGACATGCTGTGTACCGCCGTGCTCGGGGTGCTCGACGCCGGCCGGCCGCTCGATCCGGCAAAGCTCAAGGACGCACTCGGCGACCAGGTGCGAAACCTTGGCGAGGAGGGACGCAAGCGTGGCCAGACCACTACGCTGCCCGCAGCGCTCGGGCTCCTGCAAGCCGCTGGCGAGATCCGACGGGTACCCACCAACGGCCGGCTGGACCAGCAGCGCTACGCATACGTCCGCTGGAGCGCGCCCACGACGGAACTCAGCGATGCCGCCGCCCGGACCGAGCTCGCCCGTCTGTACTTCCAGTGGACCGGCCCGGCGACGCTCGGGCACTTCCGGTGGTTCTCGGCGTTCTCGGTGGCGAACGCGAAGGCGGCCGTGGCCGACCTTGGACTCGTCGACGTGGGGGATGGATTGCTGGCGCTGCCCGAGCTGGTGAAGGAGTTCGAGACGTACGAGGCACCGATGAAGCCCAGCTACGCCCTGCTTGCCGGGATCGACGCGCTCTTGCTGCTCCGGCGCGACCTGCCCTCTCTTGTGGACGCACCGGATGCCGGCATACCCATCCCTGGCGAGAACCAGCGCATCGGAAACATCGCGGACCTACCGGATCACGCCATTGTGGACCGTGGCCGCCTCGTTGGTCTGTGGCAGTACGACGTCGAGGGTGGCGAACTGGTGTGGTGGCTGTTCTCCGGGGCTAAGCCGGACAAGTCGCTGCGCGAGGCGATCCAGCGAACCCAGGCCTTCGTCCGCGACGATATCGGTGACGCGCGCAGCTTCAGTCTCGACTCGCCTAAGTCTCGCGCACCCCGCCTCGAGGCCCTCCGCTCCGGCCGCCCCCTAGCGCGTCTGCATGGAGCGAGTTCTGTTGAGCATAGTTTGAGTTGTATCCTCTGTTTCGTACCTTTCACCACGTCACTGACTGGGTAATCCGTCACACAGTGAGCAGAGACACGTCGCCGGGGTCCACCCGGGCGCTGCCGTCGGTCCGGCCCCACCGTGCGAGGATCGATCCACTGACGATGGGGGCGCGAATGACAGCGACGATCCTGGACGGCAAGGCGACCCTCGCCGCCATCAAGGAGGAGCTGCGGGTACGCGTCAAGGCGCTGACGGATGCCGGACGGACCCCGGGGCTCGGCACGATTCTGGTCGGAGACGACCCGGGCTCACGGGCCTACGTCAACGGCAAGCACCGCGACTCCGCCGACGTCGGTATCCTCTCGATTCGCCGGGACCTGCCCGCCGACGCGAGCCAGGCGGGTGTCGAGGCCGTGGTGGCGGAGCTGAATGCCGATCCCGCCTGCACCGGCTATCTGGTGCAGTTGCCGCTGCCCAAGGGGCTTGATCAGCAGCGCGTACTCGAATTGGTGGACCCGGCCAAGGACGCCGACGGGCTGCACCCGATGAGCCTCGGTCGGCTGGTGCTGAACGCACCGGCTCCGGTTCCCTGCACGCCCCGTGGCATCGTCGAGCTCCTTCGCCGCTACGGCGTACCGCTCGCCGGCGCTGAGGTTGTGGTGATAGGGCGGGGTACGACGGTTGGCCGTCCGCTGGGTCTTCTGCTCACCCGCCGCTCGGAGAACTCGACCGTGACGATCTGCCACACCGGTACTCGCGACTTCGCCACCCACACCCGCATCGCCGACATCGTTGTGGTCGCGGCCGGCGTCCCGAATCTCCTGACGCCGGACATGGTTAAGCCGGGGGCGGCCGTCCTGGACGTCGGCATCACCCGGGTCGTCGGGGAGGATGGTCGAGCGAGGATGGTCGGCGACGTTCACCCCGGAGTGTTCGAGGTGGCCGACTTCGTCGCCCCGATGCCGGGTGGCGTCGGCCCGATGACCAGAGCGATGCTTCTCACCAATGTCGTGGAGCTGGCCGAACGGAACGCCTGACCTGGCCCCGGGTTAGGGTGCGGGGGTGTCCACACGCAACGTAGTCAACGCAACTCTGCCGGGAGTCATGGATGGGTAAGAAGGTCACCGTCGTCGGCGCTGGGTTCTATGGGTCGACGACCGCACAGCGCCTTGCCGAGTACGACATCTTCGACATCGTCGTGCTCACCGACATCATCGAGGGCAAGCCCGAGGGTCTCGCCCTTGACCTCAATCAATCCCGACCCATCGAAGGCTTCGAAACCAAGGTTGTCGGCGTCACCACCGGCGCGGGTGGCGAGGGGTACGAGGCGATCGAGGGATCCGATGTCGTCGTCATCACGGCCGGCCTGCCGCGCAAGCCCGGCATGAGCCGGATGGACCTGCTCGGCGTCAATGCCAAGATCGTCCGTCAGGTGGCCGAGAACGTCGCGAAGTATGCGCCGAACGCCGTCGTTATCGTCGTCTCCAATCCGCTCGACGAGATGACCGCGCTCGCGCAGCTCGCCACGGGCTTCCCGCGCAATCGGGTGCTCGGCCAGGCCGGTGTGCTCGACACGGCCCGGTTCACCCATTTCGTGGCGGAGGAACTCGGCGTGCCGGTGCGGTCGGTAAAGACGCTGACGCTCGGGTCCCATGGCGACACCATGGTGCCGGTCCCGTCGCAGTGCACCGTGGACGGCAAGCCGCTCGCCGACGTCATGCCGGCCGAGAAGATCGAGGAGCTGGTCACCCGTACCCGCAATGGCGGCGCCGAGGTCGTGGCACTGCTCAAGACAGGGTCGGCCTACTATGCCCCCTCCGCGGCCGCGGCACGGATGGCGAAGGCGGTCGCCGAGGACTCCGGCGAGGTCTGGCCCGTCTGCGCCTGGGTCGAGGGGGAGTACGGCATCTCCGGCGTCTATCTCGGCGTGCAGGCCGAACTCGGCGCGCAGGGCGTCCGGAAGATCGTCGAGACAACCCTCACCGAGCCCGAGCTGGCCTCGCTCAAGGAGGCGGCGGAGGCCGTGCGCGCCAAGCAGGCGGACGTCGCCTCCCTCTAACCTCCACGACCCCGTGCTGACCTCCATGATCCCGGTGATCACGGTCTGACCGTCGCGAAACAGCGTCGATCATGACCTCCAGGTCATGATCGACGGTGGGGGTAGGGGGCGGTGGGGGCGGTGGGGGCGGTAGGGGGTGCGTGCGTCGGGCGGAGACCTTCCAGTACGCTCGTACTGTTTGCAGCTGCCACCGAGAGGAGCGCCCCGAGATGGCGAAAATCAAGGTCAACAACCCGGTTGTCGAGCTCGACGGCGACGAGATGACCCGGATCATCTGGAAGCAGATCCGGGAACAGCTGGTCCTGCCCTACCTCGATGTGGCGCTGGACTACTTCGACCTGGGCATCGAGCATCGGGACGCGACCGACGACCAGGTCACGGTCGATGCCGCCAACGCGATCAAGCGGCGCGGTGTGGGCGTGAAATGCGCGACGATCACCCCGGATGAGGCGCGCGTGGCCGAGTTTGGCCTGAAGAGGATGTGGAGATCGCCGAACGGCACGATCCGTAACATCCTCGGCGGTGTGGTGTTCCGCGAGCCTATCACCATGGCGAATGTGCCCCGCCTCGTGCCGAGCTGGACCAAGCCGATTGTCATCGGCCGTCACGCGCACGGCGACCAGTACAAGGCGACCGACTTCGTGGTCCCCGGTCCGGGCACGGTGACCATCACCTATACGCCCGCCGACGGTGGCGAGCCGATGGAACTCGAGGTCGCAAAGTTCACCGGCGGCGGTGTGGCGATGGGGATGTACAACTTCGACGACTCGATCCGTGACTTCGCCCGGGCTTCGCTGCGCTACGGCCTGGCCCGCAACTACCCCGTCTACCTGTCCACAAAGAACACCATCCTCAAGGCGTACGACGGCCGCTTCAAGGATCTCTTCGCCGAGGTGTTCGAGAACGAGTTCGCGGCCGACTTCAAGGCGGCTGGCCTGACCTACGAGCACCGGCTCATCGACGACATGGTGGCCGCCGCGCTCAAGTGGGAGGGCGGCTTCCTCTGGGCGTGCAAGAACTACGACGGCGACGTGCAGTCGGACACGGTCGCGCAGGGCTTCGGCTCGCTCGGCTTGATGACCTCCGTGCTGATGACTCCCGACGGTCAGACCGTGGAGGCGGAGGCGGCGCACGGAACTGTCACCCGGCATTACCGCCAATGGCAGAAGGGCGAGAAGACCTCCACCAATCCGATCGCCTCGATCTTCGCGTGGACTCGCGGCCTCGCGCATCGCGGCAAGCTGGACGGCACGCCAGCGGTCACCGAATTCGCCGACAAGCTCGAGCAGGTCTGTGTCGCGACAGTCGAGGGTGGACAGATGACAAAGGACCTCGCGCTGCTCATTTCCGCGGACGCGCCGTGGCTCACGACCGATGAGTTCATGAACGCGCTCGACCAGAACCTCGCAAAGGCGCTCGCCGCCTGATTGCCGATCGTGGTGGTTGATGGTCGCCCCAGGTGGTCGCCCAGGTGCCGTCAACCACCAGGATCTATCGACTTGCGGCGCCGAAAGTATGACTTTTCCCCATTTGCGTAACCGAACTCCGGTGGCTTCGTTGGTGCACATGTGAGCGCGACCTCTCGGGTCGCGGTCATCCGGACACCACGGTGGCGGTCCCAGCCGGCTTCGGTGGTGTTCGGCGCTGGCTAACAGCCTGCCGTCCCTTCCCAAGGTGGCCGGGCCGCGATACGCGGTCCGGCCACACGACTATGTGGACGCAGACGATGGCTGCCGTCAGCCGAGGTGCCACTCTGCGCCGGTCGGGGTGTCTCGCACCTCGATGCCCGCTGCCGCCAGGCGATCACGTACCCAGTCGGACGTCGCCCAGTCGCGGTCGTTCCGCGCGCGCTGGCGCAGCTCCAGTAGCCCTTCGACCATGGGCCCGACTACCTCGCGCGGGTCGCGTGTGCCTTCGATGGCCAGTTCGCCGAGCCGCCCGACCATGGTGCGCAGCTGCGCGCGGGCATAGTCGCCCTCATCCGAGGTGAGGGTGTCGGCGGACCAGTCGAGGATGGTCTGCTCCAGAGCGAGGATCGCGTGGACACAGCCGTCAACATCGCGGCGAGACAACGCCGCCTCGAACCGAGCCGCGATCCGTTCGGTGGCCGCGCGCAACGATGGGGCGCTGTCACTGGGCGGCGAGGGCTCCGTGGGCGCTGGCACCGGCACAAGGGCCGGCGAGGCCTCAATCCCTGAGGCGAGCGAGGCGAAGTCCACCACGCTGCCCGCCCGATGGACCACGCTGCGACCGGCGCGCCGGATGGTCATGCCGCCGTTGCCGACCACCGTCGCCGTGGCCGCCTCGGCGTCGAGCAGAACCGCGGTGTGCTCGTCCACGCCCAACACGAACGAGGACTCCGGCAGCGAGCGCTCCATTGTGGCCAGACGATCCTCGCCGAGGTAGCAGTAGCGGGTGTCGTGGTGCCCGCCCTCCGCGTTGTCATAGTGCGGGATCACCACTGCCGGCAACCCGCAGACCTGCTCGACCAGGTTGAGACCCGGCACCCAGTGCGGGTCGAAGCCGGCCTTGTAGATCTCGTAGACCGGCACTGTATGTGACCCGAGCGTCAAGGCCGCCGCGCTCGCGAGCAGAACGACGCCGTTGCGCGAGACGACGTCGACCAGCGCGGTCTCGATCGGTGTGTCCCGCCAGTGCCGAAGTGCGTACGTCGGCGATCCCGGTCCGGCGAAGACCCACCCTGCCGTACGAAGCGCCGACAGCGCCCGTTCCCTGGCTAGGCCCTCCGGTGGCACCGTTCGCCAGGACACCACACCGACCGTCCGACCGACGCTGGCGGCGAAGTAGCTCACCGCCCGCGCGGAGATGTCGTCGGCGTTGGACTGAAACCCGTACGGCGTGTCGAGCAGTACCGCGGGTCGGTCCCCACCCATCCGCCGCGACATGTCGTCGAAGATCGACCGATGTGGTTTGACCATGGTCGGGGCGGTCTCGCCGGAGCCCATGATGACCAAGAGCCCGGCCATTAGCGCTCCACCGCGAGCGTGAGCAGGTCCGAAGCCAGCGCCTCGGGGTGCTGTGCGTGCAGGTCGTGGTCGCCCCCGACGTACTCCTTGACCCGCGCTCGCGCCAGCGCCCCCGCCGCCTTCGCTACCGTGCCCCGGCGACGTTCGGCGGCCGCGGGATCCGAAGGTATGGCTGGTAGCAGCAGCACCGGCACCGCGATCGACGGAAAGTCTGGCCAGGGCGGGTCGTCCCACATGCTGCGGACGATGCGCATATGCTGCGGTATCGGCAGCCGCCGCTCGAGGTGCCCATCTGGGTTGACTCGAAGATTGGCCAGCGTCGCCTCGACCGCGGCGGCCGACCACCCGGAGTGCTCCCGACGGATATAACCGCGGACATCATCGGCGTGCATGTCGTCAACGTCGGGTGGGCGAAGCGCTTGGGCGCACTCCTCCCACGTCGCGAACTCGGCGGACAGATCGAGCCATCCGCCGTCGACGAGGGCGAGCGCCCCGACGAGCGAGGGGTGCTTGGCCGCGAGGCGAACAACCACGTTGCCGCCCCATGACTGTCCGGCCACCACCGCGGGCGTGATCCCCAGACTGGTGCTGATCACCTCCAGGTCCGCCGCCGCCGTTGCGGTGTCATATCCATCGGGTGGTGCATCCGACTCGCCGTGGGACCGCAGGTCGACCGCGTACGTCGGGTGCCCCGCCGTGGCCAGCCGCCGAGCCACCTCGTCCCAGAGCAATGCGTTGGAGGACAGCCCGTGCACCAGTAGGAACGGCAGTCCCGCGGGCGCAGACGTGCCCGCAGCGTCACCCGAGCCGCTCGCAAGCTTCGCGGCAGCGCCACCAGAGCCGCTCGCAAGCTTCGCGGGAGCGGACCAGCGCCGAACGCGCAGCCGCACCCCGTCGGAGACCTCGACCCGTACGTCCGTCGGTTGCATGGGCCGAATCTATCCTCTACCGCCGACAGAACTCGCTGACGCGGGATGTCAGTGCACCTGATGGCGGCACAGGACCGCGCGCAAGCCACCGCCCCGTAGCAGTCCCGCCGCCGCGGCCATCGAGACGATGGCGCGAGGCTCGCACCACCGCGCCCGCAGCGCCGCACGGGCCCAGATCCACGCCGCGCGCCGGTCTCCGGCGGCCGCCTCCCAGCACGCGATCTCGGCGTGGATCCGGGCCGCGGATGGTCGGTTCTGGCCGATCTCAGGATGGCGAGCGACCAGCCAACGAAGTGCGCGGACCTTGGCCGCGCAGCCGGTCGGGTCGATGCTATTCGGGCGCCACAGGACCCGTACCAAGGGTGTGTCGACGTGCCGGATCGGGGCGCATTTCGCGGCCCGCAGCAACAGATCCCAGTCCTCCCCACCGGTTGGTCCGTCCTCGGCGACCAACCCGATGCCGCCGCGCGCGGGGGCGGTCGCAAGTGCCTCCTGGCGGGCGACGAACCCGGACGCGCACAGCGCTCGGGCCGGATCGTGTGTTAGCTCGTCGACGCCTACGTGGCGCAGGCCGGCAAGGCGTGCCGTGCGGCGACCGTCGTACTCGACCTCCGCGGCACACGTCGCGAACAGCGTGCCCGGGCGGGTCCGCATCGCCAGGACCTGGGTGGTGAGCTTGGCCGGTGTCCAGGTGTCGGCGTCATCGCAGAGCGCCACGAACTCGCAGTCACCCGCGGCGAGGATGCCAGTGTTGCGCGCGCCGGCCAAACCCCGCGTACGCCAGTTCTCGAGCACCAGCACGGGCCGCTCGCCGCCCCGCGTGAGCTGCCAGTCCGGTGCGACGCCGTCGTAGACGATCACGATGCGAAGGGGACCGGGATAGTCCTGTTCGGACACTGAGGCGAGTGCACGGCGGACGAGGTTGGGCCGGTCCCGAGTAGCCACGACGACGCCGATGCTCGGCCACTCGGCGACCCGCGGTGCGGGGATACGCACTGCGCCGGGATGAGTGGACAGCCCGCGTATCACCGACACCCCCACGGTCGTTTCTCACGGCATAACGAGCACCGAAACGGTCGGAGACGCACCGAAAGGGACTGAGACGGAAATGTCGCCTTTAACAGTTGATCCAGCCGGCCACGTCCGGCCTGCGCGGGTCACCGTCGGGGCTGTGGCCTTCGACCCACTCAGGGACCTGGAGGCCGTGACCTACGTGCGAGATGCTCTCGCGCGGGGCAGCGGCGGTCGGTTGGCCGTCGTCGACGGCGACCTGCACCGGCGCGCCGCGGCCCACCCCAGCCTCCGCGCCGCCGTCGAGGCGGCGACGCTCGTGCTCCCGGAGTGGATGCCAGCCGTGTGGGCCAGCCGCATCGCCGGGCAAGGACTTCCGCAGAGTGTCTCCGGCCCGTCTCTGGTGGAGGCGCTCTGCGTAGCATGCGCGGCGGACGGACGCCGAATCTTTGTGATCGGCGGTGTGCCGGGAACTCAGGGTGTGCCTAGCGGAGCACAGCGGGCGGTCGCCGTGCTTGGGCTGCGCTGCCCCGGGCTGCGGGTCGCCGGCTGCGTCAGCCCGCCGGCCGGCCTCCACGCGGACCCCGCGGCGTGGTCCGCGGTCATAGCTGATGTCCTCGAGGCCAAGCCCGACCTGGTACTCCTGGGCGGGGGCACGGCGGTGCAGGAGAAGGTCGTCGCCGCGCTGCGGCGCGAGCTGCCCGGCACGTGGATCTTCGGTTGCGCAGAACTCGTTGACCTCGTGAACGGCGAGGACTCGCGGCCTGGCCGCTGGAGGGCTTTGCGGCCCGCCGACTACGCAGTGCGCCTGCTGGCCGGCGCCGCGACTACCCGCGCATCCGGCTGGCTGCGTGTGCGAGTCAGCGCTGTGTCTCGGTCGACGTCTGGGTTGGCGTCTGCAATGAGCCGGCGCCGGAGCCCTTGACCTGTTTGAGAGATGTCGTCGGCGCGTCCACCGCGGCGCGGGAGTCGTTGAGCCATACCTCGGTCGCGAGTTCATCCGCGTCCTCGGCCCGGTGTAT
>JAHRHA010000375.1 GCA_020027875.1 Micromonosporaceae bacterium | reverse complement strand
GATCGGACCCCGTGAACTGATCCATCTCGTGCGAGAGTCCTTCATTGGGGTGCGGGCACCAGCGTAGACCGCTGGTGCCCGGTAGCTGAGAGCGCTACCAGTGCCACAATCGATGAGATCGGTGCGGTGGTCCGGTCGAACCGAACGACGACCAACCAACGAGAAAGGAACCACGATCATGAAGCTCACTACCGCCACGATGGTCTCCGTCGACGGCGTGATGCAGGGACTCGGCGCGCCGGACGAGGACCGCAGCGGCGGATTCGAGCGCGGCGGATGGGTCGCGCCGCTCTTCGACAACGAGGCCGGGACGTTTCTGAACCAGGTCTACGAGCGCGCCGACGCGTTCCTGTTCGGCCGGCGGACCTACGAGATCTTTGCCGGCTCCTGGGGAGCATGGGCAGATCCGGGCGGCAACCCCATCTGGACGGCGTTGAACACGCGGCCTAAGTACGTCGCATCGACCACACTCACCGATCCGAAGTGGTCGGACACCACCGTCCTCTCCGATGACCTCGCGACCGCCATCGGAGACCTGAAGGCCAAGCCGGGAGGCGAGCTGCAGGTGCACGGCAGCGGCGCCCTGATCCGCTGGCTACTCGACAACCAGCTTGTCGACGAGATCACCCTGCTCGTCTGCCCCGTGGTCGTCGGCCAGGGCACGCGGCTGTTCCCCGACACCGGCCCGGACATAGCGCTCGACCTGGTCGAATCGCGGTCCACCCCGAAGGGGGTAACGATCCAGGTCTACCGGCCCACCGGCCGCCCGCAGTACGAAACGGCCACGACCTGAAGCACGTGACATAGGTGCCGCAGTCAGTGAGAGTCGATCATGGGTGGGTGCGGGCCGCGGCGTAGACCGCTGGCGCCTGGTAGCCGAGCGCGGAGTGTCGCGGCGGTGGTTGTAGTCTGCCTTCCAGCCGCTGATCACCACCCGCGCCTGCGCCAGTGACCAGAACATGTTGATGTTGCGAGCAACTCGCCGCGTGGCGACGCCAGGCGCCGCCGCCCGACCTGCCCGAGGGCGTCGAGATGCTCGACGTGGCGATGGCTGAATATGTCGTCGCCGTCCGGAGAGAGCCGTTCTCGGGTCGCTACGACCAGGCGAGCTGAGACGACCGAATGAGTGGCTGGGAGATGTCGAGGAATGACCAGTGCGTTGCAGGACCTGCTCGAGCGGCACGTCGCGAGTGGCACCGTCCCGGGTGTCGTCGCGAGCCTCGGCACAGCGGAGCAGCTCGAGATCGTGGCCGCCGGCGCGATGTCCGTCGGCGGTGCGCCCATGCGCGCCGACGCAATCATGCGCATGCAGTCGATGACCAAGGCCGTCACTACGGTCGCGGCCCTGCGCCTGGTCGAGGCCGGACGCCTGAGACTCGACGAGCCGGTGGAACGGTGGCTGCCCGAACTGGCGGATCGACAGGTGCTGAAGAATCCCACCGCCGATCTGGCCGACACATCACCGGCCGTTCGGGCGATCACGCTGCGGCATCTGCTGACCAACACCTCCGGCTACGGCATGGTGCTGACCGAGTGTCCGCTGCAGCGGGCGATGGCTGACAGCGAAACCGACAGTGGCGTCGACCCCGTGAGGTTCGGGGCCGACGAGTGGCTCGCCCGGCTGGCGGCACTGCCCCTGGCCTTCCAGCCGGGCGAGGGCTGGCGCTACCACCACTCCTTCGGCATCCTCGGAATCCTGATCGCTCGAGTGGCCGGCCGGCCGTTGCAGGATCACCTGGCCGACGACCTGCTCGGACCCCTCGGCCTCCGCGACACCGGACTGTGGGTGTCCGCAGGCAGCGTCGCCCGGCTGCCGGCCAGCTACCGGCACACCGACTCCGGTCTGGTGGAACTCGAACCGGCCGCCGGTGGCTTCTACGCCGGGCACCCGCCGTTCGACGTGAGTCACGCCGAGCTCGTCTCGACAGTCCGCGACTACACCCGCTTCGCCCGGATGTTGGCCGACGGCGGCCGGTTCGAGGGGCGGCAGATCGTGTCGGAGGAGCACCTCCGGCTGATGACCAGCGACCAGGTGCCGGCTATCGCCAAGACGCCGGACAGCTTCTTCCCGGGCTTTTGGGACGGTACCGGCTGGGGCTTCGGCGTCGGTGTCGACACCGAGGGCGGGCGGGCCGGCCGCTACGGGTGGTCCGGCGGACTGGGCACCAACTTCTTCGTCGACCCTGACGGCACCGTAGGTGTCCTGCTGACCCAGGTAGAGATGGGCGAACGGATGCAGATCCTGCTTGACGAGTTCCAAGCCCTGCCTGAAGCAGCATGACGCTCGAAGACGTCGGACCAGACAACTGGCGCCATTGCGCGGCGCTAGAGGTCGAAATGACGCTGCTCATCTACCCGGTGGTCGTCGGCCAGGGCACGCGGCTATTCCCCGACACCGGCCCGGACACAGCGCTCGACCTGGTCGACTCGCGAGCCCGTTGGGTTCAGAAACTTGGACGTCATGCCGCGACCTGGTAGTACTCGTGAACGAGACCGCCAAGTCGGTCCCGGCGCCGAACGCGGGCGGCGACT
>JAHRHA010000374.1 GCA_020027875.1 Micromonosporaceae bacterium | reverse complement strand
CGGCCGTACCGGTCCGAGAGCGCCCCGAGCACCGGCGCCGCCACGAACTGGGCCGCCGAGTACGCCGTGAGCAGCGCGCCGACCCACACGCCCGCGCCGCCGAGCCGCTGCGCGTGAAAGGGCAGCACCGGAAGGATGATGCCAAATCCCAGCATGTCCACGAAGACGGCCAGGCACACCACGAGCAGAGCGGAACGGCGCAAAGACGAACCTCCAAGACTGTGCTGCGGACCACGTGTTGATATCACGCGGGTGGTGCAGCGCGAGTAGCGACCCGACGACGACCACGACCGGTGGCACGCGTCAGGTGGTTTCCGAGCCGATAGACGCTGGGCACGCCGCCTGAGCATCGCTAGGGTCTGCGGCCCCTCTGATCACCACCGGGCGAGTCTCGGCCGGTCAGTTCACCGACAGCCACGACATCGCGGCTACGTAACAGCGTCGGGCCTTGAGGTCAGCTGCCGCGCGTCGGCCAGGGACGTGGTCGACCGGCCGATGAGGCGATGTGGGTCGCCGCTGTCGCTGGCGAGTGTCGGCGTTGCCGTGAACGCGGTTCGCGGTGGCGATGATCAGAGCGCCCTGCCCCAAGGCCCAGCGGGGTAACGCTGTCTTATGCATGATTCGACCTATCTCGATTTCATTGTCGAAAGCGTGCGTGAGACAGCGTGGGCAAGATACTTGTTGTCCGGCAACCGTGGTGGCCCTCGCGAGCCACCACGGCCCCTTCCCGGGAACGCTAGAAGGTGGCTACATTGACCAACTTTTCCTTTATGCCGTCGGGGTCGCCGCTGTTGTTCCAGTCGGTGCTGCCGGCGGACTGTAGGGCGGACTTCACCGTGGCGGGTGAGGCGCTGGGGTGAGTGGCCTTGTAGAGGGCGGCGCCGCCGGCCACGTGCGGGCTAGCCATGGAGGTGCCGGAGATGGTGTTGTAACCGCCGCCCTTCCAGGCGGACAGGATGCATACACCGGGGGCGACGAGGTCCACATCGGCGCCGAAGTTGGAGAAGTCGGCGAACGTGTCGTCGACGTCGCTGCGGCAGGTTGGCGAGGCGAGCCCGCCGGGCTTGCCGTCGAAGTCGGCCAGCGCGCTGACCGTGATGACCTCGTCGTAGGCGGCGGGCACGTGGTTGGCGGCGTTGTCAGACGCGTTGCCGGCGGCCACGATGTAGGTGACACCCGCCGCGACCGAGGCGCAGATGGCCCTGTGCATCGCGTCGTTGTTGGAGTTACCGCAATTGCCGTCGTCGGAGCCGGCGCCGCCCAGGCTCATGTTGGCGACCTCGATCTCCGAGGCGTGGGAAGTGACGTAGTCGATCCCGCAGATGATCGAGGAGAACGAGCCAGAGCCCTGGTTGTTGAGTACGCGGACTGGCCATAGCCGCGCGCCAGGGGCGACGCCGACCACGCCGACGTTGTTGTCCTTTGCCCCGACGGTGCCAGCCACGACCAGCGCTGCGATCGTGGACCAAGTCCTTGGACCAGCCTGCACCAAGGGGTTGGACCAAGCATGTGGACCAGGATCGTTTGCTTGGTCCAGGCGATGGATGCGTTGGTCCACCTCGCCCGGACCATCACCTCGACGGTGGACCACGCCGACCGCACCGAGCGGGCCGCGGAGCCGGCGTCGCGCGATCCGCGGGCGGCGTGGTCACGTGAGGGATGCTGGCGCGGCCCCGCCGGTCTCGCCTCGCCTGGTCCAAGCCCGGAGGACGGCGGCTGGTCTGGGCGACGTGACGCTCAGTCCTCGTCAAAGCCGCTGGTCTGGGCCAACTCGTGCAGCAGCGCCCACTCGGCGATCGTCCGCGACACCCGGGCCAAGACCGGCAGGGAGCCGACCTCACGCCGGTCCTGCACCGCCGCGATCGCGTCCGCCAAGTCAAACGGGTCGAACATCGCGTCGCAGCGACCGCAGCCGTTGGACAGGTACCGGTCGCCGCCATCCACGCTGCGGCGGTGCTTGATCGTCGCCGCGGCGGGATGACGGACCTCCTCCAACAGCTCCTTGGCGAACCCGAGCGTCACGCCCGCCTCGGCACCGACCTCATCGAAGATCTCGGAGCCACCGGTATCGGTGTGAATCAAAGCGACGGCGATCCCGTCCCGCCCGCATCGCGTGCACTTGCACGTGATCCCGCGTACGACCAGCTCGTAGCAGTGCGTCAGCGCGGTGGTCAGCAACCGGCGTGCGGCGGGCGGGAGGCTGGCGACGAGAGCGTCAGGGGGAGTCGGCCACGGCCACGATTATCTCCCGTGTGCCGTAATCCCGGCGGCGACGCGGCAGCGTACGAGCGGGAGGTTATCCCTTTCGCTACCCCCACCTGGGGTAGCGAACGTGAGGGCAACCGCCTGCCACCGTCGGGACACGACGCGGCACCAAGCCCTTCGGGTTCGCAGCCGCCGACCACAGCCATCACCCGACGGCAAGGAGCACAACGACCATGACCTCGACAGCACCCGCGCCAGCCGGCACCGCGTGGACACCCGAAACCGTACGCAATCTCGGCATGACCACCGACGTCGCCACCGCCGGCGCCA
>JAHRHA010000196.1 GCA_020027875.1 Micromonosporaceae bacterium | reverse complement strand
GATCCCGATGATCTCCGTTGTGGTGGTCGACGACGAGCACCTCGTCTGCTCCGGCTTCGCGGCCCTGCTCGCCTCGGATCCCGAGATCACGGTGGTCGGCACGGCGGAATCCGGTGACGCCGCCCTGGTGGTCGTACGGCGAGAGCGACCCGATGTCGTCCTCATGGACATCCGGATGCCCGGTCGAGACGGTGTCAGCGCGACCGCGGCCATCACAGCGGACCCGGCGCTGAGCGGGACCCGTGTGATCGTGCTGACGACGTTCGACCTGGACGAGTACGTCCATGCCGCACTGCGCGCGGGCGCGAGCGGCTTCCTGCTTAAGGACGCGCAACCGAATGACCTGCTGGCGGCTGTACATCTGGTCGCCCGGGGCGAATCCGTGTTGGCCCCGGCCCTGGTGCGGCGACTCATCGCGGCCTTCGTGGAGATGCCGGCCTCCGCATCGAGGCCGGCGTGGCTGGAGTCGCTCACGGCACGGGAGACCGAGGTCCTGGTGGCGGTCGCGCGGGGCCTGACCAACGCCGAGATCGGCGTCGCGCTGCACATGTCCGCAGCGACCGCCAAGACCCACGTCGGCCGGCTCCTCACCAAGTTGGGGGCCCGCGACCGCACCCAGATGGTGATCGCTGCCTACGAGGCGGGACTGGTCGGTCGGTGAGGTCGCATCGACCGCGCCATGTCGGTACCGACGAGTACGCGCGATGGGCAGGGGGAGCAGCCAGTCAGTCGCCCGGGCCGACTCGACGGCCTTGCGGTGTCGCCACATCGCGCGAACCCGTCCTCCCGTGAGCGTGAAAACGAATGAGGCACCAGGAGGCGCACGCGAGCGGTTTGCAGTAGCTGGCGAGGGCGGCCGTTGCGGCAGCTAGAAGGCATGACTGACGGACTCCACCTGCGGGTAGGCGGCGCGCGCGCCGCCGCCGAGAACACCTCGTGCCCAGGCCAGCATTGGGCATCCGCGCACGTCGCACTGCTTGCACCCGCCGCCTTGGCCGTGTTGGCGGATCACTTGCTGCGCCGCCCACTGCTCGTCCGTACGGAGCTCCCTCGCAATGTCGCTGATATCCATCACTCGCTCCGCTGGCAGCGGGAAGTCCTCGTTGCGGGCCCGTGAACCCCCCCCGCTCGATCGCCGGTCAGGGGTACTTCGTCCGCGCGCATGCCCATATCCATCAGCGTGGAAGGCCAGCCGGGCGTTACACACCACGATCTTGAGGGACCTCATCGCAACGTGCGATTGTCCAACGGTGGGCTCGGCTGCGATGAGCGACGCGATCAGCGTTCCGTCTCTGGTGCAGGTTGTCAGCCGCCGACCCGCGGGCACGCCGCGGCAATGGGCGGCCAAGCCAGCGGCCGACGTGGCCTTCGCGAGCAAAGCTGCACGTCAGAGCCACGGAAAGGTGCGCAGCCGCCCGCCCCTCCGGAGGCGGAATGCCCAACTATGCCCGCTCGACCGCCGCCAGGTCACGCGAAGATTGCACCCTTCAGGGAGGGACTCCACACGCGCAGTCGGGGGAACCGGCGAGCGGATGGACCGCGAGGTTAGCGGTGGCGATCACCGTTGGCTAGGCATCGATCGAGTCGATCGTGACCCGCAAGCGGCAATCGAGTTGGCTGACTTCGCTGTCGCTCATCGCCATCGCGGGATGGTCAGTTTTGGACTGCACAACGTGGAGGTCGGTACCCACCGTCCAAAGTCTGTCGAACCGATGCGCATCGCGTCGTCGAGAGTTCGGCTTCGATGACAATCGCGTGGCAATAGCTAGCCACCAGCCCGACAGGTCTCGATGTAGTCAAGATCCGGGACATACGCCCGCCATTCATCCTCGGTGAGCCCGTGACCTACCAGGTCACACGCTCGCCCTTTCGGATCGGCGCGGATCGGCGCGATCCGGTTCATGTCCCACATCACAACTGCGGGATCGATGCTAGTGGAGGCGAGCCTCCCACCGTCCGGGGACAGGGCCACCGAGACTACGGTACTGTCATGTGCCTGCACCGGGCCGACCAGCTTCGCGGGTCGGTCCGGATCGGAAACATCCCACAGAACGAGGGTGCCGTCATCCGCGCCGGTGACGGCGGTGGTGCCATCACGAGAGACATCAAGCCACACCACGGACGCGCTGTGCCCTTGCAGTGACGACACTCGTCGCGGTGACGCCCAGTCGGAGACATCCCAGATGATTGTTTGGTGGTCGTGGCTTCCGCTGGTTAGCAGCGTCGTACCTCTGCCCACAAAGGCCATAGCCGACAATCCCTGGTGGATCGTGACCGGCTCTGAATAGGAGACCGGAGCATCAATGTTACTTACGTTCCAGGCTTGTAACGTGCCGTCGATATAGCCGACTGCGAGCGTGTCGCCATTCGGCGAGAATTTCAGGCCCCACACCTTTCCCGTTCCGACCTTTGGCTCGCCGCGCCGGCGAAGATGGTCCAGATCGGTGACATCCCACAGAGTGATTTCACCCTTGAAGTCGCCTACGGCGAGCGTGGCGCCGTCCGGAGAGAACTCGACGTTCGCGACGGCCGCGCCGAAGCCCTGAAGGTACTCTTCGCGCAGGACGGGCTGGGTTGGGTTAGTGATGTCCCACAACCGCACAGTCTCGTCCTCGCTTGCCGATGCCAACGTGTCGCCGTCAGGTGAGAACGCGACCTCATAGACCACATCGGTGTGACCCGTCAAGGGCTCACCTATGGGCGCAGCGGTGCCTCCGGAGACGTTCCACAACCGCATGGTGGTGTCGTTGCTGCTAGTCGCCATAAGCTGGCCATCCGGGGAGAACGCGACCGTCTGCACGGTGTCACTGTGTGCAACCGGCAGGGAAGCTACGCGGGCCGGGCGGTCGGCGAGGTCCCACAGCACCACGCCGCCCTCAACGCCGGCGGTTGCTAGTGTGCCGCCCTTCGGGTTAAAGGCCAATCCGGTAATCTCTCCCCGATGCCCAAGGAGCGGCGCGCCCATCAGGCGCGGAGATTTTGGATTCGAGACATCCCACCGAAGCAAACGGCCGTCCGCCATGACCGTGGCGACGCTTTTGCTATCCGGTGCGAAGCCGACCTGCCACACTGAGCCCGACAGCCCCGTCGGCGAGCCGCCTACCGGCCGCGGTCGGGCCCGGTCACTCAGATCCCACAGGGTCAGTGTCCGGTTACCGGCTACGGCGAGCATGGATCCGTCGGGCGAGACTGATATCACTGCATAACTGACGGTGCCAGGCAGTGCCGGCTTGGCGAGCTGCTTAGGTGTTCCGCGGGCCTGGATATCCCATACGATGACAGCTCCCCGGATCACCGCCGGTGATGAGCGTATGGCCGTCAGGGGTAAAACTGATCGACCGCAGGACACTGTCCTTGACGACGACGGGCTCGCCGAGACGGCGAGGTGAAGCCGGCTCCTTCGCGTCCCAGAGCGTCAAGGAGCCGTTCTCGCCACCCACTGCGACCATCGTGCCGTCGGCCGAGAAGGCGAGACCGTCGAGGAAGGTACCGCCGGCCGCGGCGTCGGTCGCACGTCCCTTGATCGCCGGCTTCGCCGGATCCGTGACGTCCCAGAGCACGAGATCCTTGTCCTGACCGACCGTCGCCAGGATGCCGCCCGCCGGTGAGAACACTGTCCGCGTCCAACCCGGATGCGCTTGGACCGGCTCGCCGAGCGGCTCGGGCGGGCCATCGGTGTCGATGTTCCACAATGAGACCTTTCCGTCGATACCGCCGGTTGCGACAGTCCGGCCGTCCGGCGAGAAGGCGACACTGTAGAGCTCGCCGGCGTCGCTTGCGAACGAGCCCGCGTACGGCGTGGCGAGGAGAGAGCTGACGAGGCCCGACCGTGTGTCATGGTCCGGATGGAGAACCTGGGCCGCCAGCCCGAGCCGCAGGGCCAGAGCCGGGTCTGTCTGCTGCATGGTGTTCGCTGTTGCGACGAGCTGCCGGACCACGGCGATGCGCTGGTTCTCCCGTGCGGTGTTGCCCTGCCGGAGGGCCACCACCGCAGCGACGCCGGCGCCGGCCGCGAGGAAGAAGAAGACGATCGCCAGCGCGGACGCGACAAGCGAAAGCCGTCTGCGCTTGAAGCGATCGCGGCGAAGACTGAGCCGGAGGAACTCGCGAGCCGGCGTGCTGAGGTCGACGCGATCGACGGCGTTCGCTGATGTTGCCGCGACGCCACCGAGATCATCCAGCGCAGCGGCGAGGTGCCCACGTTCCCACAGTCGTGACGACGGGCGACCCGCCGCAGCCCAGTCCTTCGCCGCCTGTTCGATGTCCCGGCGACGGCGCAGGGCTGCCTCGTCCGCACGAATCGCCTTCGCGAAGGGCGGCCAGGAGGTTAGGAATGCCTCGTGCGCCACGCTCAGTACGATCGCGTTTCCTTCGCTTTCCGCCGTGACGAGGCGATGGTCGACGAATGCTGCGAGTTCGTCCCGCAGAGTCGGCGGCAGCTGCGACTGGTCGACCCGTCTGCGGCTGGGCTGGCCCTGCTCGTCAAGGGTGACCAGGCGCAACAGCCCGGTGAGGACCTGCCCCTCGTTCCGTCCACCGGCCCGAATGGCCGCCGCCAGCGCAGCGTCGGCTTGTCGGGCCAGGGCTCCGACCACGCCACCCATCTGGTTGTAGCGCTCCTCGGATATCCGACCGCCGCGGTCGACTCCCTCGGTAAGCTGCCCGAGCGCGTATGCGAGCAGTGGCAGCGCATCGCCGCTTCCGGTGTCTGCGACGAGCCGGGCGACGAGGCCGTCGTCGATGGTAAGGCCGGCAAGGCGTGCGGGTTCCTCGATCACGGCGGCGATCGCGTCGCGTCGCAGCGGGCGCAGCGGGAAGAGCCGCATGGACACGCCGGCGAGCTCCGCGCCGGTCAGAAGTGGATCAAGGTACTCCGGGCGGACCGTCGCCATGACCGCCACTGGTCCCGCCATCGCGGGACGCAGCAACGCCGCGAGACGGGCGCGGCTGGATGAGCTGGCCAACGTGATCAGCTCCTCCAGTTGGTCGATGACGATCAGCAGACGGCTTGGCCGGCGCTCGGCTGTCGACGACGCAACGATCAGTTCCTCGGCGAGGTCGGCCAGGCCAGCGTCGCCGTCGAGACGGGTTCGCACCTCGCCGAGCGTCCACGGGATGCCGAGCAGCCGAGCGTGAGTAGCGATCTCCCGGGCGAGCGCGGCCACCGGGTCCTCGCCCGGGACGATCGGCGCCAGCACGCACCAGGACGCCTCCCTCTCCATCAGCGGCACAAGTCCGGCCCGCACGAGGGACGACTTGCCGCAACCGGACGGGCCGACCACGACCACGACCTCCTTCGCGGCTCGATGCGCGGGTGACCGCAACGTCGCGGCAAGATCGGAGATCTCAGCCCGACGGCCGAAGAAGACCTGGCCCATGTCCGTCGCGAATGCACGTAGGCCGGGATAGGGCGAGCGACCCTCGGGCCACGCCCACCCACCAGCGGCGTCCATCTCACGCAGCGCTGCGGCCAGATCTGGGTGAACCGTCTCATCCGCGCTGTAGTTCGTGTGCTGGACTCCCTCGATCAATGGATGGATCAGGCCGGGCTCGACTGAAAGGGGGAGGATCCGCTTGCCCAGCGTTTTGGCCGACGCGATCTCGCCGAAGCACCAGGTACTTGCGATGTACTCGGCGGTGACAAGACACACCATGCCATCGGCCCACCGCAGGCGGTCGTAGAGCCGATCCTCCCAGGCTTCGCCGAGCGTCAATCCGGCGGTACGGTCGATATCGACGAAAACGTCGTGCCCGACCTCGACCAGCCAGCGGTGAAGACTGCCAGCGACCGCGCTGTCCGAACTCGCGTGGCTTATGAAGACCTTGGCCATTGCTCCCCCCGGGATCTGTGCCGGCGTCCGGAGCGTATCTGGCGAACAAGGCAGCTGGCGTCGTCGAGAACGTCGGAGTCGTCTGTCGTCCCGTCGCCCGGGGCCGACCAAACAGTCAGGCAACCGCGACCGGAAGCCGCGACTGGCCCAAGGAGCTAACCGCCTCGTGACGGCCTGTACGCGATCTCCTGCCAGACGGATCTACTGTGGACTGAGTCTGGAGCGTCGAAGCCACACACTTTCCAGCCGTTGCTCAAGTCCGCGCGGTGTGCTTGTCGTCAGCGTCGAGTACTCGGATGAGTGACCCTGTCGCCCGGGCTGCCGCTACATCTGCAGCATGCCGACGATCTTCTCGAATTGCGTGAGGTGCTGGCGCTCGCGGCGAGCCAGCCGATCCGCGTAGGACAGCACGGTCCATTCGAGTGGCGCGCCCGCCCCTGTCGCCGTCGCATTACGTGACCAGCTCCCGCGCGGCAGCGACTCCAGAACCGCCAAGAGATCCGCACGCTGCTTGATGAAGCAACGCAACGACGGCCGGAATTCCAGGTTGAGGTAGTTCGTCGTCTTGATCCAGGTGCGCGGGTTGACTGCCCGCATTGTCGGCTCGTCCTCGGCGACGATGGTCATGATGCCGGCGCCCCAGACGTCGGCGCATGAGCGAAGATGAGCGAGTACGTCGTTCGCGGACCACTCCTCGGGCTCCGGGTTGGCTCGCAGTTGAGCCGGTGACAGATCGGCAGTGAGCCCGGCGATGCGCTTCGGCGTTTCGGCAAGCAAGACCAAGTTCCGCTCAATGGAGAGCAGCGCGCGCGCCTCCTGCTACTTCACGCCGTCAAGGAAGGTGAGCACTCGCCGCGTGAGCAGCTTGGCCTCGGCGAAGTCGCGGACGCCGGAGGTCAATCCGTACGCGTGGTGGAACAGCAGTACCTCAGCCATGTCTTTCTCCTCGTGCTCCTCGCGGTTCCCGTTCCCAGTCGACATGGTTCTCAGGCGGACGTTGCCGAAGGACGCTTTGATCAGCACCCGCCCGACTACCACTCGGCCGTGATCGTCGCGATCGGCGCACCGATACGGCGGCAAGGGGTAGTCGGCGGTGTGATCACGAGTATCGCCGGGCAGCCTGACCGCCGCCACGAAACAGCAGCTCACCTACCCGATCGCTAGATTTTGGCACGGTACACGCTCCTTGCCGCCAGGTCCTCTCGTCGCGCTCGGCGTCACGGCGAGAAATGAGTTGTTGGCGAAGGTCCCCACCACGGGGGGGACGGTGGGGACCTTCCGTTGAGCGTCGCACCGATGACGCCTGGGGGCCTCGTCGGACCACAGATAAGAGGGGGTTGGCGGTTGAGCGGCGAGGCGGGCGGCGCCAACTACATCGATGCGTGCATCACTGTCTACCGCTGAA
>JAHRHA010000195.1 GCA_020027875.1 Micromonosporaceae bacterium | reverse complement strand
ACCGAGGGCCAGCAGATTGCCGACTCTCCGTCGCTTTGCCATAGGCGATCTTCACCTGCGTCTTCGTGATCACGACCGATTATTCATACCCGACTAGCTGGGTGTAAAACTTACGTCGCCATTGCCCGGACATCGTCCGCGACACGCTGGTGGTCGATGACCCACCTGGCCGCGAGGACGCACCCGGGCGCTGGCCGGGATCCTGCCGTTGCCACGGAACATCACAGTAGGCGGTTGCGGCCCCAGCCTCGTGCGATGCGCCAGCCGGCGAAGCCAGACAGCGCGGCGGCGACTGCGGCAAGCACGCCAACGCAGCGCAGGGTGGCGGTCGTGTCACCGGACAGGGCGGCGCGTAGTCCGGTCAGCGCCCAGTATCCGGGTGAGGCGGGTGCGAGGTCGTGCAGCCACGGCGGCATGAGCGCCAATGGCACGATGGCGCCGCCGAGCACGGTCAGGAACAGCCCGCCCAGGTCGGTGACGGCGCTTAGCTCGCCGTGGCTGCGTACCACTGTGGACAGTGCGGCACCGGCGGCGAGCAGGGTGGCCGCCCAGGTCAACCCGACCAGCGCGAGCAGGTCCACCCGCGGCACGGTCAGGCCGAGCACGAGCACGCCGTAGCCGATGATTGCGGCCTGCTGTGCCAGCAGCACGGCGCCGTACGGCACGGCCTTGCCGATGAGGATCTGTGCGGGCGTGGCCGGGGTGGCGCGCAGCCGGTCCAGGGTGTGCCAGGCCCGTTCGGTGAGGATGCCGCCGCTGATGAGCCGCCACCCCTCCGCGTACGCGCTGCTGCTGTCACGCCCGTCGGTCACACCCGACGCCGTACGCGTCGTCGACGCGTTCTACGCGGACCTGCTCGAACTCGGCGTCCCGCCCAAGCACGTACCCCGGGTCGAGCGGCTACTGTCCACGTTCGGCCTCGGCTACGCCACCAGCGAGGTCAACGGACGCTTCGCCACCGGCACCACGAACCCACGGGCCCGCCGCGGCCGGTTCGCGCCCGCCGAGGTCCCCGCGCACACCGCCCTCGCCGCCGTCCTCGACACCCCGTCGGACTGGGACGCCGAATACGAACAGGATCTTCAGGACCTGCTGTTCATGCTCAGGCAGCGCTGGGGCACCCGCTCAACTCCCCACGGCGAGGACAACGACCATGCCGCGCGGTGATCGCCGCTCTCGGGCCATGACGCGCGATCGCGAGCCTCGCGTCCTCGCCGCACGCAGCGCCGACGTCCTCCACAGCAGCCGGGTATCGGCAGGGAGCACCCGACGACGGACTCCCCGGTCCGTACCTTTATGGATCGCGCCATGACGCTCTCACGTCCACTGTGGTCGATGGTGTGCTCATCGTGTGCCTCGAGCCGGCGGATCGCCGCAGCGGCGTGTGTCTCCCCAGCCGCGCCGCCGACGCCGCGCCGCCTACACCGTCTGGCCGAGGAAGGCAGCGAGGGGTCGGCGTCGGTGGCGCCCGCTGGTGCGGGCGGCTAGACGCAGAGGCCAGTTCGGTGCAAGGTCTTGGCAACCGTGACTGGGCCCGCACCGGCCCCCGTCAAGATCGGACACCGACGAGCGCAGCCTCACCCCGTCCCCGCGTTGTCCGGGTTGGCCCGCGACGTGGTCGCTGTCCCCGCGGCGCCGCGGTCCTGATGGCTGATCTTGGCCGTGGCATATGGCGGCTGGTACGCGTCGACACACTGTGGCAGGACGATTTAGCGCTCCTACGACGAACTAATGAGCGTGCTCACGGCGCTCCGACTTCTAGCCCGACTCGTTCATGATCTTCTGACGACGCGCTGGTTGAGATGACGAAAGTGTCTGTCCTGTAAGGGAAACTTGGGCTTGTCCACGGTCCGAGTTTCTATTGGAAGGCACTCTACGTGCTTACTACAGGTCCGCGGGTGTACCCGGTGGTCACCACCAACGGCGTCGGCGTGGTGTCGCATGTGGGGACGGCGTGTCCCTGTCGTTGAGAATGATCAGCGTTGTATCGAATCGTTGAGCGCCTCTGGCAGCCCACTGTGCTCAATGCCTGTAACCCGGTGTTGCCCACGCGCGTCCGTACCGGGCACGTCTCCACCGAGGACGGTTAGCTGGCCGCGCGCTCAGAAGTTGGGTTCGCGGCCAACGTAGCGCATCTCCCTGCGTCGCGCGTCGATGTGCGCGGACTCGAGGTCGATGGCGTAATGATCGCTGATGCGGATCAGGCAGTAGAGGATGTCAGCCAACTCGTCGCCGATGTCCTCAGGCCGGGCCGCGTACTCGGTCCGTTGGTCGCGGTCGGCGAGGTAGTACCCCTCGGCTGCGAGGATTCTCCTGCTGAGATCGCCGACCTGCTTGGCGAGCTCGAGCGCCGTCACCTCGATTGTCCACGGACGCCGTTCCACCTCATCGAAGGCGACCACGACTTGTCGAGTGATGGCCACCAGGTCGGCGAAGGTTTTGCTCATAATGACGATCCTGTCAGCCGGCGACGGCGCGCAGGTGGCGAAGACCTGCTCGATGATGGCGTGGCTGCGGTGATGGGCCTCGGCTTGGACGAGCACGAACGGGCTGTCAGTGAACACAGCGTGGCAGCGCCAGGGCGGGAACAGCTCGTCCTGCCCGGCGGCGTGGGCCGGGGTTGGTGACCGGGTGAGTGCCGGCAGAGTCGGGCGGCGTCGGTCAGCAGCGGCGTGAACCGTTGGACCCAGCGGTTGATGGTGACGGTGGCCCTACGCGTCGGCGCCGACGCGGACACCGTAGCCGCCTTGGCCCGTGAGCTGGGCTTGGGCCGCGGCACGGTGATGCGGGCCGTGTCCGAGGTCGGTTCGCCGCTCATCGCCGACCCAGGCCGGCTCGACGATGTCCAAGGTCTCGGCGGTGACGAGCAGGCCTGGCAGCACGCGAACGCCCACCGAAGCACTCAGTTCGCCACCGGCATCGTCGACCTTAGCCCGGGCCGGGCAGCCCGACTCCTCGATGTCGTACCCGTCCGATCCGGCACGGTGAACGGCACCTGGATCGCCCAACGCGACGACCACTGGCGCGAACGCGTGACAGTGGCGGCGTTGGACCCGTTGCGCGGGTACCTCAACGCACTACGCACCACCGGCCCGACGCGACCCAGGTGCTGGACGCCTTCCATGTCAAGCTCGGCTTCACCGCCGTCGACGAAGTCCGCCACGCCCCGGGCATGAGGCAGCTCAGCAGGGTCCCGATGGGTTCTACGATCACTGCATGGCGGACGAGGCGGGCGGTCACGTGCCGGTCACCCGGCGGCAGTGGGACGAGCACATGTCGGCCTGGTTCGAGCGGTACGCGCACCCGCGGTGGGCCGCCGCCGAGCCGTACTGGGGGATGTGGTGCATCCCGCAGTCCCATCTGCCGGTCCTGCCGGCTGACCCGGCCGGCGCCGCCGCGGTGGAGCTCGGATGCGGCAGCGCGTACATCTCGGCGTGGCTATCCCGCCGCGGCGCGCGACCGGTCGCGGTGGACGTCTCGGCCCGGCAGTTGGCCACCGCCCGCCGCATGCAGGACGAGTTCGGCCTGCGCTTCCCGCTGGTCCACGGGGACGCCGAGCGGGTGCCGCTGACCGCCGCCTGCGCCGACCTGGTGATCAGCGAGTACGGCGCGTCGGTCTGGTGCGACCCATACCGGTGGATCCCGGAGGCGGCCCGGCTGCTACGACCCGGCGGCCGACTCGTGTTCATGGCCGAATCCACGCTGGCGCGCATGTGCCTGCCGGAAGAGGGGCCGGCCACCGAACGGCTGGTGCACGACCTGTTCGGAATGCACCGGCTGGTGCGACGCGGCGAGTCGGGCACCGAGTACCGGCAGTTCACGCTGCCGCACGGGGAATGGATCCGGCTCATGGCCGGGTGCGGCCTCGTCGTGGAGGACCTGATCGAGGTCCGGATTCCGCCGGGTGCCACCAACAACGACTTTCCGGAGTTTCCGGACGAGTGGGTCCGACGCTGGCCCGCCGAGGAGGTCTGGTTCGCCCGCCGCCGCTGATCCTGTAGCGCTCGTAAACGCGGTTGCGCCAGCTGAGCTGCGGTGTCGTGCGCACCTCGGCCGGCAGCGGAGGGCATGACATCGGCCGCGATCTTGTCACTCGGGTTCGTGATGGTGCGTTTGATCCTGCAACTGTTCGCCCTCGCCGTGCGGAGTGATCGGACTAATGAGATGGAGATTCTGGTGTTGCCGTCAGGTGGCTGTGCTGCGTCGTCAGGTCGCTCGCCCGGATCTGGAACCGGTTGACGGGGTCGTATTGACGGCGTTGTCCAGGCTGCTGCCATGTCCACGGTGCTCGACGTTCTTCGTCACCCTGGCGACGTTGCTCCGCTTGCACCGGGACCTGGTTGACCGGTGGTGGACGTATGCCCGCCGCCGGCCTGGTCGACCAAGGGTGGCGCCGGGGTGTGCGCTTTGGCGCTGCGACTCGCGGCCGAGAACTCGACCTGGGGGCGCAGGCGGATCTAAGGAGAACTGGTCGGGCTGGGCCACTGGGGGTGCCCAGAACGTCGGTTGGACTACGCGACCAGGCGATATTCGTTGATGAGTCCGCCGAGGACTTGGTGTCGCTCGACCGTGCCGCTGTCGGCGGGCACCACCCTCAATCGGGGTTCGGGCGCTTGTTGTCGCAGGGCCCGGTGTGGACGGTGTCCATTGTAGTGATCAACGAATTTGGCCAGGACTCGCTGAAGGTGCTGGGCGTTGATGATCAGGATCTGGTCCAGGCGTTCCCGCCGTGCGGTCCCCACCCATAGTTCGGCGTGTGCGTTCGCCTTCGGCGCTCGCGGCGGAATCTTGATCACCTCGGTGCCGGCCGCGGCGAACACCGCGTCGAACGCCGCGGTGAACTTGGCGTCATGGTCACGCACGAGGAACCGGAACCGTTGGGAATGCTCATCGAGGGCCATCAGCAGGTTCCGGACCTGCTGGGTCGTCCCCACCTCGGTGGGGTTAGCCGTGATCCCGGCCAGCTGCACGCGTCGGCCGTCTCCACGGTCAGGAAGTCACACGCGAGCATCCCCGCCGGCTGGGCGCGCAGGAACTGCGTCCACGTCGGACCACCGCGCCGGGGGCTGGCCCCAGCCGATGCCGGCGCAGGATCGTCCGCACCGAGGTCGCCGAGACGCCGATTCCGAGCTTGCGGCGCTCCCCACGATCCGCAGATACCCCCAGCGCGGATTCTCCCGCGACAACCGCAGCACGAGCTCGACCACCTCGGGCTCCAGGCCACGACCGCCGGGCAGGCGGGAGCCCGGGTCGGTCTAGCGGCGACGCACCAACTCGCGATGCCAACGAGCAGCGTGCGCCAACTTCGACCTACTCCGCCGCCGCATCCTCTCACCCAGCTGAAGCCAGGCGAGATGACCCAGTCGCGGAATCTGTGCCAGAGCCACTTTGCATGGCCAGGGACACCGGCCAGACTGGAACCCAAGACAGACATCGACGAAACTTCGGGCCGATCTCCTCCGCCTCGGAGTTGGCGCACGGCGCATGTACAAGCGAGAACCTAGGCGAGTGTTGACCAGTCGAGACGACCGTCGCATAGCAGTAGGCTTTCGACCCCCCGCTCACGACGTGCTCCACAATGGACGGATTAGTCGGTACACTCGCAATCTTTACGGACGAACCATGACCGATCGGTCCCGAGAAGTTACCGAGACGTATGCGAGTCGATAGACTCCGGCCACCGTCCACCCGGGCTGTCAAGCGGGATGGAGGCCCGCTCAGGAACGACGGACAGGCCCACAAGCAGGTAAGACCTACCTCAGCAGACGAGGAGGATACGCGATGCGTACCCCCAAAATCGGCTCGGCGCCCGCAGATCCGGCGCGGCGAGGCCGACGATTCCTAGTTATTCTGGCGGCCGTACTGGCCGCCTTGGGCGCGGCGCTGCCGCAGGCGGCGCAAGCCGCTGACCCGAAAACAATAAAGGTGCAGTCGGACGGTCCGGCGAAGTTCTGGAACGGCATGGTGCGCAGCGACGGTCCACCCATTCGCCACATCCCAGAGTGCCAGGCCGTGCACTGCGACAGCCTGGAGCTCAAGGTTTCCCTGCCGCACGACACGTGGAATCGTCCCGGCGGGGTGCAGGTGGCCATCCGGTGGGCCGGCGCCACCGAAGGGGCGCTCGGTCTGTTCATCTATCGCGGCGGCGCACTTGTAACGAAGTCGACCGCCCTCGTCGGCATCGCCCAATCGGTCATCCTTCCATCCGCGGCGAACGGCAGCTACCAGGTCTACGTCTCGTACGGCGTCACCTTTGGTGCGGTGGACCCCGACCCGGTCATCCCGTACGAAGGCCTGGCCGAGGTGGAGTACAAGCCAAATGTTCTTCCGCTCCGCGACCTGCTGCCGGATCTGTCGGCACTCCCGCAGGAGAACGTGACGTACGACAACCCCGGGACGATCTTCGATGACACGGCGCAACCCGGGCAGTCGTGCTTCGACAGCGAGCGCACTGAGCAGGGCGCTCGGCAATGCCTGCGGTTCGATCAGGTGCTGCAGAACATCGGAATGGGTCCGCTGGAGCTGCGATTCAGCCGCCAGATCGGCGTCTTCCAGGACGAGGACGTGGTGCAACGGGTCTATCGCTCAGACGACACATTCCTCGACCTGTCCGCCGGCCAGGTCGAGTTCCATGCTGTCCACGGCCACTACCACTTCAAAGGCTTCGCCCAGTCCAATCTGTGGCTAACGGACGGTGCAGGCGGCCTCGTCGGCACCGCGCCGGCCGCGGTGGGTGACAAGGTCAGCTTCTGCGTCGCCGACACGGACCTAATCGCTTGGGGCCAGAAGGGTGATGGGCCGCTGTCCTACCCCGCGCCCGACTGCCTCGAGCCGAAGGCGATCGTCGGCACCACCGAATTCTTCAGCTACGGCATGACGCGCGGCTGGGCGGACCGCTACAACTGGTACCTCCCCGACCAGATGATCGACACATTCGGTCTGCCGGACGGAACCTACGTCCTGTTCACCACGGTGGATCCCGACAACAAGCTCCACGAGGGCGACGAGGCAAACAACTGTGGGTCGGTGATCGTTCGGCTGACCGATCTGGCGACCGATCAACCGCACGCCGACCTGCTCGGCACCGGGCCGACCTGTCCGTAGGCCGATCCGACCCACACGAATGGGTGCCCGCCAAACGAGGCGGGCACCCATGGCGCTGTAGGAGCCTGAAGGGTGCCAGGTCGGAGTTAGGGCCGCGGTTTGAGCTTCCCCCGGTTGCCCGGAGGGCTGTCCGCGGCGGAGCGGGCGAGGGCCGTTGGGTACGCGAGCAACTATGGCGAGGCCGGCGCGCTCGAAAGGTA
>JAHRHA010000004.1 GCA_020027875.1 Micromonosporaceae bacterium | reverse complement strand
GCGAAGGGACCGCACCGCACCGCTGGCGGGCCGCCACGCTGACCCAGCGCATCGGCTCCGTCTTCCAGGATCCCGAGCACCAGTTCATCACCGCGCGCGTGTTCGACGAGCTCGCACTCGGTCCCCGCCGCACCGGGTGCTCAGACCACGCGATTAAGTCCATCGTGGACGATCTCCTGGTGAGGCTGCGGCTAGACCGGTTAGCGCTGGCCAACCCGTACACGCTCTCCGGCGGAGAGCAGCGGCGCCTCAGCGTCGCGACTGCTCTGGCTACCGCGCCGCGCGTGCTTATTCTGGACGAGCCCACCTTCGGCCAGGACCGCCGCACGTGGATCGAGATGGTGAACCTGCTCGCGACGTTGCGCGACGACGGGTGCGGCGTCGTCGCCGTCACCCACGACAGGGCCTTTGTGGGGGCACTCGCCGACCGTACCCTCGTCCTTGATCCCACCGCGGTGGAAGCGGCCGCGGCGGAACGATCATGAGCTTTGCCGCCCCGATCGCCCGACCGGACGCGCCCCTGGCTCGCTGCAATCCGGTCGCGAAACTCGCCGCCGGACTCGCCCTGTCCTTCGCTCTGCTGGCCACTCTCGATCCGGTGGCACCCGCGATCGCGCTGGCGCTCGAACTCGCCGTGCTGCCGCTATTCGGCATCCGGTACTCCGATTTGTTGCGCCGAGCCGCGCCGATTCTGTTCGCCGCGCTGGGCGTAGTGCTCACGCTCGTTGTCTTCGCCGCCGACCGGAGCGGAACCGTCCTGGTCCATATCGGCCCGATCGTTGTCACGACGGGGATCCTGGCGTCCGCGCTCGGCCTGTCGCTGCGCCTGCTCGCCATCTCGCTGCCGGGAATCATGATCTTCGCCTCCACCGACCCGACCGATCTCGCAAACGCTCTCGTGCAGAACACCAGGGCGCCGGCAAGATTCGCCATCGGCGCTCTCGCCGCGTTCCGCCTGATGCCGCTGCTCGGCTACGAATGGCGCATGTTGAGCCTCGCTCGGCGCGCCCGTGGCGTGGACGCGGGTCGCAACCCGTTCGCCGCGATCAAGATCTTCTCCTCGACCACCTTCGCCCTTCTGGTCGGCGCGATCCGGCGCGGGACGCGGCTCGCGACCGCGATGGACGCGCGCGGCTTCGATTCGGGGGTCCCCCGAACCATCGCCCGGCCCCAGCGCTTCGGTCCCGCCGACTGGTTGCTCATTGCGGCGGCGGCGGCCGTGGGAGCGGTCGCGATCGGCGCCAGCGTGATCCTGGGCACGTTCGATCCATTGCTGTCGTGACGGATCTACCCCGGCGGGGGCAGGTTCGGTATGGCGCCACCGAAACGGCGGTCCCGCTGTGCATAGAGCTCACAGGCGTACCAGAGATGACGCCGGTCGAAGTCTGGCCACAGCGTGTCGAGAAAGATCATTTCTGCGTACGCGGATTGCCAAATCAGATAGTTGGACGTGCGCTGCTCGCCGGACGGACGGAGGAACAGATCCACCTCCGGCACCTCGGGGTGGTAGAGGTAGCGCGCGAAGACCTTCTCACTGACCCTGTCCGGATCCAGGCGCCCGGCGGCGACGTCGCGCGCGATGGCGGCGGCCGCGTCGGCGATCTCGGCCTGGCCGCCATAGTTGACGCAGAATTGCAGAGTCATCGTCGAGTTGTGAGCCGACATGGCTTCGGCCGTCTCCAGCTCGGTGATCACGCTCTTCCATAGCCGCCCGGGACGGCCCGACCACACGACCCGCACGCCGAGCTCGATCAGCTGGTCGCGCCGGCGCCGGATCACATCCCGGTTGAACCCCATGAGGAATCGCACCTCATCAGGCGAGCGCTTCCAGTTCTCAGTCGAGAACGCGTACGCCGACAGGTACGGAACGCCGAGTTCGATCGCACCCTCGATCGCGTCGAAGAGCGCGTACTCGCCTTGCTCATGCCCCTTCGTGCGCGGCAGGCCGCGGTCCTTGGCCCACCGCCCGTTCCCGTCCATCACGATCGCAATGTGCTTCGGCAGAGCCTGCTGCGGCAGCTCCGGGGGGCGGGCGCCCGACGGGTGCGGCGTGGGCGGGCGCACCTCCGACCGACGTACCTCCGACCGACGCACCGGCTTGCCCGCGGATTTCTTCGACGGCCGGGCGAACGATCTGATCATGACTCTCCGTCGCTGCTCGAGCGGTCGACCAACGGCAGCGAGCGTAGCCCGCGCTCGAGATGCCACTGCAGGTGCGCCGCCACGAGGCCGCTGCACTCCCGGCGCTGCGATGCGTCGCTGGCGTCGGCGATCAGCCAATCGCCCGCGGTAAGCGCGACCATCAGCTCGAGCGTGCTCGGCGCCGGTCGGGCGGACCCGGGTGGCCGGCAATCGGGGCAGACCGAACCTCCGGCGGGGACCGCGAACGCGGCGTGGCGCCCCGGCGCCCCGCACACGGCGCATTCTGTCAAAGCTGGGGCCCACCCCGCACTCGCCATGGCGCGCAGCAGGAACGCGTCGAGCACGAGGGTGCTGGCATGCTCGGCCACCGACAGCCCCCGCATGGCACCCAGCGTCAACTGGAATAGCCGCAACGAGGGCTCATACTCCTCCGGAGTGAGCCGTTCCGCGGTCTCCGCGATCGCGCTCGCCGCCGTGTAGCGAGGGTAGTCGCGGCCGAGTTGCTTGCCGTACAGCTCGATACTCTCGGCCTGACGGATGGTGTGCAGGGAGCGTCCGTGGTTACCCAGGTCGCCGGCGACCTGGACGTCAATGTGGCCGAAGGGCTCGAGCCGAGCACCGAAGCGCGACGACGTTCGGCGTACACCCTTGGCTGCGGCCCGGATCCGGCCGTGCCGCCGCGTCAGCATCGTAATGATCCGGTCAGACTCACCCAGCTTCTGCACGCGCAGAACCAACGCGTCGTCGCGGTACAGCTGCAGGCGTACGGGCACCTGCCCATTCTTCTACGCGGGGCAGGAGAACGGGTCGGCGCCGGGCCGCCAGATCCTCAACCCAGCCGAACGCGACGACGCATCCGAGGATGCCCACGCTGATCGTCACCATCCAGGCCACCACGCTGATCGGCGTGGCGTCCTGCCACCAGTTGGGCCGCGCCGCGATCCCCAGACCGATCGCGCCGGCGGCGATGATCACCGTCTTGTGCCACAGGTACACCGTGACGGCCCGGCTGTTTAGGGTCGTGACGAGCCGCGACACAGGCCGCCAACGGTCGAGCCAGTCCGCCCGGTCAGGCGCCAGCCCGAGGAGCAGCAGCACGAATCCGACCGACCAGAGTGCGTCGCCTAGGGGGATGGCGCCCAAGTTATAGCCGCGCGAGCTCGGGTGAGTCAGGAACCAGGCCGCGCCGGCGCCCGCGGTTACCGCCGCGATGGCGAGCAGGACGGGACGCCGCATCCGGTGCAGCATCCCGTCATGGTGGGCGAATCCCAACAGCCAGCAGCCGAAGTAGAGGCCGAAGTCCCGCACGGCCGGGATCGCGGGCAGGCCGGCCTCGATCGCCACCAGGAGAGCGAACGGCACCACGAGAGTGGGCACCGGCCACCGACGGAACAGCGGGAGCGCCAGCGGAGACAGCAGCACGAACCAGGCGAACTCGCGCAGGTACCACACGATGTGCAGGATCCCCGAGCCCCACCAGTTCGATGGTGGGTCATGCAGCGGCAGAATCCAGAACACTAGGCGCCAGTCCGCCGGCATGCCGGTCACGAGCATCGCCGGCACGGCCAGTACCGCAATCGTCCACAATGGTGGGAGAAGCCGCCGGGCACGAAGCGCGAGCGCACGCAGACCGTGTCGGTCGAGCGACGCGGCCATGAGCGACCCGGCGAGCGCGAACATCGTGCCCATCGCGGGAAACACAATCGTCAGAAACGCCCACTCCGTCGCGTGATAGACCACTACCCGAACGATCGCGATGGCACGAAGCAGATCCAAGTAGCGGTTACGCACGACGTCATACGTAACCTTCTTACTCCGGAGTTTGCCAAACCGGTTGCCCGGAATGCCAGAACAGATCCTGGTTTGCTTGTGGGCTGCGTCACGCCAACCCCCCGCCAACCCCCCGCCAACCCCCCGCCAACCCCCGTCGATCATGAGCTGGAGGTCATGATCGACGCCGTTTCGCAACGGTCAGCTCATGATCACGGGGATCATGGGCCTCAGAAGCCCAGCCGACGCAACTGTTTCGGGTCTCGCTGCCAATCTTTCGCGATCCGCACGTGCAGGTCGAGGTAGACCCTCGTACCGAGAAGCGCTTCGATCTCCTGACGGGCGCGCGTGCCGACATCACGAAGGCGGCTACCACCCGAGCCGATGACGATCGCCTTCTGACTCTGCCGCTCAACATAGATATCGGCGTATATCTTAGTCAGCGGATCTGACGGCGAACGCCCCTCTGCGGGCAGCATCTCCTCGACCACGACAGCGATCGAGTGCGGCAGTTCCTCGCGGACGCCCTCAAGAGCAGCCTCTCGGATCAGCTCGGCGACCATGACCTGCTCCGGCTCATCCGTGATCATGTCGTCGGGGTAGAGCCGTGGCGACGGTGGCAGGTGGCCGGTCATGACGTCGATGAGAACGCCGAGCTGGTCGCCCGAGACGGCGGACACCGGTACGACATCGGCGAAGATGTTTCGTTGATCGCCTCCGGCGAAGTTGCCGAGCCGCGAGACCGCCATGAGCTGCTCCGCCAAGCCTGCCCTGCTGACGAGGTCGGTCTTGGTGACGACGGCGACGACCGCGGCCTTCAACTCTGCGATCTCGTCGGCGATGAGCCGGTCACCGCGACCGACCGCCTCGTCGGCCGGTATGCACAGACCGATGACGTCGACCTCGCTCCAGGTGGCGCGCACGAGGTCATTTAGCCGTTCGCCGAGGAGCGTCTTGGGCTTGTGTAGGCCAGGAGTGTCGACCAGAACCAGTTGGGAGTTCTCCCGGTGCAACACGCCTCGCACGACGTGGCGCGTCGTCTGGGGCCGGCTGCTCGTGATGGCGATCTTCGTGCCCATGATCGCATTGGCCAACGTGGACTTGCCCGAGTTGGGTCGTCCGACGAAGCACGCGAAGCCGGCGCGGAACGCGTCCCCACTCACGCGGGGCCCACCAGCGTGCCGAGCAGGGCGCCGTCAGGCGTTGCGGCATGAACCGGGGCGTCGGCGCTCAGGTCACGCACGGCGGCATACCCGCGATCATCCACAGTGGATGAGTCCGTCACCACGGCCGCTGCCTCCACTGTGGTGGCACCTGCTGCGACGGCGTTGGCGACCGCGAGTTGTAGTGCGGAGAGGGTCAACGATGGCAAGGTCACCGTCGCTGCTGCGTAAGTCCGGCCATCCTGGTCGCGGACTGCCGCCCCCTCGATGGCGCCCACGCGCGCCCGTGCGGCGCGGGCAAGGGTCACCAGCTTCGCGTCCTCTGGGCCGAGTGCCTCCGCTGTGGCAGTCTGCTCACGCATCGGCGGTCTGCCGCTCGCCCTGATGGTCTACGACACCGGCCCCGCTCACGCGCGAGACGAGTACCGTGTCGATGCGGTTACGCCGGCCAGTCGTACCCTCCGCCTCCAGTCGCAACCCCTCCACGTCCGCGGCAGCACCAGGGATGGGCACTCGACCGAGCGCCTGTGCGAGCAGGCCGGCCACGGTCTCCACCTCGTCGGTGTCGAGTTCGACGTCGAAGAGTTCGCCCAGATCCTCTACCGGCAACCGTGCGCTGACTCGTACCCGGTCCTCGTCTAGCCGCTCCACCGGCGGTCGCTCCACGTCGTACTCGTCCGTGATCTCACCAACGATCTCCTCGAGGATGTCCTCGATCGTGACCAGGCCGGCCGTTCCTCCGTACTCATCGACGACGATCGCCATGTGCGTCCGCGCGGCTTGCATCTCGCGCAGAAGCTCGTCGACGTGCTTCGACTCGGGCACGTACGAGGCTGGGCGCATCACTGTGCCAACCTCGACATCGGCGGCGCCGGTCTGGGTGCGGCGCACCAGATCCTTCAGATAGACCACACCGAGTACGTCGTCAACCGTCTCGCCGATCACCGGCAGCCGGGAGAAGCCGGAGCGGAGAGCGAGGGTCAAGGCCTGGCTCGCGGACTTACTCTCCTCGATCCACACCATTTCGGTGCGCGGCACCATGACCTCGCGGGCGATGGTGTCGCCGAGCGCGAAGACGGAATGGATCATGTCGCGCTCGTCGTGCTCGACCACGCCCCGCTTCTCGGCCAGGTCCACCAGTTCGCGCAGCTCGACCTGGGTAGCGAAGGGACCTTGCCGAAACCCCTTGCCTGGCGTCACGGCATTGCCGATCTGGATGAGCAGCGTGGCCAGCGGACCAAGCGCTCGGCCGAGCCAGTGCACCAACGGCGCCGCGAATCGCCCCACGGCGTACGCGTGCTGACGCCCGATCGTCCGCGGGCCCACCCCAACCACGACGAAGCTCACCAACGTCATCGTGCCCGCGGTCACAACCGCGGCGAACCAGGTCGTGTCGAGCGCGCCAAAGACAACCAGCGCAACCAGTGTCGTGGCGGTCAGCTCGCAGACCAGCCGCAGCAGGAGCAGCAGGTTGGTGTAGCGCGGGGCATCGGCAGCAATCGCCTGAAGCGCCTTCGCCCCTCGGACCTTCTCCCGCGCCAGCTCGGCCGCGCGCGCGGGCGACACGCTCGACACCGCGGCGTCGGACATGGCGAAGAATCCGGCCAGCACAACGAGCCCCGCGGCCGAGAGTATGAGCGTTGCGTTTTGCACGTACTACCTTCTTCGCGCGGCGCGCCAGCCGTCTAGCAGCTTCGCCTGAAGCGAGAACATCTCGCGCTCCTCGTCGGGCTCGGCATGATCGTAGCCGAGCAGGTGCAGCACCCCGTGAATTGTCAGCATGTGCAGCTCGTCTGCGACCGGGTGTCCCGCCGTCAGGGCCTGCTTCGCGGCGACGTCCGGGCAGAGCACGACGTCGCCAAGCAGGGTCGGCTCACCCCCGGCGATCTCATTGGGACCGGGATCGATTGTCCCCTCCTCCATCGGGAAAGCGAGCACATCGGTCGGCCCGTCGCCGCCCATCCAGCGGTGGTTGAGCTCCGCCATGTAGGCGACGTCCACGAGCAGGACGGAGAGCTCGGCAAGCGGGTTAACGCCCATCTCGTCGAGCGCGTAGCGGGCACAGTCAAGTACGGCGTCGGTGTCGACATCGACGCCGGATTCGTTGGCAAGCTCAATGGACACGTGTGTATCCCCCCGTGACAGATTAGCGCCGACGCGCGCCGCGCCCGGCGTGACCAGCGTGGCCACCGCGGCCCGGGACTGCCCGGATCGTCTGCTCCTCCTCCTGGACCGCGTCCCATTTCGCGTACGCGTCGACGATGTCGCTGACTAGCCGGTGCCGGACCACATCGGCGCTGGTGAGCGACGCGAAGTGGACGTCCTCTACGCCGTCGAGAATCTCCCGCACCACCCTGAGGCCGCTCCTCGTCCCGCCGGGCAGGTCGACCTGGGTAATGTCGCCGGTAACGACGATCTTCGAGCCGAAGCCGAGCCGGGTGAGGAACATCTTCATCTGCTCGAGGGTGGTGTTCTGGGCCTCATCGAGAATGATGAACGCGTCGTTGAGGGTCCGGCCGCGCATGTACGCCAGCGGCGCGACCTCTATCGTCCCGTTGGCCATCAGGCGGGGGATCGAGTCAGGGTCGATCATGTCGTGCAGGGCGTCGTACAGCGGGCGCAGGTATGGGTCGATCTTCTCGAAGAGCGTGCCCGGCAGGAACCCGAGCCGCTCCCCCGCCTCGACCGCCGGCCGTGTCAGGATAATCCGGTTGACCTGCTTGGCCTGCAGCGACTGGACGGCCTTCGCCATCGCCAGATACGTCTTGCCGGTGCCGGCCGGGCCGATCCCGAACACGATCGTGTGCTGGTCGATCGAGTCGACATAGCGTTTCTGGCCCAGGGTCTTGGGGCGGATCGTCCGGCCGCGCCGGGACAGGATGTTGAGGGTGAGGACTTCGGCGGGCCGTTCGGACGTGCCCTGTTCGAGCATGCCCACGGTGCGCCGGACGGCGTCGGAGGTCAGTGTTTCGCCCTTCTCGATCAGCTCGATAAGCTCGGCGAAGATGCGCTCGGCCTTTGCGTTGTCGGCCGGCTCGCCGGAAATTGTGATCTCGTTGCCTCGAACGTGAACATCGCTCGCAACAGAGCGTTCTACGAGCTTGAGAATCTCGTCGTTCGAGCCGAGCAGACTCACCATCTTCTGCGGGTCCGCAACTGTGATCTTTGTCTGCACTCGCGTCTGCGCCTGGGTCTGCGTGGGCGTCTGCGCGGTATGGGGTGGGCTACCGGTCATATGTCGGCCGCGTGGCCAATGCCACCTGCTCTCCACTCTTCTGGGCACTCTCGCCCGCCAGCACCTCTGCCGCCCGCCGGCACTCTGCCGGTGGGCGGCCCGAGACTCCCGTGGTATCCGTCCGAGCGACCGTTTTCCCTCCCGCCACCTCCCCGTTCCCGCCCCGCTCTCGCCTTGCACCGCACGCTCCCGCCCCGCTCCCCGCCGATCAAGGGCTTGTTCCGGCGGTTTGATCTCCAATCACCGGCATACGCCCTTGATCGGCGGAATTCTGGTGACTCCCGGAGGAGTTACGGCTCGCTCACAGTGATGCGGTCGAACGTCTCCTGGGTACGGGTGACCCGGTAGGTCGCCCAGTGCATGCTCATGACCACCCCCGTGGCGGCGTCACGATCCAGGCGTAGTCGCTCTCCTGCCTCGCGACCGGCCACCGTACGTAGCTCGTCGCATTCGCCGCTGATCGGAGCGAAGACCGACGGCGGTTTGTCCACGGCATCCGCCACGCGCCGCGCGTGCAGCTCGCCGGCGTGCCATGTGAACACGAACTCGAAGCCCTCGCTCCACCAGCGGCCGAGAATCGAGCGGTACTCCGGCGGCGCTGCCTCACCCGGTGCCCACGGCTCGATGTCGGCCGGGTCCTCCGTGACCGCCGCCTCCAACAGGCTGTGCGGCAGTTCGACGGTGGCGGTAGCCGTGCCGGAGGAGCCGAGCACCGCCGCACCGCATGCCTTCGGGGTGCCCGTGCCACCCTTTCGGCCGTACACGCCGGCGAGGAATCCGGGCATCGCACCGTCGTGCCCGATGTGCATGACCCGGTCAGGCTTGGGGACGAGGATCAGTCCGAGCCCGAATCCGCCGGCCCACAGAGTCTCGTCCGACACAGTCACCGGCCAACACATTTCCTCCAATGTGGACGGAACCAGCACCTCGGCCTTAGCGTCCACTGTGGCCGGATCAACCAGGAAGGCGGCCCATGTCGCAAGATCGGCGGCGGTCGACCAGAGCTGGCCGGCGGGTGCCACCGCGCCGAAGTCGGCCTGCGGCTCGGGTCGCGCGTGATCGGAGTACGCGTCAACCAGATAGCCGACCGCCGCGCGGTCGCCCGGATCCGTGCCGATGCTGGCGAGTCCCAATGGGCCAAGGACCCGGTCGGTGAGCACCTCGGCCCACGGTCCCCCGCGGAGCCGGCCCACTATGAGCCCGAGCAGAGACAGGCCGAGGTTCGAGTAGTGATAGCGCCGGGCCGGCGGAAGGACCTGCTCGACGCGGATCAGGTCGGCGACCATCTGCTCCGCGTCGGGTGCGTTCAACGTGTCCCACACGTCGCCGTACGGCTCGCGCTGCAGTCCGGCCGTGTGTGACAACAGCCGGCGGATGGTCAGCTCGCCGTGCGCCGGGACAGGCAGATGGTCCGACAGCTGATCATCGAGGTCAAGCAGCCCATCGTCGCGGCACTGCATGACCAGGACCGCGGTGAACGTCTTGGTCACCGACCCCATGCGGAAGAGAGTCCCCGCATGCAGTGGCGCCTCGTCGCGGCCGGACGTGCCCACCTGGAACGTCCACAGCGGACGATCTGCTCGGTGCAGTGCGACCGAGAGTGCCGGGATACGCGCGTCCGCCTGGGTCTGTCGTACCAACCGCTCCAGCTTCATGCCCGGACGCTACCCGAGTATCTGGCGTCGATCATGACCTGGAGGTCATGATCGACGCCTTTTCACGACGGTCAGCTCATGATCACCGCGATCTTGGTTAGCCCGGCGGCCAGGACAGCGGGCGGCCGCCCAGCACGTGACAGTGCACATGGAAGACGCTCTGGCCGGCGCCCGCCCCGGTATTGAACACCTGCCGGTAGCCGGACTCGACGATCCCCTCGGCCTGCGCCACCTCGCCGGCTGCTCGCAGCACCGCGCCCGCGAGCAAGGGGTCGGTCGCCGCCAACGCGGCGGCATTCGCGTGGTGGGTCTTCGGGATCACGACGACGTGGGTCGGCGCCTGTGGGTTGATGTCACGGAACGCGAGCGTCGAGTCGGTCTCGTGCACTATCTCGGCCGGGATCTCGCGAGCAATGATCTTGCAAAACAGACAGTCTGTCGTCACCCGCGCATCGTAGGCCGCCGGGCCCGGGCCTCGGTTCGGCCACGGCCCCGACCTCGGCCAAGACGTCGGCTCAGAAAGCGATCTTGGATGAATCTCGGGCTCGGGGCACCGGAAATCATCCAAGATTCACACATGATGCAAAAAGAAGGTTGCAAAGTATTCTTTGCAAAGCTATCTTTGGCAATGTGAGTGAAGACCGACTACGGCTGAGGGCCCAGATACTGCGTGGGATCGCGCATCCGCTGCGCGTACGGCTGCTCAGCCTCTTGCGTGAGAACGGGCCCTCCACCGCGACCCGGCTGGCCGAGCAGACCGGCCAGTCCAGCGGCGCCACGAGCTACCACCTGCGGCAGCTCGCAGCGTACGGGTTCGTGGAGGAGGACGAGACGCGGCGCGCTGGCCGCGAGCGATGGTGGCGCCCAGTGCACCGCGCGATGAGATTGGACGCAGACGACGCTCGCGAGGCGCCGGCCGAGGCTGAGGCGTACCTGAGGGCCGTCGCCGCTCAGTACGCCGATCGGGTCGACCGATGGCTCACCGAGGTACACACGATGTCGCGAGCGTGGGACGAGGCGGCGACGCTGAGCGACTACCGGCTGCGGCTGCGGGCGGATGAGGCGGCCAGACTGCTGGCGGAACTCGAGGCGGTGATCGCGCCGTACCGCCGGGACGAGCCGGACGTCGCCGCTCCAGACGATGCCGAGCGTGTCGTACTCCAGGTTCAGTTGCTGCCCTTCATCAGGAACACCCAATGAGCCGGCGAGCGGCCTTCACCGGCCTCATGACGGCCGAGGGGATCTCGCTCTTCGGCAGCCGAATGACATTTGTGGCAGTGCCGTGGCTGGTGCTGGTGACCACGGGCAGCGCCACCCAAACCGGCGTGGTCGCGTTCGCGGAGATGCTCCCGTACGTCCTCGCTTGCGCCTCCGGCGGTCCGCTCATCGACCGTCTTGGTCCCCGCCGGACCTCCATCGCGATGGACGCGGTCAGCGTTGTCGCGGTGGGCGCGATCCCTGTCCTTCATCGCGCCGGACATCTGACCTTCGGCCTCCTGGTCACGGTGGTTGCCGTGGCCGGGCTGATACGGGGACTCGGCGATACGGCAAAACGAGCTGTATTCCCGCGCGTGGTGGCATCGGCCGGGGTCGACCTAACGAGAGCCACCGCGATCCACGATGGACTGGCTCGGGCCGGCACGTTGATTGGTGCACCGCTCGCTGGCGTCCTAGTCGCCGCCACGGATGCGCCGAGCGTTCTGCTGATCGACGCCGCTTCGTTTGGCGTGGCCGCGTTCCTTGTGGCGCTCTTCGTACCAGTGGCAGCACGGACCAACGCCGCTGAGATCAACCCGAGCGGCGAGCTGCGGTTGTCCTATGTCGGGCAGTTGCGCGAAGGGATCGCGTTCGTCCGGCGGGACCGGCTCATGCTCGGCATCATGCTCATGCTCTTCCTGACGAATCTGCTCGACCAGGCGTACGGTTCGGTGTTTGTACCGGTGTGGGCGAAGGAGTTCTTTGGCTCGCCGATCGGGCTGGGTCTCGCATCCGGTGCTTTCGCGGCCGGGGCGGTGACTGGCAACCTCGCCTACACGGTGTTGGCCCCGCGGCTGCCGCGGTTCGCACCGTTCGCCGTCGGGTTCCTGCTCGGTGGGGCGCCCCGATTCCTCACGCTGGCCTTCGACGCTCCGCTGTGGACCGTGATCTCGGTGGCGTTCGCGGCAGGTGTGGGTCTCTCAGTCGTCAACCCCATCCTCGGCGCCGTTGGTTATGAACGGATCCCTGAGCGCCTGCAGGCCCGCGTGCAGGGCCTAGCCATCGCCCTGTCATGGGCGGGCATACCGCTTGGCAGCCTGCTCGGGGGCTGGTTGGCAGATCATGTCGGCCTGCGCAGCGCCCTACTCCTGGGCGCCGCCGCCTACCTAGTCGCCACACTTCTGCCGTTCACGAGCCGAGTCTGGCGCCAAATGGACCGATCTTCGGCCGTTGCGCAGCGGGCGCAGGAGGCGCAGGAGGCGCAGCGGGCGCAGGAGGCGCAGGAGGCGCAGGAGGCGCAGGAGGTGCAGGAACCGGTTGCGGCTCGACCCTGACATCATCGACGTCCTCTGGCACGATGGGTTGCCGTGCGACGCAGCAGCACGTCGACTACCAGATTGCGGGCCGTCGCCGCCTGGTTCGTGGTCGTCGGTGTGTCTGCGATCGCGATGGAGCGCGGCCTCCGTTTAGCACGCGGCCTGGAGGGCGACGCGGCCGATGGCGCCACCGCCGGCGTCGTATTCGTCGCCCTCGGCATCGCAGGGCTACAAGTGCATTGGGTAGTCCGGTTCTGCCGTTGGTGGTCGAGCGGTAGGGCACCCGCTCAGCGATACCAGGCACGGCTGACCCTGAGCAGATCCCCGAGGAGCCTGGTCGATGCGGTGTGGCCCGAGCTCTACGACGGTCAGAGCCTTTGGTACCAGCGGATTCTCTGGGAACCGTGGCTGGCCGCCCTCGGCCGTCGCCCCGTA
The DNA here is from genome assembly GCA_020027875.1 of Micromonosporaceae bacterium. Lineage (GTDB taxonomy): Bacteria > Actinomycetota > Actinomycetes > Mycobacteriales > Micromonosporaceae > JAXIPB01. The sequence continues at coordinate 175,238 of JAHRHA010000004.1, read as the reverse complement.
CGGTGGAGGCGCGCCGAGCGGGGAAACGCGGGCCGTTCATCATTGACGAGCCGGGACAATGGTCGGATTTGGCCGGCCGGCCGCGGCCGCCGGAATCCACCATGGCTGGAGAGCCTGGTAGCCGGTGCGCCCAACCCGCGCCTCTACGCCCGACCCGCGCCTCTACGCCCGCTGGCTGACGATCGCCGTTTACGTTTTGCTAGGCGGACTCGGGGCCGTCCCTTGGGGGCCGATGGCCGGTGTGGTGGCCGCGGCGTACCTGGTCTCGATCTGGCTCTTCTATTGAGCCGCGCCGATGCGGTTCACCGCCGGCGTGGGTCGTCGCCCGCGATGACGCTCACCACCGGCCGAGGCGCGCATTGAGCACTGCGAGCGCGGCCGGCCCAGCGGTCGAGGTACGCAGGACGGCCGGTCCTACTCGCACCGCGAGCGCACCGGCAGTCTCGAACATGGCCAACTCCTCGGGTGCGATGCCACCCTCCGGTCCCACCACGACCACGATCTCACCCGATTCGGGAAGCTCCACTGTGGTCAACCGCACCTTCGCCTCCTCGTGCAGCACAAGGGCGCTCGCGACCCGGCCCAGGCGCACCGCAACAGTTCGCGTCGACTCCGCGGAGCCGACATCAGGCAACCAGGCCCGGCGGGCCTGCTTTGCTGCCTCCCGCGCGGTATCCACCCAGCGTTGGCGCGACCGATCGCCCCGGTCGCCTCGCCACTGAACGACCGCGCGGGACGCCGACCACGGCACGACGGCGTCGACGCCGACCTCGGTCATCGCCTGGACGGCCAGCTCACCTCGGTCTCCCTTGGCGATGCCTTGGACCACTACGAGTCGGGGGTCAGCCGGTTGCTCGTACTCCCGCGAAACGATCCTCACGTCGAGCGTGCCCCGCCCGACGGCCGCCACCACCGCGTGGGCCGTGTTTCCTCGGCCATCGCAGAGCAGGAGCGGCTCGCCGACGCGCAGACGTTGCACGGTCGCGGCGTGATGTCCCTCCGGACCGTCGAGCGCGAACACGTCGGTCGGTGGCAGAGCTTCTACGAGGAACAGCGGTGCGCTCACCGCGCCACCCGACCCGCACGATCACTGCCAGCCCTGGGAACATGACGCCTCACGGCACTTTCCTACCGCACGCGGCGATCAACACACCGCCGGGGCGCGTCGCCACCCCGGGCCGATCATGAGCTGGCCGTCGCCAAACAGCGTCGATCATGACCTCCAGGTCATGATCGACGCCAGAAAGGGCTAGGCGTGGCCGTTAAACGCGTCCCGCATGAAGGAGAGGAAGCCGCCCTGCTTGCGGGATAGCTCGGCGACCTCCTCGCCGCGGGTGCGGGCGAAGTCCCGCAACGCGCGCTCCTCGTCGGGCGACAGCTTGGTCGGCGTGCGCACATCCAGATGGACATGCAGGTCACCACGGCCGGTGCCGCGCAGGTGAGGCACACCCTTGCCGCGGATGCGCAACGACGAGTTGGGCTGGGTGCCCGCGCGTACGTCGACCGTCTCCTCGGAGTCCAGTGTCTTGATCGTGATGCGCGTGCCGAGAGCAGCCGCGGTCATCGGCACGGTAACCCGGCAATGCAGGTCGTCGCCCTTGCGCGAGAAGATGTCATGCGGTCGCTCGTGGATCTCGACGTACAGGTCGCCGGCCGGCCCGCCACCCGGGCCGACCTCACCTTGCTGGGCCAGCCGGATGCGCATACCGTCCTCCACCCCCGACGGGATCTTGACAGTGAGGTTTCGCCGGGCCCGGGTTCGACCGTCGCCACCGCATTTCTGGCACGGATGCGTGATCAGCGTGCCGTAACCCTGACAGGCCGGGCATGGACGGGCGGAGACCACCTGACCAAGGAACGTGCGCTGGATCGACTGGATCTCGCCCCGGCCACCGCACGTGTCGCAGGTGGCGGGGTGCGTGCCGGCCGCCGCGCCGGCACCGTTGCACGTCTGGCACATCACAGCCGTATCGACGCTGATCGGCGCCTCAACACCGAACGCGGTCTCATGAAGGTCGAGTTCGAGCCGCAGGATGGCGTCGGCGCCGGGCCGGGTGCGGGGACGAGGCCCGCGGGACGTCGCGTTGCCGAAGAACGCGTCCATAATGTCCTGGAAACCCACGAACGGACCTGTCCCGCCGCCGGGCGCGCCGGCGGGGGCGAAGGGGTCACCGCCAAGGTCTACGATCTCGCGACGCTTCGGGTCGGATAGGACCTCGTACGCCGCGTTGATCTCCTTGAACTTCTCCTGCGCCGTCGGGTCCGGGTTGACGTCCGGATGGAATTGGCGCGCCAGCTGCCTATAGGCGCGCTTGATGTCGTCCGCGGAGGCGTCCCGGCGTACCCCGAGGATGCCGTAGTAGTCCTTGGCCACCTGTGTCCTAAACCCGTCGGTGTCGATCAGTTCTGCGCCAGCACTTCGCCGACGTAGCGTGCCACGGCCCGCACGGTCGCGATAGTGGCGGGGTAGTCCATCCGTGTCGGGCCCAACACACCGAGCCCACCCACGACCGTCTTGCCGGGTCCGTAGCCTGTCGTCACGACCGAGGTCGCGCGAAGGTCCTCGAACTCGTTCTCATCTCCGATACGTACCCTGGTGAGACTCTGTTCGGCCTGACCGAACAATTTGAGCAGGATTACCTCCTCCTCGAGTGCCTCCAGGATCGGACGGATCGTGCCGGACACGCCACGTTGATCGCCTCCGGCATGGTGGCCGCGTTCGCCTCCGGCGAAGTCCAACAATCCCCCGCGGGTCAGGTTAGCGGTGCCGGCGAGGGCAATGCGCTCCTCGGTCCGCTCGACAAGCGTTTCGAGCAGTACGGTGGCGAGCGCGGTCATCGGGCCGCGCAGCTCGCCACGGATCTGCTCATGAATGGCCTGGACCTGCGCGGTCGTCTCGACCAGGAGAAGCCCGCCGAGCCGATCGTTAATCAGTTGACGGAGCTCGATGACCTCCGGCCCGTCGATCGGAGCGGGCAGCTCGACCAGACGCTGCTCCACCCGACCGGCATCGGTGATCATCACGAGCATAAGGCGTGTGGTGGAGATCGACACAAGCTCGAGGTGACGGACCCGACTACGGGCCAGGCTCGGATACTGCACGACGGCGACCTGCCGGGTGAGCTGGGCCAACAGGCGGACGGTCCGGTGTACAACGTCATCGAGGTTGACCGCGCCGATCAGAAACCGCTCGATCGCGCGGCGTTCGGCCGGCGAGAGCGGCTTGATCCGCGACAACCTATCGACGAAGAGCCGGTAGCCCTTGTCGGTCGGCACCCGCCCCGCGCTGGTGTGGGGTTGCCGGAGGTAGCCCTCCTCCTCGAGGACGGCCATGTCGTTGCGTACGGTGGCCGGCGAGACCCGCAGGTGGTGCCGCTCGACCAGAGCCTTGCTGCCGACGGGCTCCTGCGTCGCGACGTAGTCCTCGACAATCGCCCGCAGCACATCGAGCTTGCGGTCGTCGAGCTCCATTGCCGCTAGCCCTCCATCGTTCCGAGCCGCACCTGGCACTCCATTACGGTGAGTGCCAGTCTACGTCGATAAACCCACGAACGGCGATGCCGAAGCGTCGCCATGGACACATCCGAGCCGACATCAACGCGGCCATCGGTGGGCGAACCCGGTGCACACTCGCCAGTACGAACATGACCAAGTGACCGTTCTGGCCAAATTGTCCGGGGAGTGAACCCAGATTTGTCGCCCGTATACCGGCATCGACGCTGGTGCTGATCGATCCACAGCCCTACGGTGGCGGAATGAGTGAACCACCTCGACCGCCGTCGGAGTCCTTCGGCAGCGCGCCCGAGGACTCAACACCGCCAGCTCCGCCCCAGCCACCCGCGGCCCCTCCGCCGCCACCCCCCATAGGAGGTGCGCCCATGGGCGCTCCCACACCCGGTTTCGCCAACAACGACGAGAAGACCTGGGCGCTGGTCGCCCACTTTGGGGGCGCGGCGGGCGCCTTCCTCGGCGCGGGAGGCGGCGGCTGGGTCGCGCCGCTCATCGCCTTGCTCGCCAAGGGCAACGAGTCGCCCACGGTGCGAGCCCACGCCGTCTCGGCGCTCAACTTCCAGCTCCTGTGCACGATCGTCTCGATCATCGGCTGGGCCACGGTATGCCTCGTGATCGGCTTCATCCCCGTCATAGCGGCGACCATCGCCGGCATCGTCTTCGGCATCATCGGGGGCATGAAGGCCAACGAGGGCCAGCTCTACAAGTACCCCTTCACGATCAACCTGGTGAAGTAACCTCGCCCCTCCTCGCCGATCAAGGACTAACGGTCGTGGATCGTAGATCAACCGCGGCCACAAGTCCTTGATCGGCGGGGAGCGCCGTCACGGAAGCAGGGCGCGCACGACGGCGTCCGCGAGCAGCCGGCCCCGGAGCGTGAGCACGGCCCTTCCTCGCTCGTACTCCGCCACGGAGAGCAGTCCCGATCCAACCGCGTCGGCAGCAGCGACGAGCCCGGACGGCGCCAGCGACTCGAGCGCCAGCCCCTCGGCCAGCCGTAGCCGCAGCATGACGTCCTCCACCCGGCGGTCGGCCTCGGCTAGCACCTCGCGCGCGTGGGCGGGCGTGCCACCCGCGGCGAGGCGTCCGGCGTACGCCGATGGATGCTTCACGTTCCACCAGCGCACGCCGCCGATGTGGCTGTGCGCACCGGGGCCAAACCCCCACCAATCGCCGCCGCGCCAATAGAGCAGATTGTGCCGGCAGGCGGCGGTGGGCGAGCGGGCCCAGTTGGAGACCTCGTACCAGGCAAACCCAGCCGCGGAGAGCGCCTCGTCCGCGGCGAGGTACCGGTCGGCGGCCACATCATCGTCGGGTGCGGGGATCTCTCCCCGGCGGACTCGGGCCGCGAAGCGGGTGCCGTCCTCGACGATGAGCGAGTAAGCCGAGACGTGGTCGACGCCCGCCGCGACGGCTGCCCCCAGGGAGTCGGCGAAGTCTTGGCCGCTCTCCCCTGGCGTTCCATAAATCAGGTCGAGGTTCACGTGATCGAACCCGGCGGCGCGGGCCTCGATCGCCGCGGCGGCCGCTCGGCCCGGCGTATGGCGGCGGTCCAATAGGGCGAGCACATGCGGGGCGACCGATTGCATACCCAGCGAAATCCGATTGAATCCGGCACTCCGCAACCGGCGCAGTGATGCAGGGGTCACCGATTCGGGATTGGCCTCGGTGGTGACCTCGACGTCCGGTGCGAGCCCGAATGCCTTGTTGACGGCCTCGAGGATGCGCCCCAGATCGTCCGGGGGGAGCAGGGTAGGCGTCCCCCCACCGAAGAAGACCGTGTCGACCGGGCGTGCAACGGCGTCGAGAACGCGGGCGGCGAGGGCGACCTCGGCGAGGACGGTGTCCGCGTACGAGTCCTGCGCTCCCCCACCACCCAACTCGCTGGCGGTGTAGGTATTGAAGTCGCAGTAACCGCAGCGGCTCGCGCAGAACGGGACGTGGACGTAGATGCCAAAGCCCCGGGCGCCGACCGAGGCCAGCGCCCCCGACGGCAGCGAGCCGTCGACCGGGACGGGGTCTCCGTCGGGCAGCGTACTGGGCATGCCACCAGTGTCCACCGTTGCGGGCAGTGCCCACCGAGACGACAGTGCCCACCGAGACGACAGCGCCCACCGAGACGACATTGCCCGCCGAGCCATGACGTAGCGTTCCGGCATGACCGACGGTCCTTTGGTCCAGACCGGCGTCGTCGCTGGCGTCGCGACGCTGACGCTGGACAGCCCGCACAACCGCAACGCGCTCTCCTCGACCCTGATCGGCGAGCTGGTGGCCGGGCTGGCGGCGGCGGTTGCGGATGACACCGTACGGGTGATTGTGCTCACCCACACTGGACCGGTCTTCTGTTCCGGGGCTGATCTAAAGGAGACAGCAGCGGCCTTCGCCACCGGTGCCGTGCCGGCGGCGAAGATGGGCGAACTGCTCGCCGCCGTGTGGGAAAGCCCGAAACCGGTGGTCGCGCGCGTCGGGGGCCCGGCGCGAGCGGGTGGACTCGGGCTGATTGCCGCCGCGGACATCGCGGTCTGTGCCAGCGAGGCGACGTTCGCTTTCACCGAGGTCAGGCTCGGCGTCATCCCCGCGGTGATCTCGGCCACGGTGCTGCCCCGCCTGGTGCCCCGCGCCGCCGCCGAGCTCTTCCTCACCGGGGACACCTTCGATGGCGCACGGGCCGCGCAGGTGGGCCTGGTGACGGCGGCCGTGCCGGCGGCCGAGCTGGATGCGGCGGTGGCCAGCTACACGACGTCATTGGTGCGCGGTGCGCCGGCCGCCTTGGCCGCGACGAAGACGCTGCTCCGCCGTTCGACCGCACGACCTATTCGGGATGAATTGACCGAACTGACTGAAGTGTCGGTCGGGTTCTTTACCTCCGCCGAGGGGCGCGAGGGCGTCACCTCCTTCGTGGAGAGACGCGATCCGGCCTGGGTGCCCCGATCCTGAGTCCCGCGCTGAGCCGTCGCTCAGGTGCTGCGGTGGCGTTCGCCACGTAGGGTGAAGGGTCGGGAGGAGGGGATCGTGCGCCTGCGTACCGCGCTGTTTCTCACCGTCGTTGTCCTCGTCGTCATCGGCGGCGGCATCTACGTCGCGGTTACCCAGTTCGGCGACCACCTACCGACGCCACTCGGGCGCGGGTGTGAGGTGCGTACGTCCTCAGGCACGGTCAAACTCAACGCCGACCAGATGGCCAACGCCGCCACGATCGCCGCGGTCGGGATCCGGCGCGACCTGCCCGACCGGGCTATCGTGGTGGCTCTGGCCGCCGCCTTGCAGGAGTCGGAACTGGAGAACCTCACGGGCGGAGATCGCGACTCGGTCGGACTGTTCCAGCAGCGTCCCAGTCAGGGCTGGGGTACGCCGGAGGAGATCCAGGACCCGAGGTACTCCGCCGGCAAGTTCTATTCCGCGCTGGTGCGGGTCAAGGACTGGAAGAAACTGCGGGTCACCGAGGCAGCACAGCGGGTACAACGCAGTGCGTACCCCGAGGCGTACGAGAAGTGGAGCGACGAATCGACGGTGCTCGTCGAGGCGCTCGCCGGGCAGGCGACCAGCGCGGTGACATGCACCCGGATAGGGGAGCCCACGCAACGCGGCCCAGCCGCGGCCCTGGCGCTCGGGACAGGACTTCGCCTCGATTGGGGCGAGGTCAGCACGGTGCCGAGCGCCGACGTGGTCGGGCTGATCGTACCCGCTACGGACCTACGTGTCGGCTGGCAGTACGCGCATTGGCTGGTGGCGCACTCGTCCGAGAAGAGCGTCGAGCGGGTCCGATTCGGCAACCAGGAGTGGAGCGCGGATCGTGGTGCCTGGCGGCAGGTCGATTCCGTGAACGCGGCCGGTGAGCGGGTAGTGGCAGAGGTCTACCCGTCCTGAAACGTTCGGCCCTTCCGAGCGATGGCCCAACACGCCACAGTCGGGTCTTGCATCGAGCCCCGCAGGGAGCCAGTCTCTGACGCACGGCCGAATTGCGGCGGAGAGGTGGCGGCATGGGCGCCAGGGTCCGGGACAACCCGGCGGCGCCGCGGCCTGGCCAGAACCGCTCCGACGCCCGGCCGGCTGGTGCACCGCGTAACCGGCCGAGGGCGTGGCATTCAGTCCGCGTCCGAATCATGCTCCCGGTCATGCTGGCCACCGTGGGCGTGGTTGTCCTCGGCGTCATCCAGGTCGCTGACGCGATAACGCTCGAACAGGAGCTCACCGCCACGCTCGATCCCGAGGCCATGGCGCTCGGCAACGCGTCGCGGGAACGCACGTACCTCGTCGGCGGGCTCTCCGCCGGCGTCGTGGCCGCCACACTCATCGGAGCCACCGTCATGGCCGCGCGGATCAGCCGGCGGTTGCGACGCACCCGATATGCGGCGCTGACCGCGGCACGCATCGAGCTGCCGACAGGGATCTCCAACGTCATCGCCGCGCGGGACGCCGACATGGTCCGCACCGCGCTCAACGACTCGTCGAACCGAATCGAATCGATGCTCAACGCTGGGCCAGATGAGATCGGGGAGCTCGCCGCGGCCTTCGGCGCCGTCCACCGCCAGGCGTTGCGCCTCGCCGCCGACCAGGCGCTGCTTCGGATGGAGGTGCAGGCGATGTTCGTCGCCTTGTCGCGGCGCGGCCAGACCCTGGTCCAACGGCAGATCCACCTCATCGACGAGTTTGGCCGCAACGAGGCCGACCCGGAGGCTCTTTCCCGGCTCTTCGCCCTCGACCACCTCGCCGCGCGCATGCGCCGCAACGAGGAGAACCTCCTGGTGCTAGCGGGGGGCGAGCCCGGCCGCTGGATCACCCAGCCGGTGGCGATAATCGACCTCATCCGCGCGGCCGCCCAGGAGATCGAAGAGTATCGACGAGTCGCCATTCGCGAGGCACCCGCCGTTGCGGTTGCCGCCCATGTCGGCGGAGACGCCATCCACCTGCTGGCCGAGCTGTTGGAGAATGCCACCAGCTACTCCCCGCCCAGCACCAAGGTGAACGTGGCGGCGCGTCGAGACCACGACGGTCTGGCCATCACCGTGACCGACGCAGGCATCGGCATGCCAGGGCCGAGGCTGGCGGAGGCGAACGAGCGACTGGCCCGACCATCGGCGCTCAACAGCACCTTGGTTGGCACGATGGGTCTGCTGGTCGTGGCGCGCCTCGCGCAGCGCCATGGCATCGTCGTGCGCCTCCACAGCACACCAGCCGCTGGTTGCACAGCCACGGTGCTGGTGCCAGATCGGCTCGTCGCGCCTATCACCTCGGTCGACAGGCTCCAACCTGGACGGTGGCTGCGCACTGCAGACGTCGCCGTAGACAATTCCCCCCCGCCAGCCGCCGTGACCTCTCTCCCAGTAGCGGCACCGGCTACCCTGCCGTCACCGCGCCTGCCGCTGCCGGAGGAGCAACTCAGATCAGAAACCACGGTCGCCGGCCTTCCACGCCGCCCGGCCGAGGACGCACAAGCACCGGAAGCCTTGCACGCACCATCGCCGGCAACCCCGGACCCAGAGGTGGTCCGAGCGCGACTGTCCAGTCTGGCCAGTGGTATCGCGGCTGCTAACCGGGGCGATTCCGCCCCGTCCCCCGACGTTCCCCCACCCGGCTGACCCGCCGAACCGACTCGAGGAACACCTCATGACCAACGCGACCGACGCCCTCGGCTCCGTCGACTACGGCGACCTCGGCTGGCTGCTTACCTCATTCGCGCGGCGGGTGCCGACGATTGTCTGTGCCTTAGCCGTCTCCGTCGATGGGCTCGCCATCGCCACGTCGGACCAGGTGGACAAGGACAAGGCCGACCAGCTCGCCGCCATCACGAGTGGGTTAGCCAGCCTCACCATCGGCGCGGCGAAGGTGATGTCGACGGGGCGGATCCGCCAGACCGTCGTCGACATGGACGGTGGCGTGCTGCTCATCATGTCCGTGGCCGGCCGAGCCTTCCTCGCCGTCCTCGCCCAGCCTGGTGCGGACCTGGGTCAGGTCGGGTACGAGACGGCTGTGCTCGCCCAACGCGTCGCGGGCGCCCTCGAGCCAGCAGCCCGGCAGGCCTGACAGGCAGGCACCCTGCCAACGCAGGGGGCCTCCTCTCAGCGGGCTACGAGACGCGGCGGCGACCACCCACGCCCGAGACGATCGCGACGCCGACGGCCGCGAGCACGATCTGGATAAAGAGCTCGATCCAGTCGATGCCGGGAGTGGTCTTGACACCCATGGCGTTGGCGACCACAGTGCCCAGGAGCGCGGCACCGATGCCAACCAGGACCGTAAGCCAAATGGGGATGCTCTGCCTGCCCGGCAGGACGAGGCGTCCGAGTGCGCCGATGATCGCGCCAATGATGATTGCGGTGATGATGCCATCCGCGGTCATGTCTTCCCTCCGGGGTTCGGGTGACCTACGACCGCTTAGTTCCCGGCGGACCTGGATTCTAAACACTCTTGCATCAATGACCGCGCGATCCATCGTCACGAAGGTGTCGATGGCTACTTGTCCTGACGGGATGGTCTCCCACCGGATCCTTTCTCTCCCGGTGAATCCGATGTGGATAGCGCGGCGATGAAGGCCTCCTGGGGGACCTCAACCCGGCCGACCATCTTCATGCGCTTCTTGCCTTCCTTCTGCTTCTCGAGCAGCTTGCGCTTTCGGGTGATGTCACCCCCGTAGCACTTGGCGAGGACGTCCTTACGGATCGCGCGGATGGTCTCGCGGGCAATGATGCGGGAGCCGATCGCCGCCTGGATCGGCACCTCGAACTGCTGGCGCGGGATGAGAGTACGCAGCTTGGCGGCGATCGACACGCCGTAGTTGTACGCCTTGTCCTTGTGGACGATCGCGGAGAAGGCGTCCACTGCCTCACCATGCAGGAGGATGTCCACCTTCACCAGTTCCGCCTGCTGCTCGCCGCTGGGCTCGTAATCCAACGACGCGTACCCCTTGGTCCTGCTCTTCAGCTGGTCGAAGAAGTCATAGATGATCTCGGCCATGGGCAGCGTGTATCGCAGCTCAACCCGGTCGGCGGAGAGGTAGTCCATGCCGCGCAGCGTGCCCCGGCGGCCCTGGCACAGCTCCATCACCGAGCCGACGTAGTCGTTGGGCGTGAGCACCGTTGCCCGTACGACCGGCTCGAAGACGTGCGCCACCTTGCCGGTCGGGTATTCGCTCGGGTTGGTCACGGTTATCTCGCTGCCGTCGTCGAGCACGACGCGGTAGACCACGTTGGGCGCGGTGGAGATGAGTTCGAGGCCGGACTCGCGCTCCAACCGTTCTCGGATGATCTCCAGATGGAGCAGGCCGAGGAAACCACAGCGGAACCCGAAGCCGAGCGCCGCGGATGTCTCCGGTTCATAGTGGAGCGCGGCATCGTTGAGCTTGAGCTTGTCCAGCGCATCGCGCAGATTCGGGTAGTCCGAACCGTCGATGGGGTATAGCCCGGAGTAGACCATCGGCTTAGGGTCCTTGTAGCCACCGAGCGCTGTCTTCGCGGGCTTGGAGTTGATGGTGACCGTGTCGCCGACGCGGGACTGGCGGACGTCCTTCACGCCGGTCATGAGGTAGCCCACCTCGCCCACGCCGATGGCGCCGGCCTTCTTCGGCTCCGGTGAGATGACGCCGAGTTCCAGCAACTCATGGACTGCCCCGGTCGACATCATCTTGATGCGGTCGCGGGCCTCGATCCGACCGTCGATGACACGGACGTACGTGATGACGCCGCGATACACGTCGTAGATGGAGTCGAAGATCATCGCTCGGACCGGCTGGTCAGCCTCGCCGATCGGCGCCGGGAGCTGTCGTACGATCTCATCGAGCAGGTGGGAGACACCCTCACCGGTCTTGCCGGAGACACGCAGGCAGTCCTCTGGTTGGCAGCCGATGAGGTGAGCGAGCTCTTCGGCGTACTTCTCCGGCTGGGCCGCGGGCAGGTCGATCTTGTTCAGGATCGGGATGACGGTGAGGTCGTTCTCCATCGCCAGGTAGAGGTTGGCCAGGGTCTGCGCCTCGATCCCCTGCGCGGCATCGACGAGGAGAACAGCCCCCTCGCAGGCGGCGAGGCTGCGGGACACCTCGTAGGTGAAGTCGACATGTCCAGGGGTGTCGATCATGTTGAGTACGGCGTCGTAGCCTGCCTGGTCGCCTTCGCGCACCCGCCACGGCAGGCGGACCGCCTGACTCTTGATAGTGATACCGCGCTCGCGCTCAATATCCATGCGGTCCAGGTACTGGGCGCGCATCTGACGGGGGTCCACCACGCCGGTGATCTGCAGCATCCGGTCGGCCAGGGTTGACTTCCCGTGGTCGATGTGAGCGATGATGCAGAAGTTGCGGATGCGTCCAGGGTCGGTCGCGCCGGGCTCGAGCGTCGTGGGCACGGTGATCCTTGCTATCGGGGGTTCGTGAGCGCGAGGAGCGAGCAACGATCTGCCATGCCAACCGAGCCCCGCAGTCGCGAACAAAGGGAACAGGTCAACCGGCCGACCCCATGAGCTGCGGCCGGCCGGCTCTATCGTCCCACGCGGCCCACCAGCGGTGCCGCGTGCGTATGTGGTCAGTCCCGCAGGCCCAATCTGTCCATGGCCCGTTTCCGGTTGTGCATGGATCGCTCATAGAACAGCCCGGCCAGGCGGGGCAGGACACGACGTGTCTCCGCCTCGTCCGTCACCTCCCACGCGCGCGGCTTCAGGTCGCCGTCCTCGGCCGCGTGCCCGGTCTCGTCCTCGGGATTGGCGTCCCGCAGCCCTTCGGCGAAGTCGTAGAACGTCAGCTCTTCCTCCCCCGTGACCGCCGAGTACGCGTGACTCGCCACGAAGAGCATGTCTTCACGCCCGAGCCAACGCGGGTCGTGGGCCGCGGCGATCTCTCGCACCAGAACGTGGTCGGCCAGGGAGTCGGGGTTGTTGAGCGCTGCGTCGAATGTCGTACGGCCGAGCGCGACCAGGCCGGCCCGGAAGTCGTCGAAGCTGTCGTCGCCAAGAAACCCGTGCTCGATCAGCATGGCCGCGTTGGCGATGTCGTCGCGGTCGGCCTGCGCGCGGAGATCCTCGAAGATGTTGTCGAACGCGGCGATCTCCGCGGCCGGCAGTTGGGCGAGGATCTCGAGGAGCGCGGCCGCGACCGGGTCGGTGACCTCGTCCTCGTCCTCGTCCTCGTCCTCGTCCTCGTCCTCGTCGCTTTGGTCCTCGTCGCTTTCGTCCTCGTCGCTTTTGTCCTCGTCCGGGTCGTCTTCGTCTTCGGCGTTGTTGATCTCCGCTACAGCGCTCTGAAGGTCCACATCGTCAAAATCCCAATAGTCACGGTCGGGGTCGTCGTCGGGCTCGTCGAAGTCGCGTACCGCCTGGTCGGCCGCGGGGCCGGCCGTCGCGCGTGCCTGCTCGATCAATACCCAGAACCGGTCAATATCCATGGCACGGAAGTGTGGCACCTCGGGGTCGACTCCGGGTGCCAACGGACGACCGGCGCGTCGCCGCGCCACGCTGCTACCGGCTCATCGGTGGCGCCCGGTTTGGGCGGGTCGGGCCGGGCTGGTATTCTGACTCGTCGCGCGTGGTGAGTGTTGCCCGCGCCCGTTATCCGCTAACCCTTTACAGACACAGGACGAGGCTGTCGCGTGGCGAACATCAAGTCCCAGATCAAGCGCAACCGGCAGAACGAGAAGCGCCGGCTACGCAACAAGTCGGTCAAGTCGTCGCTGAAGACCGCCATTCGCAAGTTCAACGAGACGGCGGCGACCGGCGACTCCGAGGCTGCCACGGCGCTTCTTCGGGACGCCTCGCGCAAGCTCGACAAGGCTGTCAGCAAGGGCGTCATCCACCAGAACCAGGCCGCGAACCGCAAGTCCGCGATCGCCAAGCGGCTCGCGTCGCTGGCCTCCTGACGCCCGGTGGGCCCGTCGGCCCGCCTCCGTGTCTTTTCGACGCCGCCGGGCACGTGCCGGCGGCGTCGCTGTCGTCGATCTGTCGCCGTCCTCGCGTTGTCGCTAGGGCTGACGCGGGCGGGTGCCGTTAAGACGCGAAGCGGCCCTGATTGCCACGACTACGTCGGTCGGCGCCGTCCGGGCGGGCACTTTCAGCGTCCGCGTTAGCGGGGCGCGACGGCTCTGGTGCCGGTATGCCTGGCAATGGCCGTCGCCCGTTCACAGGATCCAGAGTCGGTACGGCCGCGATGCCGCGCGCGACGCCATCCATGCTGCCCCCCGGCTCGACGCCGTCCGGCGTCGCCGCCGGGTCGGCCACGGCATCGTCGGGATCGATATCGGTGGTCGGGTAGCTGGGCCTCGGCACCGGGCTACGTCCGACGGCGCCGCCATCCATCAACCTCGGGGTGCGAAGCTGGGCGAGCGCGAGCGGGCGAATGAGTATCCCGGCAACGACGTCGTTCAGCTTGACCATTGCCCCCACGGCCATCGGCACGGCCAGCACACCCCAGGGGCTCACAACATCGGCGAACGCGAGGAGCACGCCCAATCCGAACGATCCCTCGAAGAGCACGAACGTGGTCGACGCGCGAAGGTTGAGATGCCGCAGCCGGAGCAGTCGGAAATAGAGGGGCCGCGGGGGACTCATACGGCTCCCGATCCACGCGCTGCCACCAGTGCGAAGACCGCGCGTTCCAGCGCGTAACCCCGGTCCTCTTCCCCACCCTTCACCGCGGCATTACAGTCGGCGGCCACCCTCATCGCCTGTGCCAGGCTGTCGGGCGACCAACCTCGCGTCTGCTTCTGTGCTCGCTCCACCTTCCACGGGGCCAGGCCCAGCGTGCTGGCGAGCTGATAGGCGCTGCCGCGGCCGGTGCTGGCCACGCGCGATACGGTTCGGACGCCATCGGCGAGCGCGTCCGCGATCGGCACCGGGTCGACGCCCACGTGCAAGGCCCATCGCAGAGCCTCCAACGCTCCCGGCAGGTCGCCCACCATCGCAGCGTCGGCGACGGTGAAGCCGCTGACCTCCGCGCGACCGCGGTAGTAGCGCGCCACGGTCGCCACATCGATGCGCCCATCACTGTCCGCAACCAGTTGCGAGCAGGCCGCGGCCAGCTCCCGCAGGTCGTTGCCCACGGCGGCGAGTAGCGCTCCTGCCGCGTCCTCACCACACTTGCCGCCGAGTCTGCGGAACTCGTCACGGACGAAGTCCATGCGCTCTCGGACCTTTGTGATCTTGCTGGCGTTGGTGACCGTCGATCCGGCATCACGCAACCCGTCCGCCAGGGCCTTGCCCTTTGCCCCGCCCGCGTGGGTCACCACCAGGACGACGTCCTCTTCCGGCGAGGCCGCGTAGGACAGCAGCGCCGCGGCGAGCTCCTTCTTCGCGTCCTGCCCGTCCCGGACCACCACGACCCGCCGCCCACCGAACAACGACGGGCTCACCGCCGCCATGAGGTCTCCGACGGTCATCTCGGCCGCCGCGAACTCCTCGACCACCGCATCGGGTTCGGTGGTCCGTGCCTGCGCGACCGCCGCCGCCACACCGCGGGCAACCAACAGCTCCTCGTCTCCGATGACGAGGTGCGGCGCACCGGAGGGGGTCATGCCGCCATACTCGCATGTTCCACGAGGGGTTGCCGACTGTCATTGAAAGATCGCCGTCACTATGCAAGAAGGGTTGGCGTCACCCATATGGGAGCGGACTGCGCTCTATTGCGCCGCGCTTTGGTACAAGCCCCGGCGGTCAGCTCGCACCCGCCACGATGTTTGGCCACGGGATAGTGCTGGCGGAGGGCTGAGGCGGGCGCACCAACCGCCAGGCGAGCCACTCTGAGCGCGGACCACCGCGCGCGATCAGCGGCATGAGCGGGCCCGACTTCAGTCGACGGGCGGCGGGTTTGTTCAGAGCTGGCCGTAGGCCTGGAGGGTGCGCAGGGCACGGAGGGTCTCGATCCCGCGCCACTCCAGCGTGGAGGCGACCCCCGGCGGTTCCCAGGTGATGGCCCAGCCGCCGTCGGACTGCTGGTCCCGGGCCAGCCGGTCGAGGTGGCCCTCGATGGTGGTGTTGTCGAACAGCCGCCGCCACGGGCTGTCGGGTGACGACGCAAGGTGGAGGGGCGTCACCCCGTAGGCCGGGTCCGCCGGGTCCGCCCGGTACCACTTCGCCTTGGCCAGTAGGCCCGGACGGCATCGACCACGCCGGAGGGACCGGCGCCGTCGAACAACACGGCGGCGAGGCGACGCTCGATGAGGCGCCCCTCACGATCGAGGAAGGCCCGGCCGGCAGTGAAGATATCGTTGGTCACACCTGGCAGGGTGGCACGAGCGATCCGGTACCCCCGCTGGCCAGGAAGTGCTGCCGGCCGCTTGCTTTCACGACATCCGCTCATCGGCGGATCCGGTTCTTTCGGCCGCCCGTTCCTCCTGCGTCGGCGCTAGGTCGCCGCACCACGGCTCGGCTGAACAAATCGCCAGCTGTTACGCCTCGGTTCGATGGCGCCTGAAGTCTGGCGACGGCGTGAGACAGCGCACGGTCGTGGCCTCGGCCGCGGACGACCACACCCAAACCGCTCTCGGACACGACGACGGCGAGGTCTCTGTCGATGTCGGTGCGGAGCACCTTAGCTCCGTCGCGGGCCAGCCGAGCCAGTAGCGAGGCGTTCGGGTGCCCGTACGGGTTGTCGACGCCGACGCTGACCAGGGCGACGACCGGGTCGATTGTGTCGAGCAGCTCCGGATCCTGATAGGACGACCCATGATGGGCCATCTTGAGCACGTCAACCTGCAGCGTGGCCTGATCTAGCGAGCGCACGGCCTCGTGCCGCCCTCAGGCTCTGGGTGCGCCTCCCCGAGCTCCGTCGAGCTGGGACTACGAAACCGGGTCTCCGAAACGCATGCCGTAGGCTTGATGTTAGCGAAGGAGGCGGCCTTGATCACACTTCACCTGCCGGCCGTTGAGGTATGGACGGTCGACGACCTGACCGATCTGCCTTCCCATCTGCGGTACGAGCTGCACAACGGAAGGCTGGAGATCATGTCGCCCGCTGTCGCCTGGCACCAGCGTGTCGAGCACCGGATCTGCGCCGTTCTGATGCGTGATGGCCGGTGGGCGAATACGCAGGTCGGCGTGCTCAACACGTCAAGCGACACGAGGGTCGCGGACGTCGGTGTCTTCCCTGACGAGCCTGACCCTCGGGCGGCTTGGCACCCAGCGGCAAACCTCGCGCTTGTTGTTGAGGTTTGGTCACCGTCGTCTGACGACAAGGACCGCAATCCGCAGTGGTACGCCCAGCGGGGCATCGCTGAGTACTGGCTCGCCGAGCCAATCGAGGGCGACACTTGGGGCGCACTGATAACGCAGTACCAGCTCGCGCGCACGCCGGGTGGGACGGTCACGTACGTCGAGACCGGGCGGACCACCCTCGCCGCGCTCGAGGCGGCGGCGGTCGGCTGAGTCTGCCAAATGGTAGCCCCGGCGAGACCGCGGAGACGATGCTGACCCGGCCCCGGCGGCGGTCCGACAGCCGGCAGCCTTGAGGGCGTAAGCCGCCGCGCGATGCTCCGGTTCGTCGCTGTTAAGGCGGCGATCAGTCTGGAACTGTCGACGACGATCACTTCGCCTTCCCTCGGCCGCGGACGACCACACCCAAACCGCTCTCGGACACGACGACGGCGAGGTCTCCGTCGATGTCGGTGCGGAGCACCTTAGCTCCGTCGCGGGCCAGCCGAGCCAGTAGCGAGGCGTTCGGGTGCCCATACGGGTTGTCGACGCCGACGCTGACCAGGGCGACGACCGGGTCGATTGTGTCGAGCAGCTCCGGATCCTGATAGGACGACCCATGATGGGCCACCTTAAGCACCTGCGCGCGCAGGCTGGTGGGATCGACCTCGGTGAGCATGGCGTGCTGCTCCTCGGCCTCGGCGTCGCCGACGAGCAGAACGGACACTCCTCGGCTCTCCGCTCGTAGCAGCAGGCTGTTGTTGTTGGGATCCGACCGGGTCCCGGTCAGCGGCCGCGACGGGCCAATCAGACGCAGATCGAGCCAGCCTCGAACGAACGCCCAGCCTGGTCCTGCCTCCGTCACCGCAATCGCCTCGCCCGCCGCCGCCTCCCGGACCGCCCGCTCCCCCGAGGCGGGCTCATTGAAGACCGGGATGACGATGCCGGCGACTCGACGGTCGCGCAGCACGCCGGCGATGCCGCCTATGTGGTCGACGTGAAAGTGGGTGATCACGAGTGACGACACCGTGTGGATACCCAGACGGTGCAGGCATCCGTCAACGGCCACCGGGTCCGCGCCGGCGTCCACGACGACCGCCTCGGCCGGTCCCAGGGGCAGCACCACCGCGTCGCCCTGCCCCACGTCACACACGACCACAACCGCCCCGGCCGGCGGCCAGCCAGACGCCACCCAGCGCACCGGCACCGCACCAACGACGACCGCCAGCGCCGCCACCACAACGAGCTTGCGCAACGCCGGCCAACGCGAGGCGACCAGAACAAGCACCGTCAGCACCACAAAAGCGAGACCACCTGCGAAACCCGACGGCCACGGCACCGCACCCACCGGGACGCTGGCCCCGAAATCAGCGATTGCCACCAGCCACCGCGCCGGCCACGATGCTAGCCACGCGAGCAGCTCCGCGCAGTCCGGCCACAGTGGAGAAACAACCGCCGATCCGACGCCGAGCAATGTCGCTGGGGCCACCGCCGGTACGGCCAGAAGATTCGCCGGTACGGCCACCAGGCTCACCTCACCTGACAGCGCTACGATCACCGGACCACAAGCCACCTGAGCCGCGGCTGGCACCGCCAGCGCCTCGGCAACACCCGCTGGCACCCCTCGGGTCCGCAGACCGTCACGCCAACGCGGAGCCAGCAGCACCAGCGCCCCGGTGGCGAGCACCGACAGCGCGAAGCCCGCATCCACGGACAGAGCCGGATCGATGAGCAACCCCGCGATCACTGCCGCAGCCAGCGCCGGTGTGGCCGATCGGGTCCGCCCCGCCGCCAGCGCCAACAGGCCCACCGCACCCATCGCGGCCGCCCGCACCACACTCGGCGACGGCCGCGCCAGAACCACGAACCCGACCAGCGCCACCGCGCAGATCAACGCCGACAGCCGCGGCCCAGCCCGACACCACCGCGCCGCGAACAGGACCACCCCGAGGACGATCGCTACGTTGGCGCCGCTCACGGCGACTAGATGGGTCAGCCCAGTCGCCCGGAACTCCTCGCTAAGCGCCGGGTCCAGCCGGCTCGTGTCGCCGATGACCAGCCCCGGCAGGAGACCGCCGGGCTCGGCCGGCAGCGGGGCGCACGCCGCCTGCAGCCCGGCGCGCAGCACGCCCGCGGCGACCTGGGCCCACGACGGGCGGCCAAGAATTTCGGGCGCGCCGATCGCGGACAGGACCGCAGCGGTGAGATCTCCGCCGCCCGGGGGAGCCAGCCGTGCCGCAGTCGCCACGTGTTGACTCGGCAGGAGAGTTCGCCAGACCTGATCAGTGGCGAAGATGATGACCCGAGCGTCTAGCCGGACGGTCCCGGTGTCGGCCAGGGATAGTCGGGTCAGGCGCGCCGCGACCGCAACGGTGGGCGGACCCGCCCGTACACTGCGCAGCGGTCGAGGGTCATCGGTCACGACCACCTCGGCGCGCACCGAAGCGTGGTCACGAGCAAGTGCGGCGAGCGGATCCGCGTCTCGTGACGCGGTGCGGGCCGCGGTCGACGCGGTGCCGCACACGATGCCGAGCAGGACGGCGACCGCAGCCCAGCCCACCACAATCCTGGACGATCTTGCCGGAGCGAACGAAGCCTGGCGCCGCCGCACCAACAGCGCCAGCCCTGCCGCCGTTGCCGCGGCAGCGCCTCCGGCCCATACCGTGGCAGCCGCGGCCACCTGGAGCGATGCCACGCTCGCCGCCCACACTCCGATGGCGACGGCGAAGAGGCGTAGGTCCGGCCTGCGAGGGCGCCCCTGCGGCGTCGACCGATCTACGGCCGGCGACGGCGCCTCGTCCGCTTGGCTCACACCATCACGCGATCCTTGAGCTCGTTGTAGCGAACATCCCCGATGCCAGTGACCTTGCGAAGGTCGGCGACGGTTGTGAAGCCCCCGTGCTGCTCGCGATAGGCGACGATGCGCTCGGCCAGCACCGGACCCACCCCTGGCAATGTCTGCAACTGCGCCACGGTGGCCGTGTTCAGGTTGACCAGCCCGCCGCCGCCCGGCTCTGCCCCCGGCGAGGCGGACGCGCCGGGCGGCGGCGTGAGCCCAACCACGATCAGCTCTCCGTCGGTCACCTTCCGCGCCAGGTTCACCATGGAAAGATCGGTGCCTGGGAGGACTCCTCCGGCGGCCTCGATGGCGTCGGCGACACGCGCTCCTGCCGACAGGCGCACAAGGCCGGGCCTACGGACGCGGCCCGACACGGCCACCACCACGCTCCCTGTTGGCACTGCCGAGGTCGCGGCGAACTCCGGGCCGGTTGAAGCTTGTACCAGCGGCTCGATATCCGGCCGTGCGCGCCACGCCAGCACCGCGGCGATCAAGGCAACCACGGCGACGAAGACCGCGAGGGCTCGGACGCCCGCTCCGCCCAGATCCCAACCCCGGCCCTTGGCTAGAGCTAGATCGTCCCCGCTTGCTTCCTGCGCGCCGGAGAGACTTCGATGGCTCGACACTGCGGCGACGTTAGGCGCGCACGCCCCCCACCGCCACCGGTAAAGATCAACATGTGGACAACGATATCCCCTGTGGACAACCGCGCTGTGCGGCCGATGATCTGCTATGCGTGCCGGTACACCGCAACGCCAATGACCCCCGGCCCGGTATGGGCGGCGACAACCGCGCCGACCTCCGACAGGTACACATTGCGCGCCCTCCGGCCGAACCGCTGCACCAGCGAGTCGTGCAGCGCCTTGGCCCGATCGGCGGCGCCGAGATGCTGTATCCCTATATCCACATCGGACTCATCGGCCGCCTCTACGGCGAGGTCGGCCAAGCGGGCCAGTGCGCGACCGGACGTGCGTACCTTTTCCCGCAACACCACCTCACCGCGTACCACGTGCAGGATCGGCTTCACCGCCAAGGCCGTGCCGAGGAGAGCCGAGGCCGCACTGATGCGGCCACCGCGCCGCAGGAACTCCAGCGTGTCGACGTAGAACAGCGTGCTGATCCGACCCGCGGCGCCGAGCGCGGCTGTGCGTACCGCCTCGACATCACCACCCGCGGCCGCGACCTCACACGCGGCGATCGCGACGAATCCGACTGCCATCCCCGCCGAGGCGGAGTCGACGACCCTCACCCGGTCGCCAAACTCCTCCGCGGCGAGCAAGGCCGACTCGTACGTGCCGGAGAGCCGGGCGGACAGATGGACGGAGACGACCCCGCTCGCCCCGCCGTCGAGCAGCTCGCGGTAGGCATGGGCGAACTCGGCCGGCGCCGGTCGGGAGGTCGTGACCGTTACCCTGCGTTCTCCCAGCGCCCGGGCGACGTCGGCTGGTGTCACGTCCAGACCCTCGCGACCATCGCGGCCGGACACGGTGACAGTCAGCGGTACGACGCGAAGGCTGGCCGCATCGGCGACCTCAGCGGGCAGGTATGCGGTGGAGTCGGTGACGACCCTAACGACCATGCCGGCACGGTAGCCGATCGGCGCACGTTCCGGCGGGATTCGTCCTCAGATCCTGCGCACCCGGGACACCTGGAACGGAGTCCCCTGTTGGCAGGTGGTCATCAGATCGGGCTGCGGCTCACCGACGACCTCGAGTCTGCCGCCAGACCCGATCAAGCCGCGATCGCCGCCGAGCAGGAGGTAGCTCTTGCCGTCATCGGTGTTGAGCAGCATGCAACCCGCCTCGACGCCCTCAGCGACCTGGCCCCGGACCGTAATCTCGCCTGGTAGCGGCCCCTTGCTCCCGGAGAAGCTCGACGTTGGCTTCGGCTGACCGGACGGGCTAGGCGTGATTCCGCCGGTCGAGGTGGGATCGGGGTTGTCGCTTGGTGACGCAGACACATTTCCTCCCGGTTGCGACGTATTACCGCCCTGGCCGCACCCGGCGACAATCTGGGCAGTCAGCAGCATGCTGAGCGCAACAACGGCGCAACGACGCTTTCCCACGGCCTGTTGGACGTTACCGGGCTACCGCGGGTTCCGCGAGCCTGCGTACACCCGAGGTCAGCCGGACACCGGAGCTAGCATGATCGAGGTGATTGGGTTAGAGAACATTGTGCGCGTGCAGGTTCCATCCACGATCTGCGGTGCGCCGTAGCTCGGTCAGGTGGCAATTGCCGAGCACCCCGAGGGTGTGCCATACCGCACGGGGCCAGCCGAGCAGGCACGCGCAACCGGCTCGAGCTGCCCCACCGTGCGTTACCACCACAGCCGTACCGTCGACCCCGACGCGCTCGGCGACGTCACGCTCGACCACGTCACGCTCGACCACGTCACGCTCGACCACGTCACGAAGTGCCGCGCAGACCCGCTTGGCCATGTCGTCGATCGTCTCGATGGCCGGATTCTCAATCGGCTCGGCCGCGTGCCAGCGGGCAAGGTCCTCCGGAAAACGCTCGCGGATCTGCGCCTGGGTAAGGCCCTGCCACGGGCCGAAATCCCGCTCGCGCAGCCTCTTGTCGAGCTCGACCGGGAGACCCGTGACGGCAGCGAGCGCCTCGGCGGTGCGGGCCGCCCTGCGTAGGTCGCTGGAGACGATCACATCGGGCCGGTAGGCGGCCAGTCGAGGTGCCGCTGCCTCGGCCTGTTCGACGCCGATGTCATCCAGATCCACGTCGGTCTGGCCCTGGAATCGGCCGGTGAAGTTCCATTCCGTACGGCCGTGACGCCAGACGATCAGTCGGCTCATGCCACGTCGTGGTCGGCGAACTCACGGTCCACGAACGGCACCCTCGGGCAGTCCTTCCACAGCCGGTCGAGCGAGTAGAACTCCCGCTCCTCGCTGTGTTGCACGTGCACCACGATGTCAACGTAGTCGAGCAGCACCCACCGGCCGGCCCGTTCACCCTCACGACGCACCGGCTTCGCCTTCTCCGGCAGTTGCAGAAGTTGCTCCTCGATCGCATCGACGATCGCGAGCACCTGGCGTTCATTCGGCGCGGAAGCGAGCACAAAGGCGTCCGTGATGACGAGCTGGTCGGCGACGTCAAGGATGACGATGTTCATGCCCTTCTTGTCCGCAGCGGCCTGCGCCGCGGTCAGCGCCAACTCCAGCGCACGATCAGATGCCGGCACGTGTCTCCCTTTCCTCGGCTCGCTCTAGCCTCTCACGGCGAGGCGACGCAGCCGCCGACATATCCACCGTTGCAGCGAGGTCAAACCGCATCGCGGGTCGGTCCCCACCACAGAAGCCCGCATACCGGATCTTCCAGACGTCACCGGTAGAGGTGGCGCTTGGCGATGTACTGGACCACACCGTCGGGCACGAGATACCAGACCGGTAGGCCACTCGCGACCCGCGCGCGGCAGTCGGTCGATGAGATCGCCATCGCGGGCACCTGAACCAGACTCACCGTGTCTGCCGGCAGGTGCGCGTCGGACAGGACGAATCCCGGCCGGGTCACGCCAACGAAGTGAGCGAGGTCGAACAGTTGGTCTGACTCCTTCCACGAAAGGATCTTGTCGAGCGCGTCCGCTCCGGTGATGAAGAAGAGCTCTACCTTGCGCCCGTACTGGGCCCGCAGGTCCCTCAGGGTGTCCACTGTGTACGTCGGTCCGCCGCGATCGATGTCTACCCGGCTGACCTGGAACCGGGGGTTCGACGCCGTCGCGATCACGGTCATGAGGTAGCGATCCTCGGCCGCGCTCACCTCGTAATCCGCCTTCTGCCACGGCTGTCCGGTTGGGACGAAAACGACCTCGTCGAGCTCGAAGCGTTCGGCGACCTCGCTCGCTGCCACGAGGTGTCCATGGTGGATCGGGTCGAACGTGCCGCCCATGATGCCGATCCGGCGCGGACGCCGCCTAGTGGTCGCCACGGCCGGCGAGTGCCCGTACGAGGGAGCGGCCGGCGAGAGCCCGCTGCAGCTCATCGGTGTAGTCAGTCACCACGCGCCGCAGACCCGGCGTCACATCCGGCCGGGCGAGCATCCGCTGCGCGGCCTCGACAGTCTCCGGCTCGACGGCGTGCCTTGGGTAGGCGGCCTCGGACACGAGGAGCGTCATCATCTGCGAGCGGCGAGCCGCGGCGGCCGGCATCTCGTCAAAGTATCGCGGTACGTATGGGCGGGTCAGGTCGGTCTGCTGCGGCTGCCAGAAGCCCTCTGCCGCGGCGCCGACGAGCCGGTTGGAGAGCGAGTCGTCCGCCACGATGATCCGCCAGGCAGCCGCCTTGGCATCGACGTCGGGCCGGGCCGCACGGCACCGGGCAGCGTGCTCCGCGCCGCTGGCGGAACGATCCCGCTCATGCTCGGCCTCGATGTCGTCTTCGCCGACCGCGCCGAGAACGGAAAGCCGACCAAGCACCGTCCATCTCATCTCGGCGTCGATCTCCAAGCCCGTCGGTGTCTGCGACCCGTCCAGCCACCCACGGAGCCGGGACACGTCCGCGGGACCTGCCGACGAGATGAAGCCTCGGGCGGCGATCAGTTGGATACCGCCACCGTGCGGAGCCGCGTCCATCGCACCCAGCAGCGCCTGGGCAATCGTCGCGCGCGCCACTGGTTGCGCCTCGGCCGGAAGAAACCGGTCGACCACACCGGTATGCGGGAACCGTGCGTCGACGAGGCGGGACGTAGCGAAGCGCACCAGGTCCTGCAGCACCGAGGGTGTTGTCTCGGCCGGCATCCCCGCCGCGCACAGCGCCACGAACTCGGTCGCCGGCACCTCCGCGTCGCGGACGGCATCCGCCGCGGCCGCCCAGACGAGAGCGCGCGCCAGCGGGTCCGTCAACGACGGAAGGACCATACTCAGACCGGCTCGGCTCGCCTCGTCGAAGCGGATCTTCGCATAGGTGAGATCGCCATCGTTGAGCAGCAAGAAATCGCCCGCCGGTACGCCGACAAGCTCCGCGACGTTTGTCCGGCCTGCGTCGATAGTGGGGTCCACGTCCACTTCTACCCGTTGTCTGAGCGAGCCGTCGTGGTAGACACCGACAGCTATCCGGTGCGGCCGCAGCGTCGGAAACTCCGACGGCGCCGTCTGGACGATCTCCACTGCGGTGAAGCGACCATCAGGCCCAACGCTCACCTCCGGGCGAAGCGTGTTGACCTGCGCGCGGCGCAGCCAGACCTCCGCCCACGCGCTCAGATCCCGCCCGCTTGCGCGGGAGAGGGCGTTCAGCAGATCGTCCAATGTGGCGTTGCCAAAGGCATGCGCGGCGAAATGGGCCCGCAGGCCGGCGATGAACACGTCGTCGCCCAGCCACGCCACGAGCTGGCGCAGGACCGCCGCCCCCTTGGCGTACGAGATGCCGTCAAAGTTGAGCAATGCCAATCCGGCATCCAGCAGCGAATCAGACGCGACCGGATGCGTTGACGGCCGTTGGTCGGCGGCGTATCCCCAGCCCTTGCGCCCGATAGCAAAGCTGGTCCACGCGCCGGTGAACCGGGTCGCCTCCGACGTGAGCCGGTAGCCCATGTATTCGGCGAACGACTCATTGAGCCACAGATCGTCCCACCACCGCATGGTGATGAAGTCACCGAACCACATGTGCGCCATCTCATGCGCGATGAATTCGGCCCGCACCTCTCGTTCGTCATCGGCGACCGCCGAACGGAAGATGGCGTCGTCACGGATGGTGATCAGGCCGGCATTCTCCATCGCGCCCTCATTGAACTCGGGCACGAACGCCTGGTCGTACTTGCCGAACGGATAGCGCACGGCGAAGAGCTCGTGATAGCGATCGAAGAACGCCTTCGTGAAGCCGAACAGCTCGTCCGCGTCCTTGTCGAGGTGCGCCGCGAGGCCGCGGCGGCAGTACAGCCCGAGCGGGATCCCGTCATGTTCGTCGCGGCGCACATGGTACGGACCGGCGATGAGACTGACGAAGTACGTAGCCAACGGTTGGGTCGTGGCGAACTCCCACCTACCCGGGGTGACCTGCGTGCCCACGCCGTTGCCGGCCACCTCCCACTCCGACGGAGCCGACACGGTCAGGGTGAACGGCGCCTTGAGGTCGGGTTGGTCGAAGCAGGCGAAGACGCGCTGGGCGTCGTCGAGAAACGACTGAGCGTAGAGGTAGACGGCGCCGTCCTCAGGGTCGGTAAACCGGTGTAGCCCTTCGCCGGTGTTGGAGTACTCCATGGACGCTCGTACCACCAATTCGTTCTCGGCCGCGAGCCCGGGCAGGAGCAGCCGGTTGTCCACCAGGCTGGCTGGGTCGAGGCGTGCGCCGTTGAGGGTGACCTCATGCAGCTGGGCGCACCTGACCTCAACGAAGGTCTCCCCACCCTGCCGTTGAGCGGAGAAGAGAATCGTGGTGGTCGAGGCGAAGGTGCCGGCGTCGGCCGCTGCGGTCAGGTCGAGATCGATGCGGTACGCGTGGACGCGCAGCATCTCGGCTCGTGCGACCGCCTCATCGCGGGTCAGACTGGGCATGTGCCGAGCGTACGGGGTGGTCAACCGGCCAGTGGATCGTGGTGGCGCGACGCGGGCCGGAGTTGCTACCGTGGTCGCATGCGGATAACGCCGAAGACCCTTGGCTGGTGGCGCCCCTGAGGGCGGCCCACAACATTCGCGTACCCACAGCACGCGGCCGCCCGAACCGGGCGGCCGTTTCCTTGTTCCGGGCGGTTTGCCCGGCGACGGCGGCCTCACTCCAACCCAGTTAAGGAGCGAGCCATGCCCACCATGCCCACCGTCCTCCCCGCCGCGACCGAAGCGTCGGTCAGCATTCCGTCCGCCACGACACCCCGTCGCCTCTCCGGCTTCAAGCCGACCGGCCGCCTGCACCTGGGTAACTACCTCGGCGCGATCCGACCCATGGTCGACGCACAAACCACGATCGATTCGGTCGCCATGATCGTGGACCTGCACGCCATGACGGTCGAGCACGACCCGGCTCGCCTGCGCAGCCTCACGACCGAGATGCTGGCGACCATGATCGCCTGCGGCGTCGATCCCGCGACGACGCTCTGCTATGTCCAGTCCGACGTCTCGCAACACGCCGAGCTGCACTACGTGCTGGAGTGCGCCACCGGCTATGGCGAGGCCGCTCGCATGATCCAGTTCAGGCAGAAGGCCGCCGGCCACGAGCCCATCCGGCTGTCTCTGCTCACGTACCCGGTCCTGATGGCGGCCGACGTTCTGCTACACGACGCCGACGAGGTGCCAGTCGGCGACGATCAGACCCAGCACATCGAACTCGCCCGGGACGTCGCGAACCGGTTCAACACCCGCTACGGTAAGACATTCGTCGTACCCAGAGCGGTGAACCCGGCCATCGCGGCACGGGTCATGGATCTGGCCGACCCGACCGGAAAGATGGGCAAATCCGCCGCCTCCGACGCAGGCCTTATCTACCTTCTCGACCGACCCGATCTCGTGCGACGCAAGGTTGCCCGTGCCGTCACCGATGCCGGCGGCGACGTCGTCTACGACCCAGACCGAAAACCCGGCGTCTCGAACCTCCTCGAGATTCTCGCCGCCTGTGAGCGAGACGAACCCAGCATCACCGCGCGGCGCTTCGACACCTACGCCGAGCTCAAGGACGCCCTGACGCAGACCATTGTGGACACACTCAGGCCCATCCAACAGCGGTTTGCCGAGCTTATGGCCGATTCCCGGTATCTTGATGAGGTACGGCGCAAGGGTGCGGTGCGCGCACAGGATCGGGCCTCGCAGACGGTGCGCCGTGCCAAATACGCGATCGGACTGATGCCCTGACGGCCGCTTGTGATGGCCTGAGCCCGCGGCGGGAGGCCCCCGGCGCTCAGGCCGCCACCTCGTCATAGGGCGTCGTCGAGCAGTACCTCCCGCTGACCGCGGGGGGTCACGACGTGAACCCCGAGCAACCGCACGTCGTGCTCCGCACACACCTCGTGGGCCGCTCGGAACCACAGCCGATCACCCTGGCTCAGCGTGGGCGGTCCTGGCCTGGTCAGCGCGAGGAGCATGGCGCCGTCGTCGCCGTCGTTCGCCATCCCTTGGGCGAACACGGAGACCATGAAGGCGTAGTCGTCCTCGGTCGCATCCGGCGGGGCATCGGTGATATGGAAGTGGGCCCTCACCTCGTTACGTCCGTCGCATAACACGAATCGGACGCCGGGGTTGTCGAAGTCGTCCGGCTCAATGTCACAGCGCAGGTGCCGCTGGATGGCCTCGGGGCTGTCGAGAACTACCGTGGATCTGGTCATGGACAGGGATGCTGGCACGAACCGTGGCCGCTTCGTTTCGGCTATCCACAGCCTGCACCGTCAGCGGCGTTAGCGTTGTCCACAGTGCCCGCTGCGTTCCGTCGATCTAGGGATTAACGACGTGTGCAGAGATCAAAGAATGTCGCTACGCCCTAGATCGACGAGATTGCATCAGCCGGGCTCGTCGTCGGGACGTTGGCGGCGGGCCTTACGCGCGGCCAAGCGCTCGGCCGCCGGGGTACGCGTCGCGGACTCATCGAGGCGGTAGTCCGCACCGCGCTGACCGGGCGTGAACTCCACGCCCGCGTAGACGGCCGGCTGCCAGTCGAACTCGAACGACCCGATGCGCACCAGGCAACCCGGCTCGGCGCCCGCCTTGGCCAGTGAATCCTCGACGCCGAGGCGAGCCAGCCGGTCCGCGAGGTAGCCGACCGCCTCCTCGTTGTCGAAGTTGGTCTGCCGGACCCACCGTTCCGGTTTGGCGCCACGCACGACGAAGGCTCCGTCCGCCTCCGCCTCGATGGTGAATCCAGAGTCGTCGACTGCCCTTGGCCGCAGCACGATCCGGGTTGGCTCAGGCTCGGGCGTCGCGGCCCAGTGTGCGGCCACGAGCTCACCCAGCGCGAAGGTCAGCTCGCGAAGACCCTCATGTGTCACGGCGCTCACCTCGAACACCGGCCACCCGCGGGCCGCGACATCCGCCTGTACGATCTCGGCGAGATCACGGCCATCCGGAACGTCAATCTTGTTGAGGATGGCGATCCTCGGTCGATCCTCAAGCCCGCCATACGCGTCGAGTTCCGCCTCGATCGCGTCGATGTCGGAGACCGGGTCGCGGCCGGACTCCAGCGTCGCGCAGTCGACGACGTGCGCGAGCACGGCGCAGCGCTCGATGTGACGCAGGAACTCCAAGCCGAGACCCCTGCCCGTCGCCGCACCGGGGATCAGGCCCGGCACATCGGCCACGACGAACGAGTGGTCACCGGCCCGGACGACCCCCAGGTTCGGCACGAGTGTCGTGAATGGATAGTCCGCGATCTTCGGCCGAGCGGCAGAGAGGACCGAAATCAGCGACGACTTGCCGGCGGAGGGAAAACCCACCAGTCCGACGTCCGCCACACTCTTGAGCTCCAGGACGACATCCAACGCCTCGCCGGGCTCACCGAGTTCAGCAAAGCCTGGCGCACGCCGCCGGGTGTTCGCCAACGAGGCGTTGCCGCGACCGCCGCGACCGCCCCGAGCGACCTCGTACGCCGTACCGGCGCCGACCAGGTCGGCGAGGACCTCACCGTCGGTCGTCTGGACGACGGTGCCGTTCGGCACTCGGAGAGTCAAGCCGGCCCCATTGGCGCCGTCTCTGTTGGAGCCCGCCCCGCCCTTGCCGTTATCGGCCTTGACGTGGGGACGGAAGTGAAAGTCGAGCAGCGTGTGCACGCTGGGGTCTACCACGAGCGTTACGCCGCCGCCGTGGCCACCATTGCCGCCGTCGGGGCCGCCGAGCGGTTTGAACTTTTCCCGGAGGATCGAGACGCAACCGTGCCCGCCGTTGCCCGCCTGCACGTGCAGGACAACCCGGTCGACGAAACTCGCCACGTGTCTATCCTTTCAACGGCCGCGCAACGGCCGCGCAATGGCCGCAGACGCGAAGCGGCGAGCCGGGGCACCGCCCCGACCCGCCGCTCCGGACGATGTTGGCGTTAGCTCTGTGCCGCGGGAACGATGTTGACGACCTTGCGCCCCCGCCTCACGCCGAACTGAACCGATCCAGCGGCGAGCGCGAACAGCGTGTCATCCCCGCCGCGTCCCACCAGATCACCGGGGTGGAACTTGGTGCCACGCTGACGGATCAGAATCTCGCCCGCGTTGACGGCTTGCCCGCCGAACCGCTTGACGCCGAGCCGCTGGGCGGCCGAGTCACGACCGTTGCGCGAGCTGGACGCACCCTTCTTGTGAGCCATGTCTTGCGCCCTACTTCCCGCTGGAGATGCCGGTTACCTTGACCTGGGTCAGCGGCTGGCGGTGACCCTGGCGCTTGTGATAGCCAGTCTTGTTCTTGAACTTATGGATCCGGATCTTGGGGCCCTTGGTGTGGGCGACGACCTCGCCGGTCACCGCCACTTCGGCAAGCTTCGACGCATCGGTCACCAGGCTGTCACCGTCAACGAGAAGGACCGCGGACAGCATCACCGCGTCGCCGGGCTCGCCGACGAGCTTCTCGACCTCGATCACGTCGCCCTCAGCGACCCGGTACTGCTTGCCGCCGGTCTTGACGATCGCGTACATCGGACGCGGACTCCTGTCTGGTGCTTAGCGGACGGGCCTCGGGCACCTTCTCAGCGCCCGCTCGGCGAGCTCGCTCAACAAGGCTCGGCCGGAGGCGCGCGAAGACACAAACGCACGTAGTGCGCCGAAGAAACAGAGTACGCCATGGCGGTGGCCCGCCCCAAACCGGGCACCTCCGTCCGGTCAGCTGGTTGGCGACGCATGAGGCGTCGTCGGGAGCGTCCCGGACGGCGTGGGCAGCGGCGACCCGGATGGAGTGGGGTTCGGGGTGCCGCCACAGAGCATGCTCATCGTCTCAGCCAGGCCGTCCAGCTTCGTCGTGTCGAAGGTCTGCAGAGCGGTGAGGCTGTTGAGCGACTCGCCAAGTTTCTGAAACTCGGCCGCGAGAGCGTCCACGGCCGATGTGAGCGCCGCGTCGCCGGCGTTCTTCGCGTCTGTGCGGAGCTGGGCGGCGAGCGTGACGAGTCTCGTGCCCGCATTGCGAACAGACCGCTCGGCACCCACCAGGTCGCCCTGCCCCGCCTGGGTACTCACCTGCTCCATGTCCGAAACGAACAGCTCCAGCCCCTTCGTAACCGTGTCGGCCGTGGCGAAACAGACCGCCGCCGTGTCCCCTGATGGAGCTGCGGATGGACTCGCGGAGGCCGACGCGGTAATCGTTGGCGCGCTCGGCGCCGGACCGCCGGAGTCCCGGGTCGTTGCCACGGCGCCCACGGTGGCCGCGCCCGCCACGAACAGTGCCGCCGCAGCCACACTGAGCCCTCGTGGCATGTTGCCCTCCTCGGCGGGTGGCGGTGATCTAGCCGACCCCACCGAGGCTATAACCGCAGGTCAGCGACGTCCGCCGAATGCGGCTCACCCGTGAGGAGCCGGCCGTCGGGTGACCGGCGGGGTGCGGGCCGTCAGGTGCAGGCCTTGGTGAATGACAGGGCAAGATCGGTGAGCTTCTTCTTGGTGTCCGCCATAGTCCCGGCGTACGTCTCTGAAGCGATCTCGGTGAGGGCGGCCGACGCGTCGGTAAGTGCGGCCTTCACCGATGGGCTAACCGACTTCTGCGAGAGCGTGCCGAGTGCGGCGGCCATCTCGGTGAACTTCTTGTGGATCGCCTCCGCGGCGGCGACCATCGCCGTCTGGTCGCCCTTCGCGGCGGCCTTCTCAAGCGCAACGAGCTGGTCGTTGAAGATCTTGGTGCCGTCCGTCGCCACCTTGACCGCGTCGGTGCACACCTGCTTGGTCACGGCCGGGTCACCCGGCGAGGGCGGCGGCGCGGTCAGGCCGGCGGATGCGCTCGTGCTCGGCTGGGCGCTGGGTCCCGGTTGCGCGGGGTCGTCCGTGCACGCCGCGATGGCGATCACGACCGTTGCCGCCACGGCCAACGCCAAGACTCTTCGCATCGAAGCCCTCCACCGTTTGCCTGCTGGTTCCGAGAGCCTACGCAGCATGGCTGTGCCGTTGCACGACGAAAGTCCGATTCTTGCGTACCAGAGACGCGACTGTTATGCGCGGCCGTAGTCCGGTGATCCACGACTAGGGGCGGGTACGCCGGCGCGAGCTTCCCCGGCGAGTTCGGCGTCGTACCGGCCCGCCGGCCCCATCGTCCGCCTCGCCGGAGACCAGGTCCTCGCCGGAGACCAGATCCTCGTCCGAGACCAGATCCTCGTCGGCGTTGGGCGACACCATGTCGACCTGCTCGAGGGGCGAATCGATCTCGTCAGCGGAGTCGCCCCGAGTGGACGCCGCGACCGCACGAACCTTCTCCGCCACGTTGGTGCGAGCCTTCTCGTACACGGGCTCGGTCTGGATGATCACACCGCGGCCCTTGCAGTGCTCGCACACCTCGCTGAACGCCTCCAACAGGCCCTGCCCGATGCGCTTTCGAGTCATCTGCACCAAGCCGAGTGAGGTGATTTCGGTCACCTGATGCTTGGTGCGGTCCCGGCCGAGGCACTCGGTCAGTCGGCGAAGGACGAGGTCCCGATTGGACTCGAGCACCATGTCGATGAAGTCGATCACGATGATGCCCCCGATGTCACGCAGGCGCAGCTGGCGCACGATCTCCTCGGCGGCCTCGAGGTTGTTGCGGGTGACGGTCTCCTCGAGGTTGCCGCCGGCACCCGTGTACTTACCGGTGTTGACGTCAACGACCGTCATCGCCTCTGTGCGGTCGATGACCAGATGCCCACCCGAGGGCAGGTAGACCTTGCGGTCGAGCCCCTTGAGGATCTGCTCGTCGATGCGCCACTCGGCGAAGGCATCCGCCGCGCCGGTGTGCCGGCGTACGCGCTGAACCAGGTCGGGGGAGACGTGTGCCAGGTAGGACTCGACCTGCTCGTAGGCCTCCGTACCCTGGATCACCAGGTCACGGAAGTCCTCGTTGAACAGGTCCCGGACGACCCGGATCACCAGGTCGGGCTCGGAGGAGAGCAGCACCGGCGCGCCGCCGTTTGCGGCCTTTGCCTGGATGTCATCCCACTGTGCTTGCAGCCGCTTCACGTCGCGAGCGAGGTCCTCCTCAGCGGCGCCCTCGGCCGCAGTACGCACGATGACGCCAGCACCGTCGGGGACGAGGTTCTTCAGGACGTCGCGCAGGCGCCGACGCTCGACGTCGGAGAGCTTGCGCGAGATGCCGGACGCGTGGCCGTTGGGCACGTAGACGAGATGGCGACCGGAGAGCGCGATGTGGCTCGTGAGTCGAGCACCCTTATGCCCGACCGGGTCCTTGGTCACCTGGACGAGGACCGACTCCCCCGACTTGAGGGCCTGCTCGATCGAGCGGGCCTTGCCCTCCAGGCCGGTCGCGTCCCAGTTGACCTCGCCGGCATAGAGCACGGCGTTTCGCCCACGGCCGATGTCGACGAAAGCGGCCTCCATGCTGGGCAGGACGTTCTGGACCTTGCCCAGGTAGACGTTGCCAACCATGGTCGATGCGGACTGGCGGGTCACGTAGTGCTCAACCAGGATCCCGTCCTCAAGCACCGCGATCTGCGTACGGTCGGGGGCCGCACCGGCCGGGCCGGTCTGACGCACCACCATCACCCGGTCGACGGCCTCGCGACGGGCCAGGAACTCCGACTCCGACAAGATCGAAGGTCGGGTACGCCGCTGCTCGCGACCGTCCCGGCGGCGCTGCCGCTTCGCCTCGAGCCGGGTCGAGCCGGTGACGCTCTGTACCTCGTCGCGTGGCGTCCGCGGCTGCCTGATCCGGACCACGGTCACGACGCCGTCGTCAGTGGTCGCGTCCGGCTCGCCGGCAGTGCCACTGCGCCGCCGGCGGCGGCGACGCCGGGTCAGCGGCTCATCATCATCGCCACCAACTGTCTCATCGCCCTCATCGGCACCCTCCGGCTCTTCGGTCTCCTCGGCCGAATCAAAGGTGCCCTTGCCACGTCCGCGGCCGCGGCGGCCACGACGGCGCCGGCGTCGACCAGAGGCGTCGACCTCGTCGTCGGATTCCTCCTCGTCGGCCTCTTCCAGCTCCGCGGGCGCGGGCGCTAGCTCAGCCGGCTCGGCTGAACGCCGACCCCGCCGCGTGCGCCTGGACCGGCCCTCCTCGGGCTCGGCCGTGGCTTCCTCGGCGCTGACTCGGACTGCCGGCTCCGCGGCACGCCGGCCTCGCCGGGGGCGGGTCGTCTCCGGCTCGGCTTCGACGTCGAGCGAGCGACCGGGCGGACCCGACGCGGCTATCGCGCTGGGTTCTGCCGCCTCGGCGGGCGCAATGAAGAACACGGCCGGCGGCGCCGGCGCCACGTGTTGCCCGCCGACTGGAGACCGGATCGGCTCCGCGGGCGGCGGCTCGACCGCCGGCTCGACCGCCGGCTCGACCGTCGCTTCGGCCGCCGGCTCGGCTGTGGCGGCCTTGGTGGCAGCGCGGCGCCGCTTGGTCGCCTTGACCGGCGGTTCGGGGGCATCGATCTGGGCAGAGTCTCCCGGTACGGGAGATTCTTCTGGTTCAGCTGTGGTACGGCGCCGCCGTGCACGGGGGGCTGGCTTGTCGCCGGCCTGGTCACCCTCGTCCGGCGCAGCCGTAGTTTCCGGCGCGGACTTGGCGGGGCGCCGGCGGGTGCGCCGGGCCGCGGTCGTGCTCTCCGGGGCAATACCATCGCCGGAGGCGATCAACGCGGCGCCTTCGCCGGAGGCGATCAACGCGGCCCTGTCGGGGGTGGCGCTGGCGATAGACTCGTCGCCCGTCGCACCGCCGCCGCCGCTTGGCTCGCTCCCCATTGGCTTGTTGTTGAGCATGCGGACGTTCTCCAGTTCTGGCCTCCCCGGGCGCATTAGATGCAGCCACGCAGGGACGCCTCAAGTATCCGGGCGCCCGTACCCGCGTGGGCGTGGCGCCTAAGTCTGCCGACAAAATCCGTCCTACTCGGACGAGTCTCCAATGAACGTTCCGTCGTTGATCGTCCCGTCGTCCACGGCAAGCGGATCGACGATCTCACCCTGCGCAGTAAGCCTGCCCTGAGCCAGCCGGATCGCCCTTGGGGGCACCGGCGGCTCCAGATCGGCCACGACCCGCAAACCGGCCAGCACGTCATCGGGCCGCACAGAGGGGGTTACCTGCCGTACGACTAGGTCAAGTATCGCACACGGTAGCCCACCCGCCGCGACGGGCGTCATAACCGGATAGGCGACCTCGATTCTGACCACAGCGGACCGCGCGTCGAAGCGGCGCCGACCCTGCTTGGTCATGCGCTCTACCAGCACCTCGTCCGCCGCCACGAATGCCGCGACGGCCTCGGCGAGGGCGCTTGGTTGGATCTCCGGCAACTCGATCCGCCACCGTGACGCGTCGATGCGGTCCGCGAGGCTTGATCCACCACTCGCCTGAACCGCTTCGATCACGTCCAGACCAGGGGAGAGCGCGGCGTCGAGCGCGTCCCTCAGGTCGGCCGGATCGACCACCGCCTGCAGGCCGATCTCGAGATACTCCGCCTCGCTGGCCACGCCGGTCGGAGCCGCCGACGCGTACGAGATCTTCGGGTGTGGAGTGAAGCCCTGCGAGAATGCCACGGGTATGCCCGCGCGGCGCACCGCGCGTTCGAACGCGCGCGCGAAGTCACGATGCGACGTGAACCGCAAGGGTCCCCGCTTGGCGTAGCGGATCCGAATGCGCTGCACCACCGGCGCCTGGTTCTGCTCTGGTTGCGGCTTCCTGCTGATCTTGGGCTCCCGTTCGACTATCTGCTACCGGAGACCGTATCGGGCCGGCGAACCATCCCCGTACGCTCGCGCCGCCTCCCGAGCATGACCGGCATCATTGTGGACGCGGACGCCACGAACCTGCCGCCCGCGCTGAGGTCGCCGAGGCGCCGGCCGACGCAGCGCGTACCCGCGCTGCGGCCGCCGGACTAGACCGGGGTGAGCGGAAGCAGCTTCTTGCCGGTGGGGCCGACCTGAATCTGGGTGTCCATCGACGGGCAGACGCCGCAGTCGAAGCAGGGCGTCCAGCGGCAGTCATCCTGCTCGTACTCGCGCAGCGAGTCCTGCCAGTCCTGCCAGAGCCACTCCTTGTCCAGCCCGGAGTCCAGGTGGTCCCACGGAAGGACCTCGTTCTCCTCGCGCTCCCGGGTGGTGAACCAGTCCAGATCGACGCCGTACTGCGGCAGCACCTCCGTGGCCGCGTCGACCCAGCGGGCGTACGAGAAGTGCTCGGACCAGCCATCGAAGCGCTGGCCCGACTCCCACACCCGGCGGATGACCGCGCCGACCCGCCGGTCGCCGCGGGCGAGCAGCGCCTCGATCAACGACGGCTTACCATCGTGGTAGCGGTAGCCGATCGCCCGGCCAAGGGACTTCTCGGAGTTGATCGCCTGCTTGAGGAGGCGCAGCCGTTCGTCGATCACGGCAGGCGACGCCATCGAGGCCCACTGGAAGGGCGTGTGCGGCTTGGGCACGAACCCTCCGATGGAGACGGTGCAGCGGATGTCACGCGAGCCCGTCGCAGCGCGCCCTGCCTTGATCACCTCGTGGGCGAGCCGGGCGATCTGAACGACGTCGTCGTCGGTCTCCGTCGGCAGGCCACACATGAAGTAGAGCTTCACGTGCCGCCAGCCGTTGGTGTAGGCGGTGACGACCGTACGGATCAGATCCTCCTCCGACACCATCTTGTTGATGACACGGCGGATGCGCTCCGATCCGCCCTCGGGGGCGAACGTGAGCCCGGTGCGGCGGCCGTTGCGGGACAGCTCCTCGGCGAGGGTGATGTTGAAGGCGTCGACGCGGGTGGAGGGCAGCGACAGGGAGACGTTGGTGCCCTCGTACTGCTGGGCCAGGCCGGAGCAGATGTCGCCGATCTCGGAGTGATCGGCGCTGGACAACGACAGCAGACCGACCTCGGAGAAGCCGGAGAACTCCAGCCCGTCGCGCACCATCTGACCAACCGTGGTGATGGATCGCTCGCGCACCGGCCGCGTGATCATGCCCGCCTGGCAGAACCGGCAGCCGCGGGTGCAGCCGCGAAAAATCTCGACCGCATAGCGCTCATGGACGGTCTCGGCCAACGGGACGAGCGGCTTGCGGGGGTAAGGCCATGCGTCAAGATCCATCGTCGTGCGCTTGCGGACCCGGAACGGAACCTCGTGCCGGTTCGGCACCACCCGCTGGATGCGTCCGTCCGGAAGATAGTCGACGTCGTAGAAGCGGGGGACGTAGACGGCCTCCGTGCGGGCGAGGCGAAGCAGCAGCTCATCCCGCCCGCCGGGGCTACCCTCCGCCTTCCATGCGCGCACGATGTTGGTGATCTCGAGCACCGCCTCCTCACCATCGCCGAGCACGGCGGCGTCGATGAAGTCGGCGATCGGCTCCGGATTGAATGCGGCGTGCCCGCCGGCGACGACCACCGGATCCTCATCGCTGCGCTCCCTCGCGTCGAGGGGGATCCCGGCCAGCCTGAGGGCGGTGAGCATGTTGGTGTAACCGAGTTCGGTGGCGAAGGAGATACCGAAGAGGTCGAAGGCGCGCACCGGGCGGTGGGCCTCCACGGTGAACTGCGGCACTCCGTGTTCGCGCATCAGGTTCTCGAGGTCCGGCCAGACGGCGTACGTCCGCTCGGCCAGCACGTCGGGCTGCTCGTTCAGCACCTCGTAGAGGATCTGGACGCCCTGATTGGGCAGGCCGACCTCGTACGCGTCCGGGTACATCAGCGCCCACCGGACCGCGGCCGAGTCCCAGTCCTTGACCACCGCACCCAGCTCACCGCCGACGTACTGGATCGGCTTGCTCACCTGCGGCAGTAGGCGCTCAAGCTGGTCAAATACGTTCACGACGGTCATACGGCCTCCCTGGATCAACCACCCAGGGTACGCGCCGCGGACTCTCGCTCGACCCTCGGCGGTCGGTGTCCGGGAGGCCCGCAGTTCGTGAGTACGCTTCGGATTATGCCCAGCACGCTGAATCTCGCCGATCGAATGGCCGCCTGGAGCTACGCGTTCCGCACTGCCAACCCGCCCGAGCAGGGCATGGTCGACGGCGTCACCCGTTGGCTCGTGGTGACCCGTGCCGGCGTGCTGCCGATGACGCTGACGTCTGGCCTGATCGCGGTGCTACTCGCCGCGGTCGCCGATGTGCCCGTCGACTGGCTCAACGTGACCCTCGCGGTGATCGGCATTGTCATCGCCCACTTGGCCAACAACCTGATGAACGACCTCGCCGACACCGAGGTGGGCAACGACACCGAGACATATCCACGAGCTCTGTACGCCCCGCACCCCATCCTGTCGGGCCTCGTGACCAAGCGACAGCTCCTCACCGGCATCGTGGTCTGCCAGGTGCTCGACCTGGCCATCATGGTGACGCTGATCTCGCGCGTGGACTGGTGGGTGGCGGCGTTCGCGCTCGGCGGGCTGTTCCTGTCGTGGGCCTACACAGCGCCGCCCTTGCGGCTCAAGAAGCGCGGGCTCGGTGAGTTCGACGTGCTCATCACGTGGGGTCCACTCATGGTGGGCGGCGTCTACTACGCCGGCACGGGCTCGCTGCCCTGGCAGGTTCTGGCGGCGGCGACCGTGTATGCGCTACTGCCGACCACCGTGCTCATGGGCAAACACATAGACAAGCTGCCGTACGACGCACCGACCGGCACCACGACGCTTCCGGTCCTCCTGGGCGAGGGACGGGCCAAGGCAATCACGCAGGTAATGGCGATTGCCTACTACGTCGGGGTGGCCGCCTTGGTAGTCGCGCGCGCCCTGCCGTGGCCCGCCCTGCTCACCCTCGTTGGCCTGCCTAGGCTCGTCTGGATGATGCGCCAGTACGCCGAACCCAAGCCCACGGAAAGGCCACCCGACAACCCCGTCTGGCCATTGTGGTGGGCTCCGATCGCCTTCCTCCACACCCGACGGGCCGGAGGGTTGCTTATCCTCGGCATGCTCGGCTGGGCCATCTGGGCCGGGGTGCGTTAGCAACCCCTCCTGTCGATCATGACCTGGAGGTCATGACCGACGCTGTTTAGCGACGGCCAGATCATGATCACGGGGATCTTCGGCGTCGCGGGTGCGGCGGCGTCCGGGGCGTGGCGGCCTACGTACTGCCGACCGGTCAGCTTCTGGATCTCGACCTAACAGCGCATGGAGGCCGAACGTCTACCGAGTCGCGCAGCGCATTCTCTGTCGTTAGAGTGAACCACCGCTCGTGCCCGCGGAGTTCACCACGGTACGGCAGGCGGCGTGGGGGAGGCGGCACGTCTCTCGAAAGTGTGTGCCGACGACGGACGGAGATGCGTGCCGAACGAGCAGCCGACCACGATGATGGCGGCCTTCTCTGCCACCACACGGTGGCGGCGGATCGCGCTTGAGAGGCAACTTCCGCGCCAACGGTTTCCCGCTGGTGTGGCGGTACCGTCGTGGATCTCGTTCTGCTGTCTGTTGCTGCTCGCCGGCCTATGCGTCGTCGTGCTCGGCCGGCCAACAACCCGCGCCGTCGAGCAGGCCGTCGTCGACTCGCAGAAGGGGCTCGTCGCGGATCTGGCTCGCGGGCTGAACGCGCAGGCGGCCCGAACAGCCCGGGGCTTGGCCGCTGCCGCAGACGCGTGGGCCGCGGGCCCGGCGCCCAACGCCGTCACATTACTCACGATCGTTCAGTCGGCCACCAGCCAGTTCAGTGGTGCCGCGGTGCTGGACGGCACGACGCGAAAGCCGATCGCCGTCCGAGGTGATGCCGTGCCGTCGGAGGCATTGCCTCGGCCGCTCCTTGAACCGATCACCTTCGCCATTGTCGGAGACGACGACCAGCCACGGCTGGTGGTAGCGCAACCGCTCCGCGACGGAAGGATCCTGGTCACAACGTTCTCGGTCGTGATCCGGCCGCTCCTACTCAACACAGATTTCGACCAAACCGTACTTCTCGCCGTCGGCGACGCGCCGTCGTACAGCCAGGGCGTGAAGCTGGCGGGGAACGCCACCGCCCTTGTGCATGAGGTGATCCAGCGGTCGAACGGTGTACGTCTGGCGAGCGCGACCCGCCGAAGCGCCGAACCGGGTGCCGCTGATCAGGCCACCGTCGTGGCGGCAGCGCCTATCGGCCTCACCGGTGTCATGGTGGTCTCGGTCATCCTTGCCCCGTTTGTGGTCACAGGCTCGTGGTGGACGGGGGTTCCGGTTGGCGGCGCACTGCTCGTGGTCGCTTTCCTCGTCCTAGCATTGATCCGCTTCTCGCTCGTCCTTCCGGTACGCCGGTTGATTGTGCGTGCGAAGGCGATAGCGAGCGGCGCGCGCGGTCCGCGACCGCGCTACCCCAGAACCTCGGAGATATCCCGGATCGTCGTCGCCTTCGACGAGATCGGCGCGCGCCTGCGTGGCCGCACGAGCAGGCCTACACCGCGACGGCGCTCTCTGTCCGCAGGCCGTGCGATGATCACCGCCACACTGGTGGTACTCGCGTGGTCGGCCGCTGTGACGTATGAGTTCAATTTCCGTCGCCCAACTCCGGACGTTTCCCAGTCAGGTGATCACCGCCACCCAGAATCTTGTCGACGGCTCTGCCTCCACTCTGCGCGACACCTTGGATGAGGGCTTGCTGAGTCTGGCTCGGGAGGCCGGCCACCACCTTGGAGCAGAGCCAACCGAACTCACGCCGGTGTTAGCCACGCTGCTGGGGGACCGTCGCTTCCGCAGCACATACGTCGTCGACCTCGATGGCCGGGTGGTCGTGCGCTCAGGCGCTGACCCCCTCCGTACGCCCGGCCGGCTCGCGCCGGGTAACGGTGTCGATCTTGACCGGTCGTCTCGAAGAGTCCCAGCGATCTATGCCCGCGCGTGGTTTTCGCAACGGTACGGGCTGGTTGCCGAGTTCGACGTGAATTACCTACGCTCGGTCCTCCGTCGCCTCGGCGGTCGACTGCGTGTCGTTGACGGCCAGATGCGCACGATCCTGGATACGGATGGCTACATCCCCTACGAAAAGCTGCCAGCAGGACCGCTGAGCGATGTAGCGATGCAGGCCTTCGATGCGCCCACCCACGGCGACATCATCACAATCTCCGGCGTCCGATCGCTGGTCAACGCCTCGGAGGTCAATTGGCGCGAGAGCCCAGACAGCCTGCGCTTGATGGTCCTAGCCCAACGACCGGTGAGCGCGTTAACGCTGTCGGGAAACGACGAACGGCGCAGCGCGTGGCTGCTCGCGGTCATCGGCGCCGCGGTCGCGCTGCTCATGCTCGTGTGGCACCAATTCCTTGTCGTCCGTCCGCTACGTACCCTCGCCGCCGCGGCCGACCGCTTCCGGTCCGGCGACGCGCGCACTGTCATTTCTCCGTCCCGCCTCGACGAGATCGGCGCGATCGCAATCTGTTTGGATATCTGTCGGCAGGCCCACGTCGACGGCGCTGGCCGGCTGGGCGGGGTGGTTCGTATGCGCGGCGCGGGCAGTGACCACACCGCTGTGATCAGTCGAATACCCGCGGAACGTCCAGCAAGCACTCCCGAACCGAACGAGAGCACTGGGCACGCCACGGCGGCACTGGTGGACAACAAGAACGCTCCACAGGCCCGCCATCCCTACTTTGAGCGGAGTTGAGGTGCTCCCGCTATTTGCCATCTTGGTCGCCTCGTGTCTCGCACTGCTCGGAGCCGGAATCCTGGAGCAGCGCAACCACCTCGGCAACCTGCGTACCATTCCGACCCGCATCCTGGTCAACGGCAGCCGCGGCAAAAGCTCAATCACCCGGCTCTGTGCGGGAGCCCTGCGTGGTGGCGGACTCGTTGTTGTGGCCAAGACAACCGGCACGGCGGCACGATTCATCTACCCCGATGCCACCGAGGAACCGATTCATCGCAAGCTCGGCATCGCCAACGTCATAGAGCAGGTCGGGATCGTCCGCCGAGCCGTTGCTTTCTTCCCCGACGCCCTCGTGATGGAGTGCATGGCCGTGAGCCCGGCGCTCCAGGAGATCAACCAGACGAAGCTGGTTCGGTCGAGTATCGGGATCTTGAGCAACGTTCGAGACGACCACATGGATGAGATGGGCAACACCCTTGACGCGGTGGCGCGGTCGATGAGCCGATCGATGCCACCCGGCGGAGTCTGTGTCACGGCCGAGACGGACCAGATCGGCGTATTGCGGGAAGAGGCAGCACGCCGATCTTGCCGCCTCCTGGAGGTCGACGCCGATTCGGTCTCGGACGAGGAGATGAAGGGCTTTAGCTGGATCACGTTCAAGGAGAACGTTGCCGTGGCCCTCGCGGTGGCCGAACTGCTGGGCGTCGATCGTCAGTCGGCACTCAAGGGCATGTGGGCCACTCCGCCCGATCCCGGGGCCTTGGGTGTCGCGGACTATCTCATCGGACGGAGACGCTTACGCGTTGCGAACATCTTCGCTGCCAACGATCCAGAATCGACCATGATGAATGTGGAACGCCTGCGAGTGATCGGGGCGATTTCGGGGTCGACGCACCTTGTCATCAACTGCCGGCCCGACCGCGTCGAGCGCAACGGACAAATGGGTGCTCTCGTACCGCGGCTCGATCCGGCGCGGATCTTCCTCATCGGCGAACCGACCCGCAGCGCTCGGGCGACCATTCCGACACAATGGCACCCCCGCGTCGTCGACCTCGGTGGCCGCCGCGATCCGCAGGAGCTTGTCGACGGCATCCTTCAGTCGGTCGACGACTACTCGACGCTGATCGCGGTTGGCAACGTCCACGGACAAGGTGAGCGCCTGTTGGAGCACCTGACGCACCTGACGAGGGAGTCCACATGATCAGTGGAGATCTTGCGCCAGAGACCGCCACGCTCGCGCTCGCTTGTGGGCTGGTGCTGGCTCTGCTGTGCTACCTGACGACTAACCTCTCGCCCGGTGGGATGATCACGCCGGCTTGGCTTGCCCTGACGCTCATCCAGGACTACCGCCAAACTCTGCTGATTGTGGGAGTGACCGCCGTCACTATCGGACTGACCAAGATCCTCAAACGGGTGGTGATTCTTTACGGCAAGCGCCTGTTCGCCACCATCGTTCTGCTCGGTGTGCTCATCCAGCTGGCCCTGTTCTTCATGATCCAGAAGAACTTTCCACTTCTCTTCGTTCACCAGACCCTGGGGTTCATCGTCCCAGGACTCTTCGCCCACCAAGTCGAACGGCAGCGCCCTGGTTGGACGCTGCT
Source organism: Micromonosporaceae bacterium (assembly GCA_020027875.1). Classification (GTDB taxonomy): domain Bacteria; phylum Actinomycetota; class Actinomycetes; order Mycobacteriales; family Micromonosporaceae; genus JAXIPB01. Next base: position 132,659 of record JAHRHA010000004.1, on the reverse strand, counting down.
GGCGACCGCTATCGTAACGGCTGCGACTTACGCCGTGATGATCAGCGGGATTTTGGTTGGGGTAATTCCTGGTACCTAGGCTGACGCCCACATCCGCCACAGTAGGAGACCCACGTGATTGACCGCGGCACCCCCGGCCTGCGTGTGGGTGTGGCCGCGCTCGTTGTGATTTCCCTGGTCGTCGTGGCGGCATCGTCGGTGTTCTATCTCAAGATCCGGGCGTCCGCGGCCGAGGATATGCGCACCGTGGAGAACGCGCCGTCCGTGGTTCCCAACGCCGACGCCGGCCAGGGGCGGCTCACGTTTGAGCGCCACACCGATCCGGCACGGACAGTTGTTCTCGATGCTCAGGGCGCTGCCGTCGCCGTCCTCACCGACGGCGCTCGGACGGTGCGGCTGAGCGGGCCGGTCCGGACCTTCGCCGAGCCCGCGTTCACCAAGCGGACCGTGACAACTGACGCGTGGGTGCGGTTGGCGCTCGAGCCGTGGCGCGAGGGCGCGGAGAACGCATCCTGGTTCGAGCCGTGGTTTACCAGGACGCGCACCGATCGCAGCGAAGACCTTCTCGCGGTCGCCATGGAATACATCAATGGCGCAGAGAACAAGAAGAACGCGAAGGGGATCCGCTATGCCGGGGACGCCTCGTTTGGCCCGGTCTCCGCGACCGACCCTGATGGCCGCTCAGAGAAGTCCGACTTCTACGACTATCTCGGCATCACGTGGAACTTTCCCGATGGCGGCGGCATGCGGCCGCAGCCCGACCGGTACGGCGCCGTCGACTGCTCCGGCTTCGTTCGCCTCGTGTACGGCTACCGGATGGGCTACCCACTGCGCTTGAAGAACGAGGCCGGGCTGGGCCTGCCCCGCCGCGCGTATGCGATTGCCCAGTTCGGGCCCGGCGCCCTGGTCATCCCTAACGTGGGCAAGCCGGCTCGCGACTTCGATCGATTGCAAGCCGGTGACCTGGTCTTCTTCGACACCGCGGCGGGTAACGGCGACCAAACCGACCACAGTGGAATCTACCTCGGCCTGGACGATGCCGGCCATTATCGATTTATCTCCAGCCGCAGCAGGGCGGACGGCCCCACTTTCGGTGACCTGGGCGGCCATGCGCTACTCGACGGCGGCGGCTACTGGTCCGTCCGATTCCGGGCCGCCCGCCGCATCTGACCACCCATCCGACCCCCGCAGCGGCCAGCCGCAGCGCGACCGCCACTCGATCACGAACTCGACCTGCGGGGGGCGTAGCGGCCGACGTACTGCTGACCGGTCAGCTTCTGGATCTCGGCCATGATCTCGTCGGTGATGGCGCGCAGGCTGGAGCTGTCGAGGGGCCGGCCGGTGAAATCCATTGGCTTGCCGAAACGGATCGTGACCCTCGGCCCAAACTTCGGCATGACCTTGCCGATGGGGTGGATCTTCTCGGTGCCGATCACGCCGACCGGGATCACCGGGACCTCGGCGAGCAGGGCCAGGCGGGCCGCCCCGGTCCGACCGCGGTAGAGACGGCCGTCCGGGGACCTCGTCCCCTCTGGGTAGACGCCGACCAGGTCGCCGCTGCGCAGCGCCGGAATGGCCGCGTCGAGCGCGGTGAGAGCGGCGCGCCCACCCGCGCGGTTGACCTCGATAGCGCCCAAGCCTCGCATCAGTGATTTCATCGCCCAGCCCCGCACGCCCATACCGGTGAAGTACTCGGACTTCGCCCAGAACGCGATGTGCCGGGGCACGACCGCGCCCATCACGTATTCGTCGGCCACCGAAAGGTGGTTGCCGGCGAGGACCGCGCCGCCACTCGCCGACACGTGCTCCAGTCCGTCGACCGTCGGCCGAAATGCCAGCCGCACCGCGGGGGCGACGGTGTACTGACCGATCGTGTAGAGCAGCGGCACGTGCGTCCCTTCAGCAGCGCGGATCTTCGCACTAACTGTAGGCGCCTCAGAACAGCGCGTCTTCCGGAGCCGTCACGGTCCGCCGATCGGTCATCGCACGAGGAATGCGGGCCGCCGCCTCGGGCGGCGGCGATTCAATCAGTTCGGCGAGGTCGGCCGCGGACGCCGCCGTCAGCCGGTAGATGCCCTGCAGCCCAATCGAGCTGGTCAGCTCCCCGTCCTTCAGGTGCCGAAGTGGACGTTCCCCCCGCTGAGACCGGAAGGTGAGCCGATCGAGCACCTCCCTCGGCAGTTCGACATCGACTCGTGGAGCCGTGCCCTCCATACCGATCACGACCTCTTCCGTGCAGGTCGGGGCCAGGAACTTCCAGGCACGGTACTGAGGGAAGCGGTGGTCGATCAGCGAAGGGCCATCCTCCTGGCCGAGCAGGATCATCTCGCGTACGCGCATCCGGGCAACCGCATGCACTCGACGGTTCGACACTGCCACCGGATAGATCAGGTCGCCGACCTTGACGCCGGCGCGGCGAAAGCTGGGCTCGGACAGGTGCGGGCCGCCGAAGAGCACCGGTAGCGGCTTGTGTCCGACCGCGACCGCGCTGAGCCAGCGGTCCATCGTCCAGAACACCGTGTAGGCCTCAGACAACCGGGCCTCCCTCCGTCACGGAACTCATCATGCTGCCCGCCTGGCATACCCGCCAACCGGCGCGCCACGCCCCACGATGTCCGGGCCGCCCGGGAGGGAATCGCAAATCGCCCAATTGGGGGCGCGTTGCCATCACGCGACGTCTGGGCGGAAGTCCTTGCGGAGGAGGGAGCCGGCGCGCCAGTGCCAGGAGTCGCGGCCGCTGCCACGAAACGTGACGAACCCCGCCGTGGTGATGTCGAAGGCAAAGCAGTGGTACGGCTCGCTCGGGCTCCACTTGATGCGCGCATGGAGCGTCCGCTCGTAGGCCCGCTTCTGCTCGGCCTCAACCGCCACCGCCATCCCGTAGAGCTTCATGTCGCCGTCTGGATTGGACAGTCCGGCCGGCAGGCTGTGCACGGTCATGCGTGGGTCACGCACCAGGTCGAGCGCCTTCATTGACTGCCAGATCATGCCGGAGCAAAGATCGTCGCCGACCAGATCGCACTCCACCGCGCTGATTCGGGGCGACCCGTCGGCGCGCAGCGTTCCCAGGAGCAGGATGTGCGCGTCGGCAATCCGCTCCCGCGCGATCTCGGCCAGTTCCGGGCATTCCTGTGAGAACTCCGCCCACCTCACCCGATCCACCTACCCACGTTCGGGGAACCAGAGCGCGATCTCGCGCTTTGCGCTGTCCGCCGAGTCGGAAGCGTGAACGAGATTTTCGCGGTTGGACAGCGACAGGTCGCCCCGGATCGTGCCGGCCGCCGCCTTGCGCCCGTCGGTCGCGCCGACGAGGTTACGCACGACCTCTACCGCTTCCTCGCCCGAGATAATCAACGCAACCAGTGGGCCACCCGTCATAAACTCCTTCAAGGGTGGATAGAACCCCTTGTCCACGTGCTCCGCGTAATGCCGATCGGCTAGGTCGGCATCCATCGTCCGCAGCACCATCGTGTGAATTGCGAGACCCTTTCGCTCGAATCGGGCGATGACCTCGCCAACCAGGCCACGCCTGAGGGCATCAGGCTTGATCAACACCAGCGTGCGCTCGGTCATCTGCGATCGCCCTCTCCTTCGTACCGGCCGGAGCCGACCCGACGTGTCATCGAGCCTAATGAGTCGGCCCGGTCGCCCGTCCGGCGCCCCGGCCCTGGTAACACGCTGAGAGCTGGGAGCTTCCTTTGTCCCGTGCATGGCCGTAGCCTCGCCACAAGAGGCGGCGAGCGGACGTTCACGCGCGGAGGGCGGCACGGTGCGGGACAGCGGTCGGTGGCATCTCACCGACTTCCAGCGGCTCCTAGTCGTCCTCGCCATCATCAGCGCGATGTTCCTCAGCGCGATGTCCTGGGGCATGGAGGACGCCGCGCTGCTGCTGGTCGCGCTGGTCCTCGTCGTCGGTGCAGGCCTCGGTGTCTTCATGCTTGGGCTGCGCTACAACGGGCGTGTCACCATGCACGGCACGGCCTACGTCATCGTGGCGCAGGCACCCCCGCCGGGGAAGATCGTGGGGCGCTGCGACATGCGCGTTCTCGTGGAGTTGCCTGGTCGCCCTTCAACGATGGTGAAGTTCCGCGCCCACTCGGTTCCGGTCATCAAGTGGCCGCGGCCCGGGATGGTCCTGCCGGTCGAGGTCGCCCCACGCAACGCCCGCCAACTGCGCGTCAGGTGGGAGCTGGTCGAGCCACACCACTCCCGGGCGTCGAGTGCGGCCGAGGAGGCCGCGGCCTTCGCCGTACCGTTCTTCACGGACTATGCCGAGGGTGCCTTCGGACCGGACTTCCGGCCCAACCCCACCAGCCAGACCCGTTCGATCAGCCCGATCAACGCCGTACCAACGCCGGTTGTCGCGAACGTAATCGACGAGATCCCGCCTGCACCCGGGCCGGAGGCGGACCCCGAGGCGGCGACCCTCGCGACGGAGGCGAACGTGCGCACCACCGAGTTCGAACTCCCCTCGCGGAACATTCCGCAGCCGCGCCCCGCGGAACGGCCGGCGGTGCGAGGCTCGGACCACGCTGCGCAGGCCATGGGCATCATGCTGATCGTCTCCGATCTGGCCCGGTCGTTGCGCTTCTACCGTGATCTGTTGGACTTCGCCATCTTCGACAGCGCCAGCGAGAGCGCGGTGTTGTCCTATGTGGGTGGGCGCGTGCTATTGCGTCAGGTGGTCGACATGTCGCCGGCTGACCGAAAGGTGGTTCGCCTGTACATCCCCGTACCAGACGTTGAGGCGGCTCATCAGGACCTGCGATCGAAGGGAGTCGAGTTCGACCACCGACCGCGACGGATAAGCCATGGTGACCGACTGGAGCTGTGGACCGCGACGTTCTGCGACCCTGATGGCAACGCCATCTCGCTCACGCAGTGGCGCGACCGCGACGAGACTCCACCACACTCATGATCGGAGCACGGTCCAACGCACTCGCAGGACGTAGATCCACAGTAGTCCGAAGAGGACACCCAACACGGCCAGCGACGCATGGAAGACAAACCCGGAGGCGAACAGAACTACCTGCAGCGCCGACCCCGCGTGCCATGCCCACGACCGACGGAGCAACCCGGCGAGTCCGAAGCAGACCACCGCCAACGCGATGATCACACCGATCGCTAGCCCGGCGAGGTTCGCGCCGATCACACGCATCGGCAGGATCGCGAGGAGCAGCACGACTCCCTCGCCCGCGAGCGCCGCCGCGCCGACCCCCCGAACGGCGGCCGCCGGATTACGTAGGCCGGACTGTGGCTCCTCGCCGCTCATCGAACCAGCAACGTACGGGCGTCCGCGACGGTCACCACGGACCCGGTGATGAGGACGCCGACTCCAGACAGTTCGCCTTCCACATCGGTCTCCGCGAGGGCGACGGCGGTCTCGATGGCATCGGGTAGGAACGGTTCGACCCGCACTCTGTCCTCGCCGAAGATGTCGGCTGCGATCTCGCCCAGCGCATCGGCCGGCAACGCTCGGCCGGACGTGTTGCGGGTGCACACCACCGCGTCCGCGACCGGCTCCAAAAGCTCGAGGATGCCGGCCGCGTCCTTGTCGCCCAGCACCGCGACGACCGCGATGAGCCGGCCGAAAGCGAACTCCTCCTGTAGGGCGTTCACGGTTGCGGTCATACCGTGCGGATTGTGCGCGGCGTCGAGGAGAATCGTCGGCGAGGTCCTCACCCGCTCCAAACGGCCGGGCGAGGACGTCCCCGCGAAGCCCTCACGCACGATCTCCGGATCCAGCTGGCGCGTGCTCGCACCAGCGCCAAGGAAAGCCTCGACCGCCGCGAGCGCCACCGCCGCATTCTGCGCCTGATGGGCGCCGTGCAGCGGAATGACGACATCCTCGTACACACCACCGAGGCCCTGCAGCGAGAGCACCTGGCCGCCGACCGCCAGCCCGCGGCGCAACACACCGAACTCGGCACCTTCCCGGGCGATGGTCGCGCCGACCTCGGCACACCGCTCGAGGATCGGCCCTAGCGCCTCGTCCGGCTGAGCCGCGCAGATCAGCGTCGCTCCGCTGTGGACGATTCCGGCCTTGGCCGTGGCGATCTCCTCAATCGTCTCGCCGAGCCACTCCGTGTGATCCAGACCGATCGGGGTGATGACGCAGGTATTTGCCTGGAGCACGTTGGTTGAATCCTCCGCGCCGCCCAGCCCGACCTCCACCACCGCCACGTCCACTGGAGCGTCGGCGAACGCGGCCAGCGCCATCGCGGTGGTCACGTCGAAGTAGGTGAGGGTCTCCGGCCCGGCGCCGCTGTCGCCACCGCCACCGTCATCGCCGCGGTCGTCGAGGAACCGGGCGACCGGACCCACCTCGTCGTAGATCTCGACGAACTTCTCCTCGGCGACCGGCGTGCCATCGATGCTGATGCGCTCACGAACGGTCTCCAGATGCGGGCTCGTGTAGCAGCCGGTGCGCAGACCGTGCGCCCGCAGCAACGAATCAATCATCCGGGCGGTCGACGTCTTGCCATTGGTGCCGGTGAGGTGGATCGCCGGATACGCCCGCTGCGGGCTGCCGAGGAGTTCGAGGAGCGCCTCGATGCGAGAAAGGTCGAAGACCATGCGCGAGTATCCGCGGGCGTTCAGGTCCGCCTCGACGCCGCGATACTGCTCACTCATCTCGGTGACCGGCCTCGTACGCCGCGTCTATACGATCCCACTCCCGGGCGCCGCGGTCTACCACGACCTCGACGGGCTCGTCCCCTCATCCGGCCAGCGCCTCCAGGGCGGCCGCGATGCGGGCGAGTTCGACCTCCGCGGCGGCCAGACGCTCCCGGACCTTCGAAACGACAGCCTCGGGCGCCTTGTCCGCGAAGGCGGGGTTGTCGAGCTTCGCGCGGCACTGGGTCGCCTCCTTTTCGGCTACCGAGCGGTCCTTCTCGAGCCGCGCACGCTCGGCGGCGATGTCGATCGACCCCCGGGTGTCGAACTCCACCCCGACGCCGCCGGAGACGGACAGCGACGCCGTTGCCGCGAATCCGTCGGTGGGCACGTCGAGGCGCACCAGTGACCGGATCAGCGGCTCGTGTGCGGCTAGGCCGGCCGTTCCCAGCCCGGTGAGCCGGGTGGCGACCCGATGGCCCGGCTTGAGGCCCTGGTCGGACCGGAATCGACGCACCTCGGTGACCACCAGCTGTAGGGCGGTAACCTGCGCCTCGGCCGCGTCGTCCAGATAGGAGTTGTCGACCGTCGGCCACGCCTCGCGGACAACTGTCTCCTGGCCTGTCAGCGCTGACCACAGTTCGTCGGTGACGAACGGCACCACGGGGTGCAGCAACCGCAGTAGCCGATCGAGCACATGTCCCAGCACCCGCCGCGTCGCGTCCGCGGGTGCGCCTCCGGCGGTGAGTACGGGCTTGGCCAGCTCGACATACCAGTCACACACGTCATCCCAGGCGAAGTGGTAGAGCGTGTCGCAGATCTTGGCGAACTCATAGCTCTCGAAATGCTCGTCGACCTCGCCGATGACATGCTGCAGCCGGGACAGTATCCATCGGTCCACACTGGACAGCTCATCGTGTGTCGGCAGCTCGCCCTGGACGGTCGCTCCACTCATGACCGCGAACCGGGTCACGTTCCATAGCTTGTTACAGAAGTTACGCGAGCCCTGGCACCAGTCCTCGCTGACCGGTACGTCGGAACCGAGGTTTGCTCCCCGGGCAAGGGTAAACCGGGTGGCGTCGGCGCCGAACCGCTCGATCCAGTCGAGCGGGTCGACCACGTTGCCGAACGACTTGGACATCTTCTTGCCGTGCTGGTCACGCACCATGCCATGCAGAAGGATGACGTCGAATGGCCGGGTGTTGTCCATCGCGTACAGGCCGAACATCATCATCCGGGCGACCCAGAAGAAGAGGATGTCGTAGCCGGTGACGAGGACACTGGTCGGATAGAAGCGGCGCAGCTCAACGGTGTCGTCGGGCCAGCCGAGCGTGGAGAACGGCCACAGGGCGGAGGAGAACCACGTGTCGAGCACGTCCTCGTCCTGCCGCCAGCCCTCCCCCGTCGGGGCCGCATCGTCCGGCCCGACGCAGACAGTTTCACAGTTCGGGCCGTACCACACGGGGATGCGGTGGCCCCACCACAGCTGGCGCGAGATGCACCAGTCATGCATGTTGTCGACCCAGGCGAAGTAACGCTTGGCAAGCTCCGCCGGCTCGATCCGCACGCTGCCGTCGCGCACGGCGTCGCCTGCGGCCTGGGCCAACGGGTCGGTTTTCACGAACCACTGCAGGCTCAGGCGGGGTTCCACAGTGGTCTTACACCGGGAACAATGCCCCACCGCGTGCACGTGCGGACGCTTCTCCGCGACGATGCGACCCTGCTCGCGTAGCGCGGCCACGATGGCGGGTCGCGCCTCATAGCGGTCGAGGCCCCGGAACGGGCCGTTGGCTGTGATCAAGCCTCGCTCGTCGAGAATGGTCAGGCTGGGCAGATCGTGACGCTGGCCGATCTCGAAGTCGTTCGGATCGTGCGCCGGGGTCACCTTGACCGCGCCGGAACCGAACGTGGGGTCCACATGCTCGTCGGCGATGATCGGGATCCGCCGGCCCGTTAGGGGCAGCTCGACCTCCTCGCCGACGAGGTGGCGATAGCGGTCGTCATCGGGGTGCACCGCGACCGCCGTGTCGCCCAGCATCGTCTCCGCCCGCGTGGTCGCCACCACGATCGCGGCAGCCCCATCCCCGTACCGGATCGAGATCAGCTCGCCCTCGTCCTCGGTGTGCTCAACCTCGATGTCCGACAGCGCGGTGAGGCAGCGTGGGCACCAGTTGATGATGCGCTCGGCTCGATAGATCAGGCCGTCGTCGAAGAGTCGCTTGAAGATCGTGAGTACGGCACGGGATAGTCCCTCGTCCATCGTGAAGCGCTCGTGGGTCCAGTCAACCGAGTCGCCCAGTCGCCGCATCTGCTCCTGGATCAAGCCGCCGGACTCCGCTTTCCATTGCCAGATCCGCTCGACGAACTTCTCCCGGCCGAGATCGTGGCGCGACAACCCCTCGGACGCGAGCTGGCGCTCGACGACGTTCTGGGTGGCGATGCCGGCGTGATCGGTGCCAGGGAGCCACAACACCTCGTACCCCTGCATCCGCCGACGGCGGATCAGACAGTCCTGAATGGTGTGGTCGAGGGCGTGACCAATGTGCAGCGATCCGGTCACGTTCGGTGGCGGAATCACGATGCAGTACGTCTCGCGATCGCTCGCAGGGTCGGCTGTGAAGTGACCGCCGGCTACCCACTGCTCGTATCGCCGCCGCTCGACGTCGGCCGGCTGGTACTGCCCGGCGACTGTTGTCGATTCCCTCGCGCTCGGATCCGATGTCACGGTCACGGTGGCGAGTCTACGGACCCGTCCGGATTGCCCGGCACATGGCCGACCCAGTTTGGCCTTATGCTCGCGGGGTTCACGCAGGGCTTGGAGTGCATATGTCTGATCGTCGTTACCGCACGGGGCCGTGGATCGCCCTCAGCATCCTCGGCGTGCTGCTCATGGCCGGCGCCGGCGGCTTTTTTGTGCTCGCACGGCCGGTGCTGGCCGAGGCAGTCACCTCCACGCTGTCGACACCCGAGGAGGTCGCGGGGTTGACGCTGTCGTCGAACCCAGAGTTGCAGACGGTGGCCGACGAGTTGAAGACCGGAATCAGTGAGGAAGTCACGAACTCGACGGGTTCGATTGGGGCGTTCTACACCGACCCGGCCGACGCCGCGAAGATCGTGATGCTTGCGGGCGTGACCGGCGTCGTGGCAGACCCTGCGTCCGAGCTCGGCCGAGGATTCACCGGCATTAGCGAAGGCGGCATGCAGATCACGAACCTCCGCGATGTTGATCCCGGTCCGCTCGGCGGTGAGGCGAAATGTGGCGACACTACGGCGAACGGCCAGGCGCTGGTCGTTTGCGGCTGGGCTGATTACGGCAGCATCGCCTTCGCCTTGTTCTTCAACCGAGAGGCCGCGGCGAGCGAGGAGCTCTTCCGGCAGATCCGCGGGGAGATCCTCACCCGGGGGTGATCGTGCGCCGGCGGCTACCGACCGCTCGGCTGACGCGGCTGTTCGACCTGGCACGATAGTGTTCCGTGTCGTCAGCGCGCTCAGTGATCACGTCGCTTGGGTTCGGGGTTGGGACGGGGTTTGGAGGGATCAACCATGCGGCCTTTGGAGGCGACCGATCCTAGGTCGATCGGTGTCTACACCATTCTCGGCGTCCTCGGCCGGGGCGGGATGGGCAAGGTGTTCCTGGGCCAGTCCTGGACCGGGAAGCGCGTCGCCATCAAGGTGATCCGCTCCGAGATCGCCGATGACCCGGTGTTTCGGCAGCGGTTCGCTCGCGAGGTGGACGCGGGTCGCGCCATCAGCGCCCTCTACACCGCGCCCATTGTCGATGCAGACCCGCAGGCCGAGACGCCGTGGTTCGCGACCACCTACATCGAAGGTCCAAGTCTCGAGGACGAGGTCGCCACCAGCGGTCCCATGTCGGTGTCGTCGGTGCTGATTCTGGCCGCCGGCCTGGCGGAGGCGTTCATCGCGATTCACCGGGCGGGACTGGTGCACCGCGACCTCAAACCGTCCAACGTCCTGTTGACCAAGGATGGCCCGTGCGTGATCGACTTCGGGATCGCGCTGATCCCGGACTCGACGGCGCTCACCCAGGGAGTGATCGGCACACCCGCCTATATGTCGCCGGAGCACGTGGCCGGCGCCGAGGTGGGCCCTGCCAGCGACATCTTCTCCATCGGCGCCACTCTGGCGTTCGCCGCGACCGGCCAGGGACCGCTCGGCCAAGGTACGCCGCACTCGCTCATCGCGAAGCTCATCTCCGGCCACCTGGACACCTCGGCGGTCCCGGAGCAGCTCAAGCCGATCGTCGCCCGTTGCCTCGCCCGAAACGCGCAGTACCGCCCGAACGCAACGGAGCTGCTGAGCCTTCTCGCCGCGGCGGGAGCCACCCACCCGTACCCCGGTTGGTACTCGCCGTCCGTCGCGCCACCGGTCGTCCCTGCGATGCCCGCCCCGGCAGCCCCGGCGCCCGCGTCCCCAGCCTCGGCTTACGCAGCCCTAGCGCCCCAAGCCCCGCCCGAGTCCGCGGTGCAGCCGCACGTCCACACACCGCAGGCCCCGCCGCCCGTCCACACCCCGCCTCAGCCGCAGGTCTACCCGGCGCCCCAGCCCGCATATGCCGCGCCGCAGCCGGCCTACGCCCCGCCGCAGCCGGCCTATGCCCCGCCGCAGCCCGCGTACGCCGTCGGTCAGGCACCGCCGTATGCACAGCCGCAGCCGAGCTACCCCCCGGCCGGGTATCCGCCCTATGGCCAGGGCCCAGACGGCCCCAAGCCGTCCAGACGAGGGCTTTGGATCACCCTGGCGCTGGTGGCGATTCTGCTCGCCGGGGGCGGGGTCACCGCGGCGGTGTTGCTCATCCCTCGCGGCAACAACAACCCGGTCGTCGCACAGAGCACCGTGGCGCCGAGCGCTTCCGTGACGCCAAGCACGCCGGTTGGAAAGTTGACCCTGAGTGCACCCCAGACACTGGCGGGCCTGACAAAGTCCACACAGGCTGACCTGCAGAAGTCCGCTGATCAGGTCGTCACCGACATCAAGAACGAGGTCGACGGCGAAACCGGTGCGGTGGCCGCCTTCTACAACGACCCCAGTGCAGCAGGCAAACGCGTACTGTTCATCGGCGTCACAGCGGATATCGTCAGCCCGGCCGCCGAGATCGATGACGCCTTCACCTCGTTCAACTCGTCCGGAGATATCAAGATCTCAAATATCGCGGATACGCCGTCCGGCCCGCTCGGCGGCAAGGCTAAATGTGGCGACGGCGTCACCGGCGACGTGAAGGTTGTGATGTGCGTCTGGGCCGACAACGAGAGCCTCGGCATGGTGATCTTCTACAACCGCAGTGTTGCCGAGAGCAAGGACCTGTTTGTACGCCTCCGCGGCGAAGCATCCACTCGCGTCTAAGCAAACCCGTTTCGCGCACGACATCAAGCCCTGGGAGTAGCGCCTTCTTGGCGTACAGAGTCTCCCACCATCGCGTGTTGGTTGCCGTGGACGGTCGGATTGGCAAGCCCCGAACGGTGTGTGGCGCACGTCTGCGATCTTGGATGTTCCCGGTGTGCGCTGCGTGAATCATCCAAGATTCACCTGCGGACGGCTGTTCGCCCCGCGGGCCGCCCCAAGATCGCCATGATCATGATGTGGGCGTCGCGAAATGGCGTCGATCATGACCTGGAGGTCATGATCGACGTGGGGTAGGGGCGTGAACGTTGGGGTAGGGATGCAGCGAGGGGGCCACCGTGTGGTGGCCCCCTGCTGTGTGTTTTGTCCGGCGGCGTCCTACTCTCCCACACCGTCCCCGGTGCAGTACCATCGGCGCTGGCGGGCTTAGCTTCCGGGTTCGGAATGGGTCCGGGCGTTTCCCCGCCGCCATGGCCGCCGTAACTCTATGGAACTCTCGGTGGACCTGTGGGTCTTCCGTTGTTCGGGAGTTGCACAGTGGACGCGGTTATGTTTGTGGTCAAGTCCTCGGCCTATTAGTACCAGTCGGCTGAACCTGTTGCCAGGCTTACACCTCTGGCCTATCAACCCAGTGGTCTAGCTGGGGGCCTTAACCCTCTAAGGGGTGGGAGACCTCATCTTGAAGCGAGCTTCCCGCTTAGATGCTTTCAGCGGTTATCCCTTCCGAACGTGGCTAACCAGCCGTGCCATTGGCATGACAACTGGCACACCAGAGGTTCGTCCGTCCCGGTCCTCTCGTACTAGGGACAGCTCTTCTCAAGTCTCCTGCGCGCGCGGAGGATAGGGACCGAACTGTCTCACGACGTTCTAAACCCAGCTCGCGTACCGCTTTAATGGGCGAACAGCCCAACCCTTGGGACCTACTCCAGCCCCAGGATGCGACGAGCCGACATCGAGGTGCCAAACCATCCCGTCGATATGGACTCTTGGGGAAGATCAGCCTGTTATCCCCGGGGTACCTTTTATCCGTTGAGCGACACCGCTTCCACGTGCCAGTGCCGGATCACTAGTCCCGACTTTCGTCCCTGCTCGACCTGTCAGTCTCACAGTCAAGCTCCCTTGTGCACTTGCACTCAACACCTGATTGCCAACCAGGCTGAGGGAACCTTTGGGCGCCTCCGTTACATTTTGGGAGGCAACCGCCCCAGTTAAACTACCCACCAGACACTGTCCCTGAACCGGATCACGGTCCGAGGTTAGATACCCAAATTCAACAGAGTGGTATTTCAACGTTGACTCCACCCGGACTGGCGTCCGAGCTTCACAGTCTCCCACCTATCCTACACAATTAAATTCGAGTACCAATGTCAAGCTGTAGTGAAGGTCCCGGGGTCTTTCCGTCCTTCCGCGCGTAACGAGCATCTTTACTCGTAGTGCAATTTCGCCGGGCCTGTGGTTGAGACAGTGGGGAAGTCGTTACGCCATTCGTGCAGGTCGGAACTTACCCGACAAGGAATTTCGCTACCTTAGGATGGTTATAGTTACCACCGCCGTTTACTGGCGCTTAAGTTCTCAGCTTCGCCCTTGCGGACTAACCGGTCCCCTTAACGTTCCAGCACCGGGCAGGCGTCAGTCCGTATACATCGTCTTACGACTTCGCACGGACCTGTGTTTTTAGTAAACAGTCGCTTCCCCCTGGTCTCTGCGGCCACCTCCCGCTCGGGCAGCGTGTGCCGTCACGGGCTGTGGCCCCCCTTCTCCCTAAGTTACGGGGGTAATTTGCCGAGTTCCTTAACCACAGTTCGCCCGATCGCCTCGGTATTCTCTACCTGACCACCTGTGTCGGTTTGGGGTACGGGCCGCTGGAAGCTCGCTAGAGGCTTTTCTTGGCAGCATGGGATCACTGACTTCGACTAATACGTCTCCGCATCACGTCTCAGGCTCATGGCACGCGGATTTGCCTACGTGCCGCCCTACGCGCTTGCCCCGGCACAACCACCGGCCGGGTTCAGCTGCCCTCCTGCGTCACCCCATCGCTTGACTACTACCCGCCAGGTTCCCAGCCACCTGCTGTTCGCCCGAAGGTCCACAGCGGGCAGGTGGTTAGCACAGCGAGGTTCGTCAGGGTCGCTCCTTCGCGGGTACGGGAATATCAACCCGTTGTCCATCGACTACGCCTCTCGGCCTCGCCTTAGGTCCCGACTCACCCAGGGCGGATTAGCCTGGCCCTGGAACCCTTGGTCATCCGGCGGCAGGGTTTCTCACCCTGCTTTCGCTACTCATGCCTGCATTCTCACTCGTGCCACCTCCACAGCTGGATCACTCCGCTGCTTCCCTGGTGGCACGACGCTCCCCTACCCATCCACACACCTGGACCATCGCCACGAGGGGCGACGGCCGGGTTCACATGTGAATGCCACAGCTTCGGCGGTGTGCTTGAGCCCCGCTACATTGTCGGCGCGGAACCACTTGACCAGTGAGCTATTACGCACTCTTTCAAGGGTGGCTGCTTCTAAGCCAACCTCCTGGTTGTCTATGCGACCCCACATCCTTTTCCACTTAGCACACGCTTAGGGGCCTTAGCTGGTGATCTGGGCTGTTTCCCTTTCGACTACGAAGCTTATCCCCCGCAGTCTCACTGCCGCGTTCTGGCTTACCGGCATTCGGAGTTTGGCTGACTTCGGTAAGCTTGTAGGCCCCCTAGGCCATCCAGTGCTCTACCTCCGGCAAGGAACACGCGACGCTGCACCTAAATGCATTTCGGGGAGAACCAGCTATCACGGAGTTTGATTGGCCTTTCACCCCTAACCACAGGTCATCCCCCAATTTTTCAACATTGGTGGGTTCGGTCCTCCACGCGGTCTTACCCGCGCTTCAACCTGCCCATGGCTAGATCACTCCGCTTCGGGTCTAGGACATGCGACTAAACGCCCTGTTCGGACTCGCTTTCGCTACGGCTCCCCCACACGGGTTAACCTCGCCACATGCCACTAACTCGCAGGCTCATTCTTCAAAAGGCACGCCGTCACCCCCACCCCCCAAAAGGGGGCATAAGGCTCCGACGGATTGTAGGCAGACGGTTTCAGGTACTATTTCACTCCCCTCCCGGGGTACTTTTCACCTTTCCCTCACGGTACTAGTCCGCTATCGGTCACCAGGGAGTATTTAGCCTTACCAGGTGGTCCTGGCAGATTCACGGCAGATTTCTGGAGTCCGCCGCTACTCGGGAACACGCACAACAGGTCAGACACTTTCACCTACCGGACTATCACCGTCTACGGCGCCACTTTCCAGAGGCTTCGGTTAGCACCTGACTTTCTCACTGTTCGGCCGGTCGTCAGCCCGGCCCGCACGGTCCCACAACCCCGCACACGCAACCCCTGACAGGTATCACACGCACACGGTTTAGGCTCGATCCGCTTTCGCTCGCCACTACTTACGGAATCACTTGTTGTTTTCTCTTCCTGCCGGTACTGAGATGTTTCACTTCCCGGCGTTCCCTCCACACACCCTATGTGTTCAGGTGTAGGTGACACCACATGACTGGTGCCGGGTTTCCCCATTCGGACACCCTGGGATCGTAGCTTGGTTGACAGCTCCCCCAGGCCTATCGCGGCCTCCCACGTCCTTCATCGGCTCCTGGTGCCAAGGCATTCACCGTCTGCCCTCGGCAACTTGACCACAAAGATGCTCGCGTCCACTGTGCAATTCTCAAACAACGGCCAACCCCGACCCCACCGCCACCACACACACCCGAAACCTCGGGCGCAGTTTGATGAACAGGGACCAGACTGGTCCAGAAGAAACCAACCACACGGGGCTTGTTTCCTCAGGACTCAACAGGGTGTCCGAACGCCTCACCAGCCGCACCACCAACCCGATCCACACCTCCCAGGCAAACCCGGGAAGCAGTACGAGGGTCGCGGCCGTTGCCGGCAACCGACTTCACCAGTGTCTCCGCCATCGAGCACCCCGCGCCGCATCCGCGACGCGCGGGCTCCTTACCCACTTTCGCGGGCAGGTGCTCCTTAGAAAGGAGGTGATCCAGCCGCACCTTCCGGTACGGCTACCTTGTTACGACTTCGTCCCAATCGCCAGCCCCACCTTCGACGGCTCCCTCCCACAAGGGGTTGGGCCACCGGCTTCGGGTGTTGCCGACTTTCGTGACGTGACGGGCGGTGTGTACAAGGCCCGGGAACGTATTCACCGCAGCAATGCTGATCTGCGATTACTAGCGACTCCGACTTCACGGGGTCGAGTTGCAGACCCCGATCCGAACTGAGACCGGCTTTTTGGGATTCGCTCCACCTTGCGGTATCGCAGCCCTTTGTACCGGCCATTGTAGCATGCGTGAAGCCCTGGACATAAGGGGCATGATGACTTGACGTCATCCCCACCTTCCTCCGAGTTGACCCCGGCAGTCTCCCATGAGTCCCCGGCATAACCCGCTGGCAACATGGAACGAGGGTTGCGCTCGTTGCGGGACTTAACCCAACATCTCACGACACGAGCTGACCATGCTCCGCCGCTTGTGCGGGCCCCCGTCAATTCCTTTGAGTTTTAGCCTTGCGGCCGTACTCCCCAGGCGGGGCGCTTAATGCGTTAGCTGCGGCACAGAGAACCGGAGAGGCCCCCCACACCTAGCGCCCAACGTTTACAGCGTGGACTACCAGGGTATCTAATCCTGTTTGCTCCCCACGCTTTCGCTCCTCAGCGTCAGTATCGGCCCAGAGACCCGCCTTCGCCACCGGTGTTCCTCCTGATATCTGCGCATTTCACCGCTACACCAGGAATTCCAGTCTCCCCTACCGAACTCTAGCCTGCCCGTATCGACTGCAGACCACACGGTTGAGCCGCGGGTTTTCACAGTCGACGCGACAAGCCGCCTACGAGCTCTTTACGCCCAATAAATCCGGACAACGCTCGCGCCCTACGTCTTACCGCGGCTGCTGGCACGTAGTTGGCCGGCGCTTCTTCTGCCCCTACCGTCACTTTCGCTTCGTCGGAGCTGAAAGAGGTTTACAACCCGAAGGCCGTCATCCCTCACGCGGCGTCGCTGCATCAGGCTTTCGCCCATTGTGCAATATTCCCCACTGCTGCCTCCCGTAGGAGTCTGGGCCGTGTCTCAGTCCCAGTGTGGCCGGTCGCCCTCTCAGGCCGGCTACCCGTCGTCGCCTTGGTGGGCCATCACCCCACCAACAAGCTGATAGGCCGCGAGCCCATCCCCAGCCGAAAAACTTTCCACAACTAGACATGCGTCCAAAAGTGGATATTCGGTATTAGCCCCGGTTTCCCGGGGTTATCCCAAAGCCAAGGGCAGGTTGCTCACGTGTTACTCACCCGTTCGCCGCTCCATACGCCTCCCGAAGGAGACGCTGTCGCTCGACTTGCATGTGTTAAGCACGCCGCCAGCGTTCGTCCTGAGCCAGGATCAAACTCTCCAACAAATCTGGAAAATCCATCCCGACAATTCAAAGAAAATTGCCGAAGAAAACCCCGCGAACTCCTAAAAGCCACGGGGCAATAACTTGGCACTGGCTTATCAAACACCCTGTTGAGTTCTCAAGAAACATGCACCCACCGCAGCCCTGCCTCCACGAGGAGGTCACGCTTCCGGGGCAACTCCCCTACTTTACCCGACCGGCCTCGCTCCGTCAACGCTGCTCTCGCAGGTTGGTCATCGCACCGCTCGGACTCCACCCGTCACGCGCGCGCCAATGATCGGTTCGCGTTGATCAGGGGGAGCGCCGCCAACCCGGCCGATCCAGCTGCGTTCAGGCAGCGGACCCGCCCGGCTCGTCGCCGGCCCCAATACATTAGCGAGCACGAACCCGGAAAGCAAGCCGTAACATCATCTTTCTTTCCCACGCGTCACATTCACGAGAATCCGCAGGTCAGCGACGTCACCGGCGGTAGTGTCCGCGGCTGCCGTCGCGGCGTGGCCAAACACCGTGTCGCTCGTCCCAGGGCTGAGTCATCCCTCGCGATACGTGGCAGAGTTACAGCGTGCCCAGCTCCGCCGACGCCCTGCTAGGCCTGCTTCACCCCGCATGGCAGGCCCTCATCGCGGGCTGCCTGCTCGTTGTGACCGTGCTGGGGGTCTGGCGCCTGGCCGGGCGCGGCCCGGCCCGCATGACGAATGCCGTCTTCGTCACGGGATTCCTCATTGTCGCCGTCACGGCGCTGGGGACGCTCGCCGTCAGCTGCTCCGACCCGCAGACTCGGCTGCCGAGATCGGACATTCGGACGCCGGCCAGATAATTGCGCAGCCACCAATCTGATCAGGTCAGCCGGCGGTTTGCCAGGCTCGGGAGTTCCTGTCGGATCCTTCTGAGCCGGTCCAGGTCGAGGTCGGCCGTCATGATGCCGACTCCGTCCGGCGCCTGCGCGAGGATGATCCCCCAGGGATCGACCACCATGCTGCGGCCATAGCAGCTGCGCCCCGGCTCATGGTCACCGGTCTGACCGGCCGCGATCACATAGCACTGGTTTTCGACCGCCCGCGCGCGCAGTAGCACCTCCCAGTGATCGCGGCCGGTATGCGCGGTGAACGCCGCCGGCATGAGCAGAGCCTGGGCCCCCGCCGTAGCCAGACGACGGTAGAGCTCGGGAAATCGCAGGTCATAGCAGATCGACATACCGATCGTCACACCCTCGATATCGACCGTCACGACATCCAGACCTGGCGCTACCGTACGAGACTCCTGATAGGACACTCGGTCGGGGATGTCGATATCGAAGAGATGAATCTTCCGGTACGAGGCGGCGAGCTCTCCGTCACGGCCGAAGACCAGCGACGTGTTGTACGTGTGCGCGGAGTCCGGTCCCTTCTCGTGAAATGACCCTGCGACCACCCACATGTTGAGCCGCCGAGCCGTGTCCGCAAACGACGCGGCGAACTCACCATCCACCGATTCCGGCTTGGGCTCACCATCGACGGGACCGAGGTAGTCGACATACTCGGGAAGCACCGCCAGGTCGGCGCCGGCATCCGCGGCGCGCTGCAGCAGTTCGTGCGCGACGGCGAGGTTTGCTGCGCGATCGTGGCGGGAGTTGACCTGGCAGACGGCGACCTTCATGCGCGAAGCCTAGCCCGCCATAGCCCGGCTGGTTCGCCACTGCCCGGTTAGACCGCAGTGAGGACCAATGCCGTTGCAGCAAGGCCAAGGCCGGCGATCTGCAGCGGGCGCACCTGCTCCTTGTCGAGGGCGAGAGCAAGCAGCACGGTGCTGACCGGATACAACGCGACGATCGGCGCGATCACGCTGAGCAGTCCTTCCCGGGCCGCGAACAGATAGAGCGCATTCGCGCCGATGTCACCCATGCCGGCGAGCACGACCCACGGGACGATCGCCCGCGGCAGTCTTAGCGAGATGCGACGGAGGGCAACCAGGAGCAGGCCCAACGGTATCGACGTGGCCCGGACCGCCACCAGCGGCCACATGCCGGAATCATCGTGTGTCTGGGCGAGGAGCACGAAGAACACTCCAAACATTCCGCCGGACGCCAGCGCCAGCGCGACAACCTGCGGGGTAGCGCGCCCGCCGGCGCGCCGGGGACCGAGACTCACCAGTGCGATGGCGGCCACCGCGCATACCGCGCCGCCAAGAGCGAGCCAGGAGGGCATCCGCTCCAGCACCAGGCCCGCGCCCATGGGAACCAACGCACCTGTGATCGCCGTGATGGGCGCCGCGACCGCCATCGCGCCGGTAGACAGACTGCGGTAGAGCAGCACGATGCCGAAGAGACCCGCGGCGCCGGCACCGGCGCCCCAGGCGAGGTCGCTGGCATAGAACGTGCCTGGGATGAGCACGACGCAGAGCACCAGTACGGGTAGGCCGAGGATCTGTGAGACCACCGTGACCGCGAGCGCGCTGCCGCGTTGCGTCGCGCGTCCGCCGCAGTAGTCTGCGGTCCCCCACACGAGCGCAGAGATGGCGGCGAGCACTACGGAAGTCACGCGCTTTCATACCATCGAGCCCGGTGAGGAGCACCACTCACCCGATCATTTGCCGGGGTCGCGGGAGTTACCGCACATTCTGGTCGTGGCCACGCCGGCCAGGGAGCGCGACCGTCGCGCCAGGTGACCGCCATCTCAGTGGTCCACGAGGAGGGCCTCCTGGCCAACGGGGCGGTAGCCCGCGGCCAAGAAGGCCCGCATGCTCGCCGCGTTGCCGGGGGCAATCTGCGCCCACAACGACCGGCCGCCGGGCACGAGGTGCCGGGCCGCGCCGGCGAGCCTGCGCCCCAGGCCACGACGCTCCTGTGCGGCGTCCACCTCGACCGAGACCTCCCACCGCCCGGCGAGCCCGCGACCGACGATTACCACGCCGCCCACCGCTGTCCAGACGGAGACGTCCGTGCGGTAGCGCCGCGCGCGGCGTACTCGAGGATGGTCCGCGTCCGTCACGGCCGTGAGGGACACGTCCACCGCACCATCCGTCGGTGGCGCGAGCAGGATCGCGTCGATCGCGTTGACCCGCCTACCCAGGTGCGATGAGAGAGCGCCGAGAAAGGGCGGGGTGAAGGCCTCGGAGAGCTGGCCCGGGCGCAGGTGCGCCGCCAGCCACGAGGGCGATACTTCCGCGACCACGACGATGTGACCCGTTAAGCCGACCACCGCGCAGTCCCGGGGATCCGTAGGCGGCAGGAGGGTCAGACCGCCGTCAGCGGCTGGGAACTTGCCCTCCTCGATCGAGACGAGCAGCGACTGGAGAGTCAGGCCGATTTCTCTTCTCGGTCGTGCCGACTGCCGCGTCGGGGTGGGATGGTGCGCGGCACGATCGTCGGGTTGACGTTCTCCAGCACAACCTCGCGCGTGATGAGCACACGCGCGACATCCGGGTTGCTCGGCACCTCATACATCACGGAGAGCAGAACCTCTTCCATGATTGCGCGAAGTCCGCGGGCCCCTGTGCCGCGAAGGATCGCCTGATCGGCGATGGCCTGGAGGGAATCTGGCTCGAACTCGAGTTCGACATTGTCGAGCTCGAAGAGGCGCTGATACTGGCGGACGAGCGCGTTGCGCGGCTCGGTGAGGATTCGCACGAGCGCGTCGCGATCGAGGCTGCGAACGCTGGTGAAAACGGGGAGACGGCCGACGAACTCCGGGATCAGACCAAACTTGATCATGTCCTCGGGCATAACCTCGGCGAAGACGTCGTCGGTTGATGTCTCCGAGACCGAGCGCAGGTGGGCGCCGAAGCCGAGCCCTTTCTTGCCGATCCGCTGCTCGATAATGCGTTCCAGGCCCGAGAAGGCACCGCCGCAGATGAAGAGCACATTGGTGGTGTCGATCTGAATGAACTCCTGGTGGGGGTGCTTTCGCCCACCCTGCGGTGGAACGTTCGCGACCGTCCCCTCAAGGATCTTCAGCAGAGCTTGCTGCACGCCCTCGCCCGATACATCGCGGGTGATCGAGGGATTCTCCGATTTGCGCGCGACCTTGTCGATCTCGTCGACATAGACGATGCCCGTCTCGGCGCGCTTGATGTCGTAGTCGGCCGCCTGAATGAGCTTGAGCAGGATGTTCTCGACGTCCTCGCCGACGTAGCCGGCCTCAGTCAACGCGGTCGCGTCCGCGATCGCGAAGGGAACATTGAGCATCCGCGCCAGTGTCTGGGCCAGGTGCGTCTTACCGCAGCCGGTGGGGCCGATGAGCATGATGTTGGACTTCGCGAGCTCGACCGCGTCGCTCTCGCCCCGTTGGCTCGACGACTCCGCCTGCACCCGCTTGTAGTGGTTGTACACCGCGACGGCGAGTGCTTTTTTGGCCGTGTCCTGGCCGACGACGTACTCGTCGAGGAACTCGCAGATCTCCATCGGCTTGGGCAGCTCGTCCCAGCGGACCTCAGCGGATTCGGCCAGCTCCTCTTCGATGATCTCGTTGCACAGATCGATGCACTCGTCGCAGATGTAGACACCCGGCCCTGCGATGAGCTTCTTCACCTGCTTCTGCGACTTGCCGCAGAACGAGCACTTGAGCAGGTCACCGCCATCGCCGATCCGTGCCACCTACGTTCTCCCTGCTCTTGGCACTCGAGGGCATTCCGGGCCCTAGGTCGCAGGTCCGTCGAGTCGACGTTACCTGGTCGGCGTCAGATTCACCGACCCCTGAGCCCGTGATGTTGCATGTGTCGCGCTGTGCCACGTCAGATCGGTGCTGGTGTCAGCTCGCTCGCGCGGCGGCCACGGGCGTCTTCTTGCGGCTGGAGAGCACCTGGTCGATGAGACCGTAGGCCTTGGCCTCCTCGGCCGTAAGAATCTTGTCCCGGTCGATGTCTTTGTGGACCTGCTCAATCTCGCGGCCGGTGTGCTTGGAGATCATGTCCTCGAGCAGAGTGCGCATGCGCAGGATCTCGCGAGCCTGGATTTCGATGTCCGAGCCCTGGGCGTACCCGCCCTCCGTCGCCGGCTGGTGGATGATGATGCGCGAGTTCGGCAGCGCCATTCGCTTGCCAGGGGTACCGGCCGCGAGCAGAACGGCCGCGGCGCTCGCGGCCTGGCCCATGCATACAGTCGCGATATCCGGCCGGACGTACTGCATCGTGTCGTAGATCGCGGTGAGCGCGGTGAACGAGCCGCCGGGCGAGTTGATGTAGATGGTGATGTCACGGTCCGGGTCGCCCGACTCCAGCACCATGAGCTGCGCCATCACATCGTTGGCGGAAGCGTCGTCGATCTGCACGCCGAGGAAGATGATGCGCTCCTCGAACATCTTGTTATACGGGTTGGACTCCTTCACTCCGTACGATGTGCGCTCGATGAACGACGGAATGATGTAGCGGTTGTGCACCTCCCGCAGGCCGGGCGGCAGCGTCAGGTCGGTCATGGTCTCGCTCCCTTGTGTCCGTCAGCCGCGCGTGCCGGCGCCCTCGGGAACCTGCGTGGCTCCCGTGATCACCTTGTCGATGAAGCCGTAGTCCTTCGCCTCCTCGGCGGTGAACCACCGGTCCCGGTCCGAGTCGGCCTCGATCTGCTCCGATGGTTGTCCCGTGTGGAAGGAGACACGCTCCTGGAACATCCGCTTGGTATAGAGCATCTGCTCGGCCTGGATGGCGATGTCCGCGGCGGTGCCACCAATGCCTCCGGACGGCTGGTGCATCATGATCCGAGCGTGCGGCAGGGCGTACCGCTTGCCCTTCGTCCCGGCGCACAGGAGCAACTGGCCCATCGACGCCGCCATGCCCATGGCCACGGTCGCTACGTCGTTCGCGATGAACTGCATCGTGTCGTAGATCGCCATACCGGAGTAGACCGAGCCGCCGGGTGAGTTGATCCACAGGTTGATGTCACGCTCCGCGTCCTCCGCGGCCAGCAACAGAAGCTGCGCGCAGATCCGGTTGGCGACTTGGTCGGTGACCTCGCTGCCGAGCACGATGATCCGCTCCTTGAGGAGTCGGTTATACACCGAATCGTCGAGGGTGGCCGACAGCGCGTCATTACCGCGCGCCGTCGGCGTGGCGGGGAGGTGAAGTTCGGTCATGGCAGCCCCTTCGTTCAAGTCTTGCTAGGCCGACCCTAGCCGGTGGCACCGACACTCTGCCCACGGTGTGTGCCTGTTTCGCTGTGAGCGCAGCTGCGGATCAGTCGTGGTCGTGGCCAGTGTGATCTTCGCCCTCTTGGTCCTCGCCCCGCAGTTCATCAAGGGATACCGGTGCCCCGCTCGAATCCTTGATCGTGACGCGTTCGAGGAGCGCCGCCAGAGCCTTCCCGCGCCTGACATCGCCGTACACAGAGGCCGCCATGCCCGCCCGGACAAGCTGGTCGTAGTACTGCTGAGGAGCGACCCCGGCGCGATTGGCTCGGTGCACGATCTCATGTCCGAACTCGTCGTCGGTGACGTGAAGCTCCTCGGCATCCGCAAACGCGTCGAGGAGGAGCTGGATCCGCACGCCCTCTTCCGCGGCCGAGGTGATCTCGGTGTCGAGGTCGTCCTCGGTCTTGTTCTCGGTGGCGAGGTACTCCTCGAGCGAGGCCCCCATCCGCTCAAGCTGGTCGACCAATGCCTGCTTGCGGCTGTCGACCTCGTCCTTCACAACACCCTCCGGCGCAGGGACCTCCGACGCGCTGACCAACGCCTCCAGAGCCTTGTCCCGAGCGGCGTAGATCTGTTCGACCCGCTTGATCCGCGTGATCCGCTCGACGAGATCGGATCGTAGCTCGTCGAGGGTGTCGAACTCGCTCGCGAGCTGGGCAAACTCGTCGTCGATCTCAGGCAGCTCGCGCTCCTTCACGGTCCGGACGGTGACCGTCACGTCTGCGTCGCGGCCGGCGAAGTCGCCGCCGACCAGTGCGGTGATGAAATTAGTTGCGGCCCCCGCCGTCATGCCGACCAGCGTGTCGTCAAGGCCGGGCAGAAGTTGGTTGCTGCCGACCTCGTGGGAGAGGTTGCTTGCAGTACCGCCCGGCACTTCGGCGCCGTCGACTGTCGCAGCCAGGTCGATCTGCACGAAGTCGCCCGGCTGGGCTGGGCGCTCGACCGTCTTGAGGGTGGCGAACCGCTGGCGCAACCCGTCGAGCTGCGCGTCGACGTCCTCGTCCTTTACCTGGACGTCGTCAACGGTGACCTCAATACCTTTGAGGTCGGGCAGTGTGATCTCCGGCCGGACATCGACCTCGGCGGTGAACTTGAGCGGCTTGCCGTCGGCGAAGTCGGTGATCTCCACCTCGGGTCGGCCAAGCGTGCGGACCTCGTGCAACTGCACCGCGGCGAGGATCTGCTCGGGTATCGCCCCTTGCACCGCCTCAGTGAGGATCGTCTCCCTGCCCACCCGCTGGTCGATCACTGCCTTCGGTACCTTGCCCTTTCGGAACCCCGGGATGGTCACCTCGGCGCCGATCTCCCGGTACGCCTTCTTGAGACTCGGCTCAAGCTCGGCAAACGGCACCTCGATCGCGAGCCGCACCCGAGTCGGGCTCAGGGTCTCGACGGTGCTCTTCACGGGCGTACTCCCTTGGGTGGTGTCAGGCTAACCCTGCGCGGCGCAGGTCTTTTCGCGCACTTGCGGCGTCGATGAGTCTAGGCGAGCCGGTGGCCCCATTTGTGCATGGGCGGAGTTTCGCCCCGTGGTTGACCTTCGTCACATCGGTCGGGGTGGCGGGATTTGAACCCACGGCCCCTCGCTCCCAAAGCGAGTGCGCTACCAAGCTGCGCCAGCCGGCCGGGTGTGAGCGCGGCCAGCGCGGCCGTAGCTCAATGGCAGAGCTTCAGTCTTCCAAACTGACGGTGAGGGTTCGATTCCCTTCGGCCGCTCCGGATGAAACCGCAGGCCATAGGCCTTGTCACGTACCAGGTGACAGGGCTTCTGCTCATCTCACGGGGTAGAAATCTCGCGGCAATCTCACATCACACGGTCGGGGCGTAGATCAGGGCCGAGAGCGTGATGCCCGCGACCGTCACTACCTGGTCCTGCGAGTGGGCGTAGACCTTCTGCGTGAACGCAGCCGACGCGTGCCCGAGCCGCCTACTTATTACGGCCATGGGCACGCCACGCAGGTGCATGAGAGTGCCGCAGGTGTGGCGGGCGTCGTGGAGACGGATCACCGGGACCTTGGCGAGCTTGGACAGCGCCACGAACCGGTCACCGAAAGCCTCGGGTCGGAGGGGCCTACCTAACTCGTCCGCCACGACGTGAGGCTCACCGCACAGGTCACAGGTGGACCGGTACGCCTCGGCTGCCTCGTCCGCCTCATATCCCTGCCGGACACGTAGAAACTCCAGCGCGGCCGTGAGGGTGTCGTCCAGGGGCAGGGTGCGGACACTGTTCTTACTCTTCGGGTCACGTGTACACCCGGCCGTCCGGACCCGGCGACGCCGCCTGGTTCCCGGTCGCGGCGGGACTGTTGGCCGAGGCGGGCGCGGACCTAGACCGGGCCAGGGCAACACAGGATGCCCGCCACGGTGGGTTCAATGTCCGATGACCGGCGGAGGCGGCACATAATACCGGCATGAGCCACGAATCCGTGCCCGAGCGTTTCCGGCCCGCTCTTGAGGCGATCGTGCGGCGGCTGGCCGATGGGGACTACCAGGGCGTGGCCCGAGATCACTCCCCGTATCTCGGTCAGGACGGTTTCGACCTTGGCATGTGGGCAAGGGATTATCCCGACTCGTTCGTGCCACTGCCGGCCGAGGCGTGGGAGGTCGCCACTGCGTTCGAGATGAACGACGAACCGGGGGCATGGGGGTGGTCGTTGACCTGTGGGGCGAGGAGGAAGGTCGGACGGACATGTCACTTGAGGCGACCGTTCGGGAAACCTCGTCCCGGGTTGAGGTCACGGTCCTCGATATTCACACAATGTAGCCTGGACATTAGAACGGCAGCGGACAAAAAGGCACCTGGTATCCACTGAGGACACCAGGTGCCTTTCCTTGCTAGCTCACGCTGGCACCGTTCAGGCGCCGGGCGTGTCGCTCGGACACTGCAAGTTGCTCGGCAATGTCCGTGGTGCTGGCCAACGGAAGTGCAGCCTTTACGGCTGCCACCTCAGCTTGACGTACGGGCCTCGACTTACGCTGGCGTTGCCTCCCACCGTTGCCCCGTGAAGGGACCCCAGCGGGCTTCTCAGCGGGCTTATCGGCCGGCAGAGTGACCGGGAGTTCCGCCACCGTAGCGACGGACTCCATGGTCGTGGCCGGGACCGGCTTACCCGGTCGGTCCAGGGTCTCGATCACAGCCATCAGGGCCAGCGGCGCCCACATGGAGACTGTGATCGAGGGCCAGTCGCCGTAGTGCACGGCACTGCTGGCGATGTTCGTGCCCCTCTGGCCGGAATCGGTGTAGGTAAACAGAACTGGCTAGAGCGACTGGTGGTGCTGCCTGCGCTCCCGCTCGGAACTGGCGGCAAGGTCCACAGGGCGTCGCTTCGGCCGATGCCCAGGTCCTCCGGCCTGTCGGTGGCTGAGCCCGGCAATCTGCCAAGAATGCGGCGCGCGGTCGTGCCCATCGGGGGAGACTGGGTTGACGACAAGGGGGAATCGTGACCACTGACAGGCCCGACACCATCGTGCTCATTCACGGCTTCTGGGTGACCCCACGAAGCTGGGAGCACTGGATCGACCACTACGAGCGAAAAGGCTTCCGCGTCCTCGCACCGGCGTACCCCGGCTTCGAGGTCGAGGTCGAGGCACTCAACGCCGACCCGACGCCGATCGAGGAAGTCACCGTAGCCGCCATCATCGAGCACCTCGCTTCCGTGATCCGGCCGATCGACCCGCCACCTATCCTCATTGGACACTCCGCGGGCGGTGTGTTCGTGCAGATCCTGATGGACCACGGGTACGGCGCGGTCGGCGTGGCGATCAACTCGGCACCGACCGAGGGCGTCGCCGTGTACCCGCTCTCTCAGGCGAAGGCGAGTTTCCCGGTGCTCAAGAACCCGGCGAACCGACACAAGGCGGTGGGTTTAAACCACGACCAGTGGCACTACACGTTCACCAACACGTTCAGCGAGGAGGAGTCCCGCGCTCTGTACGAACGGTACGCGATCCCCGCTTCCGGGCGGATCTTCTGGGACAGCGCGCTGGCCACGATCCAACCGGGCCGACAGGACACGTGGGTCGACTACCACAACGACAACCGGGCGCCGCTGCTGTTCATCTCCGGCGGTGAGGACCACCTCATGCCACCGTCGGTGCAGAGGTCGAACGCCAAGCACTACAAGTCCCGGACCGTCACGGAGGTCAAGGAGTACCCGGGGCGTCCCCATCTCATGCCGGCCCAGCCGGGCTGGGAGGAGATCGCGGACTACGCGCTTGAGTGGGCGCTCCAGCACGTCCGGCGACCTCAGCCGGCCTGATCCTGACCCAAGGCAGATCCCCCGCGCTTCGCGGGGCGATAGCCGGCGAGACTTGACCACCCCAGTCCACGTCTTGTGGGTTCAAGGGTTTCGTCGTATGCGGGCTGGTCCTGCCCCCGCGGCATCCGCTTCGCACTGCGCGGGCCGCGCCCCGGCGAAGGATCCCGGGCTGACCCAGGAGGCAGACCCAGACGACACCCAGCCCAATCGAGCCTGAGAAATCGTTCCTGGCCGTTCCGAGGCTCGCTCCGCGTGCGATACGGCCAGCCATCGGCCGTCAATCCGAGGTACACCACCACGCGCCGACCAGCCTTCCCGGCACACCTACGAGCATGCCAGCCCGCCGCGTCGCCGAAGGCATGCCTCAGTCATCACGGTATGCAGTCTCGATCGGGCGAGTGCCCGACGCGACGGGCTCACGATGACGTAGACACCGTGAGCCGTCGCGGAAGGCACTCCTGCTGAGGGCTAGGAGATCTTTCGGCGGTAGATGCTTATGGCGAAGGCGTAGGCGACGATGAGGATGCCGACACACCAGGCGAGGGCGATCCAGATGTGGGTGCCGACCGGCTGCTGGGTGAACAGGTTGCGGATCGCGTTGACGATCGACGTCACCGGCTGGTTCTCGGCGAAGGCGCGCACCGGGCCGGGCATGGTCTCGGTGGGCACGAATGCCGAGCTGATGAACGGCAGGAAGATGAGCGGGTATGCGAACGCGCTCGCGCCGTCGGGGGACTTCGCGGACAGACCCGGTATGACGGCGATCCACGTCAGCGCGAGGGTGAACAGGGTCAGGATGCCGGCGACCGCGAGCCATGCCGCCAATCCCGCCCCGGAGCGGAAGCCCATGAGGAGGGCGACGAGCACGACGACCACGACCGAGATGAGATTGGCCACTAACGAGGTCAGCACATGTGCCCACAGCACGGACGACCGTGCGATCGGCATGGACTGGAATCGCTCGAAGATGCCGCTCTTCATGTCGAGGAAGAGCCGGAATCCGGTGTAGGCGATGCCCGAGGCGATCGTGATGAGAAGGATGCCGGGCAGCAGGTAGTCCACATAGGAATCCATCCCGGAGTTGATCGCGCCGCCGAACACGTAGACGAACAGCAGCATCATAGCGATGGGCGTGATCACGGTCGTGATGATGGTGTCCAGGCTGCGCGTGATGTGGCGCAGGGAGCGTCGCGTCAGGACGGCGGTGTCGCCGAAGAAGTGGTTGGTCATCGTCTGTTCCTTACTTGTCAGAGCCGACGTTGCGGGCGTCGCCGTTCGAGTCGGCGCCGACGATGGCGAGGAAGACGTCCTCGAGGGTCGGCTGCTTCTCGACGTATTCGACCTTGGCGGGCGGGAGCAGCTGCTTGAGTTCAGTGAGGGTGCCATTCACGATGATCCGACCCTCATGGAGGATCGCGATCCGGTCGGCGAGTTGTTCGGCCTCGTCGAGGTACTGCGTGGTGAGCAGCACCGTGGTGCCCCGGCCGGCGAGCTCCTTGACGGACTGCCACACCTCGATGCGGCCCTGGGGGTCGAGCCCGGTCGTCGGCTCGTCGAGGAAGATGACCGGCGGATTCCCGACCAGGCTCATGGCGATGTCGAGGCGGCGGCGCATGCCACCCGAGTAGGTCGCCACCTTCCGCGCGGACGCGTCGGTCAGCGCGAAGCGCTCGAGCAGGTCATCGGCGATCTTGCCCGGGTTCTTGAGGTGCCGCAGCTGGGCGACGAGCACGAGGTTCTCCCGCCCGGTGAGGATTTCGTCGACGGCCGCGAACTGTCCGGTGAGGCTGATGGACTCCCGCACGTTCGCCGGCTGCTTGGCGACATCGAACCCATGGACGCTGGCAGTGCCCGCGTCAGCCTTGAGCAATGTGGACAGGATTCTCACGATCGTGGTCTTGCCCGCCCCGTTTGAGCCGAGCAGGGCGAAGATGCTGCCCCGCGCCACGTCGAAGTCCACGCCGCGCAGCACATGCAGCTTGCCGTACGACTTCTGCAAGCCCTGTACCTGGATCGCCGGCCCTCGGGCCTGATTGGGGATCATTTCGATGCTTCCCTTCGGGGGGTGGTGATGCGGCGGATGATGACGTTGCCGTAGTTCGCGTGCAGGTGAAGTTCGACCGATCGGTCGCTGGCGGCGGCGGCCGGGTCGGGGGTGAGTTCGTTGCGGACCCGGCCGTGGGCCGAGGTGGCGTCGATCCAGGCCGCGATGCCGGTCGGGACACCGACGTCAACATCGGCGTGGCCGTTGTCGAGCCGGATCGTTCCGCCGCTGACCTCCCGGATGCGGATGGGTCCGTGGGCGCTGCGCGCGGTCACATCGCCGAGGGCCCGGTCGATGGTCAGTGCCCCGGACGTGGCGACCTCCACGTCGCCGGCGGCGGTACCGAGCTCCATGGTTCCGTGCGAAGCGCGCAGCCGAGCGTCGCCGTGAACCTGGGCGATGCGCACCACGCCATGGCCGGCGGTGACGTCGAGGCGGCCGGTCACCTCGGCGATATCGGTGCTGCCGTACGGCGCTTCGAGGACGAGGTTGGCGACGGTGTCGGCGGTGACGCCGCCGTACTTCGCGACGATGCGACAGTCCCCGAGTACGCCGCGGGCCCGCACCGACCCGTAGGCGTTCTCGATCGTGATCCGCGACCCGGTCGGGACTTCACAGCGGACGTCGACCGAGTCGCTCTTGCCGAACAGGATTCGCCGACGCGGGACCTTGACCCGCACCCGGCCGCTGTCGAACGAGACCGTGGACTCACGGGCGAGTGACTCATCGCCGCTCCGGCCGGGTTTGCTCGGCACGACCTCGACGACCGCATCGCGGCGATCCGAAGCCACGATGTCGACGAAGGCGACACCGACCGTGACGTCCAGGTCGATCGGACCGGAAACGTCGTAACTGGGCATGACTGACCTCCACATGGGCGTGTGCCGGATCAGTCCCGCCTCACGACGGGACTACGAATGGAATGGATAAGGACTATCGGGCCCAGCCGGTGAAGCTGTCTCCCTGGTTGGTCTCGCGCCGCGAGGCGCGACGAACGTTCGGTTCCAGGGCGGCGGCGATCGCGCGGACGAACCACGAGTTCACCGACACCCCCTCCTCTGCCGCCGCCTGCTCCACCCGGGCCTTGAGCCGGTCCGGCAGCCGCAGCGTGGTCCGAGAGGTCACCGTGTCGTCTAGCGGCTCGGCCGGCACCTCCACCTCGGGTACGGACGGAGCAGGCGAATCCGCCTCCGGCGCCGAAGGGCGAGACACCACCAGCTGCGGATCGCGCCCCCGCAGCAGGACATCGACCGACCCGGGCGCGATCTCACGCGTGATCTCGCTGGCCACGTCGCTCAGGACCCCCAGCAGCATCAGCCGTACCGCGGCGTCGAGAGCGGCACTGAGCTGCTCGGCGACCGCCCGCACGTCTGCGTCACCGCTCTCGCTCGCCGCAGCCAGCTGCGTCTGGAGTTCGAAGACGTACCGGTCGAGGTCCATGACACCAACTTAGCACCACCATGGTGTCAGCGCAACCGTGAATGACACCACGCGACACCACCGCAGGCCACGGGTGGTGTCAGGGGCCAGCCATGCCACCTAGCCACCACGTACCGCAGGAAGAACTTCACAAGGTCCACCCCGGCGACTTCGCGGATCGGGGATTCCGCTCGCCGCGCCCTGCGATTGCGGGCGCGGCCTCGGGAGGGCTTTCCAGCAACCTCTCGGAGTCCGTCCAACGGGACGGCGCCTACTCACAGTAGACGCGGACTTTGGCGGCGGCCTGGTCGACCTCGACGGTCAGCTCGTCGAGGTGCTCCAGGAGCGCGCAAGTCGGCGACACCTCCAAGATCGGACGGACCGGCCACGGGCCAGTAACCACGTCCGTCGACGGACACCGGCGGTCACGAGCGGATAGTCAGCGCCTGCTCGGACCAGGCTTAGCGGACATTGGCGCGGGCCCGGTCACGCACTTCCAAACTGACGGTGAGGGTTCGATTCCCTTCGGCCGCTCCACCCACCAACGCCCAGGTTAGGACCCACGTCGGGCGAGCTGGCCGTTGCTCGACTAGAAGATCGACACGTCGCCGTGCCAATGGCGTGCCATCAGCTGACTCCGGCTGGCACGGCGGCTCCCTCATCCCGACAGCCGACGACAACACCGGTCCAGCCCTCGTACGTAGCCGCAGCGGGCTATATTGCCCACTCCTAAGACTGTGCGGGCTGGAGGATCGGATGCGCGGGTCAATACACGTCTGCGTGGCGATGCTGGCCACGCTCGTGACTGGCGGGCTGAGTGCCTGCACGCAGGGCGGCCAACCGATCGGTCAATCCTCGGCGACACCTCCGGTCAGCGGCAGTTCGATTGCATCGGCGTCGCCGACCACGGCGCCGCAGCCACCACCGCTAGGCCCGCGTGGTTACGGCGCGTCGAGTCTGGGGATGACCAAGGCCGAGGCCCTAGCGACGGGTGTGACGGCCATGACAGCGACGGGGGAAGGGAAATGCGGCGGCCAGGGGGACGGTTACCTCGCGGATTCGCCGAACACGGATGGCGAGGCCATCGCTGGAAGGCTTTTCTTTTCCGCCGCAACTGGGCGGCTAGTGGCAATCTACGCATTTCCGGGATTGAAGACACCGCAAGGAATCGGGCTCGGTAGTAGCTATGAAGAACTGCATGCGGCCTATCCCAGTTGGACGCCGATAGATCCCAGCGGTATCGACGGACGTGGTGGCATTCCGGTACCTGGCAACCCCGATGCCCATTACCGGATCGTCGTCACAGACCGCATGATTGCTGAGATCAGCCTAGATTCGAACAAGCAAGACTGCTACGAGTGACGTGGTCGCCGGCTCATAGGTCGTAGGACGGTTGTCGATCTGACTATCGAGTTGTCGACGGCGCGTGAATGACCCCGCGTCGACGGATGAAGATTGACCCCCTCCCGATGTCGGGTGCCAAGACATGAAGGCCGGTGGATCGGGTCTTCAGCACGGACGTCGTTCAACATCGTGACGGACTGGCGAAGGCGCAGTATCTGTCATTGCGGCTGCCAGGGGCCCAGCGCGTAGCGCGGCGCCAGGCAGACCGCATGTCCGGCAGCTTGCCGCAACTGCCGAGCCGAGGGGACCCGATTTCGGCCGAGCGACCCGGTGGGGCAGCTCCCACCAACAGTCATCGCATGCGCAGCGCACGACGTTCGTCGCGCTGCTGATTGATACTGCGGCCTGTTGTCGGGCTGGCCTTGGTCACGATGACGCCATACGGCACTCAGCTGCAGACCTGGCTGCTGGATTGAGCCTGTGGGCTCACGCCGCCCCGGTGTCTCTGCCTCTCCGCCACCAAGGGGTTTCGTCGGCCGACGGCATCTCCTTGGTCGGGTGCAGCACGGCGGCGAGGGTAGGCATCACCTGCGTCGGCTCGAGCACGGCGGACGCGTCCAACGACTCGTCGTCATCATCGAGGTCGGGCACGTCGTCGTGCGCGGGCTCTCGAGACTGCGGAATGGACATCGACGGGGTGTCCGTGTCCACCTCATCTGGCGCTAGCCCGCTGACCGCCTCGTCCAGCGTGGCCTCGACGGCGGCCAGCCGCTCGTCGAAGGCCAGCGATGCGGCCTGCACCTCGGCAGCCGCCTCTTCGGCCGCCCTGGCGATGGCGATGAGGCGCTGCACCCGCTGACGGGATCCGAGGCCGGTCAGCTCAGCGACCTCGGTGAGCTTGCGGCCCGAGGCAGCGAGTTCGGCGAGCGCCCGGCCGCGCTCACGCTTGATCGACGCGACGAGTGCTGCGTAGAGGACCTGTTCGCGGGTGAGCACCGTGTAGCGGAAGACCGGATCCCGCTCGGCCAGGTGGTATCCGCACAGGTTGTGCAGGACCGCCTCCACCTCCTCTGGCTCGGCCGAGATCCCCGCTGTGCTCTTGTCGATCATTCGTTGCTCCTCAACCCGGCCGGTGCCGCATAGCGGCATGCCGCCCGCATGCCGCCCCTATGGCCGCAGTCTGCACGTGTTCACTGCCGCGGGCCAGAAGCGACACGTTCATTTCGCGAGCATGCGAGCGAAACAACGCGGACCTGCGCGAGCGGAACGGCGCAGCGGTCAGAGACGATCCCACCGCTCTCCGGTCCAGTCGCCGAGCCAGTCGAACCCGCTCCGCACCCACTCGCCGATGTCGACGAGCCAACTCGTGTTCGCGAAGTAGGACACACCCGCGGCTGTCAAGAAAAGTCCGGTCAGGAAATGCGACCACCGGGCGTGCGGGCGCCGCCTGCGCAGCGTCCGCTCCAGTAGCAGGTAGCCCAACAACCGGGTGAGCACGAATACGGCCGCGCCCACGACGACCATGAACACCAGCCCAGCGATGGGCACCGATATCGTCCCACGGCCGGCGGCCGCCCACACGCCCCATCCACAGAACGCGACCAACAGGCCCGTCGCGCTGAACCCCCATCCGTCGGAGAGACTGCGCCGTGACGCCCTGCTCGCCCGTTGCCACGAGATCCCTCGCGGCGCGCGGGACCGAGTCGTCGCGGGTGCCGGCATCGGCATCTCGATGGTGGGCTCCCGCGGGGGAGCCGACGGTACTGGCACCGACGCGCGGCCGTACATCGGCGTAGGTGAACTCGGACGCGGTGGCGGCTCAGTCGACGCGCCCCACGGGTCAGCCGGCGGGCCCATATTGATGACTCCCCTTCAAGTACCAACGCCGAGCGTAGCCATCGATGTCACGCGACGCCTAGCCCGTCGACGCGTCAAGGTTACGCAATTCGCTCGCTATACCGGTCGGTCGCGGGTAGGACAGGAGAGGTGAGCGACGACATTTCGATCGAGGTTCCAGCGCATGACGACTGGGACGCCTTCTTCCGGGCGAACACCGCAGCCTTCAACGCGGACGGCGACGAGGACACCTCGGCCGCGGAACGCGTCCTATTCGAACCCGAACGTTGCCTGGTCGCGCGCCGCGACGGCGAGATCGTCGGCACCGCAGGCATATCTACCCGCGAGCTCAGCGTGCCCGGCGCGGTCGTGCCGGCGGCACACGTCACCCTCATCGCCGTGGCGCCGACTGCCCGGCGCCGGGGCGTGCTCACCCGGTTCATCCATCAACAGTTCGCCGATATCCGCGCCGCAGGTGAGCCGATCGCCGCGCTCTGGGCCAGCGAGGGCCGAATCTACCAGCGCTTCGGGTATGGACTGGCCGCCCGCAAGCTCAGCCTAACCATCGAAACACGGGAGATCGGCTTCACCCGTCCCATTCCCGCCGAGGGCCGGCTCCGCGAAGGGCCGCCCGCCGATCTTCGAGAAATGATGATCAAGGTCTATGACGAGGTATACGCACACCGGCCCGGCTGGTCGCAACGGGCCGCCCGGCATTGGGACCATCGCCTCGCCGACCCGGAAGCATGGCGCAGGGGGTCCAGCGGTCGTCGCGCTGTTGTTCATGAAGGGGAGCATGGCGTCGATGGCTACGCCCTGTGGCGCGTCACGAGTAACTGGACAGACGCCGGCCCGGCCGGAGAGGTCAGGGTCATGGAACACGTGGCGACCACTCCCGCCGCGTACGCCGCCCTGTGGCAGTTTCTCCTCACGGTCGACCTCACCCGTACGGCGACGCACTGGTTCTGTTCGGTAGACGAGCCGCTGCTGTTCATGGTGGACGAGCCGCGCCGGCTCGGTCCGAGGCTCGGCGACGCGTTGTGGGTACGTATCGTCGACCTCCCCGCGGCCATGGCAGCCCGGCGGTACCTAGCCGAGGTCGACGTTGTCCTCGAGGTCACCGACGATCTCGTCCCGGCCAACGCGGGGCGCTGGCGCCTGACCGCGTCACCCGACTCCGCGAAGTGCGTGTCCACTGTAGACTTACCCGACCTTGCCTGCGACATTCGAGCGCTCGGCGCCGCCTACCTCGGCGGGACTCCGCTCACCTCGCTCGCCGACGGTGGGCTGCTCCGCGAGTTGCGGCCCGGTTCGCTGGCGGCCGCGACCGTGGCGATGGGCTGGCACAGGTCCCCGACCTCGATAGAAGTGTTCTAACCTCAGCATCGAGGAGGTGGGACGTGACCGATCCGGTACGCCGTCGGCGGCGCGTGCGATCGCCGGGTGAAGCCCATGCGGACCGCACCACGGCCGAGCTGGCTACCCAGGGTCCGGCCGAGGGCAAGGCGTCCACCACCGGCGTCGCCGACGAGCCGGCAGCGTGGGCTAGGGAGTTCGTCAGTGACCTGGAGCCGAGCTCGGCCGAGCGGGGTCTGCGTGGGCTGGTCGGCGGCGGATCCTCGCAGGTGAGCCCCGCTATGGCTCTGCGCGCGCGGGACGCCGCCCGCCCCCGCCCAGAGGATCTGGCCCGCGCGGAGGCTGAACTCACGGTCACTCGCCGCCACTGGGCCCCTCGCGACTAACCCCCTCCCGTTGCCGTCGATCATGACCTGGAGGTCATGATCGACGCTGTTTTGCGACGGTCAGCTCATGATCACCGCGATCTTGAGGAAAGCAGTGGTGCGAGCAGGTCGCCGAAGGTATCGATTCGGCCCAACACCTCGCCCGGGGGGAGCGGGCGAACCGCGCCCGCCTCGACCTCGTCCCAGGTGAACGGGGCGGAGACCGTTGGAGTCGGCCCAGCGCGGAGCGAGTAGGCCGATACCGTCGTCTTCGCCGCGGCGTTCTGACTCCAGTCGAAGAAGACCTTGCCTGGCCGGAGGCTCTTCGTCATCTTCGCGGTGATGAGCTCGGGGAGCGCGCGCTCGAGATCCTCGGCAACCAGGCGCGCGTAGTCTGTGACCTCCTCGGAGGACTGGCCACCGGGCAGCTGGCACAACAACTGCATCCCCTTCTTGCCGGACGTCTTGGCGAGCGGCCGCATCCCATCGACCTCGAACCGGTGCTTGGCGGCCACCGCTACCAGACAGCATTCAGCGAGTCCCGCCGGGGGGCCGGGGTCGAGATCAGCGACGAGTAGGTCGGGCTCAGCCGCAGAGCCATTGCTCAGCCTCCACTGTGGCGTATGAAGTTCTATGGCGGCGAGATTGGCCAACCACGCCAGCGTCGCCACGTCGTCGACGACGATGAAGTCGAGTGTGTCCCGCCCCGAGCCGGATCCCGGCACGGGCAGCGTCTGGCGCCGTACCCATGCCGGTGTGCCCCCGGGTGCGTTCTTTTCAAAGAAGCTCGGGGCGTCGACGCCGTTCGGAAACCGGATCCGCGTCAACGGCCGGCCGCGCAGATGTGGCAGGAGAACCGGAGCCACCCGGACGTAGTAGTCGATGATCTCACCCTTGGTAAAACCAACGGAGGGGTAGAGTACTTTGTCCAGATTGGACAGCTCCAGCTCACGCCCCTCGATATGCACGAGGACCCGATCAGCCATCTTCGGCCTCCTCCGGTGACTTGTCGGGCCGAAGCCGCACGAATCGGGGAAACCGCAGTCTGCCGTCGGGGGTCAGGTTCCCGTACTTCACCTCGACCACGAGGGAAGGCTGGGTGTAGAACGCGCCCTTGGCATCTTCGCGAGGCAGCGCTTCGGCAAACGGCGAGTCGGGCAGCTGCAGCGGACCCAGCCGGGCGAGCAGGTCCTTCTCGGCCGCCGATGAGATGCCACCGCCCACCCTGCCGCGGTACCGCAACCCACCCGGGCCTGGGGCGCCGACGAGCAGCGCACCCAGCTCGCGGCGTCCCGCGCGCCACCCGCCAATCACATACTCGCCGGTCTGCTCTAGCTTAACCTTGATCCAGTCTGGCGATCGAATGCC
Organism: Micromonosporaceae bacterium; assembly: GCA_020027875.1. Lineage (GTDB taxonomy): Bacteria > Actinomycetota > Actinomycetes > Mycobacteriales > Micromonosporaceae > JAXIPB01. Next base: position 95,156 of record JAHRHA010000004.1, on the reverse strand, counting down.
TGGCCGGTATGTCGACGTCAGGCGTTTGGCGACCACTCCTTCCAGGGCGAGACTCCGGGCAGCTTCGACGGTTGCATGGCCGTCGCTGAACCGGGGTGGCACGACCCAACGGCCGTAGTCACCGATGCGCGGCGCAAGCGACTCCAGCCACTCCCGCCGCTGCGCATAGGGCACCGCGCGGATGTCGGTGCCGTTGGCGGCCAGTACATCAAAGATCATGTAGCTGACTGGCAGCGTGGCCGCGAGCTGCCGGGCCCGCCCCGACTCACGTACGTGCATCCGCTCGGCGAGCGCGACGAAGGACGGGCGGCCGTCCGAATCGAGCAGGACGATCTCGCCATCGAGCACCGCATCGGTGATGCCCGCCCCACCCAGCGCGCGGCCGAGGCCCGCCAGCTCCGGGTAGGCCCTCGTGATCTCGGCGCCCGATCGCGCGTACAAGCGGGTCCGATCTTGGCTCACGACGGCGAGCGCGCGCACCCCGTCCCACTTGAACTCGTAGGCCCAGCCGGACCCTGCCGGCAGCTCACCGGGGGTCGCCAGCATCGGTATTGGAACACCGGGCACCCGCTCACCCTAACGGGACTTGATCGACGCAGGCCGGCCAGAGGTGTAATGCTGGATCCGACGGCCGGTGAAAGGAGCAAAGGTGATGCGGGCCATCTGGAAGGGGGCGGTCTCGTTCGGGCTGGTCTCCATCGGGGTAAAGCTCTACTCCGCGACCGAGGAAAAGGACATCCGATTCCATCAGGTGCACCGTAGCGACGGAGGGCGCATCAAGTACAAGCGCACATGTTCGGTCTGCGGTGAAGAGGTCAGCTACGACGACATCGCCAAGGGCTACGACCTTGGCGGTGGCGAGATGGTAATCCTGACCGACGAGGACTTCGCCGACCTGCCGCTGTCGAGCAGCCGCGCGATCGACGTGCTTGAGTTCGTGCCGGCTGAGCAGGTGGATCCGATCCTCTACAACAAGGCGTACTACCTCGAGCCGGAGGGCGTGGCCACCAAGCCTTATGTGCTGCTGCGAGACGCGCTCACCGAGTCCGACCGGGTGGCGATCGTGAAGGTCGCACTGCGCCAGCGGGAGCAGCTCGCGACACTTCGGGTCCGGGAAGGCGTACTGGTCCTCAACACCATGCTGTGGCCCGACGAGATCCGGGCCGCTACCTTCGACTTCCTCGACGAGGACGTGACGGTACGACCGCAGGAGCTCGCCATGGCGTCATCGCTCATGGAGTCGATGGCGGCCGACTTCAAGCCCGAGGAGTTCACCGACGACTACCGGGCCGCCCTGCAGCAGGTGATCGACGCCAAGGTGAGCGGCAAGGAGATCGTCGCCCCGCCTGAGGCGGAGGAGGCGCCATCGGGTGCGATCGATCTCATGGCCGCGCTGCGGGCCTCGGTAGAGCGGGCCAAGGCAGCGCGCGAGTCCGGGGGAGCCGAGCCCGAGGAGCACGAACCCATCGCGCCGACCCCGATCACCGCGGCCAAGTCCGCGAAGAAAGCCGGGCCAGTGCAGAGGCCGTCTACGAAGGCCGCTTCACCGTCGCGGGCTGCCGACGGCGCGAAGGCTGCTCCCGCCAAGAAGGCGGCACCGAAGAAGGCGGCTCAGAAGCGCGCCCCGGCAGCAAAGGCCACCGAGGGCAAGGCCAAGAGCGACGCACCGGCGAAGAAGGCCGCCTCCAAGCGCGCCCCCGCCAAGAGCCGCCGCACAGCCTGACCCCGCCCTTCACCCTTGTCGATCTAGGGCGAAGTCGCGTGATGTGAGATCAACTCACGCGACTAGCCCCTAGATCGACGAAAGGGCGAGCGATCCGTCGGCGTACTGTGCCCGTACGCGCTTCTTGTCGAACTTGCCAACCGAGGTCTTGGGCACGGCGTCGATGAATGCCCAGCGCTCGGGCAGCTGCCAGTGCGCCACCGTGGCTGCCAGGAAGTCGCGCAGCTCCGCGGGCGTCGCGGACGAACCCTCCCGCAGCACGACCGTCGCGAGTGGACGCTCGCCCCAACGCTCGTCGGGCACTCCGACCACGCACGCCTCGAGCACGGCTGGGTGGGCCATCAGCGCATTCTCGAGCTCGACCGAGCTGATCCACTCGCCGCCCGACTTGATGACATCCTTGGCGCGGTCGCTGAGGCTCAAGTAGCCATCGGCGGACAGTACGCCGACGTCGCCGGTGCGCAGCCACCCGTCGCGGAACTTCTCCGGGTCCGGCTCGGCGTCGCCTATGTACCCCTGGGTGATCCACGGCCCGCGTACCTCAAGCTCCCCCACCGACTTGCCGTCGTTGGGCATCACCGAGCCGTCCGGCCCGACGATGCGCCCCTCGACGCTTGCGGGCAGCCGCCCCTGGGTGTAGCGGTACGCCCACGCCTCGGCGCCGGCCAGCCCCGCCGGCGGGCGCGACACCGAGCCCAACGGTGACATCTCAGTCATACCCCACGCGTGGATGATCTCTACGCCGTGCCGCTCCGAGAATGCGTGCATGAGCGCGGGCGGACACGCCGACCCGCCGACGACGACCTCACGCATGGATGAGACATCGGTGGGATTGGCGTCGAGGTGGGCGAGCAGATCGGTCCAGATGGTCGGTACGGCGCCAGCGAGCGTCGGCCGCTGCGAGGCGATCATGGCGGCCAGCGGCGCCGCCTGCAGGAACCGGTCGGGCATGACCAGCGAGGCGCCGGAGAGGAACGACGCGTACGGCAGTCCCCACGCCATCGCGTGGAACATGGGCACCACAGCGAGCACCTTGCTGGCGGGGCCGAGCCCGAAGGCCTCGACCGAACAAACCTGCATCGAGTGGAGGTAGATCGAGCGGTGGCTGTAGGCGACACCCTTCGGGTTGCCGGTCGTGCCGGACGTGTAGCACAGCGCCGCCGCGTCCCGCTCATCGATCGACGGCCAGCCGAATCTGTCCGGCTTTCCGCGCAGCAACTCCTCCCATCGGTGGATCGCGATGCCCCCACCCGACGCGACCTCGAGCGGCGCGGAGTCGCCACCGCCCACGACGACGATGTGGCGCAGTCTCGACAGATGGGGCAGTACCCCTGCTAGGAGCGGGATCAGCGTCGAGTCGACGAGGATGACCCGATCCTCGGCATGGTTCACGATGTAGATCAACTGCTCCGGGAAGAGGCGCAGGTTGAGCGTGTGCAGCACCGCCCCCATGCTCGGCACGGCGAGGTATGCGATCAAGTGCTCGGCGTTGTTCCACATCAGGGTGCCGATGCGCTCGTCGCCGGTGATCCCAAGATCATCGCGTAGCGCATGGGCTAGCCGGGCAGCGTCCGCGCCGACCTCTGCGTACGAGGTCCGGCGGGCGCCTTCGGCCGTCCAGGTGATTACCTCGGAGGAGCCATGCACCGTGCGACCGTGGTCCAGCAGGCGCGAGACCTGTAGCGGTGTGTCCATCATCGTGCTGCGCATGAAGGAACGGTACGTCCCGTTGGCGGGCCGGCAACAGCCCTCCGGACGACCCGACGATGCGGCCGCGGCCGCTTCCGAGAGGTATCGACGCGAAAAGGTGTCGACAAGAGGCCGTGGCAGCCTGCAGCATCCGAGCCCGTGAGCATTGGGCGGCGGTTCGGGATGGACCTCACCCCGCTGCGGACCTCGCGCGACTTCACGCTGGTCTTCACCGGGGCGGGCGTCTCGATGCTCGGGTCATTCATCACGTACGTCTCAATCCCGTACCAGGTCTATCTCCTCACCGACGATCCGCTGCTTGTTGGCCTGCTGGGGGTCTGTGAACTCGTACCGCTGCTGTTCATGGCGTTCGTGGGCGGCGCCCTCGCCGACTACGTGGACCGGCGGCGACTGGTGATCTTCGGAGAGCTGGCCTTCACCGCCCTCACGGGTCTGTTGCTGGTCAACGCGCTGCTCGGCTCGCCACAGCTGTGGCTCCTGTTCGTCGTCGCTTCGCTGTCGACCGCCGTCGACGGCCTGCAACGCCCGGCCCTGGACGCCATCGTGCCGCGGCTGGTCCCGCCCGAGCAGATCCCCGCCGCCAGCGTGCTCAACTCGTTCCGCATGAACGTCGCCTCGCTGGCGGGTCCGGCGATCGCCGGGGTGCTCTTGGCGAGCGTGGACATCGCGTGGGTGTTCGCCATCGATCTCGGCACGTTCGCGGTGAGCCTGGTCTGCCTGGCGTTCATGAAGGCAGTGCCGCCGCCGCCGGCTCCGCAACGCCCGTCCCTCCGGTCGGCTGTGGCCGGACTCCGGTACGCCCGTAGCCGCCCCGAACTGCTCGGCACATATCTCATCGACATCAACGCGATGTTCTTCGGCATGTCCCAGGCGCTCTATCCGTTCGTCGCCGAACGGCTGGGTGGGCCGGCCGTACTGGGTCTGCTCTACGCCGCGCCTTCGGCCGGGTCGTTGCTGGCCACGGTCACCTCACGCTGGACCGGACGGATACACCGCCACGGACTCGCGGTGACCCTGGCTGCCGCGGCGTGGGGCGTAGCGATCATCGGATTCGGCCTGTCGGGCACACTGTGGCTGGCGTTGGTCTGCCTCGTGCTCGCCGGTGGGTCCGACATGATCTCCGGCATCTTCCGCGGCATCATCTGGAACCAGACGATCCCCGACCATATGCGGGGGCGCCTCGCCGGCATCGAGATGCTGTCCTACTCGATCGGTCCAACGCTGGGCAACGCCAGGTCCGGCATCGCTACCCGGTTCGTCGGCGTCAGCGGCTCCATCATCTGGGGCGGCGTGCTGTGCGTGGTCGGCACCACGGGCCTGGCGGCTGCCTTGCCAGCTTTCCTTCGCTACGACGGCCGGGAGGGCCTGGCCCGCAAGATCGCCGAGGACGAGGCTTGGGCGGCCGGGGCCGGCGGCGCCACCCTGGCGTCACCGGGTGCGCCGGCTGAGGCCGCGGCCCCCGCCTGAACCAGCCTGTCCGCGTCGCCCACATCCCAATCACGGATCAGAGCGGACGGCGTCTGTCCGAGGGTGGCGGGCGCCCACACAGGCGCCTGCGCTCTCCCGCCCGGGGGAGTGCCGAGTCCCCGCGCGTACCACCCGCCGGCCACCCCCGCCGCCAACCCCGTGATCTCAAGCAGGAAGAGACCGGGGTTGGCAGCCGGATCACCGTCCGTGCGGATCCACCAGACCATCGTGAACAGAACGACCATCACAGATGTGGCCGCGCTGACAAATCCCAGCACCCGCCGGCTCGCAGTGCCGATTGGGGCGGTAGTGAGGGCTATCAGGAGGAAGGTCAGGACGACAAGGCCGACCACGAGGCCGGCGGCCAGGTCCCAGCGGGCGACTGCGCCAAAGAAGTCGACGCCACTGATAAGGGCACCGAAATCGAAGAGCACCACCGATCCGAGCAGGGCGATTGGCAGCACGGGCAGCAATGGATTGAATTGCTGTTCTGGTAACCATGTGCGGCTCTCCACGCCCACACCTCTCCGACAGACGCCATCGATGGCCGCCTCATGAATCGACACCCATGCGAATAGTAAGCCATCGCTGCGGCGCGGGCATTGGCGGGCTATCCCCAGGAAATCCATGGAGCCGCCTCGGGGAATCGAACCCCGGACCTACGCATTACGAGTGCGTCGCTCTATCCGACTGAGCTAAGGCGGCAACGTCGGCCAAGTGTACGCGAAGGCGTTTGTACGGCGCGCCGGGGTTACCTGCCGGACGATCATCAGTGCCCATGTGGCCGGTTAAATGCAAGGCGATCATGGTCTAACGTAGCCGGGCGTGAGCCACGTTGTCGGAGACGACCAGAATCTCAGTGTCGGAGACGACCAGAATCTCAGCGTCGGAGACGACCAGAATCTCTCTGGCGTTGGAGACGACCAAGACCACGGCACGGACGCCGCCGTAACCGTCCCCCGCCCGAGGAGCCTTGCCCCGCAAGAGCTCGGCTTCCGCCGGCGATCACCCGTTCGATGGCTCGGACCCGTGCTGCTCGCGGCGACCGGCGCCCGCGTCGCGCTGGCCGAGCAGTTCGGCGCCTATCTGGACAAGCGCGAGCTGCAGTACCCCTTCCTCAAACGGGTGCAGGACCACAGCCAGGCCGAGGAGTTCTGGTTCGACTTCGTCGCCGACGCGGGGGACGGATTCAACGCGACGTACTCGGTGGCCTATCTGTTGGCGCAGCGGGAGCTCGAGATCGGTGGCGCACGGCTGCCCCGGGGCGAGGCCCTGGTTCTCGGCGGCGACCAGGTCTATCCCACGGCCAGCGGGCTGGCCTATGAGGAGCGCTTCCGCGGGCCGTACCGCGCGGCGATGCCAGCGGTGGCGGACGGCGAGAACACGCCGGCGCTCTACGCATTGCCTGGAAACCACGACTGGTACGACGGACTGACCGCATTCCTGCGGGTCTTCGCGCGACGCGAAGGCAGTCACATCGGTGGCTGGAAGACCGCACAGACCCGAAGCTACTTCGCCCTCAAGTTGCCGCAGCGATGGTGGCTCTTCGCCATTGATGCGCAGGAGGGCGCGTACCTCGATGACCCGCAGCTTGAGTACTTCCGCGAGGTGGCGGCACAGGTCGAGCCGGGCGACCGGGTCATCCTGTGCACCCCACACCCGGCGTGGGTACAGGCGGCCGAGGTGACCAGACTCTACGACACCACCGACTACTTCCTGCGCAAGGTGGTCGCGCCGACCGGCGCCGAGGTCGCCCTCATGCTCTCGGGCGACATGCACCATTATGCCCGCTACGCCGGTGACGATGGCCGCCAGCTCATCACCTTTGGTGGTGGCGGTGCCTATCTCTACGCCACCCACGAGCTGCCGAGGAAGATCACGGTGCCCCCGAAGGAGACAATCGTCCGCCAGGCAAGCACCTCCGAGAAGTACGTCCTGGCCAAGGCGTACCCGTCGAAAATGCGCTCCCGGGCGCTCGGGTCGGGTGTGTTCACCCGGCTGCCCATGCGCAACTGGGGATTCCTCGTCATGCTCGGCGTGCTGCATACCCTGCTGCTGCTCGCGCTGGACAACGCCGACGGCCAACCTCTGACCCTGCCGGGTTTCATCATGATCGCCGTGATCTTCGGCCTGACACTCTTCTTCGCCGCGGGGCTCACCACCGGAAGGCGCAGCGCTAAGCACTACTGGCTGGGGATCATCCACGGGGTGATTCAGGTCGGGCTGGGTGTTGGCGCGCTATTCGTCTGGCGCATGCTGCCGTTCGACCGTCTGGACTGGCCATTGCCGATCATCGCGGCCGCCTTCCTCTATGGACCGATCCTCGCGGTCGCCGCCGCCGAGGTGGCTGCCATATACCTGGTCGTCGCAAGCCGGTTCGGGGTGAACCTCAACGAACTCTTCGCCGGACAGGGCATCCAGGGCTACAAGGGCTTCCTACGAATGCATGTCGGCGCGGACGGGACGCTCACGATCTATCCGATCGGACTCGACGGAGTCGGGAAGCGGTGGCGGGCAAATCCGGCGGCGCCGGCGCACGCGCCGTGGATCGAGCCGAGGAGGCCGCTACGCCCCCGCCTCATCGAGCCGCCCATCACTCTTGGGGCCGAGCCCACACTCATTGCTCGGCAGACGTCGAGGATCTGATCCGACAGGGCGCGGTTCAGGAGGCGGTCGGGCGCGACTCGTAGGCCTGGCGGGAGCCGCATACCGAAGCCCGGGAGCATGAACATCGCGAGCCGTCGGCGTCGAGGCGCACCATGACGGCGTCGCGTGGCACGCTGTGCCCGACGACCCGCCCTGGACCGTCGGCGGTGGTCACCCGCTCGCCGACGGAGGGAGCACTGGCCTGGAACCGCTGATAGAGCGGATGCTCGTACTTCAGGCAGCACATGAGCCGCCCACACGCCCCGGAGATCCGCATCGGGTTCAGCGGGAGTTCCTGATCCTTCGCCATCCGGATCGTCACCGGTTCGAAGTCGGTGAGAAACGTCGCGCAACACAGATCCCGCCCGCATGAACCGATGCCGCCCTGAACCCGGGCTGAGTCGCGAGCCGAGAGTTGACGCAGCTCAACCCGGCAGCGCAGGGTCGCGCCCAGGTCCCGCACGAGCGCGCGGAAGTCGACCCGACGCGGAGCGGTGAAATAGATCGTCGTACGCGCACCGGAGCTCGGGGGCGCTGAACTGGTCGCTGGGACGTGGTCCACAGCGACCACTTTCATCGGCAGGTCGTGTTCGCGGATGAGGCGCTTGGCAGCCACCTTCGCGTCGGCCTTGGCGCGTCTGATCTGCTCATCGCGCCGGACGTCGTCAGGGCCGGCGCGTCCGAGCAGACGCGGGAATCCGGACGTGTCCTCCTCGGTCCACTCCGGCGCCCACACACATTCGGCGACCTCTGGACCATCATCGGTTGGTACCAGCACCAGCTCACCCACGACGGGACGAAGATCCCCGGGATCGAGGTAGAAGAGACGGCCGTAGCGGTTGAAGCTAACCGCGCAGAGCTGACCCATGTCGAGCAGCCTACGCTGCTGCGCGCAGTCGGTCGTTCCGGAAGTTCCGGCAAACCTCGGCCACCTCCGCCGCCGCGGTGGGGGTTAGCGGCTTACGTGGATGGCCGCGTCGAATCGGCCCTTGCCGGCGACCGGCGCGGCAAATGGCAATTCCACGAGGCGCGGAGCATGCTGCGCCAGATCGCGCCCGCGGGCGAGGCACTCGGCGGCCAACTCCAGCACACTCGCGCCGATGTCGGCCGCGGCCGACACCGCCGCTACGCCACTGGATCCGCCGTCCGCCGCACCACCTCGCCCCCGGGCCATCTCGGCGACGCCGCCGACCAAACCCGGGCAGGAGCGAACTGCGACGGCCTGGGTCGAGTTGAGAATCTCGGCCAACGCGCGAGCCAGGCGCCACCGAGACCGTTCGAACCAGTCGGCCACGTCGTCCACATAGGAGGCCGTTGCCTCGATCCTGGCGGCCATGGTATCGCCACCGCCGCTGCCGCCTATGCCACCGCCACTGCCGCCGCTAAGGTGGCCGAGCACGGCGGACGCCTCGGCCGCGTATGCCTCGCCGGCCGCACCCTGCCATGGCACGCTGGCCGGGATCACGGCCGCCAGGTACGCCTCGGCCTGCGTTCGCAACGCTCCAGCCAACGCCCAGAAATGATCAGGTTCGATGTCGCCGAAGAACGCCACCGCGTCGGCTGGCGTCGCCCCAACGTGGCCCAAGAGGGACCAGACCCGGTGCTCGGGTGGCGCGCCGAGGTTCGCTAGCACGTTGTCAACATCGCGCAGCAAGGGGCGAGCGATGGGTTCCAGGCGGGCCAGCGCGTCCATCACGTCTCCTCCGACTGTTGGCGCCGCGCGGAGTCATCCATGTCGGAGTACGCGGCGGATGCTCGGGCAACGGCGTCGCTGATCTCGGTGAGGCGGGCGCCGTGTGCCGCTGCCTCCCGCACCCGGGCGTCGAGCGCACGCTGCCATTGGAAGTAGAGGTCCCGCCCCACATCGCCGAGGCGTCCCGGACCACCGGCGCCAAAAGCGGCCGCACTTGGATCGAGCGCCGCGAGACGCACACTCGCGTTGCCAAGCATCTCGCTGGCCTGCCGGAGCGCGGTCACCGCGCCGGATAGTGTTTCGCTCATCTGTCGCTCCTGCGGTCGGCGGAGTGTGAACTCCCAATCTCCTTCAACTCCCCAAACATGTCCTGGTGCAGCTTGGTGCGAGCCCAGCTCGCGGCGTCCGCCGCCGCGGTCACTGCCGCTTGCACGGCGCGCGATAGTTCACGCGTGGGCCGGCCCACGGCCAACTCGCTGATCACGACATCGCGGATACTTCCATCGGCCGCGACAACGACCTCGACCAGCCCGTCAGGTGATCGCACCGTGACGTCAATCTTGGCGAGAGCCTTGTCGAAGTCGGCCAGGAGGCGCTCGACGCGCTGATAGCGCTCGATTGCCTGCTCGATCCACGCCTCATCCACCGGCCCACCTCACCCGCTCTCCGCCACCGTCGCACGGCACGCTACCGCGAAGCCGGCCTCCACCGGCACCCCCACCCGCCGCCCTGTGGATAACTCCACCGCCCTCTCCGCCGATCAAGGACTTATGGCGGTGGATGGAGATCAAACCACCGGCATAAGTCCTTGATCGCCGGGGGAGAGAACCGCGGCGGCGGGGATTTCAGCCGCGCCAGAGCGTGACCATCATCGCCTCGACCGCGATTTGCGGCTTCACATTCGCCTCGATGGCCGTCCGGCAGGCGAGCACCGCCTCTAGGCGACGCAGGGTGCTCTCCGGCGTCCACCTCCGCGCTGCCGCCGTGGCATCGGCGGTGGCGTCGCCGTGGACGGCCGGTACGCCCGCGCCGAGGCGCTGTGCCAGCACATCGCGATAGAACCCCGCCAGGTCCACCAACGCCCGGTCGAGCGCGTCGCGTTTGGCTCTCGTCGTCCGCGACTTCTGGCGGCGTTCGAGCTCTTTCAAAGCCCCGGCCGCGCCGCGAAATGCCGTCGCCGCCCCGCGGCCCGTGCCGCCGCCGCCGAGTGCGATCTCCAGCGCCGCACGCTCCTTGGTGTCCACATCAGACACATTGTCAGTGGCCTCCGACTCCGTCGCCGCGATGAGGGCAGACGCTGCGTCGAAACACGCGCCGATGCCGGTGAGTCGGCGGGGGACGGCGAGGACGGCGCCCCGCCGCGACCGCGCCTCTGGATCGCGGGCAAGCCGCCGAGCCCGTCCGACGTGGCCCTGAGACGCCGCCGCAGCCCAGGCCGCCGACGCGCCGTCGACCCCGTCGCGTCTGACCAACATCTCCGCGATCGACTCGGCACTCGGCGTGCGCAGCGTGACCACGCGGCACCGGGATCGGATCGTCACGGATACGTCGTCTGGATGCGTCGAGGGCGTACAGAGCAGAAAGACCGTTCGGGGCGACGGCTCCTCCACCGCCTTGAGCAGGGCGTTACTCGCCTTCTCGGTCAGCCGGTCGGCGTCCTCGATGAGGACGACCTGCCATCGCCCCCCGGTCGGAGCGCTCGCCGCTCGCAGCACCAGTGCCCGCATCTCGTCCACGGAGATCGACAAGCCTTCGGGCACGACCGACCGGACGTCAGAGTGCGTGCCGGCCAGCGTCGTGTGGCACTCGGCGCAGACGCCACAGCCACCGCTGGCGCACTGTAGCGCCGCGGCGAAGGCCCGCGCGGCCACCGAGCGACCAGAGCCGGGTGGTCCGGTGAAGAGCCACGCATGGGTCATGCCGTTGGTCACGGACTCACCCCGAACGATCGCGGCCGCCCCGTCAACGGCGGCCGACAGCGTGGCGACTGCCTCGTCCTGCCCAACCAGACTGGCGAAGACCGGGGCGGCAGATACGGTCATCGAAGCCGGCTGTCCAGGTTAGAAAGGGGAGGCTTGGCCGGAGTGGGCTCGCGGTCGAACCGGTTTCGGCCATTGCCACTCTCGCCGGCCCCGCTCCCGCTCTCGACGCTCGGCTCGAGCGGCTCCTCGGGCGCCAACTCGGGCACCTGCGGCGGGGCAGGAACGTCATCGGTTGGCCCCGCGGGCGGCCAGGCGTCGGCGCCATCGCCCGGGTGCGCGGGCATGAAGGACCCGACCCGCTCGGCCACGACGGCGGCGATCTCTTCCGCCGGCAGGGTCGCGTCCACGATGAGGTAGCGCCGGGCATCGGCGGCCGCCAGATCCAAGAAGGCGTAGCGCACCCGCTCGTGGAAGGAGAGCGACTCGCCCTCCAGCCGGTCGGCCGCGCCACGGCCGGTCACGCGTGCCATCCCGACCGAGGGCTCGATGTCGAGGAGTACGACCAGGTCGGGTCTGAGCCCACCGGTGGCCCACTTCGACAGCCAGGAGACTTCGTCAACAGGCAGCGTTCGGCCCGCGCCCTGGTATGCCAACGAGGAGTCGATGTAGCGGTCGCTGATGACCACCGAGCCCTTGGCGAGGGCCGGACGGACCACGCTCGCGACGTGGTGGGCGCGATCCGCCGCATAGAGCAGCGCCTCCGCCCTCGGTGCCAGCACGACGCCGGCGGGACCGGTCGACGCATGCCGGTCGAGGAGCAGGCTTCGGATTTGCAGGCCGACATCGGTGGCACCCGGCTCGCGTGTGACGACGACGTCGAGCCCGTTCGCGATCAGGGCGGTAGCCAACAGGTCGACCTGGGTGGACTTGCCAGAGCCCTCCCCTCCCTCGAAGACGATGAAGATGCCGCGCTGGAGGACAGGCTCAGGCAAGCCGAGTGGACGACCACGGAGCGAACCCCACAGATCGGCGAGCACCGGAACGCCCGACTTGTCATCCATCTGCCGGAAGGCCCCGATGCCCGCGAGAATCCCCACCACACCCGCCGCGAAGAGCAGGATCCTGGTGGTCGATACGCTGACAGAGAGATCGCCGATGGAGAGGACGCGGTCGCTGCCGAGGCCGACGAGCACGCTCGAGAGCGAGATCGCGAGCATCAGCACGACCCGCGTGGCCATGTTGACAAAGCCGAAGACCCGGCCCCGTACCTCGTCCTCGACCTCACCGCCGAGCAGTGTGGTGCCGGAGAGGAACGCCATACCGGCGGCGATCCCCACCAGCAGTACGAAGATGATCGCGATCGAGAGGTGCCAAGCGAAGGCCATCAGTGCCACCGCGGCGCCGGCGAGCACGATCGACAGACCGAACCACCGCCGCCGGGACAGCTCGCCGATCAGGCGAGGCCCGGCCGAGATGCCGATGGCCAATCCCACGAAGATCATTGCGAACAGGATGTAGAAGGTGGACTCGCCGCCGCCCAGCGACTTCGCGTAGAACTGGGCGCTGCCGACCACCAGGCCGCCGCCCGCGAAGGCGGCCAGGATGCCGACCACGAGCCCACGGACCAGCGGAGTCCTCCCGACATACGCCCAGCCGTCTATGAACTCCCGGAAGACGCCGGGCGTGGTGTGGCGGCGGCCGTTGTGCCCGCTGATCTCCTTGATCCCGAAGAAGACGACGAATGCGGTGGCCAACCGCGTGAGCGCTAAGAAGTAGAGCGAGAACGTGGTCGGGTCGAGGAAACTCTGGTCTGTCGCCTGGTACACACCGGACAGCCCGGTGGTGAGGCCGGCGAGCAGGAAGGCGGCCGCGACCGGAGTAATGCCGTAGGTCGTGGCGAGTGTTAGCTGGTTCGCGGTCTCCAACCGCCCCCTGGGCAGCAGGTTGGGCACGGACGCGTCCTTGGCGGGCAGCCACGCCATCGTGACTGCTTCGACGAGGAAGGTGGCGATGGAGATCCAGCCGATGACGACGGCGCTGTTGGTTGTCAGCAGCGCGGCCACCGGCATCGACGCGAAGAGAACGAAGCGGATCAGGTCACAGACGACCATCGTGTACCGGCGGTCGAACCGGTCAGCGAGCACGCCGGCGATCGGCCCGAGCAGCAGCGCCGGCAGGAGGCGCACCGCGATCACGCCACCGAAGGCCACACCCTTGGCGGTGGGATTCTCAACCTGCTGAGCCGCGAAGATCGACGTCGCGAGTAGACCGAGCCAGTCGCCGAGCGAGGCGATGCCAAGCACGATCCACAGCCGGCGGAACGGACGGATCCTCAGGATCGCGCGAAGGGCGGTGAAACCAGTCGGATCGGCGTGAGCCGCCGCGGCCCGCTCGGCGTCGGACACAGTCCGGCCTTCGGCACGCCGAGCCGCGCCGACGCCGCCAACGGCACCCGCTTCGACGGGTCCGTTCCCGGCGTCACGCGAATGTCTAATGATGGCGACACCTCCGCGTCGGCCCTGCGGTCGTAGGGCGAGCCCTGTGTCCGCAGGGCACACGAGCACGGCCCACCCCCGGGCGGGCCGACCGCTCGCGCACCACTCTAGCCCGGCTATGGATCATGCGCGCTCCCGAATCTGACCGGGCGGACCCGGACCTCTCCCGGAGTTCCAACCCTGAGTTTGCCCTTAGACCCGAGTCTGCCCTCGCAGCACGCCAGCCGCATTAAAGCGAATACCTTTCGCATACTTGGCGGTCGGGTTACCGTGCACAGGTGCGAGCCGATCACAACCAGGACAGACCGGTGAAAAACTACCTGGCCGCGTCGGACTCGCGCCGGAGCCACCCCGGACCGGCTAGCGATGAGAAGCGGGCCCGGCTTGACCGGGCAACGGCGCACCTCGACCCACCGTTCGCCGTGATAGATACCGAGGCGATCAACGCCAACGCCGCGGCGCTGGTCGACCGCGCCGCCGGTAAGCCGATCCGGGTGGCGAGCAAATCGGTTCGCTGCCGCGAGGTGCTCCGCGACACCCTGGCTAGACCGGGTTGGCACGGCCTCATGGCCTTCACGCTGGCGGAGGCTATCTGGCTCAACCGCGGCGGGGTCAGCCAGGACATCCTGCTCGGTTACCCCACCGCCGACCGCGTCGCGCTGACGGCGCTGGCCACGTCGGAGCAGCTCTCGGCCGAGATCACGCTCATGGTCGACAGCGCCGAGCAGTTGGACCTCATCGACTCCATCGTTGCGCCGGCGCGCCGATCCGCGCTGCGCGTCTGCCTTGACCTGGACGCGTCATGGCGACCGCTGAGCGGGCGGGCCCACATCGGCGTACGTCGATCGCCTTTGCATTCGCCCGCGGCCGTGGGTCGGCTTGCGGCACACGTGGTGTGGCGCGCCGGGTTCCGGCTGGTCGGCCTGATGGCCTACGAGGCGCAGCTCGCGGGCTTGGGTGACGCCCCACCCGGCAGGCCGGTGTACGGCCGGATGGTGCGCGCCATCCAACGCTGGTCCTACCCAGACCTGCTAGCGCGTCGCAATGCCGCAGCGGCCGCAGCCCGGCAGCACGCCGACCTCGAGTTCGTCAACGGCGGCGGTACCGGCAGCTTGGCCGCCACCGCCGCCGACCCCGCGGTCACCGAGCTCACGGCCGGGTCCGGCCTCTATGGCCCCACGCTCTTCGACACGTACCGCGCGTGGCGGCCAGCCCCGGCCGCCTACTTCGCCGCCTCGGTCGTACGCCGGCCAGGCCCCGGACTCGTCACGGTGCATGGTGGCGGCTGGGTCGCCTCCGGCCCCGCCGAGCGATCACGGCTCCCCCGTCCGGCTCTACCGGCCGGGCTGAAGCTCCTGGCGGCGGAGGGCGCCGGGGAGGTGCAGACTCCGCTAGCCGGCGCGGTCGCGGACATGCTTCGCGTAGGCGATCGGGTGTGGTTCCGCCACGCGAAGGCGGGAGAACTCTGCGAGCACGTTGATGAGCTCCACCTTGTCCGGGGCGACGTGGTGGAAAGGACCGTGCCGACCTATCGCGGCGAGCATGCCCCCGCCTTCCTCTGACCCCCCCGGCTCGTCGATCTAGGGCTTAGCGACGTTTTTTGATCTCTGCGCACGTCGCTAACCCCTAGATCGACGCAATCTTGGGGTCAGCGCGGTCAGGCCACCTGGCGGTAGAGGTAGTCGCGGACGATCTCTTTCGCCTCGGTGAGCACCGACTCCTCGCCGTCGGGATGACGCCGGAACGCCAGCTTGATCAGCGCGTCGGCCATCTCGACCGCGATGGTGAGGGCAAAACGCAGGCGCGGCGTGTCCGCAATGCCGAACCCATCGACCATCAGCGCGCCTAGCTGCTCGACTATCACCGCGTTGTTGTCGCGCTCGTCGTCGAGGAGGTGCAGATCTACCACGTCGCCGAAGTGCAAGGCGCGGAATCCCGGCGTGTGGCGATGCATGTCGATGTACTCATCAATGGCTGCGTCCACCGCATCCCACCACTTCGTCAGCGCACCCTCGGCGATCCGCGCTGACAGCCGCGCCACGTAGGCATCGAGGTTGCGCAGCGTCAGGGCCTGCACGATCGCACGCTTGTCCGGAAAGAACTGGTAGACCGATCCGATGGCGACGCCCGCTCGCTCGGCGAGCAGAGTGGTGGTCAGACCGTCGTACCCGACCTCATCCACGAGCGACGCGCACGCGTCGAGCATGCGGTGGACCCGCGCGAGGCTGCGGCCCTGGACGGGTACTCGCCGAAGCGGACCCACCGGAGCCGAGCTGGCCTGCGTCGCCACAATCGAACCCCCTGCGAGGTGTTTGCCAGTATTGGTGGCCTTTAATTCTGCACTACGTTCCGCAAACAGGTGTTGACGCCACGCATATGTGAAGGGTATTCACATCCTATGCCAAAGCCGACCACCGCCTGGCGAAATTGGGCGGGCAACTATCGGGCCGTCGCGGCCGGGGTGGCCCGACCCTCCACCGCGGACGAGGTGGCCGACGTCGTGCGCTCGGCCGCCGCCGACGGCAGGACGGTCAAGCCCGTCGGGAGCGGACACTCATTCACCGCGGCGGCCGCGACCACGGGCGTACGGGTGGAGCTTGCGGCCCTGTCCGGTCTGGTCACCGTCGACCGATCGTCGAGGATGGTCCGGGTACGGGCCGGCACTGAGTTGTCGGCACTCAACGCCGAACTCGCGGCCCACGGGCTCGCGATGCCCAATCTCGGCGACATCGAGGTGCAGACCGTCTCCGGCGCCCTTGCGACCGGCACCCACGGCACGGGCAAGGAGTACGGGTGTCTGTCCACATTCGTCGCCGAGCTAGAACTCGTCACGGGCACGGGCGACATCGTGCGCTGCTCCCGGGATACCAATCCAGAACTGTTCCAGGCCGCGCTCGTCGGCGTCGGCACCGTCGGGATCGTCACCGAGGTGACCCTGCGATGCGTGGACGCCTTCATCCTGCACGCGGACGAGCGCCCCGCGCCGCTGGCGGCGGTGCTCGCCGGCATTGATGAGCGCGTCGCCGCGAACGACCATTTCGAGTTCTACTGGATGCCATACACCGAGCGCACGCTCACGAAGGCCAACAATCGCGTCGATGCCGACTCCGCGCCGCGGGGACGCTTCGCCACCTGGTTCAACGACGACCTGCTCGAGAACACCGTCATCGGCTGCGTGTGCCGGCTCTGCCGGGCGATGCCGCCGCTCACGCCGACGCTGCTGCGAACGACGGCCCGCTTCTTCTCCCCGCGGGTCTACACCGAGCGATCCGATGTGGTGTTCACGTCGCCTCGCCGGGTTCGCTTCATGGAGATGGAATACGGGATACCTCGGGCCGCCCTCACCGAGGCATTCGCCGACCTACGCCAGGTCATCGATTCGCTGCCGGTCAAGGTCACCTTGCCGGTGGAGGTCCGCTTCACCGCCGGCGACGACATCTGGCTCTCCCACGGATTCGGGCGCGACAACGCATACATCGCCATCCACCAGTTCGTCGGTATGCCGTACGAGGCGTACTTTCGCGGCTTCGAGGCGGTCTGCACCGCCCTGGGCGGTCGCCCCCACTGGGGCAAGATGCACTACCGCGACGCTGCGTCGCTACGGCCCGCGTACCCACACTTCGACGACTTCCTCGCCGTCCGCGACACAGTGGACCCCGGCCGCGTGTTCGGCAATGCCTACGCCCGCCAGGTCTTCGGACCGTAGCTGCCCGGCTGGCTAGGTCGCCTTCTTCGGCGCGGCCTTCTTCGGCGCGGCCTTCTTCGCGGCCTTCTTCGGGGCTGCCTTCTTGGCCGCCTTCTTGGCGGGCGTCGCCTTCGCCGCAGCCGCCCTGGTCGCCTTCTTTCGCGGTGCGGCGGGGCCCCTGGCCCGCTTCTCGGCGAGCATCTCGCTCGCCTGCTCCACGGTCATGGCCTCGATGGTCTGGCCACGGCGCAGCGAGGCGTTCGTCTCGCCATCGGTCACGTACGGGCCGAACCGACCGTCCTTAATGACCATGGCCTTGTCAGTGATCGGGTCCAGACCCAGCTCGCGCAGCGGTGGTGCCGGTTCCCGGCGCTGGCGAGTCTTCGGCGCGGCGAGAAGGGCGAGCGCCTCGTCGAGCGTGACGGTAAAGATCTGGTCCTCATCCGCGAGTGACCGGTAGTCGTCACCGCGCCGCACGTACGGGCCGTAGCGGCCAGGGCCGGCGAAGACCTCCGCGCCGTCCGTGTCCCTGCCGAGCAGCCGCGGCAACGACAGCGCTCGCAGCGCGTCCTCGAGTGTCAAGGTGTCCGGGGACTGCGTCTTGAGCAGGGATGCGTTGCGCTCGCCGGTGGTCACGTACGGGCCGTACCTTCCGGACTTGAGCAGGATCGGCTCCCCGGTGTCGGGATGCTCTCCGATCTTGCGCTCGCCGCCACCACCGAGGAACAGCTCCTCGACCTTTTCGGGCGTCAGTTCGTCGGGAGCGATGCCCTCGGGCAGCGACACACGGTCGCCCCCGTTGCCGCCGCCGTTGCCATTGCCGTCCTCAGTGGAGATCGATTCGGCCCCGGGCATGGTTCGCTGAAGGTACGGGCCGTACCGTCCCACCCGGACCACGATGTCCCGACCGGAGTCGTCGCGGAACAACGAGATCGAGTTCACGCCGCGCGCGTCGATCTCGCCGAGGTTCTCGGTGACCATCTTCTTCAGCCCACCGCCACCGGCAATGGTGTGCATCTTCGCGGAGTCGCTGCCGAAGTAGAACGCTCGGAGGAAGTCCAGCGCGGCCGCCTCGCCTCCTGCGATGTCGTCGAGCTCATTCTCCATCGCGGCGGTGAAGTCAAAGTCCACCAGGCGCGGGAAGTGCCCTTCGAGCAGACCTACAACGGCGAAGGCGAGGAACGAGGGTATGAGGGCCTGGCCCCGCTTGAAGACGTATCCGCGGTCCTGGATCGTCTGCATGATCGACGCGTATGTCGATGGTCGGCCTATGCCCAACTCCTCCAGCGCCTTCACCAGCGAGGCTTCGGTGTAGCGCGCCGGCGGTTGGGTGGTGTGGCCGACCGCTTCGAGCGAGTCTGCCGCGAGCCGCTGTCCCTTCACAAGGTTCGGCAGCCTGTGCTCGACATCCTCGGCCTCGACCTCGGCGTCGTCGGACGACTCCACATAGGCCTTGAGGAACCCAGGATCGGTGATGGTCTTACCGCTCGCGCCGAAGTCGCACTCCTCGTTGGCCGTCGACAGAGCGCGGATGCGGACCGACACCGACGAGCCGACCGCGTCGGTCATCTGCGACGCGATCGTGCGCCTCCAGATCAGCTCATAGAGCTTGAACTCCTCAGTGGACAGCTCGCTCGCGACCTCGCCGGGGGTGCGGAACGTGTCACCCGCGGGCCGGATGGCCTCGTGCGCCTCCTGGGCGTTCTTTACCTTGCCGGTGTAGTGGCGGGGCTGCGGCGGCACGAATCGCTGGCCGAATAGTTCGGCGATCTGGGCACGGGCGGCGGCGAGCGCGGTCTCGGACAGGTTCACCGAGTCGGTACGCATATAGGTGATGTAGCCGTTCTCGTACAGCCGTTGGGCCGTGCGCATTGTCTGGGCGGACGAGTAGCGCAGCTTACGTGCCGCCTCCTGCTGCAGCGTCGACGTGATGAACGGTGCGTATGGGCGGCGCCGGTAAGGCTTCTCCTCGACCCGGATGACCTCGAATGGCCGTCCCTGTAGTCGCGCGGCGAGTCCGCGGGCACCGTCTCCGTCGAGGTGCACCACGCTCGCGCCAGCACGCACCGCCCCGGTGGCGGGATCGAAATCCTTGCCGGTCGCGACCCGGTCGCCGTCGAGCGAGATCAGCGTGCCCGGGAAGGTCCTTGGCCCGTCCCCGGCTCTGCTGGCGTCGATGGCCAGTATGGCTCGGATGTCCCAGTATTCGGCGGAGTGGAAGCGCATCCGCTCGCGCTCACGCTGTACGACGATCCGGGTCGCCACGGACTGCACCCGGCCGGCGGAGAGCGCCCGCCCATCGGGGCCCTTGGGCATGACCTTCTTCCACAGCACCGGGGAGACCTCGTAGCCGTAGAGCCGGTCGAGGATGCGCCGGGCTTCCTGGGCGTCCACAAGCGACTGGTCGATGGCGCGCGGGTTCTCCACGGCCTGCTGGATCGCCGGTCTGGTGATCTCGTGAAAGACCATCCGCTTGACCGGCACCTTGGGCTTGAGGGTCTCAACGAGATGCCAGGCGATCGCCTCGCCCTCGCGGTCCTCGTCCGTGGCGAGCAGGAGTTCGTCCGAATCCTTGAGCAAGGATCTGAGCTTGGTGACTTGTTTGGTGCGGTCTGGGCTGATCACATACAACGCGGCGAAGTCATTGTCGACATCGACGCCAAGGCTCGACCAGGACTCGGATTTGTACTTCGCGGGCACATCGGCGGCATTGCGCGGCAGGTCACGCACATGGCCATAGCTGGCCTCCACGACATACCCGGGGCCAAGGTAGCTCGAGATCGTCTTCGCCTTCGCGGGCGACTCTACGATCACCAGGCGCTGCGTCTTGGCGTTCGCCACCATGCTCCTCACGTTCTGTATTCGACATCTCCCGTGAGCCGAGACCGGCAAGCCCGGCTGACGGTTGTCAAACGGTACACGTCTGGTCAAGTGCGCTCCGCCATGGTTCCCGCCCCGTCGAGCCGGTCGGAGGCCCCAAACCCCCCAAACAGCCTAAAACGTCCGACTGGCCGAAGGGCGCACCTTCCGCGAGGCTAGCTCGGCCATATGCCGGCGGGCGCCTGCTTGGGCGGATCGCCGACCATTTCGGCTAGACGGGAGAGTCGCCGCTTGCCGACGATCCGGTACGAAGGTCCCGCTCCGCCACGGGGACTGACGAGCTGTGCGGCCAGGCCGACCGCTGCAAGCGCCGCCCCGATGGCCGCCCAGGCCGCCTCGTCGGTGCTGCCGAGGGGCAAAGCGTACGAGCCAGCGGGTTCGCATCGGCCCCGCGCCTGCACCCACAGCCTCAGATGCCGGCCGTCGAGTATGAGACCCCGGGGTACGCGTTGGACCGAGTCCACCGTCCACGCCTCCGCGAGCGGCAGGAGCAACGCCGAATAGGCGGTCCGTACCCCGATGTGCTCCTCCAGCGTGGAGACGCTGGTCGCGGCGAGGCCGCGGCGAGCACACTCGGCCACGAGCACGGCCGCGCGCCACGGATGGTCCACCACGATCGAGACCCGAGCGGTCCCACCGAGGCGGGTGGTCAGACCGCCGGCGGCCAACAAACCGGCGAGGTCGCCGGGCTCCGGGGGCGAGGCCTCGGCGCCGAAGAGCGACAACTGTCGGATTACCGACACTGATCGACCCCGTCGAATGCCTCTCGCAGCTCGGGCGAGTCGAGCTTGGTCGTGTCCACGCCGCTCTGTGCGTACTCCTCGGTCAGTCTTGTCATCACGGCGACCACGCCGTCATAGAACACCTCGGCGTCGTCAGTCGGCAACGCCTGCAGATCGCCGCGGGCGCGGGCATAGGCGTCGCGAGTCGCTTCGAGCGAAGCCGTGAAGTGCCGGGCCACCTCGTCGCCACCGTCCACATCGGGCGTACCCGCCGCGGCGACCGCACCGCGCGCCGACTCGCTCACGGTCTCGGCGCCGGACAGCAGCTCCAGGAGGTTGTCGCGCGTTTGAACGGGGGTGCTCGCCGTGGACATCTGGCGTTGCGCGCGTGCGTTGAGGTCTGAGATCTGGGTACGCCACGGCGCGAGCGCACTACAGACGCGACCAGCCCACTCGCTGGCCGGAACACCGGATCCGCACGCAGCTAGAGCGGTGAGCACGGCGAGCGCGCACACGCCAACGATCGCCGTACGCACGAGCCGGTCTCTCACCAGTCATCCCTTCGCTCGCTACGCGTGCGCGCTGGCCGCCCCGAGGTGCTCGCTGGCTGCCTCGGGCGACCTGCGGCACAGCAGATAACAGCGCCTACTTTCGTGCTCCGCTCCCGGCCAATGCTCCCGGTCCGTGCGCGCCATGAGAACGAATCCAGCGGACGTGAGCCCCTCGATCACCTCGGCTGGGTCGAGGTAGTAGAAGTCCAGGTCTACCTGCTCGCCCCACCGCTCCTCGGCGTGCATGATCTCGCCGGGCTCATGCCCGGCGAGGCTGATGTGGAAGGCGAGCAGGAGCCACCCGCCGGGTCGGATCACCCGACTCATCTCGAGGTACGCCGAGGGTCGGTCCTCGGGCTGGAGATGGATGATCGAGTACAACGCGATGGCCCCGGCGTGTTCTGCGTCGGTGGCTAGCAGCGCCAGCAGTGATCCAACCCGGAAATGCACGTCCGGGTAGCGCTTGCGGCCCACCTCCACCATGGCCGATGAGATGTCGATCCCAGTAGTGGGCACGCCGAGGGTCGCAAGGAAGGCGGCAACGTGACCGGGGCCACAGCCTAGATCGGCCACACCCCCCGATCCAGTGGTCTCCTCCACCGTCGACACCAACTCGACCAAGCACTTTAAGAGCGCCCGATCCACCGGCTTTCCGGCGAGCTCGGCACCTATCTCATCGGCGTAACGCACGGCCACCCGGTCATAGCTGTCTCGCACCCGGTCGTACACCACGTCACCGTAACCTGCGGGGTGAGATCGCCCCTGCTCCCGCGAGTCGGTTGCCGTCACGCGTCGCAGCTGCGTACG
The DNA here is from genome assembly GCA_020027875.1 of Micromonosporaceae bacterium. GTDB lineage: Bacteria > Actinomycetota > Actinomycetes > Mycobacteriales > Micromonosporaceae > JAXIPB01. Next base: position 72,855 of record JAHRHA010000004.1, on the reverse strand, counting down.
GTGGCTGCTGATCCGCACCGTTCCCCCACCTGAGGTGACCATGTCAACCACCAGGGTTACTACCCGCCTGGCCGCCTTCTTGGCCGCCACCGTCGGCGCGGTGCTCACATCGTTCGCTCTCGCCAGCCCGGCCTACGCCGCCGACGTCGAGGTTCGCATCGGTAACTTTCCAAGCGGCCTCACCGCCGGCGGGCAACCCCGAAGTTTTGACGGAACGACCACCAACAAGGACAAGCAGCCGCTCTCCAACGTGCGGCACGTCATTGTGGTGCGGCTCAACGGGATCCAGCCCGATCACGTCAAGATCGCCAAGGGAGCCTTCGGCGGCCAGCAGCTACAGCTCGAGGCGACGGGCAACGGCGAGGTTCGGGCCGTTGACGGCGAGGCCGTTAACCTTGGTGCGGAGGGACAACGGGACAGCGTCCACCGGACGCGTTACTGGATCGCCTTCATGTCCGATGCCCCGAGCGGTCGGGCAGATCTGACCTTCGGTGCATTCCAGGCCAACGGCAATCTTCTGGACACCGCGTCGCGTGACTTTACGGTGAAGGGCGTTTCCGGGCAGCCGACGAAGACCACCAACCAACCGCCCACGTCTGCTCCCGCGACCGGGCCGGGCGTGATCCAGACGTTCCCCGCAGGGCCGTCGTATTCGCTCGCGCCGCTGCAAGAGGGCCAGGGCTTGACCGATGAGGGTTCGGGCGTGCCGGTGGTCTTCTACGTCATGGGCGCCATCCTGGTGGCCGCCGGTGGCGGCATCCTGTGGCTGCTCTTCCGGCCGCGTACCCCGCTCGCCGACGGTGCGTACCCAACCGGTGACTATCAGCCAGTCAACCCAGCATTCCCGGTCAACCCGCCGATGTCCCGCCCGCCGAACCTGCACCCGACCGCGGTCATGCCGACGGTCCGCGACCCCCTTGGGATGCCGCAGCCGGGCGTTGACCCGTGGGCCACTCGGGGTGGTGGCGCGACCAAAGACTCCACCCGCGATCTCGGCCCGTTCGGCCACCGCCGCTGAGTAGTGGATCCGCCGGTACGCCGGGACGGCTACCGCTTCGTGGGCTCCTTCGCCTGGCTGGCCGGCTTGACGTCGGCCTTGCCCGCGTCCGTGTCGTCCGCGATGGCAATGGGTTTGCGCTTGCTGATCGCGACCGCCACCACGATGACCAGGGCCGCGACGATTGCGATGGTCAGTCGTACCGCGGTGTTCGCGCTCGACCCGGTGCTGTACATGATGACCGCGGGCGCGATCAGCAGTGAGACCAGGTTCATCACCTTGAGCAGCGGGTTGATCGCCGGACCGGCGGTGTCCTTGAACGGGTCACCAACCGTGTCGCCGATGACCGTCGCGTCGTGGGCAGGTGAGCCCTTCCCGCCGTGCGCACCGTCTTCGACCATCTTCTTCGCGTTGTCCCACGCGCCGCCCGAGTTGGCCAGGAACAGCGCCATGAGCGTGCCCGCACCGATGGCGCCGGCGAGGTAGGACGCCAGCGCGCCCGCGCCCAACCCGAAGCCGACCGCGATCGGGGCCATGATGGCCAGGAGACCGGGGGTGAGCAGTTCTCGCTGCGCGTCCCGGGTGCAGATGTCGACCACCTTGCCGTACTCCGGCCGCTGGGTGCCGTCCATGATCCCAGGTAGCTCGCGGAACTGGCGACGGACCTCGAAGACGACCGCTCCGGCCGAGCGCGACACCGCGTTGATGGCCAACCCGGAGAACAGGAAGACAACGGCGGCGCCGATCAGCAGGCCGACAAGGTTGCGGGGGTTGGACACGTTGAGCAGGCCCAGGATGTCGGCGGAGATCCTGAGGTCGGCCGCATCGATGTTCAGCGCCTCGGCCATGGCCGTGCGCAGGCTGCTCGTGTAGGAGCCGAAGAGCGCGGTCGCGGCCAGCACGGCGGTGGCGATGGCGATGCCCTTGGTGATCGCCTTCGTGGTGTTGCCAACGGCGTCGAGTTCGGTCAGCGTACGAGCGCCGTCCTTGTCGATGTCGCCGGACATCTCCGCGATGCCCTGGGCGTTGTCGCTGATCGGACCGAAGGTGTCCATGGCGACGATCACGCCGACGGTGGTCAGCAGGCCGCAGCCGGCGAGCGCGACGGCGAAGAACGACAGTAGGATGCTCCCGCCGCCCAGCAGGTAGGCGCCGAAGACGCCGGCGGCGATGACGAGAGCCGAGTAGACCGCCGACTCGAAACCGACGCTGACGCCGGCCAGGATCACTGTGGCCGCCCCTGTTAGCGAACTCTTGCCGATGTCTTTGACGGGTCGGCGGCCGGTCTCGGTGAAGTAACCCGTCAGGGCCTGGATCACAGCGGCGAGCACGATGCCGATGACCACGGCACCGATCGCCACCCAGCGCGGGTTCCCAGCGGTGGCCGCGAAGTCCGGACCGAATCCCGCAAACGTCGCGGGCAGGGTAAGGAACGCCGCGACGGCCACCAGCAACGCGGAGACAACGGCCGAGATGTAGAACGCCCGGTTGATGGCGGTAAGTGCGGATCGATCGGAGGCCCGCAGCCGAGTGATGAACACGCCGACAATGGCCACCATTACCCCAATACCGCCCGTGATCAGCGGAAAGACCAGGCCGTCGACGCCGAAGGCCACCTTGCCGAGGATGAGCGCGGCGACCAGTGTGACGGCGTACGACTCGAACAGGTCCGCGGCCATGCCAGCGCAGTCACCCACGTTGTCGCCGACGTTGTCGGCGATCGTCGCGGCGTTGCGTGGATCGTCCTCGGGAATACCCTTCTCGACCTTGCCGACGAGGTCGGCACCCACATCGGCCGCCTTGGTGAAGATGCCACCGCCGACGCGCATGAACATCGCGAGCAGCGCGGCGCCGAAGCCAAAACCCTCGAGCACCGTCGGCGCGTCGCCCCGGTAGATCAGCACCACCATCGCAGCGCCGAACAGGCCCAGGCCCACAGTGAGGAAGCCAACGACTCCACCGGTTCGGAAGGCGATCTGCATGGCCTTTTCTCGGCCGCCGCCGCCCTTACGCGCCGCCGCCGCTACGCGCACGTTTGCGCGCGTCGCCAGGGCCATGCCCGCGCCGCCGATAAAAGCGCTGAACGTCGCGCCCACGACGAAGAAGAGTGATCGCCCGATCTTGATCGACGTCTCGTTGTCGCCCGCCTCGCTCACCGGGAGCAGAAAGAGCAGCACAACCGCGATCACGACGAAAACTGCGAGCGTCTTGAACTGCCGGAAGAGATACGCCGTCGCGCCTTCCTGGACCGCGCCGGCGATATCTTGCATCTTTTGGGTGCCCTTACCAGCGGCGAGAACCGCCTTGACGAGAGCCGCCGCGAAACCGAGCGCGACAAGCGCGATGGCCGCGGCGACGATCACGTACGTCAAGTTCTCACCGGCAAGGGACAGCTCGCCGTCAGCGACGAAGCGGGTCCCGGACATTCGTTGTCCTCCTGTACCAAACTATTGAGCCCGGCTGAGCCGGCCACGTTACGACCGGGCGCCAAGGGGAGGCGGCCGGCTGGGAACTCCGCGAGGGGAGCCGACACACAGGGCGCTTGGAACGCGTCGCCCGAAGTGTCACATGACGGGCGTACTCTAGCGGCCGCTCGTGCTCGTGGTCACATCGCGGTGCCTGTGCGACGCGCCGGGCCGGGCTGGTCAGTGGACCAGCCGGATATGTGGCTCAACGGGCGGGTCGGCGGTTGATCGGCCACGACATGCGAATTTCGGTCCCGATGCCATCCGACGCGGCCGACACGGCTAGGTCTGACACCAACCCAGTGAGCAGCGCTAGGCCGACTCCCGCCGTGAGCACATCCTCGTCCATCGCAGGGCGTCCGGACTCGGCCGCGACCTGGGCCATGATGTCGCTGGTGGTCTCCCCTGGCTCCTTGCCGGCGGACTCCGCCGGCCCCCGGTCGGTAACCCGCACGGTGAATCGACCCCCATCGCTCATCGCGACGGAGATCAGGTCAGCGAGCCCGTGGCGACGGTGGAGAGCCACGGCCCGGGTGCACGCCTCTCCGATCGCGAGGCGCACCTCGTCGAGCACCTCGTCCGAGATGCCTGCCCGGTGGGCGACCGCCGAGGCTACCAACCGGACCGTTCGGACGTAGGCCGGGTCGGGCGAGAAGGCGACGTGGACGGTGGACATCTGCGACGGCGTGTTCACGGGGACGTCGGCCGTCAGGCGCCCGTGCGGGCTGTCTTCGCCGACCCGCCGGTCGTCGCGTCTTCGACCGATCTGTGGATCTCAAAGACGGAGTCGAGCCCGGTGATCCGGAAGATCTTGAGCAGCCTCTCGTGGGGACATACGAGGCTGAGTGCGCCGTCGCTGGCACGCAACCGACGATGGGCACCGACGAGCACGCCGAGCCCGGTCGAGTCGAGAAAATCCACCCGACCGAGATCGACCACGACCTGCTTCTCTCCGGCGCCGACCAGCTCGATGAGCCGCTCGCGCAGGCGCGGTGCCGTATATACGTCGATCTCGCCGCCAATTTCAAGCACAACGTGGTCGGAGACGGAACGTGTCGCCAACGACAGTTCCATGAGTGCTCCTCTCCCCGCAATGGTCGTCGTCCCCCTGTGGTTGTCGTTCCTCCGCGCATCTTGCCACTGTCAACCAGCCGCGCGCGACGAACGCGAGCTAAAGATGCCACAGCCTTCCTCCTGTCCGCCGTGAAGCCGCCGGCAAGTCGCTCGCGTACCTCCTGCCCGTCCTGTCCCAACTGCCCCTGGAACGTGGGCGATGACGGAGAATCCTCTCCCTCCCGCGGGGGAGGATCCCCCGCTATCACGAGGCGGGACCGGCGCGGGCGGACGCGCGCGCCGTCCCGGCAAGCCCGGCCACTCCGGCCGGGCTGACCTCCGTGGTCACCGTGAGATCAAAGCCGTCGAGCCGGCATGCCACAAGGCGGGCGCTGTTTGCCGCCACGATCCCCCTGGCACGCAGGCATGCCGCATCCTCTCCCTCCATCGCTCGTCCGGCGCCGGCGAGAGCGCCGAGATCGGCGGCAGCCTGAGCCCGGTGGCGAGCCACCATCGCTGCCCCGGCAGCCGAGGAGGCTAGGGCGACGAGAACGGTCAATAGGCCGGCGGCGAGCACCCATACGGTGGCGGCGCCTAGGTCACGATCCGCACCGACCCGCTGTAATCCCTTGATACGCAGTCCCGTGCCGCGCAATCCCGTGCCGCGCAATCCCGTGCCGCGCATGACCTCAGCCTCCGTCCATGCCCGGCTCGACCGCGGCCACCGCCGTCGCGCTGACATCGATGCCCGGTAGGCGCCCACCGAGGGGATGTACCCGTACTCGTACCGTCGCCCGCACCGTGTCGCCGCCGCTGGCGACGCTCACCGATGCGCCGTCCGGCGCTACCCGCGCTCCCGCGGGGACTGCGGACTCCCCGCGCGCGGCCGCCCGCGCCGCCTCGCGCGCGGCATCGACGCACTCCAACTGAGTACGGACGGCCGTCACCGCCGTCAGCGCCGTGAAGACCATGAGCACGAGGGCGGGTAGCGAAACCGCGAGCTCCGCCGTCGCGCTGCCCTCGTCTCCGCCGCTACCCGGGTGCGGGGCGATGGGCCGCGTGGCCCATCGCCCCTGACGCGCTCGCGTCACTTCAGCGCCCGCTGGACGATCGCGGTCAGCGCGTTCTGCACCGTGTCCGAGGTCAGAACCTTCAGCAGCAGCCCAGCGAAGGCCACCGCCGCGATGGTCCCAACCGCGTACTCCGCCGTGTTCATCCCGTCGTCGCCGCGCGGTCGTGCATCACGCAGTCGAGCCAGCAACCTGTGCATATGCGTCTCCTTCCAAGGGGTTACGGGGACAGCACGCCGCCAAGGACGGCGACGATCACCGGCACGAGACCGGCGAGCACGAAGGCGGGAAGGAAACAGAGTCCCAACGGCAGCACAATGAGGACGCCGGCCCGGCGGGCAGCGGCGTCGGCGGCGATGAGGCGGTCGGCACGCAGGTCGTCAGCGAGCCGCTGCAGGGATCCGGCGAAGGCCGTACCGCTGTGCTGGCTGCGGGTCGCGGCCTGGGCCAGGCGGTTCGCGCCGTCCACCGCGCCGAGGTAGGACCATGCCTCGCCGGCGGCTGCGCCGAGGCGCAGAGCTCGGTCGACCCGGGCGAGGCGCTCACCCAGCGGCCCGCCGATGGCACGGCCGACGCAGCGGGCAGCCGCATCGGGCGAGGCGCCTGCCCGCATGGCCGCGGCCAGCAGGTCCGCCGCGAACGGCAGGTCGGCGTTGACCCGTCGGACCTCCGCGACCCGCTCTGGGGATGGCCGGCGGGAGAGCCACCAGTACGCCACAATGCCGAGCACCGGACCCAGGGCTGACCCGGTCCAACCCCCCACCGCGGCCGTGACCGCGACTGCGATGCCGCCAGACATGAGCAGGAGCCTCGTGGCGAGCCTTCGGCCGCGGCCCACCCGAACCGCGATCATGCCGGCACCTCTACGCGACTCAACCGTGCGGCCCAGGCCAGTCCGCTCAGTTGCAGGACCACCGAGCCCCCCAGACATGCGGAGCCCACAGGGGTGTGCAGCAGCACGTGCAGGGAATCCACGCCGATCAGGAACCCCAGGCCTACGCCCGCCATCGGCATGGCCGCAAGTAGCAGCGCGCTCGCCCGGGCGCCGGCGGCCTGCGCGGCGGCCGTCGCCCCGGCCCGGTCCACCGCACGCAGATGAGTGTCCAGGCGATCCAGCACGTCAGCCAGGGGTGCACCGCTCGCCTCGGCCACCTCCACCGCTGCCTCGACCCGACGGGCAACCGTGGCGGCGCCATCACCAACCACGACCGGCCCCGCCAAGGAACGGGCGGCGGCCGCGATGGCCGAGCCCACGGTCACGCCGGCCCGAAGTTCGGCCGCGAACGCAGCCACGGCGTCCATAGCCGCCCGCAGAGAGCGTGCCTCTGCGCGGTGTGTCGCGGCTCGCAGCGCGAGAGCTGCGCCGGTGGCGCCGTACGCGGCCACGACCGCGCCGGCCACCGGGCCGGCCAGGACGAAGCCCAATGCGCCCGCGCCGATTGCTCCGAGCGCGACCGCCCGGTGCGCAACGGCCGAGCGCGCCGCAGCCCAGCGCGCCAGTGCCGGGCCCGCCGCGGCGGGCAGCAGAGTGCGCCCAACCGCGAGACGAATCCGCCCAGCCACGCTCGGCGAGGTTGCCGCATGAAGGAGTCGACGCCACCGGCGTGACGCGCGCCGCGGCGCGACGACCACGACAGTCACCGCTGCACCGGCAGCCAGCGCCAACCAGAGCAGACCGACCACGTCAGCCGCCCAGCGCCGGGGGTGGCGGAACTCCACGCGAAGCAAGGAGGCGCGCGAGCGCGGCTGCGGCTGGCCCGGGGCCACCGTCGCGGCGCCAGGCCGTGACGGCATGTACTAGACGGGCCGGTCCGGAGGGCAGCAGGACGCAGATCTCCTCGAGCGCCCGGCCGGCATGCGAGCGACCCAGGTGGATGACCACCTGCAGACCGGCGACAACCTGGGCGTGGAGTGCGTCGCGGGACAGACCTCCGAGTAGCCCGAGCGCCTCGAGCCGGGCGGGCACGTCGACAGCCCGATTGGCATGCAGCGTGCCGGCCCCGCCGTCATGCCCGGTGTTGAGCGCGCCGAGCAGGTCGACCACCTCAGCACCACGGCACTCGCCGACGACGAGACGGTCCGGCCGCATACGCAGCGCTTGGCGCACCAGATCCCTGAGTGTGACGGTACCAGCACCTTCTACATTGGATGGTCGCGACTGCAGAGCGACACAATGGGGATGTGCCGGCCTGAGCTCGGTGGCATCCTCCACAACCACGATGCGTTCTGGGGTCGGGACTAGCCCGAGCATCGTGGCGAGCAGGGTTGTCTTGCCCGAGCCGGTTCCACCGGTTACCAGATATGCCAGCCGAGCCGTGACGATCGCCCCGACCAATTGCCCGGTGTCGGCCGTGAGCGTGCCGGCGGCGACCAGCTCCGCAAGCGTGAACGCACGCTGCCGGAAGGTGCGCAGGGACAAGTATGGGCCGCGGACGGCCACCGGCGGCAGGACCGCGTGAAGTCGGGTGCCGTCGGGCAGGCGTGCGTCCACATAGGGGCAGGCGTCGTCCAGGCGCCGCCCGCAGGAGGCCGCCAGGCGCTGCGCAAGCCGCCGCAGACTCTCTTCGTCGGGGAAGGCGACGTCCGCCCGTACCATCCCGGCTCCTCTGTCCACCCAGACCTCGGCCGGTCCGTTGACCACCACGTCAGTCACCGTGGGGTCGACCAGCAGCGTGCCCAACGGACCAGCGCCGGCAAACTCGTCGTAGAGACGGCCGCTGAGGCGCAGCAGGGTCGTGCCGCCCAGCGGTGCCTGCGCGGGTTCGGCCCGGACGGCGTCAATGACGGCTACTGGGGTCGGCGCAGCGACGGTGTCGGTCAACCGGCGCCTAACGCGGCCGACCAGATCCGAGTCCAATGGCGGCGTCGCCTGTTCCAGCCGGGCCGTCATCGCGCCATCGCCCGGTGTGATCGCGGAGAGATGTCGGCGAGCAGCAGGCGGCACAGCTCCGCCAAGGGGCCCCGACCGGTGCCGGCCGGCGGCGCACCACGGTCAAGGGCGCGAACCAGGCCGGGCTCCGGGGAAAGGATGCCGGCAAGCGGAAGGTCGAGCGCCTGCGCAATCTCCTCCACGTCGATACCGCGAGGCGCTGCCCCACGCACCACAACGGAGAGTGCAGGGCAGTGGGCCGCAGCCACGGCGGCGACCCGCCCAGCGGCGGCGCACGCCCGCAACTCGGCCGGGACCACGAGATAGGCACGGTCGGCGGCGGTCAGCGCCATAAGCGAAGGGTCGTCGAACCGACGAGGGAGGTCGACCACGACCAGGTCTCGACCCCGCCGGCCCGCATCGAGGGCGGCTGCCATGGCTTCGGCCGGAACACCGTTGAGTTCGGATCGGTCGAAGGAGAGTGCGGCGAGACTGCCGTCCCCTGGCAGGGCGCTGATCAGCGCGGGCGGGTTTACCCGACCGCGGGCGTCAACCAGGTCTGGCCAACGTAGGCCGCGCATCCGCTCCCAACCGAGCACCAGGTCGACACCGCCTCCGAACGGATCGGCGTCGACCAGCAGGGTGTCCAGCCCGCGCCTGCGCGCGGTCACGGCCAGCGCGGTGGCTAGCACGCTTGCCCCAGCGCCGCCGCGGCCGCCGAGCACCGCGACGACACGACCCCGGGCCGGATTACCCGACGCGTGGTCGGCGAACCGGTCCACGAGCCAGGCCTCGGCGGTAGGGAGAACCGCGACCTGCTCGGCCCTGAGCGCCTCGGCGTACCGCCACGGCGGCTCGGTGTCAGATCCGCGAGCCACCAGTATCACGCAGGTGCGTGCCGACAGGTCAGCGAGCACGCACTGCGGTGCGGCGTCGGCGCCGAGGAGGACGAACGGCGCGGTCGCCCAACCCGGCGCGGCCGCGGTGGCGTCAACGGCCACGCTCACTTCGGCGCCGCCGGCTGCGGCCAGCCTAAGAAGGTCATCGAGCAGTAGAGGGTCGGTCGTCACGATGAGCGGATGCCGGCCGTCGACGGCGGTCGTTCTGGGGAGCGATCGTACGGGCACGGCGACTCCACATCGGCTTGGGCGGCCCCGGGGCGCCGCTCGGTCTGCGCCAACGTTGTCGTGCGCCTGGTGCCCGTACCAGGGCCCCTTCAAGATCTGTGGACAAAGCGGGGATCTGTGGATAACGCGCCGTCGCGCGGAAACCGTCGCGACCTGGGAGTCGAGGCTGAGTCAACGCTCAGGGCTGCACCGGCGCGGCGCCGGCCATCGGAGGGCCGGCCGGCGAGTCGGTTGCACATTGAACGAGAGCGCTGCTGGCCCGCGTACTCCAACTCATGAGCAGTCGCGACACGCATACACCCGGTTCGTCCGTATCTGCTCCATCTGCCAGCGTGACGGCCCGCATGTGCGCGCGAAAGTGACGACCCCCGTCCGGGGGGTGACGGGGGTCGTCTGGGAGCGGCTCCGGGGGGGCGAGCCGATCCCACTCGGCGGTTACGGGGGGGTGCAACCGCCGAGGGCCTGCTTCAATGTCCCGTTCGAGACATCACGCACGCTTCTCCAAGTCGCTCGACAAGGCACGGCTCGCATAAAACGGCGCCTTCTTGTGACAAGCATGCCCGACGCGGTGGCACGCGTCGAGCGTTGACACACCCGGGCGAGTCGGTTAGCCGACCCAGTGGTGCATTCGGTCGTGATGCCTAACGTCACCCGACGGCCTCATTGTCGCCTCGGAAGCGCTCCCAGACAATGGTCAGATGGACCGGCGTCCCGAAATAGTCGCAGCTGGCGGCTAGACTTGCCCGCCGTGGTCCCCAGTGCCGCATTCTTCGATCTCGACAAGACGGTGATCGCCAAGTCGAGCGCGCTCGCTTTCGGCCGTCCGTTCTACCGGGACGGTCTCATCACCAGGCGCGACGTGGTGAAGGCGGCGTACGCCCAGCTCATGTTCCGCCTCGGCGGCGCTGACGAGCAGCAGATGGCGCGGATACGGGACCACCTCGCCGACTTGTGCCGCGGGTGGCGCGTTGATCAGGTCAGCCAAATCGTCAACGAAACGCTGCACGAGTTAATCAACCCATATGTCTACGCCGAAGCCGCGGCGCTCATTGACGAGCACCGGGCCGCCGGTCGCGACATTGTTGTCGTCTCCAGCTCGGGCGAGGAGATGGTGCGTCCCATCGCCGAGGAGCTGGGCATTAGCGACGTCATCGCCACCAGGATGGTGGTCGAAGATGGTCGCTACACCGGGGAGGTCGCCTATTACGCCGCCGGCCCGACGAAAGCCGGGGCGGCTCGCGATCTGGCCAAGGAGCGCGACTACGACCTCTCGTCCTCGTACGCGTACTCCGACTCGATCTCCGACATACCGCTGCTGGAGGCCGTCGGCCATCCCACCGCGGTGAACCCCGACCGGGGACTTCGCCGGATCGCGACAGAACGCGGCTGGCCGGTGCTCGAATTCCGTCATCCGGTGCCACTCTCGCGGCGCCTGCGCGACCGGCCCGCCGTGCCGGTGGCGGCTGCGGCGATTGGCCTCGGCGTTGGCGTGGCCATCGGCCTCGCCCTCTACGGCAGGCATCGGCGTGCGCGCGCCGCCCTCACTCAGGCCAGCTTCTGACGCGGATCCGGCGAGACCAGTGAGCAACTGTGTTCACACGCGGCGCGACCCGTCACAGAATCCGTCCTAGGGGTGGCGGGGCGGGGCAAAGCGGCGTACAAACAGGGGTAGCGGACTCCGATGAGAAACCGCGGTTCGGTTACTCTATTGGGCTCCGCGCACGGCCGCCGGGCACCCACGCGCGACCAGCCGCGGGTAGGCACGTTGCTTTGGACCCTTGAGGCCCATCGACAACGAAACTGAGGTGCACGCTTGGTAACCCGGCCGGACGTGTGTGTAGACGGCGCCTCCGCTGTGAGGCGCCGTCCACGTGTCCTCGACAACTCACCGTCCGCCACCTGGGTGGCCGAGCGTGGCACGCTCTACCCATGACAATGATCGGTCTGGTCGGTGCAGGTCAAATGGGTTCCAGCCTAGGTGCCGCGCTGCGCGATGGCGGCCACGAGGTCGTCACCACCCTCGAGGGACGGTCCGCTCGTACCGCGCGCCTTGTCCACGAGGCCGGCATCGATGCACTCCCCAATCTCAACGCAGTGGTCTCCGGCGCGGCGGTGCTGCTCGTGGTCACCCCGCCTGGCTCGGCTGTCGATGCCGCCGCGGCCATCGCCGACGCGTGTCTGGCGACCGGCGCGCGTCCGCTTGTCGCAGACCTCAACGCTGTGTCACCCTCCACGATGGAACGAGTTGAGGGAACACTAGCTGAGGCCGGGCTCGAGCTCGTCGACGGATCCATCTCGGGCCCACCGCCCACGGTGCGGCCGGGGGCGGCGATCTACCTCTCCGGTCCACGCGCGGTTGATGTCGCCGGCCTTGGTTGGCGTCATGTCAACCCGGTCGTGGTCAGCAATCGCGTCGGCGACGCGAGCGCCGTCAAGATGTGCACCGCGTCGGTCTACAAGGGAGTGATTGGCATCATGACCCAGGCGTTGTGGGCCGCCGCACACTATGGCGTCGCCCAGCACGTCCTGGCGGACCTGGGCGAGGATGGGTATCGGCCCGCCGCCCAGATCCCGATGGCCGCTACCAAGGCGTGGCGCTTCGTCCCCGAGATGCATGAGATCGCAGCGACGCAGGCGGCGGCTGGCCTCTCGGGTGGGTTGTTCGAGGCGATGGCCGGCGTGTACGAACACCTCGCGCGGACGGAGCTCGCACAGCAGGATCCCGAGACCGTAAACGTTGGCATGTCGCCGGGGGAATTGGTCGCGCGCCTCGCCGGGTGACCCCGATCCCGCGCTACGTCCGACCAACGTCTGACTCTCGGCGGCGAGGGTCAGCGGCCCTGGAGCCGCCGGGAGTCAGCGATGGGTCAGCCGGCGTCGGCGAGGGCCACCAACGTCGCGGCCGCGGCCTCGGTTGCCGCAGCGCAGTGTTTGAGCCACGAGCGCACGCCGTCGGGTGTACCGGTTGAGTAGGCGTTGGCCGAACCCACGTACTCCGGCTCTCTCGCGATATGCCCCACCTCCGGAGCGATCAGTCCCCGTGGGTCCAGCCCCTCGGCGATCAACGTGAGTCGGGCCGCCGCGCGCGCGACCACACCGCTCGGCCCGGCAAACGGGCGCAACGCGAGCAGCTCCCCGTGCACGACCGCCGCTCTCAACAGCGCCGGCACGCCACCACCCGGCGTGACTAGCAGTTCGCAGAGCGCGTCCAGCCGAGCCGCGACCTCGGGCGAGGCGACGGGTCGCCCCAGCGACTGCTCATCCACGCCCGCACAGCCCCGCGCCGCGAGCACGTGCAGGCGTGCGAGCACCTGACGCGGCGTGGCCAACCACCGCACGGCAAGGCCGTCCAGGGCCGCGCTCACGCGCAGGGCGCCCTGCACAACAGGATCCGTGATCGTCCCCGCCCGTACGTCCTCAAGGCCATAACCGTGCCCCTCCAGCTCGGCGCTCGCCACGGCCGACCGCAACCCCACCTCGCCGGCGAGCGGTCCACCCGAGCGGCGCAACGCACGGTGGCTCAACGCGGCGTCTACGGCCTTTCGTGCGGCGGTCAGTGCCGGCATCACGTCCGGCAGGTCGAGAAGCGGGCCGAGGGCAGACGATGTCACGAGCGATCATGCTAACCGCACAAAGGAGCGGAACGGGCACACTATGCGAGCATGTTCACGCAGTAGCGCACATCCGCCGAGCAACCGCTGCTCGCCCGTACGCCGGTAACGACGCTAGCCTGTGCCGATACCTGGATCACACGAAGGAGCGTGCCGCATGAGCGAGACGTTGGCCAATCTGCTGCACGAGACGCGCCAGTTCCCGCCGCCGGGTGCCCTGGCCGACCAGGCCAATGTCACAGCCAACGTGTACGGCGCGGCCAGCGCCGACCGGCTGGGCTTCTGGGAGCGGCAGGCCAATCGGTTGCATTGGCACAAGCGCTGGGACGAGGTGCTCGACTGGTCCAACCCGCCATTCGCGAAGTGGTTCGTTGGCGGGCAGCTCAATGTCGCGTACAACTGCCTTGACCGCCACGTCGAGGCAGGCCGCGGCGACAAGATCGCCTACCACTGGGAGGGCGAGCCGGGAGACACCCGGACGATCACCTACGCCGACCTGCACCGTGAGGTATGTCGGGCGGCGAACGCCCTCACCGACCTCGGCATCACCGCAGGCGAGCGTGTCGCCATCTATATGCCCATGATCCCGGAGCTCCCGGTCGCTATGCTTGCCTGCGCGCGCATCGGCGCCACCCACTCGGTTGTGTTCGGCGGTTTCTCCGCCGACGCGTTGAAGGGCCGCATCCAAGACCAGGACGCCACACTCGTCATCACGGCCGACGGTGGCTTCCGCCGAGGAGCGCCGTCGGCGCTCAAACCCACCGTCGACGAGGCCGTCGCTCAATGTCCCACGGTCCGCAACGTCCTCGTGGTCCGTCGCACCGGCCAGGACGTGGCCTGGCAGGACGGGCGCGACCTCTGGTGGCATGACACGGTCGACCCGGCCAGCGCCGAGCACACCGCGCAGCCCTTCGACTCCGAGCACCCCCTGTACATCCTCTACACCTCGGGCACGACGGCGAAACCTAAGGGGATCCTGCACACGACAGGCGGCTACCTCACGCAGGTCGCCTGGACCCACCATGCCGTGTTCGATCTCAAGCCGGACACCGACATCTTCTGGTGCACGGCGGACATCGGCTGGGTGACCGGCCACAGCTACATCGTGTACGGGCCACTGGCAAATGGCGCGACCCAGGTGATGTACGAGGGGACGCCGGACACGCCTCACCGTGGGCGGTTCTGGGAGCTGGTCGAGAAGTACCGCATCACCATCCTCTACACGGCGCCCACGGCGATCCGGACCTTTGCCAAGTGGGGGGACGACATCCCGGCCCAGTTCGACCTGTCGTCGCTTCGGCTGCTCGGCTCCGTTGGCGAGCCGATCAACCCCGAGGCATGGATGTGGTACCGCGAGCACATCGGCGGTGATCGCTGCCCGATCGTGGACACGTGGTGGCAGACCGAGACTGGCGCCATCATGATCTCGCCGCTACCGGGCGTGACCATCTGCAAGCCAGGCTCGGCCATGCGTCCGCTTCCCGGGATCACGGCCGATATCGTTGACGACACCGGGACCTCCGTGCCCAACGGTGGCGGCGGATATCTCGTGATACGAGACCCGTGGCCCGCTATGCTCCGCACGATCTGGGGCGACGACCAACGCTACGTGGACACGTACTGGTCGAGATTCGACGGCCTCTACTTCCCGGGCGACGGCGCGAAGCGGGATGCCGACGGCGACCTGTGGCTGCTCGGCCGGGTTGACGACGTCATGCTGGTCTCCGGACACAACATCTCCACCACCGAGGTCGAGTCTGCCCTTGTGTCCCACCCGAAGGTGGCCGAGTCTGCGGTCGTTGGCGCGACCGACCCAACGACCGGCCAGGCCATCGTGGCGTTCGTGATCCTGCGCGGCGCAGCCGAGGGTGACGAGGCGCTGGTCCAGGAACTGCGCGACCACGTCGCCAAGACGCTCGGGCCGATCGCCAAACCGCGTCAGATCATGCTCGTGCCGGAGCTACCCAAGACTCGCTCGGGAAAGATCATGCGGCGCCTGCTACGGGACGTCGCAGAGAACCGATCGATGGGCGATGTGACCACGCTCCAGGATTCGTCCGTGATGGACCTGATCTCCGCCGGCCTCAAGGTAGGAGCCTCCACAGAGGACTGACCCCGTCCCAGGGCGTCGATCATGACCTGGAGGTCATGATCGACGCTGTTTTGCGACGGTGAGCTCATGATCGTGGCGATCCTGGTGGATTCCGTCTTGATGGGCGAGAGTCATTCCTCCTTGGCCCAACGAAGGATCTCCCCAGAGACGAGGTCGGGCGCCTCGCGGTGCGGGAAGTGCCCGACGCCCTCGAGGAGGCGCCACTCGTACGTCGCGATGACGTACCGGCCAGAGCCCAGGGCCGTGGCCGGGAGGACGACCGGGTCCAACGCCCCATGCAGGTGCAGTGTGGGCACCTGCACCGGGACGCGAAGCTGCTTGCGGAATCGGTATCCATGCAGGCGGAGCAGGCTTCGCATGCCCCAACGGAAACCTTCCAGGGAACAGAAGGCGGTCTGGGGGATCTGGAAGGCGTTCCGGCAGGCACGCTCATACGCTGCGAAGTCCGCCGACTCAACCCAGGTCGGTCCGGCCCACTCCCGCAGGTACGAGCCGATGAGGGCGGCGTCGTAGCGGGTAAGAATGTGTTCGTAGCGGGGTAGCTGAAACTTCAGCACCGGGCCGGCGGCCGAGAGCTGTCCCCGAGGGTGGGCGAGAATGGACGCCCGCAGCCGAAGGGGGTGGGCCGCGGAGAGGACGACCAACCGCCGTACGCAGCGGGGGTGGAAGGCCGCGGTGGTCCACGCGGCAAGTCCGCCGTAGCCGGCACCGACGAGTGTCGCCTCACGCTCGCCGAGGGCCCGGATGAGCCCGGTAATGTCGGCAGCCATCGTGTAGCCGTCGTAGCCGCGGGGCGGCTTGTCACTCGCGCCGTAGCCGCGTAGATCCACCGCCACTGCCCGGAACCCCGCCCCAGCCAACGCGGTGAGCTGGTGCTGCCAGGCGCCCCAGAACTCTGGGAAGCCATGCAGGAGGAGTACGAGCGGTCCGGCACCCGCCTCGGCGATGTGGAACCGGCTGCCATTCGCTGAGACGAATCGGTGGGTCCAATCGCCCTCGATCAGCACACACGACTCGTCGACCGGGCCCGGCTTCATGCCATCAGCCTACGGCCGGACCGGGCGACCCGCCTGAACAGCCCCACCGAGCACAGATCAACGACGTCGCGCCGATCAACGACGCCGCGCCGATCAGGGAAACTACGTCCGGTACTCGCTCAGGTTGCTGACCTGGGCGAGCGGGGCCCACCCCTGGTAGACGCCGTAGTCAAACTCCTCCAGACCCAGCGTGCGGGCCACCGGCGCCTTGCCGCCGGTGTACTCGACCCGTAGCCACCCGTCGGCCTCGCCCAGCACGATGAACGGTTCTCCTTGCCAGGTGCACGTGGTCCGGATGTAGGAGAAGTCCTCGACCTCCCGGGCGGGGACGACCCGCACGAACCGGCCCGGGCGAACCTGCGCGAAGCCCTCCTGCGCTTCGGTGGCGTAGAGGCGCATGTCTGCGCCATCCGGACTGACCTCGTACTCCCGCCCACGCCACCGTGCGTGATAGCCGTCACGCATACGGACTCCCGCCGAACGCTGGTGGCGCGGTGACCCATCGGGACGCGTCGGCGTCGAAGGTGGCCACCAGCGTCTCGGTGCCGTCCTTGGCCAGCCGCCACATCTGGGCCCCGTGTGGCAACCGGACGCTATCGACCTTGAACTCCGCGACGACGTCCATCTCGCCTGGGGCGAAGCCGTTTCCGCGGAACGGCGGGCGTTCGATGACCCAGCCCTGCATCGCACGCATACCCGCCTCGTGCTGCCCGCCGTACGGGAGGCGGTAAAGGTCGGAGCGGTGCGCCACCCACCGGACCACATGGACCTCGGCGTCGTCCTCGCTGAACGGGGATCCCGAGTAGGCGAGCCCGAGCGCGCGGTAGAGGGTCCTCGGCGATATGAGGTGAGACACCTCACTCGCGCGGTTGACGAATCCGGAGACGCGATCGTAGCCGCGGTCCAGATAGAACGGGAGCTGCGCGGGTGGCACCGTCCGCTGCATCACGGTGGCACGATCAGCGCCGGCGACCGGGGCTCCGGCGACACCGACCGACGGCGTCGACTCGTTCTTCTTGGGCGCGATGACCACGTCCGCCGAGGGCTCGTCGCGCAGCCCGACCTCTGCCGCCCACGTCGCCAGGGCGACGATCTGCGAGCCCGGCAACGTCGCGCCGACAGGGCTACCTGGGTTGATCGCGAACGCGATCTCCTCGTCCGGCCACGCCCCGATGAGCTGGACGAACCGCAGACTCACCGAGGAGATCTCTGGACCGAAGCGGGAGTAGCTGTGTTCGCCGAGACGCTCCGGCGAGGTGAATACCGAGATGAATCGTTGATCATCTGCCGCTTCGATCTGCCACGGAAAGTCCCGGTCGCGCGGGCGTGCGTTGGTCGGCGTGCCGGGCGGCACGGGGAGAATGATCCGAGCCAGCAGCAACGTCGAGAGGAACGCATCGGTGTTGTTGTCCTCGGCCGCGGCGAGGAGGTTGGCCTCCGTCTCGTTGGCAGGGGCGAAGCCCGCAGCCCATGCGCCCGCCCCGGAGACGATTTCGGCGTCCTGCGCCTCCCGTGCTACGGACGTCCTGGCAGCCGCCGGTGGCGCTGGCGAGGTCGGTGGCGCCGGCGCGGGTCCATAGCCAACACCTGGTCCATAGCCAACACCAAAGCCGACACCACCGCCGTATCCCGGCCTGGGATCGAAGCCCGACGCGGGACCATAGCCCGGCCCCGCACCGTAACCCGGCTCCGCGCCGTAGCCCGGTTCGGGACCGAAGCCGGGCTCGGGGCCAAAGCCCGGCTCGCGCTCGCGCACGGAACCGGGCCCGGCCGGGGAACCGGGAAATGAGTCGCGGCCAGGCCCAGCGCCGGGGGTGGCACTGGGGTGGGCGCCGGGGTCGGCGCCCGGACCATACACACGGGCCGAGCCGGAGGCCGGCGGATAGTCGATGATCTCGGCCTCGACAGTCTCCATCACTGATCGGCCGTTGAGGGGGGAATCCGAGCCGGCCGATGTAGCAGGGCCGGATTGAGCGGGCACAGGCCCCACCGCGGTCACGGTGGGTGCTGGTGCGGATGCGCGTACCCGGCCGTTGAGAGCCGCGGCGAGGTCGCTCTGGGCCATGCGCGCACGCGCACCCATAGTCCGCCCCGGCAGGCGGACATCGCCGCGGGTGAGTTGAGAGACAAACCAGGACGGAAGGTACGCCTCGATGGGCAGACCGGGATTGACCGCGAGCCACCATTCGTAGTTGGGCCAATCGCCGGCGAGGGCGTGGAACGGCATGGTGCGGAACGAGCCGCCCGGCTCGTTCAGGCACGTGTGTAGCGCAGCGGGCGAGGTAAACGCGAGGACGTGGGTCCGATTACCGGTCGTCCAGGTGCCCCAGCCCATCGGCGCACGTCCGGCGAGAGCGTCGGCAGACACCGGTAGGAGCAGCTCCGACCGCGCCAGAATGCGGAAGTAATGCTCCTGATCGGACGCCCCGAGCGCATCGCGCATCGCGGCCTCGGCCTCGGTGGCCGGTGCCCAGTCGCTCAAACGGCCACCCCCCTCCATCCCTGGGGCCGCCTGCCAGCAACAACCTACAAGGCCGTGCCCGGCGGCCACCATACGGCCCGCGTCCCGTCTAACATCGCGTACGTCATGCTCTCATCGATGGCCCGTCGCGCTCCACGTCGACGCCACGACCGTGCCCGGGCCGCCGCCAGGCGCATCGCGACGGTTGTGCTCATAGCCGGGTGCCTGGTCGGCGCCGGTACTGGCAACGGCGCCGATACCCGGGCCGCCGGTTCCGTGCCACCGACGAGCGCATCAAAAGGCTGCACCAGCACGCCGGCCCCGGCGACCATCATCGCCGACACGCCGTGGCCGCAGCACCGCTACGACCTGTCCGCGTTGAGTCAGATCACCGACGGTGCCGGCGTCATTGTGGCCGTGATCGACTCCGGGGTCGACGCTGCTCATCCGCAACTCGCCTCGGCGGTCAGGTCCGGCCACGACGTGCTTGAGCGCGGCGGCGACGGCCGGACGGACTGCGTCGGGCACGGCACCTCTGTGGCCAGCATCATCGCGGCCCGACCGGTCGCCGGCTCCGGGCTACGCGGCCTCGCACCCGCCGTCAGCATCCTGCCCATCCGGGTCAACGAGCGGGTCGACGCCGACGCTGCCCCGACCGGCGATGGCGCTCGGCTTGGCGATGGCGCTCGGCTTGGCGATGGCGCTCGGCTTGGCGATGGCGCTCGGCTTGGCGATGGCGCTCGGCTTGGCGATGGCGCAGTGGCCGACCTCGCCGCCGGCATCCTCGCGGCCGTGGCTAGTCGCCCGCGGCCAGCTGTCATCAACCTCTCGATCTCGACGCGGACCGACAACGCGTCACTGCGTAGCGCGGTCAACGCGGCCCTCGAGGCCGACATCGTCGTCGTGGCAGCCGTGGGCAACCAGCACGACCGGGGTGACCCGACACCGTACCCGGCGAGCTATGACGGCGTGGTCGGTGTCGGCGCCATCGGCCCGAATGGTCTGCGCGTGCCGACCTCGCAGGTTGGATCCTATGTGGACATGGTCGCACCCGGTGATGGCGTGGTCGGCGCGGCGCCGCGCCGTGGACACGCCGCCTTTCAGGGCACGAGCTTCGCCACCCCGTTCGTCGCGGCCACGGCTGCGCTGATCCGGGCCCGCTGGCCTCAATTGGACCGGGCCGGGGTGGTGCGGCGGCTCGTGGCGACCGCTGACCCGGCCGCTGGGGCGAGGCCGTCGGCAGAGTATGGATATGGAGTTCTCAACCCGATGCGAGCGCTCACAGAGGTCGTCGCGCCGGCTCCGCCTGGCACCGCGACCGCGCCGGCGGCGGGGATAGCCCCCGGCTCCGGGTACGCGGATGACCAGGGTCGCCCCGGGCCGACCTCACTGGCACTGGGCACCGCCGCGATTCTGCTCCTTGCTGCCGCCGCTGTCTCCGCCGTCTCCGCTGCCGTGCCGCTCGGGCGGCGTCGGGGCTGGCGTCCAGGTCGAGTCGAGGCCGGCGAGAAACGACTGAGGCCGGCGAGAAACGACTGAGGCCGGCGAGAAACGACTGAGGCCGGCAGAGACGCTCGCCGCGTCCCCACCGGCCTCGCCCCGATCGTCGCCGTTTGTCAGCGGCCGGACGTGAAGCCGTCGACTGCGGCCTTCTCCGTGTTCCGGAAATCGGCAAGCGATTCGTCCAGCCCGCGCTTGATCGCCTGCAACATGCTGGATAGCTCCGCAGAGGCTTGCCGCCAAGTGGCCTGGCGCTGCTGGTAGGCCTCCTTGGCGTCGCCGCTCCAGGTCTGCACGAGCGGAGCGGCGTCCTTCTCCAACTGCTCCAGCTGTGAACCGAGTGCCGCGATGGTCTGCTGAATGTGGACGCTGGTCTCGCCAAGTCGCAGAAAGTTGACGCTGAGCTGACCCTTCATGGTGAAACTCCCCAGGCTAGAGCGGAAGCGTGACGTTAGGAATCTTGAGACGATCAGATGCGACGTCGTCGGTGGCCGTGTAGATCTTGCCGGCCGTGCGGACAGCGTTCGCCGTCTCGCCAAGGGCTCGAAGTAGCCGTTCCTGGTCCTGACCCCATTCCGTCACGACCTGTTGGAACGAGGTTCCGCCGAGGCCCTGGAACTCTGTCTCCACCGACTGAACCTCGCGCATGAGGTTGGACAGGCTCGTCCGCAACGACTGTTGGACGTCGTCGAACTTCGCCGCTACCTGCGCCATCACGGCGGCCTCTGCCTGCGTGCTGGACACCTCCCGTGACACCCCCTTCTGTCCTTGCCCGCGGCGACGGTCGCCGTGCGGCTGTCGAACGAAACATTGACGTCGCTGACCGTAGCTGCCGCACTCCACAATGGGCTAGAGCGAATTCGTGTCTGTGGATAACTTCGGGTGAAGCCGCGCAATTCACGCGGCCGGGGTCGCCGGCAAAGCCGCCGAAGCCGGGTCGAGTGCCCGACCGGAGGGCAGCAGGGCGATGAGCGCCGCGGGCAGGCGCTGTGGCGCGGCGTCCGGGTAACCCAGCACGCCCAGCACCTCACGGGATGGCACCGGGAAGCGAAGCCCCAGGTCCGACACGACGGCAAGAGCTCCATTGGGCGAGCCCGGCCCGGCGAGGGCCTCGACGACCGCGCCGCGTCCCGGCGGCACGGCCACCCAGTCGACCGTCGCGGCGACGTCGGCCGGCGCGCGTGACGTCCGTACCTCGCCCGCGTCCCGCGGGACCGGCGTCGTCAGGGCGACCTCCGGCGTCGGAGCACCGGTGGCAAAGGTCGCGCACACGCCGCCGCTCGCGCCGGCACTGACGACTTGCGGCGCTGTGGCCGGCGGAACGACCTCGCCAGTGGGCACCAGCGAAGCGGCGCGCGGCGCCGAGGCGTACTGCGCCTGGCCCAACTGCTTCGGCTTCCCGCCAGGCCCGTTGGCGCCATCGGCGATCAGGAGGTCCGCCTGCGCCGGTGTGATCTCCGCGAGGCCGGCGGCGAGCGCCACGCCGAACTGTCTGCCTCCGCTCTGGTTCTCCACCACGAAGACCTGCCCGATGCGGAAACCCTCCACAACGGAGGGCTGGTTGCGTCGTTCGACCGGAACTCTGCCCACGTCCGGCCCGGCGGGAACTGCGTTGAGCACGGCCGGCGATACCGGCGTCGCCGCCTGTCTCGGCCAGGCAAAGGCGGCCAGGACCAGATCCGGATGTGTGATGGCGTAGCGCCGGTTCTGCCAGATCATGTGCAGACCACCGGCCGGATCCGAGGCGACGAGGGCACGGCCGCCGAGCTTATCCACGCCGCCGCCCGGCGTCGATCCGACCAGGAGCACGGACTCCGCTCGCGCCGAAGCCGCCGAGCCAGGTGGCATGGTCGCCGGTGCGGCTGAGCCACGTTGATCGCTTCCCGCGAACGCCGATAGGGTCGGCGGACGCGAACACAGCGTCCACGGGGTGGTCACCAGGTCGCCGGCGGCCGGGAGCAGGTCCGGCGCTCCGGGAATCCCCAGTGGAGTGCCCCGAGCCACCCCGACCAGCGAGGCCCGCGGCACGTAGGCCCGGCGCGGCTGAGCGGATGAGAGAATGAGCAGCGCGGAGGAGTAGTTCACGACCGGATACAGCACACCGTCGCGGTAGACAAAGCGGGCCCCTGTCTCCGTCTCGATGATCACCGCATTGCCATCACGCCAGGAATCGTCGCCGCCGGGCCGCAGCACGCCGTACACACCGACGGCCGCGACCCCCAGCGCCGCCACCATCACGCTGGCGAGGAGAGCGCCGCCGATCCGCCGCAGGGGTGAGGAGACCGGATCGGGATCCCGCATGGCGAGGGCGCCGACGACCCGCTGCAGCGTGAACTGGTGTGAGTGCAGCTGATCCGAGCGCGACGCCATCGACCATCCCCTTTGCGCGCACGAAGGTGCCGGACTGCCGCAACACCTTACGCGAATGCGTTCGGTGCGGATCCGCGGACGGTACGAGAGTCCGCGGACTGTCCCCCGCGCTACGGGTGTGGCACGATCGCGCGCATGGTACGACGACTCCTCGGTCTGCTCCTCCCCCTCGCTGGCTCGGCCGCCGCGGTGTGGCTGAGCACGATCATCATTCCGGGCATATCCACATTCGCCGCGACGACATGGGGAACGGTCGGCACCGTGGTCCTCATCGCGTTGATCTTCGGCCTGGTGAACGCCGTGGTCAAGCCGGTGGCCAAGCTGGTCGGCTGCGGCATCTACATCCTGACCCTCGGGCTCATCGCACTCGTGGTCAATGGGCTGCTGCTGTGGTTGACCAGTTGGATCGCCGGCAAGCTCGACATCCCATTCCACGTCGACAACTTCTGGCCCGCGGCCGTGCTCGGCGCGCTCTTCATCGGCCTCGTCACCTGGGGACTGCACAAGGTCGCGGATGTGATCACCAAGAGGCGCGAACCGCGGCGAATCACGCCTCCTCCACCCCCGCCGCAATGGAGCCAGCCGCGGCCGAGAGGCTAACCTCGCCGAATGCTGAGGCGCCGGGATGACGGGTACGAGATCGACACGTCGGCGGGGCGGCTCGACGTACCACGCGTACACCGGTGGCTCTCCACCGATGCGTACTGGGCATTGGGCCGCCCGGTCGACGTCGTGTCAACCTCCGTCGATAGATCGCTGTGCTTCGGGGTCTACTCGGCCGAGGGTGACCAGGTCGGCTTCGCCCGTGTCGTGACCGACCACGCGACGTTTGCCTGGCTCTGCGACGTGTACATCGCGCCCGAGGCCCGCGGGCGCGGGCTCGGAACGTGGCTGGTGACGGTCGTACGCGAGCGGCTCTCCGCCGATGGTGTGCGCCGAATCCTGCTCTCCACAACCGACGCACACGGCGTGTACGCCGCAGCCGGCTTCCTCCCGCTCGTGAATCCCGACCGGTGGATGGAGATCGACCTCCGCGACTGATCGCGGTAGCCGTGACGTCGGGCACACCTAAGGAGTCCGACCGGGAGACGGGCCTTACGGTGAACGGTATGAACCGGGCGCGCAAGGGATATCTCTTCGCTCTGGGCGCCTACCTGTGCTGGGGTCTGTTTCCGCTGTACTGGAAGTTGTTGCGCCCGGCCACCCCGGTCGAGATCCTGGCGCACCGGATCGTGTGGTCGTTCGTGCTGGTGGTGCTCATCGTGGCCGTTGCCCGCGGCTGGCGGCGGATCGCCGCGCTGATCCGCAGGCCCGGCAAGATGGGACTGATCGCGGTGGCCGCGCTGCTCATCGCGGTGAACTGGGGCACCTACATCTACGGCGTCAACACGGACCGGGTGGTCGAGACGTCGCTGGGATACTTCATCAACCCGCTCGTCACGGTGCTGCTGGGCGTCTTCGTACTCGGCGAGCGATTGCGCGCAGCGCAGTGGGCCGCGATCGGCGTGGGCGCGTTGGCCGTGGCCGTGCTCACAGCGGACTACGGGCATGTCCCGTACCTCGCGCTCGTTCTGGCCGGCACGTTCGGCCTCTACGGGCTGGTGAAGAAGCGGCTCTCGGTGCCCGCCGCCGACGGTCTGCTGGTCGAGTCCGCGGCGCTGACCGTGCCGGCCGTCATCTTCCTGTCAATTCTTGTCGCGGGCGGCGACTCGACTCTTGGCCGGGTCTCCGCCGCGCACACCGCTCTGCTCGTGCTCTCCGGGGCAGTCACCACGGTCCCACTGCTCCTCTTCGCCGGCGCCGCCAACCGGATCCCGCTGTCGGCTATCGGACTCTTGCAATACCTGGCGCCGATCCTGCAGCTCGCCTGCGGCGTCCTCGTCTTTGGCGAACCCATGCCACCGGCCCGGCTCGCGGGTTTCGTCTTGGTATGGCTGGCTCTGGGCGTGTTCACCTGGGACGGCATCCGATACCTGCGGTCACAGGCGCGGAGCGCAGTGACCACTGGCACCGCCGTTGACGTGGGCGAGCACCTAAGGTTGAGTGACTCCAGAATGTCGTCATAGAGGGGGCGTGGGACGACGGTGGTGGTGCGGCATCCCCATGGGGAACCGTCGGATCTGATCCGCAGTGTTTCGCGGGCGCTGCGCGTCCTGGAGGCGGTCGGACAGACGCCGAGAGGGCTCACGGTCAAACAAATCGCCCGACGGTGCGATCTGACCACGGCCACGACATACCATCTGATCCGCACACTCGCGTACGAGGGCTATGTGAGTCGACGGGAGGACGGCACCTACGTGGGCGGCTTGGAGATCGCCGACCGGTTCCGTGAGCTCGTCGCCGCCTTCCGCGGCCCGGCGAGTGTGGATGAGGCGCTTCGCAAGGCCGCCGCGGGCACCGGGGTCAGCCACTACCTGGGCACGTTCGTCGGCGGACAGGTCGTGCTCGCCAGCGCTGCCGAGGGGCCGCAATCCCCGTACCTGGAAGATCTGGTCCCCGGTTTCGACGACGGGGCACACGCGACCGCCCTCGGCAAGGCGCTGCTCGCCACCCTCACCCACGATCAGCGGCTGCGCTACCTCAAGGATTGGGGTATGCGTTCGTACACGAACTCGACCTTGACCCAGCCTGAGGCCCTCGAGGCCGACCTGATCGCGGGCGAGCGGCGTGGCATGCAGATGGAGGTGTCTCAGTTCCGGACTGGCATCGCGTGCGCCGCTGTGGTGGTGCGCGGGGATCGTGATCCTGAGCGCCGCTTCGTGCTTGCCTGCGCCATGGCCGCCGACCGCTTGCTCGACTCCCCGGAGGAGGTCCGTAACCACCTCATCGGGGCGGCACGAAGCGTCGCCGGGGCAATGAACGACGCCGGTGGTGGCGTCACCGCATGAGCGCTGAACCAGCAACGCCGCGCCCGCGTGACAACGGTCAGGATCCCCGGTCGAGGTAGGGATTACCAGGGTGTGGCTGACGACGATGAGCTAATTCGAGTGTTGCACGCGGAGCATGGCGACGCGCTCTTCGCGCATGCGGTGCGGCTGTGCGACGGTGACCGGCAGCGGGCCGAGGACCTCGTCCAGGAGACCCTGGTACGGGCCTGGCGGCACCCCGAGGCGCTCGACCCGGACCGCGGCTCCGCCCGGGCCTGGCTATTCACGACGGCACGGCGACTCGCCATCGACGCATGGCGCCGGCGTGAGGTGCGGGTGGGCGAGGTGGTGACGGACGCGCCGCCGGAACCGCGGACCGACCTCGATGAGGCCGACCGGGCGGTGGAGGCGTGGACGATCGCGGAGGCCCTGGAGAAGCTGTCGCCGGCGCACCGCGAGGTCCTGGTGGAGTGCTTCTATCGCGGGCGCTCGGTGGCCGAGGCGGCCGCGGCGTTGGGAATCCCCAGCGGGACCGTGAAGTCGCGCACGCACTACGCCGTGCGTGCGCTGCGACTCGTGCTCGATGAGATGGGGGTGACGCGGTGACGTGCCGGTTCTCGTTCGACGACGGCGCGTATGTGCTCGGCGCGCTTGCGCCGGCCGACCGCGCGGAGTTCGAGCGACACCTACCCTCCTGTGCCCCGTGCCGGAAGGCAGTGGCCGGCCTCGCCGTCATCCCGGGCCTGCTCGGTCGGCTGGACCCCGCCACGGCCATCCCGTCCGGTCCGGCGCCATCCACCTTCCTCCCGCGCACCCTGGCCGCCGTGGCCACCCGCCGGCACGCTGAACAACGCCGACGGACCTGGTACGCCCTGGGCGCGGCACTGGCGGCGGTATGCCTCGCGGCCGTGGTCGGCATCGGGGTGCACCTCGTCGACTCATCGCGCGGCGCCCAGCCATCCGCCAGCCTCACCGCGATGCGGCCGGTGGCGGCGTCCAAGATGCCGGTGAGCGCCGAGGTCGGCCTCGTCGCCATCGACGGGGGTACCCGAATCGAGATGCGGTGCCGGTACGCCAGCGGCTACGACGGGCAGTGGACGGTTCGCCTCGTGGTCTACCCGCGCTCGGGCGGCGCGGGAGAACAGATCGGCACGTGGGCGGCGCGGTCGGGTCAGGAGGTGTCGGTCAGCGCACTGACCCACCTACCGGCCGAGGAGATCGCCCGGGTCGAGTTGCACCGCGACGACGGTTCGCCGCTGCTCAGCTGGACACCCACCTAGTGGTCGTCAAGGCACCACAGACCTTCGTTGATCTAGGGCGAAGTCGCATGAGTTGATCTCTAACCACGCGACTACGCCCTAGATCGAGTCGCGTGGTTCATGAGCTACGCGGAACGATCGGCGATGAAATCGGCCAGGGACTCGAGGGCATGTCGGGCCGGCACATCGGGCAGGTGGGCGAGCTGGGCGCGGGCGCGCTCGGCGTACCCCCGCACGGTCTCCCGGGCCCGCTTCATTGCTGCCGATTCCCGCAACAGGTCCAATGCCTCCACCACGACGCCGTCATCGGCGATGGGCCCATGCCCGAGGATCTCCCGCATCCGCATGGAGCCGGCGTCGGCCGCGTCGTCGGCGAGGGCATAGAGCATGGGGAGCGTCGGCACACCTTCGCGCAGATCCGTACCGGGTGTCTTGCCCGACTCCGCCGACTCGGAGGCGATATCGAGCAGGTCGTCGGAGAGTTGGAAGGCGACACCGATCGTGTCTCCGTACGCCGCGACCGCCTCCACGACGGGCGGTGGCGCCCCGCTGAACATCGCGCCGAATCGCGCCGATGTACCGATGAGCGAGCCCGTCTTATCGGCGATCACCTGCAGGTAGTGTTCGATCGGGTTGGACTCGCGCGGACCGACTGTCTCCGCGATCTGACCATGGACAAGTCGGGCGAACGTCCGCGACTGGATCCGGACCGCCTCAGGCCCCAGGCCGGCCGCGATTTCGGCGGCGCGAGCGAACAGGAAGTCGCCGGTGAGTATGGCGATGGAGTTTCCCCAGCGCGCGTTCGCGGACGCGGCGCCCCGGCGAACCGACGCCTCGTCCATGACGTCGTCGTGGTAGAGCGTGGCGAGGTGGGTCAGTTCGACAACAACCGCGGCACTGGTCACCTCCGGCGCACGCGCGTCGCCGAACTGGGCCGCCAAGGCCACAAGTAGGGGTCGGAACCGTTTTCCACCCGCGTCGGCGAGGTGACGTGCGACCTCGGCCAAGACGGGATCAGCCGATGTCGCGGCGTCCCGCAGCGCGGACTCCACGCCGTCCAGGCAGGTCCGGACCGCCGCTTCAAGCGCGGGGTCGTCGAAGGTGATGCCCACCGCCGCGTTCGGCGCAGCCAGCGGGCCAGTCACGTCAGCAGTCATGCCAACCGCGCGGGAATCGCTGCTCATCACGTTCTCACGATGCCACACGTGCACCGCGACCACCCTCGCGCCCCGCGGGCGTGGCGCGCGTCACCAGCTGGCGGTTTAGCGAATGAACTCGGCGGCCCGGTCGGCGAGGTCGAGCACCGGAGACGGGAACACACCCAGCAGGAGGGTCGCGAGGACACCGACCATGAGCGCGGCTGATGTGAATGCGCCCGGAATGGCCACGGTCGGGCTCTGCTCCGCCGGCTCGGACAGCCACATCATCACCACGACCCGCAGATACGGGAACGCCAGGATCATGCTGGTCACCACTCCGACGATCACCAAGGCCACCGGCCACGCCTCGCCGACCCCGAGTGCCGCGCCGAACACCGCGAACTTGCTGGTGAATCCGCTGGTGAGCGGGATGCCGGCGAAGGCGAGCATCAGGAAGGTGAACACCCCCGCGACGAGCGGGGCTTCGCGACCCAGCCCGGCCCAGCGAGACAGGTGGGTCGCCTCGCCGTCGTCGTCGCGCACCAGCGTGATGACCGCGAACGCGGCGATGACCGTAAACCCGTACGCGGCAAGGTAGAACATGGCCGACGACAAGCCTTCCTTGCTGAACGCGAGTGCGCCGACGAGCAGATAACCCGCGTTGGCGATCGACGAGTAGGCGAGGAGGCGCTTGATGTCGGTCTGTGTGACCGCGAGGATCGCGCCAACCAACATGGTGAGGATCGCGATCGTGCCGATCACCGGCTCGATGTCCCATCGCGCCCGGTCGAACGCGACGTAGAGTACCCGAAGCAGACCACCGAATGCGGCCACCTTGGTACACGCGGCCATAAAGGCGGTCACCGAGGTGGGGGCGCCCTGATAGACGTCGGGCGTCCACACATGAAACGGCACCGCGGCGATCTTGAATAGCAGACCAACGGCGACCATCGCCAGGCCAGTGAACAGGAGCAGCGGGCTCGTCGTCGCGAGCAACGCCGCGTCATGGATGCCGCCGAACGAGACTGTGCCGGCGAATCCGTAGAGCAGGGCCATGCCGAAGATGAAGAACGCCGATGCGAAGGCGCCCAACAGGAAGTACTTCAACGCCGCCTCCTGGCTGACCAGGCGGCGCCGTCGCGCTAGCGCGCAAAGCAGGTAGAGCGGCAGCGAAAAGACCTCGAGCGCGACGAACATCGTCAGCAGGTCGTTGGCCGCGACAAAGAGCATCATGCCCGAGAGTGCGAAGAGTGTGAGGGGGAAGACCTCGGTCGCACCCTCCTCGCGCGCTTGACGGCGGTCGGCTTCGCTGCCGACGGGTATCGCCGCCTGCGACACGAACGGGCCGCCCTTCTCCAGCGCCCGTTCGCCCACCAGTAGCAGCGCTACGATGCCGAGGACCGCGAGGGTGCCCTGCAGAAACAGCGTCGGTCCGTCGATGGCGAGGGCCACGTCCGCGGTGAGCTCGCGGCTGCCCACGCGAGCCTCCCGAATCACCGCCAGCAGCGCCACCGTCAGTGCGATGAACGAGAGCGCGAACTGGATCGTGTGGCGGCTCTGCCGCGGCGCGAAGGCGTCCACCAGCACGCCGAGACACGCCGCGCCAAAGAGAACCAGCATCGGCGCCATCGCGGCGTAGTCGAGATCAGGCAGCCTGACGTCGATGGCCAGCACCTGCGCCGGCGTCGCGATCGTGAAACCGTTCACTTGCCAGCCTCCTGGGCGGACGGCGCGGGGTCCTCTTTTTTGATGTCATGCAACGTATAGGCCACCGCCGGGTTGATGACGTCGAGCAGTGGCTTCGGATAGAAGCCGAAGAACACCAGCAGCGCGATCAGCGGGCCGACCACAATCGACTCACGCCAGGAGAGGTCCCGGCGCATCCCCCGTACCTTCGCCATCTGCGGGTTCGGCGTGCCGTGCGTGGTGCGCTGGATCATCCACAGCACGTAGGCCGCGCCGAGAATGATGCCGAGCGTAGCGACGACCGCCACCGTCTTGTATACCGAGAACGTGCCGAGTAGCACCAGGAACTCGCTGACGAACGGCGCCGTGCCCGGCAACGACAGCGACGCGAGACCGGCGACGATAAAAACACCCGAGAGTACGGGCACCGTCTTGCCCGCGCCGCCGAAGTCCCCGACGAGTGCAGAACCACGCCTCGACACGAACATGCCAACGACGAGGAACAGCAGTCCGGTGGCGAGGCCGTGGTTCACCATGTAGAGCACCGCGCCCGAGCCGGCCTGGGTGGTGAAGGCGAAGATGCCAACGCCGATGAAGCCGAAGTGCGCTACCGACGTGTAGGACACGAGCCGCTTCAGATCGTTCTGACCGACCGCGAGTAAGGCTGCATAGATGATCCCGACAAGCGCGAGCGCGATACCCAGCGGAGCGAAGTACTTCGACGCGTTGGGGAACAGCGGCAGGCAGTAGCGCAGAATTCCGAACGTGCCCACCTTGTCCAGCACGCCGACAAGCAGCGCGGCCGCCCCGGCCGGGGCCGCCCCACCCGCGTCAGGCAGCCACGTATGGAACGGGAAGAACGGCGCCTTGATCGCGAACGCGATGAAGAAACCCAGGAACAGCCAACGCTCAGCACCCTGGGAGAAGTCGGCCTCGGTGAGCCGCTGCCAGTCGAACGTGTGACCTCCGAGCACCCACAGCCCGATGACCGCGGCGAGCATAAGGAGGCCGCCGACGAGCGAGTAGAGGAAGAACTTCACCGCGGCGTACTGACGGCGGGCTCCTCCGTACGAGCCGATGAGGAAATACATCGGCACGAGCATGACCTCGAAGAAGACGTAGAAGAGGAAGATGTCGGCGGCGGCGAACACGCCGATCATCGTGCTCTGCAGCGCCAGCAGCAGCGCGAAGTAGGCGTGCACGGACCGCTTGGCGGGCGTGCCGGTCTCTTCGCGCACCTCGTCCCACGAGTAGATGATGACCAGGGGCACCAATACCGCGATCAACGCGATCATCACTAGTGCGATGCCGTCGATGGCGAACGTGAAGCGGGCGTCCCAGGTCGGGATCCACGGGTACGACTCGCGTAGCTGGAACCGGTCCCCATTCGGCTCGAACGCGAACCATGTCGCGAGCGCTAAGCCCAGCACCGCGATCGACCAGGCCAGAGCGACCTGTTTGGCCAGCGCCGGGCGGGTGCGGGGCAGCAGCGCCACGACGAGTGCACCCAGTAGCGGCAGCCCGGTCAGGAGGGACAGGTACGGAAAGCCAGCGTCAGACATTTACCCGAGCCTCACTACCAGGAAAGCGACCGCCACCAACAGCGCGCCGCCGAGCATGGATAGGGCGTAAGAGCGGACGAACCCGGTCTGCGCCCGGCGTAGCCGGCCAGATCCGCCGCCGACAGCGGCGGCCAGCCCATTGACCAGACCGTCGATGCCCTTGTTGTCGAAGTAGACGAGTGCTCGGGTCAGGTACGTGCCGGGCTTCTCGAAGACGGTCTCGTTGACGGTGTCGCCGTAAAGGTTCTTGCGTGCGGCCGTGACGACCGGCCCGGCGGGCTGTTCCTGCAGGGAGGTTCCGTTGCGGAAGAGCCACCAGCCGAGCAGGCCGCCCAGCACGGTGATCGCGATCGAGAGGATCGTCACCACCGTATGGCTCAGGTGGACATGCTCGGGTACCTCGCCGCCCTCGACACCAAACACGGTCGGGTTCAGCCAGTCCTGCACCGGCGTCGCCATGAGCGCGCCGGCGGCGGCGGAACCGATCGCGAGCAGCATCAGCGGCACCGTCATCACCGGCGGCGATTCATGCGGATGCTTGATGTCATCCGTCCAGCGCTCCGGTCCGTGGAAGGTCAGCACGAACAGCCGCGTCATGTAGAACGCGGTAAGGCCGGCGCCGAGCAGCGCCGCGAACCCGAGGACCCAGCCCGCCCACCCGGGCCGGTCGAAGGCCTCCGCGATGATCGGCTCCTTGGAGAAGAAGCCGGACAGCGGCGGGATGCCGATGATGGCGAGCCAGCCGACTCCGAACGTGATCCAGGTGATCTTCATGTACTTCCACAGCCCGCCGAAGCGGCGGATGTCGACCTGGTCGTTCATGGCGTGCATGACCGAACCAGCGCCGAGGAAGAGCCCGGCCTTGAAGAAACCGTGCGCGAGGAGGTGGATGATGGCCAGGGCGTACGCTCCGCCGCCCAGGCCGACGCCGAGGAACATGTAGCCGATCTGCGACACGGTCGACCAGGCCAGCACCCGCTTGATGTCGTCCTTCGCGCAGCCGATGATGCAGCCGATCAGCAGCGTGACGGCGCCAACCGCCGCCACGACCGCCTGCGCCGTGGGGTTGGCGTCGAAGATGGGGTTCGACCGGGCGATGAGATAGACGCCGGCGGTGACCATCGTCGCCGCGTGGATGAGGGCGGAGACGGGTGTCGGGCCCTCCATCGCGTCCGGCAGCCACGCCTGCAATGGGAACTGGCCCGACTTTCCACACGCACCAATCAGCAGCAGTAGACCCAACGCTAGCGTGGTCCCGCTGGTGAACCGGTCGACGTTGGCGAAGACACCGTCGTAGCTGACCGTGTGGAGGTTCGCGAACATCACGAAGATCGCGATGGCGAGGCCCGCGTCGCCGACGCGGTTCATGATGAACGCCTTCTTGCCGGCCGTGGCCGCGCTGGGGCGGGTATACCAGAAAGAGATCAACAGGTACGAGGCGAGACCGACGCCCTCCCAGCCGATGTATAGCATCACGTAGTTGTTGCCCAGCACCAGCAGGAGCATCGCCGCGACGAAGATGTTGAAATAGGCGAAGAACGTGCGCCGCTTCGGATCGTCGGCCATGTAGCCCACCGCGTACACGTGGATGAGGAAGCCCACTCCGGTGATGAGCAGCACGAAGACGGCCGAGAGCGGATCGAACAGCAACCCGAAGTCGACCTTAAGGGCGGCGACCTGAATGAATGTGAACAGATCCAATGTGGCCCTGCGGTCGGTGGCCGGCAGGCCGCCAAGTTGGAAGAAGTAGACAAGACCAAGGACGAAGGCGACGCCCACGCTGGCGCAGCCGAGCAGGTGTCCCCACCGGTCCGCGCGACGTCCGAGCAGGAGCAGGATCCCCCCGCTCGCCGCCGGGATCACGATCAGCAGCCAGAACGAGCTCAGGGTCCCACTGGCCGCACTGGCCAACACCTCGTACGCAGAAGCGTGCATCTGTCCCTCAGTACTTCAGCAGGTTCGCGTCGTCGACGCTCGCCGAGCGTCTCGTCCGGAAGATCGACATGATGATGGCCAGGCCGATGACGACCTCGGCCGCGGCCACGACCATAACGAAGAACGCCATGATCTGACCGTCCAGAGTTCCGTTGATCCGGCTGAACGTAACCAGGGCCAGGTTTCCCGCGTTGAGCATCAGCTCAATGCACATGAATAGAACGATCGCGTTCCGCCGAATCAGGACGCCCACGGCCCCGATGGTAAACAGGACCGCCGCGAGTACGACGTAGTAGCCAGGTTCCATAGTGGATGGACTACCTTCCCTCGGTGGCCTTGGGCGTGGACTCGGCCTCGGTCAGCTCTCGCTTGGGCAGGATCGGCGAGATGGTCCGGTCGGACAGGCGTCCGTCCGGCAGCAAACCCGGGGTGGCCACCGATGTCGACGTGGCATAGACGCCCGGTCCCGGCTTCGGGCCAGGGTAGTTGCCGGGCGCGAACCGAGCGCGCATGAGATCCGGCTGGGTGAACTTCTGGTCCTTGTGACGCTCGACGTGCGCGAGGATCATAGCGCCGATCGCGGCCGCGATGAGCAGCGCCGACGTCACTTCGAACGCGAACACGTAGCGGGTGAACAGCGACGCCGCGATGCCCTGGACATTGCCCTCGGCGTTGGCCTGCGCCAGGCCGATCGCGTCCCGTGAGTCCAGCGCCCGGAAGAACGCCGCACCGACGAGCCCCGCGAAGCCCAGCCCGAGCGCCACGGCCGCCAGGCGCTGGCCGCGCAGGACCTCTATCAGCGAATCGGACGCGTCCCGTCCGACCAGCATCAGGACGAACAGGAACAGCATCATGATCGCACCGGTGTAGACGATGATCTGCGCCAGACCGATGAACGGTCCAGCTTGGACCACGTAGAACACGCCCAGACACAGCATGACGAGCACCAGCCAGAGGGCGGAGTGCACGGCGTTGCGTGCCACCACCATGCCCAGAGCCGCGAGGATCGCCAATGGGCCCAGGATCCAAAACGTCCATGCCTCGCCGGCGCCCACACCGGCGGCCGCGAGAACGGTACTCATGTCTCATCCCCTTCTGGGCCGGCGGTGTACGACGGCGAGCGCTCGGCCCCCGCGGCTGTGCCCGGGTCAGCGAGCGCACCGACGTAGTAGTCCCGCTCCGACTCGCCCAGCCACATGGGGTGCGGCGGTTTCTCCATCCCCGGCAGCAGCGGCGCGAGGAGCTGCTCCTTGGTGAAGATGAGATCGCTGCGGCTGTCCCGCGCGAGTTCGTACTCGTTGCTCATGGTCAGCGATCTGGTCGGGCACGCCTCGATGCACAGCCCACAGAAGATGCACCGGGCGTAGTTGATCTGGTACACCGACGCGTAGCGCTCTCCCGGCGAGTACCGGTTGGCCTCGGTGTTCGTGGCCCCCTCGACGTAAATGGCGTCGGCCGGGCAGGCCCACGCGCACAGCTCACATCCGATGCATTTCTCGAGCCCGTCCGGGTGCCTGTTGAGGATGTGCCGGCCGTGATAGCGCGGGGCCGCGACCGGATGCTCGAACGGATACTTGGTCGTCACGACCTTGCGGAACAGGTGGGCGAAGGTGACGCCGAAGCCTTTCACCGAGTCGGTGATCGCGCCCACGTCACACCTCCTTCTCGTCGGCGTCGGTGTCGGCGTCGGCGACCTGGCCGGAACCGGCGCCGCTCGCGGTCACATTCGCCGGCCGCCGCTCCGCGACGACGCGCTTCGCCCGGGGGCTCGGCGGGACCTGCAGGTCCAGCGGTGGTAGCGGGAAGCTGCCGGACGGCCGCGCGGACATCTGCTCCTCCAATGTTGTCTTCGGCTCGGCCTTGCGGGCCGGCCACAGCAGCGCGACAAGCAACACCGCCACGACCGCACCACCGATGATCAGCCAACGGTTGCGTCCACTGAACTGCTCGTCCTGCATGACCCTCAGGCCGCCCAGCAGCAGGATCCAGATCAGGTTGACCGGGAGCAACACCTTCCAGCCCAACTTCATGAACTGGTCGTAACGCAGTCGGGGCAGCGTCGCCCGCACCCAGACAAAGATGAACAGAAGCAGCACCACCTTGGCCAGGAACCACAGCAGCGGCCACCAGCCCGAGTTCGCCCCGGACCAGAACGCCGTGATCGGCCACGGCGCGCGCCAGCCGCCCAGGAACATGGTCGCGATGATCGACGACATTACGACCATCGCGACGTACTCAGAGAGCAGGTAGAGCAGAAACTTGATCGAGCTGTACTCCGTCATGTACCCGGCCACGAGCTCGGTCTCGGCTTCGGGAAGGTCGAACGGCGCCCGGTTGGTCTCGCCGAACGCGGAGACGACGAAAATCAGAAAACTTGGGATGAGCAGGATCGCGTACCAGGACGGCACGGTGGGGTGCCAGCCGAAGATACTCCAGGATGCCTCGCTGCCGCCCGCCTGGGCGGCGACGATGCCCGAGGTGGACATGGTTCCAGCGGTCATGAACACGGCCACGATGGACAGACCCATGGCCACCTCGTACGAGATCATCTGCGCGGAGGACCGGAGTCCACCGAGCAGCGGGTACGTGGAGCCGGACGCCCATCCACCCAGCACGATGCCGTAGATACCCATCGCCGAGCAGGCGAGCACGACGAGCACCGCGACCGGCACGTCGGTGACCTGAAGCGGGGTCTGCACGCCGAAGATGCTGACCATGGGTCCGAACGGAATCACCGACAACGCCGTCAACGCGAAGATGGCGGGGACGGTGGGGGCGAAGAAGAACACCACCTTGTCGGCGGTCCGCGGCAGGAGGTCCTCCTTGAGGATGCCCTTGATGCCGTCGGCCAGGGTCTGCAAGAGGCCGAACGGGCCGACCTGGTTAAGACCTGGTCGAACGGCCATCCGGGCCACGACGCGTCGCTCGAACCACACTCCGAGCAGGATCATGCTCATGCCGAAGATGAACGCGACAACGATCTTCAGGAGGATCAGCCACCACGGGTCGTGGCCGAAGTCCGCCAGCGTCGGATCCTGAGTGAGGAACCTCATGGTGTACCTCCTGCGCCGGTCGAGACGGTGACGATCGCCCCAGAGGTCACGCTGAGCGTCCGAGCCACAGTGGACCCTGGCGAGTTCGTCGGCACCCAGACAACGCCGTCGGGCATCTCCGTCACCTGCGCGGGCAGAGCGATTGTGCCGCGCTCGGTGGCTACGGCGACCTCGACACCATCGGCGACGCCCAGGGCTGCGGCCATGGCCTTCGAGAGCCGAACCCTCGACGGACGAGCGGTGCCGGCAAGAAACTCATCCCCGTCGAGCATGCTGCCAAGGTCGATCAACTGGGGCCAGGTCGCCAGGACTGCCTCACCCGCGCCCGGCGTTCGCGCCCCAGCGGCGGCAACCTTCGGCGCGGCCATCCGCTGCGCCGTACTCGCCGGCAGTGAGCCCAACTCACGCCGGATCGCCGTGACATCGCCACAGCGCAGTTCCACACCCATCTCGCGAGCGAGCGCGTCGAGGACACGTGCGTCCGGGACCGCGGTCGTCTCCAGCACGGTGTGGAACGTGCGCAGGCGGCCCTCCCAATCCAGGAAGGTGCCCGCCTTCTCCACCACCGGCGCGACCGGGAAGACCACGTTGGCTCGGCGAGCCACGGCCGAGTGCCGGACCTCGAACGAGACGAGGAAGTCGACCGCGTCCAGCGCCTCCTCGGCGAGCACGGGGTCGGCCAGGTCCGCCGGGTCTACGCCGGCGACGACCAGAGCACCGATCTTCCCCGCCGCCGCCGCCTTGATGATCCCGTCGGTGTCACGACCGACCGAGCCGGAGATGATTCCGGCCTTGAGCCCCCAGGCCTCGCCGAGCTCGGCCCGAGCAGCCGCGTCGTTGACCGGCCGGCCACCTGGGAGCAGATTCGGCAGGCAGCCCGAGTCCACCGCCCCCCGATCGCCGGCGCGGCGCGGCACCCAAGCCAGTCTCGCGCCGGTCTTCGCGGCGAGCGAGGCCGCGGCGGAGAGCCCGCCCGGGACTCCAGCGAGCCGCTCACCGACGAAGAGGATCGCGCCGGGTTTCAGAAGCGCGTCCCTCAGCTCCGCGGACGTGGCCAGGATGGACGCCTCGTCGCCAGGGACGGCCTGGATCACGGTCGCGCCCAGCTTCGCCAGGCCACCCGATACGAACGGCGCGACAGCATGCACGGCCAGGGCGCGCTTGGCGTGCGCCTTGCGTATGCGCAGGAAGAGAATCGGGCACTCCTCCTCCGGCTCCAGCCCGACGAGGACCACGGACGGCGCCGAGTCCACATCGGCATACGTCACACCCGTCACCCCGGCGACGGACGCGGCGAGGAAGTCGGCCTCCTCCACGGAGAGCGGTCGGGCGCGGAAGTCTATGTCGTTGCTGTGGAGCACTGCGCGGGTGAACTTCGAGTAGGCGTAGGCGTCCTCCACCGTCAGGCGCCCGCCGGTGAGCACGCCGACGCCGTACGCCCCATCGCGGGCCCGACTCAGGCCCTCACCGGCGGCCCGGAGCGCCTCAGGCCAGCTCGCCTCGCGCAGTTCTCCCGTCTTGGCGTCGCGGACCATCGGCGTGGTGAGTCGGTCGAACGCAGTGGCGTATTGGAATCCCCACCTGCCCTTGTCGCAGTTCCACTCCTCATTGACCGCCGGGTCGTCGCCGGCGAGGCGGCGCATCACCTTCCCGCGGCGATGGTCGGTGCGCTGCGCACACCCGGCTGCGCAGTGCTCGCACGCGCTCGGCGAGGAGACCAGATCGAACGGACGGGCCCGGAACCGGTACTGACTCCCGGTGAGCGCACCGACGGGGCAGATCTGGATCGTGTTGCCGGAGAAGTATGAGTTGAAGGGCTCCTCCGGGTCGATGCCGATCTGCTCCTCGGACGAGCGCTCCATGAGATCGATAAACTTGTCGCCGGCGATCTCCTCCGAGAACCGCGTACACCGCTGACACAGCACGCACCGCTCACGGTCGAGCAGCACCTGGGTCGAGATGTTGACCGGCTTCGGGTACTCGCGCTTGGGCTCGTGGAACCGTGTGTCGGCTCGACCGGTTGACATCGCCTGGTTCTGCAGCGGACACTCGCCCCCCTTGTCGCACATCGGGCAGTCCAGGGGGTGGTTGATGAGCAGCAGCTCCATGATGCCCTCCTGTGCCTTCTTGGCGACAAGAGAGGTGAGCTGGGTATGGACAACCATGCCATCCGCCACCGTCTGCGTGCACGAGGCCACCGGCTTGCGCTGACCCTCCACCTCGACCAAACACTGCCGGCACGCACCGGCGGGCTCCAGCAACGGGTGGTCGCAGAAGCGCGGAATCTCGATGCCCAGCTGCTCGGCCACCCGGATCACCAGCGCACCCTTCGGCGCGGTCACCTCGATCCCGTCGATGGTGAGGGTGACCATGTCGGCCCTGGTGGTGAGCTGGCCGGCCGGCTCAGCGGCCGGCGCCGTGGTCTTGACCACATTGGACGCCATTAGTGTGCCCCCACCAGCTGCTTGCCGGACAGTTTCGGAGCCACCCGGCCCTCGATGTAGTCCAAGTAGTCCTGCTTGAAGTAGGCCAGCGACGAGGTCACCGGGCTGGTCGCACCGTCACCAAGAGCGCAGAACGACCGGCCGAGGATGTTGTCGCAGGTGTCGAGCAGCGTGTCAAGGTCCTCGTGGGTGCCGTGGCCGGACAGGATCCGGCGGAAGGTCTTCACCATCCAATAGCTGCCCTCACGGCACGGCGTGCATTTGCCGCACGACTCATGGTGGTAGAAGTCCAGCCACCGGTAGGTGGCGTAGACGGGACAGTCCTGATCGGAGAAGATCTGGGTCGCCGTAGTGCCCAACATCGACCCGGCTGCCGCGACGGACTCGAAGTCGAGCGGCACGTCGGTATGGTCAGCGGTCAGCAGGGGGGTCGACGAGCCGCCAGGAGTCCAGAAGCGCAGCTGGTGGCCGGGCAGCATGCCGCCGGCGAGTTCGATCAGCTCCCGCAGCGTAATGCCCATTGAGCACTCGTACTGGCCGGGGTTCACCACGCGACCGGAGAGGGAGTAGATCATCGGGCCGGACGACTTCTCGGTGCCCATCTTCCGCCACCAGTCCGCGCCACCCAGCACGATGTAGGGCACGCTGGCGATGGTGCCCACGTTGTTGACCACCGTGGGGCACGCGTAAAGGCCGTGGGTGGCCGGGAACGGCGGGCGAAGCCGCGGTTGGCCGCGGAAGCCCTCGAGCGAGTCAAGCAGCGCCGTCTCCTCGCCACAGATGTAGGCGCCGGAACCACTGTGGACGACGAGGTCAAGGTCGAAGCCCGAGTCCAGAATGTTCTTGCCGAGGTAGCCGGCCTCATACGCTTCGCTCACCGCGTTGCGCAGCCGCCGAGCGGCGTTGACCGCCTCGCCGCGGACATAGATGTACGCGCGGTGAGCCCGGATCGCGTACGAGGCGATGATCGCGCCCTCCACAAGAGAGTGTGGGTCGTGCGTCATCAGCGGTAGGTCTTTGCACGTGCCCGGCTCGCCCTCGTCGGCATTGACGACGAGGTAGTGCGGCTTGCCATCATTCTGGGGGATGAAACCCCACTTCATCCCGGTGGGGAAGCCAGCACCGCCACGCCCGCGCAGGCCCGAGTCCTTGATGAGCTGGATCAGGTCATCGGGATGCGCGGTGATGGCCTTGCGCAGCGCCCGGTACCCGTCCAGCTGTTCGTAGGCCCTGCGCCGCCACGCGTCCGGCGACGGCCAGCGCTTGGTGAGCACCGGCGTCAGCTTCGCGAGCACCGCCTTTGACGGAGGTGCCACGGGCCCGCTCATCTGGTCTCCTTCGGCTTCACGATCGGGGGGTCCGGATCGAAGTCCGGCAGGGTGACTCCGTGCTCCTCGGCCAGGCGGTTGCCGCGCAGAGTCGGGTCGCCGGCGACGCCGTCGGCGATTGCCCCTTCGCGGTCGTCGGGGAATCCCGCCAGCTGCAACGACATCTCCTTGAGGGTGCAGAGGCGGGCACCGCGCGTTGGCGCGGGCCGGATGCCCTCCTGCAGTTGGGTCACGACGCCGAGCGAGGTCTCCACATCGACCTTGTCGAAGAATTCGTAGTTGACCGTCATGACCGGCCCGTAGTCGCACGCGGCGAGACACTCAGCGTGTTCGAGGGTGATCTTTCCGTCGGCTGTGGTCTCATCATGGCCGGCATCGAGGTACTCGGACAGCATCTCAAACACGCGACCACCGCCGAGCACGTCGCACATCGTGTTCGTGCAGACGCTCACGAGCCAATCACCGGTCGGCCGCCGCTTGTACATCGTGTAGAAGGTGGCCACCGCCCCGACCTCGGCCCGGGTGAGACCGAGTGTCTCTGCGCAGAAGCCGATGCCGTCCGGCGAGACATAGCCCTCCTCCGACTGGACAAGGTGGAGCATCGGCAGCAGCGCCGACCTCGACTTGCCGTCCGGGAATCGCGCGATGATCTCCTTCGCCCGGACCAGGGTCTCCTCACCGAAGCCCATTAGCGATCACACCCACCCATGACGGGATCCAGCGAGGCGCCACCGGCGATGACGTCGGCGATAAGTGCACCCTCGGCCATGGCTGGGAGCGCCTGGAGATTGATGAAGCTCGGCTCCCGATAGTGCACCCGATAGGGACGGGTACCGCCATCGGAGATCGCGTGGACGCCGAGTTCGCCGCGCGGCCCCTCGATGGCGACATACACCTGACCGGGCGGGACCCGGAAGCCCTCGGTCACGAGCTTGAAATGGTGAATCAGCGACTCCATCGACTGCCCCATGATCTTCGCCACGTACTCCAGCGAGTTGCCGAGGCCGTCGACGCCGATGGCAAGCTGAGCCGGCCAGGCGATCTTCTTGTCCGCAATCATGATGGGTCCGGGCTCCAACCGATCGAGGCACTGCTCGATGAGCTTCAGGGACTCGCGCATCTCGGCCAGACGGACCTCATAACGAGCCCAGACGTCGGCCGTCGTCGCGGTCGGAACCTCGAACTCGTACGTCTCGTAACCGCAGTAGGGCATCTGCTTGCGAAGATCCCAACCGAGCCCCGCCGAGCGGAGCACGGGGCCGGTGACGCCTAGTGCGAGGCAGGCGGTGACATCGAGCATGGCCACGCCCTTGGTGCGCTCGATCCAGATCGGCTGACCGGACAGCAGGCCCTCATAGTCCTTGAGCTTGCTGGGCATCAGCGTGAGGAAGTCCCGGATCTTGGCGATGGCCTCTGGCGGCACGTCCTGGGAGACCCCGCCGGGCCGCACGTATCCCATGTTCATCCGCAGGCCGGTGACCATCTCGAAGATCTCGAGGATGTACTCCCGTTCGCGGAAGCCATACAACATCATCGAGATTGCGCCCAGCTCCAAACCGGTGGTGCCGAGCCACACGAGATGGGAGGCGATCCGGTTGAGCTCCATCATGAGCACGCGGATCGTCGTCGCCCGGTCGGGGATCTGCTCCTCGATCCCGAGCAGCTTCTCCACCGCCAGGCTGTACGCCGTCTCGTTGAAGATGGGGGCGAGGTAGTCCATCCGGGTGACGAACGTCGTGCCCTGCACCCAGTTGCGAAACTCGAGGTTCTTCTCGATCCCGGTGTGCAGGTAGCCAACCACGAGCCGACACTCCTTGACCGTCTCGCCCTCGAGCTCAAGGATCAGCCGGAGCACGCCGTGCGTGGACGGATGCTGCGGGCCCATGTTGACGACGATGCGCTCGTCGTGGAGCGGATCCGTGCCGCCGACGATCGTGTCCCAGTCCCCGCCGGTTACGGTGAAGACCTTGCCCTCAGTGGTCTCGCGCTCGGTGGCGTAGCTAGCACTCATGCCCGTCCTCCCTTCGGTCCGGGCGGGCACGAGGCACAGCATTGCTCAGCCTGCCGGTTCGCTCGCCGACGCTCGCTCACTGGTAGGACCTCCTGAGGTCGGGCGGCGGGATCTCCGCGCCCTTGTACTCGACCGGAATGCCACCCAGCGGATAGTCCTTGCGCTGCGGATGGCCCTCCCAGTCGTCCGGCATGAGGATGCGGGTGAGGTTGGGGTGCCCATCGAAGATGACGCCGAACATGTCGTATGTCTCGCGCTCCTGCCAATCGGCGGTCGGGTAGATGCTCGTGACGCTGGGCAGGTAGGGACTCTCGGCCGAGACCGCGGCCTCCAGCCGGATCCTGCGGCGATACGTCATCGAGGTCAGGTGGTAGGCGATGTGCAGGCGCCGCTCATCGGCGCCGAGATAGTCCACGCCGGACACGGACGAACAGAGTTCGAAGCGGAGCGCGTGGTCGTCGCGCATCACCCGGCACACCTCGGCGACCTTCTCCGGCTTGATGTGTAGGGTCAGTTCGCCCCGGTCGACGACGACTTTCTCGATGGCACCGTCCAGCCCGGGGTAAGCCTCTTCGAGGGCGTCGAACACGTCGTCGAAGTAGCTTCCGTACGGGCGAGGGGTGCCCACCACGATGACGTGGCGCCGGACCAGGCCGCCGAAGCCGGATGTGTCGCCGGAATCCTGGATGCCGAACATGCCCTGCCCGGACGGGCTGGCCGGCGGGAGTTCCGCGGGAGCACCGCTCGTGGCGCCGACAGGTGGAGCGCTGACCGGGACGCTGCCGGGCTCCTCCGCGGGAGTCTTCGCTACCACCGTCCACCGCCCTGCAGGTGCCGGCCGTCCTTCATCCAGTTCTCTATGCGTAGCTGCTCCTCCCGACCTTCGCGTACCGCCATCTCCCACTCCTTGCGACGCTCGGAGTCCGAACGGTACGACGACGGCATCGCGCCGGGAGCCACGACCGGCACGTCGCCGCGCGCCGTGCGGGCCTCGAGCATCTTGCGGCCATTCGCGCCTAGCGGCTCGTGCAGGATCTTCTCGCGCAGCTTGAGGATGGCGTCGATGAGCATCTCCGGCCTCGGTGGACAGCCAGGCAGGTACATGTCGACCGGAACAATGTGGTCCACGCCCTGCACGATGGCGTAGTTGTTGAACATCCCACCGCTCGAGGCGCACACTCCCATCGAGAGCACCCATTTGGGATCGGCCATCTGGTCGTAGATCTGGCGCAGCACCGGGGCCATCTTCTGGCTGACCCGGCCGGCCACGATCATCAGATCGGCCTGCCGGGGCGACGCCCGGAAGACCTCCATCCCCCATCGACCGAGGTCGTAGTGGGGGGCGCCGGCCGCCATCATTTCGATCGCGCAGCAGGCGAGACCGAAGGTGGCACCCCAGGTCGACGACTTGCGGGCCCAATTGATGACCCTCTCGACCGTGGTGAGCAGGACTCCGCTCGGGAGCTTCTCTTCGATTCCCATTGGCCCTCAGTCCCAGTCCAGTCCACCGCGACGCCAGACATATGCGTACGCGATGAAGACGGTGCCGATGAACAGGAGCATCTCGACGAATCCGAATAGGCCCAGATCAGCGAACGTCACGGCCCACGGGTACAGAAAAATGATCTCGATATCGAA
Source organism: Micromonosporaceae bacterium (assembly GCA_020027875.1). GTDB lineage: Bacteria > Actinomycetota > Actinomycetes > Mycobacteriales > Micromonosporaceae > JAXIPB01. The sequence goes on along the minus strand of JAHRHA010000004.1, from coordinate 29,260 downwards.
GATGATGAAGAGCATGGCGGTCAGGTAGAACTTGACCGGGAAGCGGCCCCCTCCGACGGGCTCCGGGGACGGCTCAATGCCGCACTCGTACGCCTCAAGCTTCGCGCGGTTGTAGCGCTTTGGGCCGACGATCTGCGAGATGCCCACCGAGAACAGCGTGAACGCCGTCGCTAGGGCAAACAGCGCAAGAATGGGTACGTAAGCGGAGAGCGACATGATCTCTGCCTGCCTCGTCCTTCCGATCGATCGGGTGACTCCACGGAAACCAGTTCACACTATTTCTTACGGTACGGGCGCCGATGGCCGAGGGTGGCGGGCTCGCGAGTTCAAAGCCACCTCAAACCGCCGGAACCACTCGGGTCATCGCATTTATCACGCGGTCCATGGCGTCCCCGCCGCGCTGATCGGTGAGGTTCGCAAGTAGCTTCAGCACGAACCGCATGAGCGTCGGGTGGGGCATGCCGTGCTTGGTCGCGAATCTCATGATCTCAGGTCGACCGATGAGCTTCACGAACCACCCGCCCAGTCGGTAGTACCCGCCGTAGCGGGCCTTCAACTCAACGGGGTAGAACTGCAGCGTGCGTTCGCGGCGAGCGGCGTCCTTCTCCGCTAACGCCTGCACGGCGACCTCGGCGGCGAGGGCGCCCGACTCCATCGCGTACGCGATCCCCTCGCCGTTGAAGGGATTGACCATGCCACCGGAGTCGCCGACGAGCAGCACGCCGCGGGTGTAGTGCGGCACCCGGTTGAAGCCCATCGGCAGGGCCGCGCCCATGATCGGGCCGTCCGCGTTCGCCTCGTCGTTCATCTCCCAATCGGGCGGGGTCGCGCCCATCCAGTCGACGAGCATCTCCTTGTAGTTGCTCTTACCGAAGTCGACCGAGGAGTTCAGCACGCCGAGACCGACATTGACGCGACCGTCGCCCATACCGAAGATCCAGCCATAACCGGGCAGCAGCTTCTGGGTGTCGTTCTTGCCGCGCAGCTCAAGCCACGACTCCAGATACTCGTCGTTATGCCGGGGGCTTTTGTAGTAGCGGCGGACGGCGACCCCGATCGGACGATCCGCCCGCTTGACCATACCCATGGCGAGCGGGAACCGGCCCGACACGCCGTCCGCGGCGACGACCAGCGGGGCCCGGTAGGTCCTGGGTTCCTTGTCCGGCCCACACATGGTCTCGACGCCGACGACCCGGCCGGTCGCGTCGTACACCGGGCCGGTGACCGTGGTGCCGGTCTGCAGCACCGCGCCCTGTTCGGTGGCCCGTCGGACGAGTATCTCGTCAAAATCGAGCCTCGTGCGGGTAAGCCCAAAGTTGGGAAAGCTCGACAGATCGGGCCAGTCGAGCTCGAGCCGAACCCCGCCGCCGATGACGCGAAGTCCGCGGTTGCGGGTCCAACCCTGGCCCTCGGTGTCGACGCCCATCGCCACCAACTGCTTCACCGCACGCGGCGTAAGCCCGTCGCCGCATACCTTCTCCCGAGGAAACTCCGCCTTCTCTAGGACGAGCACGTTGACGCCGTGGCGAGCCAGGTGGAATGCCGTCGCGGAACCCCCGGGGCCCCCGCCAACGACGATGACGTCTGCGTCGGTGCGTTTGCTTGCGTCGGTGCGTGTGCTTGCGTCGGTATCGGTGCTTGCGCGGCCCATGCGGCACCTCCTTGGCTGAATTGAACGCTCGTGAAACTCTTCACAAGCGCACCGGAAGGCAGTCTAGAACCGTTTGCGGGACCCTCGTTTCTTAGGTGACCCTTAGTCGCTAGTCCTTCGCAACAACGAAGATCGGAGTTAGTGTGCCTGCCGCGGCGGTTTCCTGTGCATCTGCGACCGTGACTGCGATCTTCACGCCGCCGAGGCGCTCAGCCGGGCAAGCATCGTCCGAATTGTGGCGATGACGTACTCCGGCCGCTCGGTCAAGTCACGCCAGGTGAAGTGCAGGACGGTCCAACCAGTCGCCACCAGCCTGTTCGGGAAGCCTGGCTGAACCCAGCAAGATCGCGCTCGCATCATCCACAGGCTGCACCCGGCGCGCGCCCGACCGCGCCGGTCTATCCACATGTGGTCAGGGGCGGGTGGCGCGGTGGAGGGCCACGATGCCGCCGGTGAGGTTCTGCCAGCCGACGTGACTCCAACCCGAGCGCGACACCACCGCTGCCAGCGCGGCCTGGTGCGGCCAGGCGCGGATCGACTCCGCGAGATACACGTACGCGTCGGGGTTCGACGAAACCCGCCGGGCCACCGCTGGCAAGGCCCGCATCAGGTAACCCAGATAGACGCGACGAAACGCCGAGTTGATGGGGGCGCTGAACTCGCACACCACGAGGCGGCCGCCCCGCCTGGTTACCCGGGCCATCTCCACGAGCGCCGCCGTCGTGTCCACAATATTGCGCAGACCAAAGGAGATCGTCACCGCATCGAACGAGGCGTCCCCGAATGGCAGGGTCAGCCCGTCACCGGCGAGCAGCGGCACGGATGGCCGGGCGCGGTGTCCGACCTGCAGCATGCCGAGCGAGATATCCACGCCGACCACGTTGGCGCCGGAGCGGGCGAGTTCCTCGGTGGACACTCCCGTCCCCGCGGCGAGATCGAGACAGCGTTCGCCGGGTCGCAGGTCCAGCGCGGCCCTGGTCGCGCGCCGCCAGGTCCGGTCCCGGCCGAATGAGAGGATCGTGTTCGTCCGGTCGTAGCGCGAAGCCACGCCGTCGAACATCGCGGCGACCTCGCGCGGCTCCTTGTCCATGGACGCCCGGCTCACGCGTCCACCAGCGGCAGCGAGCGCCCCGTACCTCCGCCCGGAATCGCTATGGATGAGAAGTGCGACTGCACGCGCTCGTCGGTTGGGTCGTCGGCCGGGGTCCAGTGCACCCGCAGGTGCCGGTAGAGGGTGTCGCGCTGGGCCGGGATGCGCCCCGCGGAGCGGATCAGCCACACGAGGTCGTGCAGGTTCGAGCGGTGCCGCGCGCCGGCCGAAGAGATCACGTTCTCCTCGAGCATGATCGATCCCAGGTCGTCGACGCCCATGTGCAGCGACAACTGACCAACGTCCTTGCCGGTGGTGAGCCACGACGACTGCAGATGCGCGACGTTGTCAAAGAAAAGACGGGCGACCGCGATCAGCCGCAAGTACTCCAGCGACGTCGCCTGCGTACGGCCCTTAAGGTGGTTATTCTCCGGTTGGTACGTCCACGGGATGAACGCACGGAAGCCGCCGGTGCGGTCCTGGACATCGCGGATCATCCGCAGGTGCTCGATGCGCTCCGCGTTGGTCTCGCCCGTGCCCATCATCATGGTCGCGGTCGACTCCACCCCGAGACCATGGGCGACCTCCATGACCTCAAGCCAGCGCTCGCCCGACTCCTTCAGCGGTGCGATGGCCTGGCGTGGTCGCAGCGGCAGCATCTCCGCGCCCGCCCCGGCGATCGAGTCGAGGCCCGCCGCCTTGATGCGGCGGACGGCCTCCTCGATCGTCACTCCGGACACCTTGGTCATATGCAGGATCTCGCTGGGCCCGATCGAGTGGATCACCAGAGCCGGGTACGCGGCCTTGACCGACCCGAACAGCGACTCGTAGTACTCCACCCCGTACTCGGGATGGTGGCCACCCTGGAGCATCACCTGGGTCGCGCCGAGCTCGATCGCCTCGCCACAGCGGCGCAAGATCTCCTCAGTCGAGTGTGACCAGCCCTCTTCGTGCTTGGGCGCCCGGTAGAAGGCACAGAACTTACACGCCGTCACGCACACGTTGGTGTAGTTGATGTTGCGGTCGATGAGATATGTGACGATGCCATCTGGATAGCGGCGCCGCCGTACCGCGTCCGCCGCCTCGCCGAGAGGATGCAGCAGGGCGTCGGTGTAGAGCAGCAGTGCCTCCTCGGCCGAGATCCGGCCACCGTCCGCCGCGCGCTGCAGAATGCCGTCGATGTCAGGCGTCACGAGTCGAGGGTACGTGGTGTCCGTGTCGCTCCACGAAGCGCTGTCGCTCCACGAAGCGCTGTCGCTCCACGAAGCGCTGTCGCACCGCGAAGCGCAGCCGCTGACCCGCGCTGTCGCCCCGAACCGCTACCGGGATTTGGGCGCCCGCCGCCGCGAGCCCTATTACTGGCATGTTCACGTACACGCTTTCGTGCTGGCCAGCCCGCACGGCGTACGTCTCGTGCCAGATCCCGACGTCGCCATCGGTGCCCACCCGACGGTTGAATCGGCGCCAGGCCTCGTGGTGCGGCAGCGACGCATCGCGGGCGAAGCGCTCAAGATCAGCGAAGCTGCGCCAGTACTGGACGAGCAGCGGTCCGTTCGGGCCGAACCAGGTGGTGAATCCCAGCAGCCCGAGATCCTTGCGCCGCGACAGCACCCGGAGCATCGGGCCCATCGCCCGGGCGACCGGCAGCCACTTATGCAGCTTCCACGGCTTATTGATGCGCATGCCGATCAGAAAGACCACGAAGTCACCCTCGAGGTCAGCGCTCATCCTAGCGGGTGTCACTGTCGCCATCACGAACTCCTCTCCGCGCGGATAGCGGCGCTATCCACTAACCGATAGTGCTACTATCCACTTCTGGGACCGAAGGCGCAAGAGGTGACGGACGTGCGGATCGCCGAGCTGAGCCGACACAGCGGGACGAGCATCCCGTCGATCAAGTTCTACCTACGCGAGCGCCTCCTGACGGCCGGGACGGCGACCGGCCGTAACCAGGCGGAGTACGGCGACGGCCACCTCTACCGCCTACGCCTGATCCGGGCACTGATCGACGTCGGCGGGCTCACGGTCGCGGCTGCCCGCGACGTGCTGGCCGCGGTCGATACTCCCGAACTCCCGCCGCATTTCCTGCTCGGGGCGGCGCACGGCGCGCTGAACCGGCCGAGGCGCCGCGATGCGGACGACCCGTCCTGGCGGTCCGCCCGGGATGAGGTGGTGGCTTTGGTCCGCGCACGCGGCTGGCACGTCGACGACGACTGCCCCGACTTCGACCACGCCGCCGACGCGGTGGCCGCTTTCCGCGCCCTCGGCCAGGACGATCTGCTCGAGTGCATGGAGACGTACGCAGACGCAGCCGAGCTCGTCGCGGCCCGGGAGGTCGACACCGTGATCGCTCGCGGCGAACCCGCACGGATGGTCGAGGGCGTCGTCACCGGCACGATTCTGGGTGAAGCGGTGCTCAACGCGCTACGACGCCTGGCCCAGCAGGACGCCTCCGCCCGCCGCCTGGTGGACACGGGCGACCTGGCATGAGCTGGAGCGCGCGGTCTTCTCGTTGGCGGCGCTGCCCGTACTCCCGCTCTGGCTACTTATGATCTTCGTACCCCAGTGGGGATGGACCGTCCGGATCGTGTCGCAGCCGTGGGCGTACGCCCTTGGCGATCCTGTACACCGTGCTCCTCATACGGCGGGTGTGGGAGCTCGTAGAGATCATCGTGGTCAACCCGCGGCTGGAAACGGTGGCGCCGGTGCTGGCGCTCATACTCCTCTTCGGTCCGCTGGGCATCCTGCTCTACCTGATCGTGCGGTCCGCGACGAGAAAACGCGCCCCGGACATGCCCGGTTAGGCTGCCGGGCATGGCTGACATGAGCTATCGGCGACTCGGCGGCTCCGGTCTCGCAGTCTCCGTCGTGGGCATAGGGTGCAATAACTTCGGCCGCAAGGTTGACGCCGCCGCCACCTGCGCGGTGGTGGACGCGGCGATCGACTGCGGCATCAACCTGTTCGACACGGCCGACGTCTACGGCGACCCGCACGGAACCTCGGAGGAGCTTCTCGGCGCGGCCTTGAAGGCCAACGGCAGGCGCGACCATGTGGTTGTCGCCACCAAGTTTGGAGCGGACATGGAGGGCGCCAACGGGCCCGACTGGGGCGCGCGGGGGAGCCGCCGCTACGTGATGCGGGCCGTCGAGGCGTCGCTACAAAGGCTCGGCACCGACCACATCGACCTCTACCAGATGCACGTCCCCGACCCGGACACACCAATCGAGGAGACCCTGTCGATCCTCGACGATCTGGTACGCGCGGGCAAGCTGCGCTACGTCGGCTCGTCCAACTTCCTAGGGTGGCAGGTCGCCGATGCCGCGTGGGTCGCTCGCACCGGACACCTCACCCCCTTCGTGAGCGCCCAGAACGAGTACTCGCTGCTGAGGCGCTCGGCGGAGCACGACCTCGTCGCAGCATGCGAGCGTTTCGGCCTCGGGCTACTGCCGTACTTCCCGTTGGCGAACGGACTGCTCACGGGCAAGTACCACCGAGACAACATTCCGCCGGGCAGCCGGCTCGCCCAGAACCGATGGTCGGCCTACGTGGCGGAGGCGCCGTGGGACGTTCTCGAAAAGATCGATGTGTACGCGCGGGAGCGCTCGCTGTCGATGCTTGAGGTCGCTATCGGCGCGTTGGCCGCCAAGCCCACGGTCGCCTCCGTCATCGCGGGCGCTACCACGCCCGACCAGGTCCGAGCCAATGCGGCCGCGGTCGCCTGGTCGCCCACCGCCGAGGACCTCGCCGAGCTGGACGCCATCACCCCGCACTGACGGTCTCGACCAGCTCGCACTTGATCACCTGGATCTGGTGTCGCTATCGGTGCACCAGAACCCGGTAAAAAGGAACGTTGGAAGGCCAGCAGCTGAACAAGGCTTCGCACGGCCAGACTCGATATGGGCGGAGTCGCGTTCCTGCGCACACGACTCCGCCGGGAATCGACGGGGCGCGGGTTAGCGTTTGTCTGCGCCGAGACCTACGGTCACCAGAACGGCGCCCATGACGAGGTGCAGACCGTTGTCAGCGCCGTTCAGCGCGATGATGTTGAGCGGATTGTCACCCGTGATGAATAGGCCCAGCAGGCCGAGGGCGAGGTAGACGGCCCCGATCAGGGTGTTGGCCACCCGGGCCGCCCGGGTACCGGCGATTGCCGCGGCGACCATGGCCGCGCCGACCGCGATGTGAACGATGTTGTGCAGGATGTTGACCTGGAACAGCCCGAGCAACTGCCCGCCGGTGTGGCCCGCGACGGAGTGGTCACCGGAGACCGTGAAGCCGAGCAGGCCAACCACGATGAAGACCGTTCCCACAACCCCGGCGACGAGTGAGTTGAGCCGGCCGGTGGTGCCAACACCAGCCATGTCCCTTGTAGCCATTGCGACCCTCCTACCTGAGTCGCCGCCGCGAACCGGCGGCCTCGCAGGGATTCGGAGCACTGGCCACTATGGATTGGGCGCCGGACGCATGACCTCAGGCGAGCGGTACGCCGGCGATCGGAGTCATTGTCGGCAACGGCGAGCCGCCAACTGGTTCCAGCGTGAGGCCGAGCGTGTCCGCGCTGCCGACCGTGTCCAGCACTGCCGTGCCTGTCCGCTGACCGGCCGCCATCACGCCGGCCGAGGTCGGCGAGGACTCCCGAATGAGCCACAGCTGGTAGGCCTTGCCCTCTGGCGGCGCCGGCAGGTCGGACATCAGCACGACGCCGTCGTCGAGGCTCGGCGAGATCGCCACGGTGACCTTGCCACCGCCGGGCACATCGGCCGTGCGTAGCCGTACGTCGCGGGCGGCCAGGACCGCGTTGACCCGAGCCTGATCGGTCCGCAACTGCTGCGCCTGCTGGCGCGCGTCGCCGACGCGCTGCTCCTGCACCACCCATACCGTCGCCATGCCGCCGAGAGCCACGACGCCGGCGGCGACCGCGGCCGCTGTCCAACGCCGCCACCGGCGCACGTCCCCGTGCACGGCGCGCTCTACCTTTCCGCCGGTGACCTGGCGGGTGTGCGAGACCTCCGCGAGTACGGCGTCGCGCATCCGCGACGGCGGGACCTCCCAGGCCGCCGCGCTGAGCCGCGAAGCCGTCTCGCTCAGCTCGGCTACCTCGGTCGCGCATGCCTCACACTCCGAGATGTGGCGGGCGAACCCGGCCCGTTCGATCTCGGTGAGCGCATCCAACGCGTACGCGCCGGCGAGTGTGTGGATCTCAGTTGGCTGACTCACGCCACGCTCACCCCCAGGCAATCCCGGAGGCGGATCAGTCCGTCCCGCATACGTGTCTTGATGGTCGGCAGGGCCGTGTCTAGTTTCTCGGCGACCTCGCGATATGTGTAGCCGTCGTAGTAGGCGAGCGTGATCGCCTCGCGCTGCAGGTCGGTCAGTCCCTTGAGGCACCTGCGTACCTGCTGTTGCTCCAGGCTCGCGGTGACCTCCTCGACCACGTCGTCGTAGGGCGTCTCGACGCTGGCCGCCGCCACCCGCCGCTCCCGGTCCGCGCCGGCTTGGGCCGCACGCACGCGATCGACCGCGCGGCGGTGGGTGATCGTCAGTACCCATGACGTGGCGGACCCCTTCGCCGGGTCAAAGCGAGCCGCCGTGCGCCACACCTCGACCAGCGCCTCCTGCGCGACCTCCTCGGCCTGCGCTGGATCACGCAGCACCCGCCGGGCGAGGCCATAGACACGAGGGACGATCGCGTCATATAGCGCCGTGAACGCCTGATCATCGCCTCGGGCGACCTGCCGGAGCAGCTCATCCGGGCCGACCGGGGGGCTGTCCACCGGCGCGATTCGCGCGGTCGGCTGCTCCCGCCACCCAGGATCGCCGCCACGACCCGCGCGAGCGCTCACCACCACTCCCTTCGTCGCTACCAGGAAGGTTCGACCTAAGGTGGTTCGGACCCGAAGCCCGCCCGGATGGGTCGGTCCGTGCCAGCGTCGATCCTAATCGTGAGGCCGACGCCGCGGAGTCGCGACGTCAGGCGTCGTAGTCGACCACCAGACGGTCGGTCACCGGCGTGGACTGGCACGTGAGCACATATCCAGCCGCAATGTCGTCGGGCTCCAGCGCGTAGTTGTGCGCCATCACGACCTCGCCCTCGACCAGCTTTGCCCGGCAGGTCGAGCACACGCCACCCTTACAGGCGTACGGGAGCTCGCCCCTGACCCGCAGCGCGGCGTCCAGGACTCGCTCGTCGCCGCCCATGCTGAAGGTCGACTCCCGGCCGTCCAGCACGATCGTGACGGTGGCCGCCGCCGCGGACCCCCTCTCCGCGGCCGTACGGGTCGGCGCCGGTTCACCCTCCACGTGGAAGAGTTCGGTGTGCACGGCACGGTCAGATACACCGCGCTCGGCGAGCACGCCCTGGGCGTCCACTACCATCCCGTACGGTCCACATAGGAACCACTCATCCACGGAATTGGCGTGGACCAGGCCCGAGTCGAGAATCGCGCGCAACCGGTCCGCGTCGAGGCGACCCGAGAGCAACGACGACATCTGGGGCTCGCGGGAGAGGACATGAATCATGTGGAGCCGATGCGGGTACCGATCCTTGAGGTCGGCCAACTCCTCGCCGAACATCGTCGTGGCCGCGCGCCGATTGCCGTAGAGCAAGGTGAACCGGCTGAGCGGCTCGGTCGACAGCGCGGTTGCCAGCAATGAGAGCACCGGCGTGATGCCGGAGCCGGCGACGATCGCCGCATAGTGGCAAGAGCGTCCCGGCTCCAGGGCTGTCGTGAAGTGTCCGAGCGGCGAGAGCACTTCAACGGCTTCACCCGCATGCAGGGTCCGCGTGGCGTAGCTCGAAAACACCCCTCCGGCAATCTCGCGCACACCGATGCGAACCAGCCCGCGCTCGTGTACCTCCGCGGGAGTGGAGCAGATCGAGTACGAGCGGCGGACCTCACTTGCGTCGTCTGGGTGCGCGCGACGGACGGTCAGGTGTTGGCCGGGCAGGAAGTTGAAGGTCTCCCGCAACTCGCCCGGCACGGCGAACGTCACCACCACGGAATCATCGGTGAGCGCGTCGACGGCCGCGACGGTCAACGGGTGAAAGACCGGCCGGCGACGCTGCGGACGGGTCAGGGTCGCGGTCACAGCGGCTTGACGTGGTCGAAGGGTTCGGCGCACGAGCGGCAACGCCACAGCGCCTTGCAGGCCGTGGAGCCGAAGCGGGAGATCTCCTCGGTGTCGGGCGACCCGCACCGGGGACATGTCACTGCCAACCGCAATGCCACAATGCCTGGTCGGGTCGCCGCCGGCGGGGCGATCCCAGCCGCGGCGAGCTTGTCCCGACCCCGCTGGCTGATGAGATCCGTAGACCAGGCCGGGCGCAGGACGGTCTCGACGGCGACATCTGTGTAGCCCGCGTGGTCCAAGGCGGCGCGGATGTCCGCGCGGATCACATCCATGGCCGGGCAGCCGGAGTAGGTGGGTGTGATCGTCACCGTCACCCGTCCTGTCGTCTGGTCCTCGGCGACATCGCGAAGGATGCCGAGCTCCTCGATGGTGACCGCTCGGATCTCCGGATCCACCACCGACGCCGCCGCCGCGTAGGCACTCACCGCTGAGCTCCGTTCACCATTGCGCACCTGGGTGAGCGCGGTGCAGGACTTGCATCTCGGCGAGCAGGTACGACAGATGCTCGGTGTGGCGTCCGCACCGGCCGCCCTCTGGCGCCCAGCCGTCTGCCGGCCGCACCAGTGTGGCCTCGGCGAGAACAGCGTCAACGAGGTCGAGCCATGTTGGCCGGATGGTCTCCGGCGCGGGCGCGACACCGGCTTGGTCCAAGCGCACCGACAGGTCGTCGACGGCGAAGAGCTCGTGGGTGTAGGGCCAGATGTCGTCGACGGCGGCCTGCATCCGCCGATGCGACTCATCCGTCCCGTCGCCCAGCCGCACCGTCCACTGTGACGCGTGGTCCACGTGGTAGGCCGATTCCTTGCGCGCCTTGGCCGCGACCGCCGACAGCTGTTCGTCGGTCGAGGCGACCATCCCGTCGTGCAGCAGTCGTTGGAAGGTCGAGAGGAAGAGCAGCTTGGCCATCGTGATGCCGAAGTCGCCCTCCGCGCCTGAGGTCGCGGCCGGGCCGGCGTTGGGAAGCTCGACCAGTAGGCAGTTGCGGAATTCCCGGTCGTCCCGCCGGAAGGCCAACGAGTCCTCGTCACCGCTGGCGAGCTCTCCGACATAGGTGAGCATCATCCGTGCCACGCCCAGCTGGTCCAGGGCGATGTTGGATAGGGCGATGTCCTCCTCCATCTCGGGCGCGCGCGCCGACCACTCGCCCAGCCGCTGCGCCGCGATGAGAGCGTCGTCTCCCACTCGAAGGGCGAACGCGGCGATATCGGCGACGTCGGCGGTCATAGGTGCTTCACGCCTTCGGGCACCTCATAGAAGGTGGGATGTCTATACACCTTGTCCGCGGCGGGATCAAAGAACGCGTCCTTCTCATCCGGGCTCGATGCCGTGATGGCTGTCGCTGCCACGACCCAGATTGACACGCCCTCCTGGCGGCGGGTGTAGACGTCGCGCGCGTTACGCAGAGCGATGACCGCGTCGGGTGCGTGCACGCTGCCGACGTGCGTGTGCGACAACCCGCGCCTCGGCCGGACGAATACCTCCCAGAGAGTCCACCCGTTCATGTGGACACCCCTGCCACAGCGTCCTCGGGCGTCTGCTCGTCCTGGGTGGCTCGGGCCTGGGCCTTGGCCGCATACGCTGCGGCCGCCTCGCGTACCCAGGCTCCCTCGGACTGCGCCCGGCGGCGATGCGCTGTCCGCTGCCGGTTGCACGGCCCGTCGCCCTTGATGACGCGCATCAACTCGTCGTAGTCCGGCTGGGTGTAGTCGTGATGTCCTCGTTCCTCATTCCACCGCAGTGCCTCGTCCGGCAGCGTCAGCGTCAGCACCTCCGCCTGACCGACGCACATGTCCACGAAGCGCTGCCGCAGGTCGTCGTTGCTGAATCGTTTGATGCCCCAGGCCATGGACTGTTCCGAGTGGGTCGACGCCACGTCGGGCGGACCAAACATCGCCAACGACGGGTACCACCACCGGTTCACCGCGTCCTGCGCCATGGCCTTCTGCTCCGGCGTTCCGTGCGCGAGGGTATGCAGGATCTCGTATCCCTGCCGCTGGTGGAACGACTCCTCCTTACAGATGCGGATCATCGCCCGGGCATACGGACCGTACGAACACCGGCATAGCGGCACCTGGTTCACGATCGCGGCACCATCGACAAGCCATCCAATGGCACCGATGTCCGCCCAGGTCAGCGTCGGATAGTTGAAGATCGACGAGTACTTCTGGCGGCCGTCGAGCAGCATCTGCACCAGCTCGTCCCGCGAAATGCCCAGGGTCTCCGCCGCGGCGTACAGGTAGAGCCCGTGCCCGGCCTCGTCCTGCACCTTCGCGAGCAGGATCGCCTTGCGCTTGAGCGACGGAGCCCGGGTGATCCAGTTGCCCTCTGGCTGCATACCGATGATCTCGGAGTGGGCGTGTTGGGCGATCTGCCGGATCAACGTCTTGCGGTACGAGTCTGGCATCCAGTCGCGTGGTTCGATCTTCTGGTCCGCACCTATGACAGCGTCGAAGTAGGCCTGCAGATCCACGCCGCTGCTCGCCGAACCGCCCTGATCGGTCGTATCACCAGCGCCCGTGCGCCGCTGGGCGGCCGCGACGAGGGCTCGCTCCGCCTCATCCACCTGGTCGAGGAGGCTCTCGGACACGCCGAAATCGTTGCCGTACACACCGCAAGTGTTACAGGTTGCTGCCGACACGGCAAGACGGTGTAACAAACCGCGGGTGGGTCAGCTCACCTAGACTCCGCACCCGTGCCCAAACCCGATACCATCGGCCGCGGGCACGTCTCCCCACGCGCCCATGTCCCCCCGCCCACGTGCTCATCTCACGCGCTCCCCCCCGCGAGGTAGACGTTGCCGACCGATGACCTCTGGTCCCCCGTGCCCCCGCGCGGCGAAGGCCGCACGCGACCGGGCGCTCCAAGCTCGGCACCCTCGGCACCCTCGGGACGTAAGCGGAATAACGGATATGACCATGACCGGATGCTCCAGGACGCGCGACGCGGGCGCGACGCGCGTCCCGAGCCGCCCGGGTACGGACCGGCGCGCGCTCCGCGCCACCCTGGCCCGGCCGGCCCACACCTCGAGCCACCAGCGCTCGGCGGGCAGTCCCATCCCATCCGCAGCCACGGCCGGCGGCGGCGGGTGCCGCTGTGGACGGTCGCCGTTCTTGTCCTGGGTCTCGTTGCGGTAGGCGCAGGTCTTCGGTTCGTGCCTGGATCACCATTTGCGCCGACGGGCGCGGCGATCGGATCAGGAGACGGCTCTCCGAGCATCACGCCCACACCGAAGCCAGAGCCACTCCCGTTCCGATCCGCGGAGGTCACCGCCGCCGGGATGAACACCAAGGGTTTCCTCAGCTGGGCGCTCATGGACCGCCGCACGGGCGAGATCGCCGGCTCCGCCAACATGAACGCATCCAGTGAGACCGCTTCGATGATCAAGGCCTGGCTGGCCTCGGACTTCCTTCGCCTCGCTGACACGGACACAAACGATGCGACCCCCAGCGCATCGAGCCTTAAGAGGCTGGAAAGCATGATCCGTGACAGCGACAACAGCGCCGCGGAATGGGCGTACAACCAGGTTGGCAGGTCCAAGTCGATCGGGCGGCTGATCAGTACGTGCAGTTTGACCGACTCCAAAGCCCCCTCGACCGGATTCGGATGGGGCTACACAAAGCTGTCGGCCAGCGACGCCGTGCGCATGGGTGACTGCATCGCCAGCGGAACCGCGGCCGGAACGAAGTGGACGCCGTGGCTGCTCGACATGATGCGCAAGGTCCGCGGCCTGGGCGACTTCGGCATCAGCAAGGCCCTGCCGGCGGCGCAACAATCCCAGGTCGCGATGAAGAATGGGTGGGACGTCTGGAAAGAGGACGGCACCTACCACACCAACTGCATGGCCATCGGCGACACCTGGATCATGGCGGTAATGCAGCGCTATCCCAGCCAGGGCAAGTCGGACGCCGAACTGCTCGCGCACACGGGCAAGGTGTGCTCGGACGTGGCCACTGCGTTGCTCAACCCCGACACCGCCTGACGGCTCACCCGTCGATCTAGGGTGTAGTCGCGTGAGTCGATCTCTAATCGCGCGACTACGCCCTAGATCGACGAGAAGAAGTGAGGACCGTCTATGGGCAGGGGCGGAGCCTCTCCGGCCGCCGTCGCGCGGACCGCGAACTCGCGTAGGCCGGCGACCTGCCGATCGCCGAGGGAGAAGTCGAGCGCCCGGAAGTACTCCGCGAGCGTCTGCGCCGAGAAGGGCTCCCAGCGCGCCGCCACGGCGGCCACCGCATCGAGTTCATCGAGGCATAGCTCTCGCGACGCGAGAAATGCCTCGTGGACCTCCTTGACCAGGCCCGGATGGGCGGCCGCGAAGTCACGCCGTGCCGCCCAGACCGCGAAGACCATCGGCAGGCCGGTCCACTCGCGCCACGCCTGACCAAGGTCGGTGACGATCAGCCCACGGTCCGTCGCCTCGTGCCTGGCCCGCAGCGCGGCGTCGCCGATAAGCACGCCGGCGTCGGCCTCGAGGAGCATCTCGGTCAGGTCGGGCGGACATTGGAAGTACTCCGGGCGGACTCCAATCCGCGACTCCAGCAGCATCCGGGCCAGCAATACTCCGGTACGCGACGTCGAGCCGAGCGCCACCCGCCGCCCGTCCAGCTCGCGTAGATCCACAGTGGAGACCAGGTTAACCGAGTGCACTGGGCCGTCGCTGCCGACCGCGAGGTCCGGCAGCAGCAAGAGGTCGTTGGCGTGGCGAAGGTACTCCACGAGCGAGATGGGCCCGATGTCGAGCGTCCCCTCGACCAACGCTGCGTTCAGCCGGTCCGGGGTGTCCTTGTGCAGATCCACGCCGAGCAGCGCACCCGAGCGCATGAGACCCCAGTAGAGCGGCAGGCAGTTGAGAAACTGGATGTGCCCGACCCGGGGGCGCCGCCAGGTGCCATCCGCGCCCGGCGCGCCGTCCGTGAGGTCGTGCTGGGTGCTCATGGTTCTGCACGGTAGCCGACGGCCGCCGCCACCCGAGCTACAACCGTGGTTCGCGCGGGACAACGCACCCCGGCCCGCCCTCGCCAAGATCGCGGTGATCATGATGTCGCCGTCGTGAAACAGTGCCGATCATGACCTGGAGGTCATGATCGGCGCCTAGAGGCGCCCAATTCTGGTGGTCGTTCGGAGACAGCGGGCGTAACGTTGTCGTTCCGTGCGCCTAAACGGACGAACAAACTGAGGGCACAGCCGGCACCGTCGGAAGCGCCACTGGCGAACACCAGGGGCGGACGGAGCGCCGGGCGGCCGCGGTCTTCCACGTCGATCACGCCGGGAGCGCCGAATGACCCTGCCCACTACGACGTCCCCCCGAACCTCCGCCGACATATCAGAACCCGAGCAGCTCGCCGCTGATATAGCGGCCGAGCGGAGACATCTCGTCAGCTCGCGCGAGGCGTTAGGCCGCATGCGGGAGCGGGTTCAGTACCTGTTCAACACCGGTGACACGGTGGCTGGCGACGCCTACAGCGCCGAGACGCTCGGGCGGACGCTGTCGCGCCGTATCGCCGAGCTGTCCGATGACCCCAGGACCCCACTCTTCTTTGGGCGCTTGACGTTCGGCGAGTCGTCCGCCGCCGAGGAGCACAGCGGCCATCTGTACCACATCGGCCGGCGACACGTCACCGATGATGCCGGGGAACCGATGGTGCTGGATTGGCGGGCGCCGGTGTCGCGGAGGTTCTACCAGGCTAGTGCCCGCGACCCGCAGGGCGTCGCCGTCCGGCGCCGCTTCGGCTTCCAGGCGGGGCAGCTGACCGGCTTCGAGGACGAGCACCTCGATCGCGGCGAAGAGCTCGGCACCGCGTCGAAGATCCTGACGGCGGAGATCGAACGCCCTCGCGTCGGGCCCATGCGTGACATCGTCGCCACGATCCAGCCCGACCAGGACGAACTGGTCCGGGCTGACCTCGACGAGACCATCTGCGTTCAGGGTGCACCGGGCACAGGCAAGACCGCGGTGGGCCTGCACCGAGCCGCGTACCTGCTCTACCAGCACCGGGAGCGCCTGCGCCGCTCTGGCGTCCTGGTCATCGGGCCGAACCGGGCGTTCCTGCACTACATCTCCGCCGTCCTGCCGGCGCTCGGCGAGGTCGAGGTCGAACAGTCATCGGTGGACGACCTCCTCGCCAGGGTCGCGGTGCGCGGAGACGACTCGACCGAGGTCGCGACGCTCAAGCAGGACGCACGCCTGGCCGCAGTCGTCGCGAAGGCGTTGGCGCGGCTCATCCGGCGGCCGTCCGATGGCCTGCTCGTGTCGGATGGCGCCTGGCGCTGGCGGATCTCCGAGGAGGCGCTGCGCCGAATCGTCGACGACGTCCGCCGGGAGCATCCGCCCCACGCCATCGGCCGGGACCGGGTGCGGGCGCGTACGGTCGCGCTGCTGCAGCGTCAGGCCGAGGCACGGCGGGGCGAGTCCCCATCGGAGGCCTGGCTGCGCCGGATGGGCCGCCACGAGCAGGTCCGGGCGTTCCTGGATCACGCGTGGCCCGAGGTATCGGCAGTGCAACTTGTCTTTTCGCTGCTATCGGATGCGTCGGTCCTGGCCGAGGCGGCGGAGGGCCTCCTCACTCCCGAGGAACAGGCGACGCTGCGATGGAACCGTCCACCTCGGACGGCCAAGACGGCCACATGGTCGGCGGCGGATGCCGTGCTCATCGATGAGGCGGCCGGCGCGATCGATCGGCTACCTAGTTTCGGTCATGTCGTCGTGGACGAGGCGCAGGACCTCTCGCCGATGCAGTGCCGGGCGATCGCGCGACGGTGCGAGCACGGCTCGCTGACGCTGCTCGGTGATCTCGCTCAGGGCACCGCCCCCTGGGCTGCCCGTGACTGGGAGGCAACGCTGGCCCATCTCGGCAAACCGGATGCGCGCGTGGTGCCGCTCACCACGGGTTTCCGTGTTCCCGAGGTGGTCCTGGCGCTGGCGAATCGGCTACTGCCTGCGCTCGGGGTCGCCGTGCCGGAGGCCGTGTCGCTGCGCCGCGACGGTTGGCTCGAGATCCGGCCGGTCTCCGATCTGGACTCGGCGACAGTCGCCGAGGTACTGGCGGCACTCGAACAGGAGGGGTCGGTCGCCGTCATCGCGGCCGATGCGGCGGCGGACCGACTGGCCCTCGCTCTGCGGGGGGCCGGGGTCGACGTGGCCTCGCCGGAGGCGGACTCCCGGGTCACCGTGCTGCCCGCGTCCCTGGCGAAGGGTCTGGAGTACGACCACGTGGTCGTCGTGGAGCCAGCGCAGATCGTCGAGTCCGAGCCCCGCGGCCTGCACCGGCTCTACGTCGTGCTCACCCGCGCCGTGTCGCGGCTGGCCGTCCTGCACGCCCGTCCGCTGCCGCCCGCCCTCACCTAGCCGCCGCCAAGCCCTCGTGTCGATCATGACCTGGAGGTCATGATCGACGCCTTTTCACGACGGTCAACTCATGATCGACCTGAGTGGCGAACCGGGCTCGCGGTGAGCTTTGAACTGTAGACTACTTTGGATTTGTGCTGTAAAGTAGTTTGCGATTGCCGAGGAAGGTGGGCACATGGCCGACAACATGAGTACGCCGAGCGATGCCGACGACGCCGCGCCGACGGACGCTGAAGAGTCGCTACGGCTGATCCGCGAGCAACGGGCGGCCACGGAACGCAGCCTTAGCCCCGATCCTCGACTGATCTTTTGGCCATGGGGCATTGCTTGGCTGGTCGGGTTCGGGCTCCTGTATCTGCGCCACGGCCCCGGCGAGCGGGTGCTCTGGAACATTCCAGGCTGGCTGCCATTGGCCACGCTCTTCACGCTTATGATCGCCGCCTTCCTCATCTCTGGCTTCGCGGGAGCCCGTGCCGGCCGCCACGTCAGTGGGGCGTCCTCAACCAAGGGACTGATGTACGGCCTCGCCTGGTTCCTGGGGTTTGCCGGCGTTGGGGTGATCGCGGGATACCTCAGCGACTTTCTTCCCGAACCGCAGGTTGGGCTGATGTGGGCCGCACTGTCGGTCGGACTGGTGGCCGTGCTCTACATAGCCGGCGCCGCCATCTGGGGGGCGCGCGAGCTGTTCGTACTCGGCTGCTGGATCGGTCTGGTCAACATCGCGGGAGTCATCGCCGGCCCCGGTTGGCACTCACTGGTCATTGCCGTTGCCGGCGGCGGCGGCCTGCTCGCCGCTGGGCTTATCGGCTGGCTCCGGCTGGGACGCAGCTCGTGACCCAGGAACCGCCCGAACTCGACCCCGTGATTCATGCCCAGGCGCGACTGCGGGTCGTTGCCGCGCTCTCGACTCTTCGCGACGGCGACCGGCTCGCGTTTCCCCGACTGCAGGAGATCCTCGGCATGACAGCCGGCAACCTCTCCGTCCACCTGCGAAAACTCGAGGATGCCGGCTACGTCGAGGTCATCAAGACCCACCGCGGCCGCACCCCAGCCACCCTGCTCTGCCTGAGTCGTCGCGGCCGGCTGGCGTTCGAGGAGTACACCACCGCCGTCCGCACCCTCCTGGACGTCCGCGACACCCCTGAGGAGAGGCAATGACCGACATTCTCGCTCGTACGGTCGAGGCGACCCGCCGCTTCGGCAACGTACTCGCCCGTGACGGGGTCAGCATTGGCGTCCGCGCTGGCGAGGTCGTGGGGCTGCTGGGGCCCAACGGCGCGGGCAAGACGACGCTGCTGAACGTGCTCGTCGGGCTGCGTCGCGCTACTCGTACGGGGTAGGGGTCTCCGAGGACCGCGGCCAACCCTGGGATCCGTTTACCCGGACGCTGCCGGCCGGACCGGGCCGACGTTTCGCGGGCCGCATTCTGGCCGGCCTCGTGATGACGTTTGCCTCGCTGCTGCCAGTCGTGCTGATCGCGGCGGTGGCGACATCGGCCACGACGACGCCGCTGCGGCTCGCGTTGGCAGCGGGCACCGTCCTCGCCACAGCGATACCGTTCACGCTGATGGGTCTGGCGATCGGCTACGCGCTGCCCATTAAGGCAGCACTCGCCGTGGCACAACTGGTGTTCTTCCCGCTGGCGTTCGGCGGCGGCCTCCTCTCCGCGCCCGGCCAGGCGCCTGGTTGGGTCGAGGTGATCGCCCCATACCTGCGCACGCGCGGCGCCGTGGAGCTGATGTGGGCGACGGTGGGGGAGTTCACGGTGAACCGGACGGCCATCGCGATGCTCGTCGTGTGGACCGTCGCGATGGCGGGCCTCGCCGCGTGGGCGTACAGGCGCGACGAGGGGCGCCGATTCCGCTGAATCGCGATCAGCGTCTGACCTCGTGCCGGCGCAGCCTTGCGGCGACAATCTGCGCCGCGCGGTCGAGCGTCTGACGGTCGCGCTCGGCCAGGTCATCGAGAAGGGCCGCGATGACCCGCACGCGGGCCGCCCTTCCCCGTTCCAGCAGGGCACGCCCTTTCGGCGTCGCGAGGACGACGACCACTCGACGGTCGGTATCCGAACGGACCCGGTCGACCAATCCATCGGCCTCGAGTGCGCTCACGGTCTTGGTGATGGCGGGCGCGGAAACCTGCTCGACGGCGGCCAGGCGGCCGATCGGCAGCGGGCCGCTGAAGACCAGAACTGACAGCGCCGAGGCACGCGGCCCGTCCAGATCCATCCTCACGTCAGCGGAACGGGCACGGCGCAGCAGCCTGAGCGCGACCGAGTGCAGCGCGTTGGCTGTCTGATGCCGGGCGTCGGCCGGGAGGCCGCGGGGGAGTGGAGGGAGTTGACCGCTATTCTTCACCATGGCTAACCTTTCGCTAAGGTGAAGCATAGGAGGAGCCATGGCACTTGGACCAGTGGGTCAGATTCACATAAGCGTCACCGACGTCGACCGGTCAGTGGAGTTCTACCGCGATGTGCTGGGCATCCCGCACTTGTTCACCGTGACGGGCCAGCCGATGGCCTTCTTCGCCAGCGGCGATGTGCGGCTCTACCTCGGCGTGCCGACGTCGCCCGAGTTCACCAGCCGGTGCGTCCTCTATTTCCGTGTCAACGAGATCGAGGGCGAAGTGGCGAGGCTGACGGGACTCGGCGTTGTCTTCGCCGACCAGCCGCACGTCGTGCACCGTGACGGCACCGCCGAGCTGTGGATGGCAGGGTGCACCGACCCTGACGGCCACCACATCATCCTGATGCAGGAGCGACCTAAAGCAGCGCAGAACTAGGTCACGGCATCTCGGTCGGACGAACGGACCGGCACGATGAGCGGCCCGTGCTCGCCGTCAATGACCCGCACCCGGGCACCGTAGTGCTCGGAGAGCAGCTTCTCGGTCAACACATCCCGCGGCGAGCCGCTCGCGACAATGTGGCCCGCGGCGAGGAGGACCATGCGGTCCGCGTACTCGCCGGCGATGGACAGATCATGCATCGAAGCGAGAACGGTGAGACTCCGGTCCGTGCGTAGCTCGTCAACCAGGTCAAGCACCTCCTGCTGATGTCCGATATCCAGTGCGGAGGTGGGTTCGTCGAGCAGCAGCACCGTCGCGCCCTGCGCGAGCGCGCGGGCGAGAAATGCGCGCTGCCGCTCCCCCCCCGAAAGGGTCTCCAGTGGACGGTCGGAGAACCGGACTAGGTCCAGCCGGTGCAGCACGTCGTCAACCGCCGCGAGATCTCCCCGCGACTCGCGACCAAGCGGCCTGATGTACGGGGTGCGGCCGAGAAGCACGTAGTCGAGGACGGCCATGCCGGGCGGGACCGTCGGACTCTGCGGCACTGTGGCCAGGAGCCGGGCGCGATCTCGACGATGCAGACGGTCGCTGGGCGTGCCAAGCAGGGAGATCGCGCCGGCGAACGGCACCAGGCCACCGATGGCACGCAGCAGGGTCGACTTGCCCGCGCCATTGGGACCTATCACGGTCACCCATTCGCCGGACGCGACCGCGAGGTCGAGTCCATGCAGGATCGGCGCGCCGCCTAGGGAGACACGAAGGTCATGGATGCTGACGGCCGTGCTCATAATCCCACTCGCTTGGCCGTCCGCAGCACCAACACAAAGAACGGGGCTCCGAGGAAGGCGGTGACCACACCGATCGGGATCTCGGTCGGGGACATGACGGTACGAGCGGCGAGGTCCGACAGGGTGAGAAACGCGGCGCCGAACAGCATCGACAGCGGCAGGATCACGCGGTAGCTCGAGCCTGCCACGAGCCGGATCGTGTGCGGCACTATGATTCCGACGAAGCCGATGAGGCCCGACACGGCCACTGCGGCGGCCGTGCCAAGCGAGGCCGCGGCGATCAACAGGTAGCGCGATCGCTGCGGATGCAACCCGAGGCTCGAGGCCTCGTCGTCGCCGACCGAGAGCACGTCCAGCTCGCGCCGGTGCGCCAGCACCACAACCGCGGCCACCGCCGCGTACGGCAAGGCGAGTGTTACCTCATTCCAGCCACTTGTGGCGAGGCTACCCAACAACCACGAGTAGACCTCACGGATCGTCTCCACATTGCGCTGCAGGACATACGTCTGGATGGCGGTAAGGAAGGCCGCGACCGCGACGCCGGCCAGGATCAGCGTGGTGGGGGTGCGGACCCGGGCGCCCGCGACGCCGAGCCCGTACGTCAGCGCCACCCCGACGAGCGCTCCCGCGAACGCGAACGCGGGCACCAGACCAACCGCAGCGGAGCCGGACAACGCGCCACCGCCTCCATCGATGCCGGACGACACGCCGATCGCCACGGCCGCCGTCGCCCCAAGTCCGGCGCCCGCGGCGACGCCGAGCAGGTAGGGATCGGCCAGCGGATTGCGGAACACGCCCTGGTAGCAACCGCCCGCCAGCGCGAGCATCGCGCCGACGAGCAGACCGAGCGCCACGCGGGGCAGGCGCAGCTGTGTGACGATGGCAGCCTCTGATCCGCTGAGTCCAGTGTGGATGTCGACACCCGGGATCAGATTGAGCAGCTCGGCTACGACTCCGAGCGGGTTGATCGCGACCGGGCCGATCGCCAGACCGGCGAGGGCGGCCACGACCACGGCCACGACACCGGCCACAAGCCAGCGCAGGCTGAGCCGCGCCGGTAGCACCGCTGCGCGCACCGCCGTGCCGGTCCCGCTCATACAGCTCACCTTCCTCCCCGTCGATCTAGGGGGTAGCTACGCGACTGGAGATCAACTCACGCTCCTACGCCCTAGATCGACGGGACGTAGGATCGTCAGCCGGCCGGGGCCTTGGCCACCGCTTCCACGATCGCCCGCTGCAGGTCCACCACGCGCGGCCCCCAGCGCGACGCGATGTCGTCGTCGAGCGCGATGACCCCGCCGTTCTTGACCGCTGCGATGCCCGCCCAGCCGGCGCGCTTGGCCACGGTTGCCGCGGACTGGCCGCAGCACTTGGTGTCGGCGAGGAAGATCAGATCCGGGTTCGCCTTAACGATCACCTCGGCAGATAGCTGTGGGTACTCGTTGCCGGCCTGGCTCGAGGCGTCGGCGATGTTCACCAGACCGGCGCTGGTGAAGAGCGATCCGATGAACGTCCTCGACGTGACCGAGTAATAGGTCTGGTCGAGCTCGTAGTAGTAGGTGAGCGGCTTGCTGCGTTTGGGTAGGTCCTTAACCAGCTTGGCGAGGTCGTCGCGCATCTGCTGGTTGAGTGCGTCAGCCTCGGCCGCGTGGCCCGTGAGCCGGCCCAGGTCGCTGATCTGCTGATAGGTGTCGTCCAGCGTGTTGGCCGCGGATGCGAGGAAGGTCGGAATCCGCAGCGCCTTCAGCTGGTCCACGATCTTCTCGGTGTCATTGGAGAGCACGACCAGGTCGGGCCGGTACTTCGCGATCGCCTCGGCATTCGGCTTGTACCCGGACAGATCCGTCTTCGGCGCGTTCGTCGGGAACGTGGAGAAGTCGTCGACGGCAACGACCTGCTTGCCGGCGTCGACCGCGAAGAGCATCTCCGTGCCGGTCGGTGCGAGCGACACGATGCGCTCCGGTCGCTTGTCGAGCGTGAGCGAGCCAACGGTCACCGGGAACGCGGCGGCGGCGGCGCTCGTCGTGCCCGTACCTGGGCTGTCTGTAGTGGACCCGCAGCCGACGGCGCTGCCGGTTGCGAGGACGATCGCGGCGAAGGTGCCGGCGAAAGTGCGGACGGTATGTCTCATCGATCCTCCTGTCGGTCGAGGCGGGATTGCTTCGCCGACAGGAGCCGGATGGAGAAGGGCTCCGCCTGCGAGGCACTCTTCCTCGAGAGCGCTTGTTCGCGATAGCACCGCAGGCGACCTGGCTTATCCCCTCACCAACGAGGGGCTTCACAGTTGCGGGACAGCACCGGAGTCGCACCGGCTTCGCTGCGGAGCAGTCAACGAGACGCTACCGCACCGCCCTAGACGTGAGCCAGGCGTCCCCCACGTTGCCGGAACAACGCGCGGAACGCCTGGATCATCGAGGGTTATGCCTGCGTGATCCTTACGTCGTCGACAGCGGCCTCGACGAGGCTCGCCCCGGACGCGTCCGCCGCCTCGACGAGGATGCGGACCGATTGGCCGGCGTATGGAGTCAGGTTCGCCGACGCCGTACTCCACACGGCGTCGAGGTCAACCGCGGCACCGGCCCGGCTGAACACCACCGTGGTACCGCCATTGTGGACGACGCTCACCCGGAGGAAGTCCGCCGAGGAGGCGTTACTGCCGTGGGAGAGGTACTGCGACAGGAACAGCGTTAGCGTGCCCGTCGACGGCAGCGCGATCAATGGCGAGCGGATGCTCGTCGTACCGCCGTCGATGTCCCACGTACCGGCGCTTGCCCCAGCGAGTCGGCCCGTGACCAGGTCGTTGGAGCCGCTGACCGTGGTGCCGAGCTGCTTGGGGCCGGAGGAGTTGGTGTCCTCGGGGTTGCCGCGCTCCCACGCGCCCGTCGTCGCGGTGTCGGTCCCGCTCGGGTTGGTCGTCCAGCCCGTCGCGGCCTCGAAGTTGTCGGTGTAGATGGTCGTGCCACCGCCACCGCCGCAGTACTGCGCCTCCTTGCCGATCGCCCGCCATGGGCAGTCGGCGTACTCGGAGAGGATCAGCACCGCCTCACGGTTGCGCGAGGTCTGCGCCGGGATGACCTCATCCGGCGGGTAGAAGCCGCCGCCGCTGCCCGATGGACCCGGGTAGAGCTCGAAGGTGTAAGAGAAGATGCCGTGGGTGGCCCACATCCAGTCGATGATCACTCCATCGGCGATGTAGAGGTCACTAGCCTGCTCGGGCGTGAACTGGTTCGTCGCCGCCATCTGCTGGCCGATCGTGGCGAAGGTCGACTGGGCATCGACACCCAGGTTCGCCGTGGTGTTGGCCGTGGTGTAGCCGTAGGGCCACAGCACGAGCTGCGAGTAGGTGTGGAAATCGATGTTCACCTTGATCTGCTGGGTGCCGCCGATCACGCGGCTGAGGACGAAGTCGCGCAGCCGCTGGGTCTCCGGCGCCGAGAACGGCGACGGGCCACGGTAGGTCGCGCTGCCGGTGCTGCCGGACGAGCCACCGCAGCAACCCCACTGGTAGGACCAGTTGCGGTTGAGGTCGGTACCCACATTGGATGATCCCGCATTCGGCTGGCGGTTCTTGCGCCACGACCGGTAGGCGCCGGTCGCGATGTCGTACTCGCCGCCGTCCGGGTTCATGTCCGGCACGATCCAGATCTCGCGGCTGTTGACCAGGTTGGTGATCCGCGAATCGGTGCCGTAGAGGTCGATGAACTGGTGCAGCAGGTAGAGCGCCATCTCGACGGTCAGGTGCTCGCGGGCATGCTGGTGGTGGTCGAACAGGATCTCCGGCTCGGCCTCGTCGACGGTCACATTGTCGGAAATCTTGATCAGCGGCATGTCGCGACCCTCGTATGAGGTGCCGATGCTCAGCTTCCGAGCGATGCTCGGCTTCGACGCGACGAGTGCGTTGATCTCGGCAACCATCTCGCCATAGTCGTGGTAGTTCGAGTCCGCCGGTGGGAACGCGAGGATGCCGGGGGTTCCGGGGACGACCTGCGGCTCCGGCACGAGCTCCACCGTGAAGCCGAGAGCCCGAATCTGCCGGACCTCCTGCGGGGTGGCCGTGATCTGCACACGACCATGCTCGATGCCGTCGACCGAGGCGCCGGTCTGGGCGACGGCGTTGACGTCATTGAATGTCTTCGGGCCGAGGACCTGGTAAGACGCATGGGCCCGCAGCGGTTCGGCCTCGATAATCGGGCCGGCAGGGGAGGTGCTGGGAGTGATGGCGATCGCCACACCGGCGATCGCCGCGACGATGATTGCGCGACGCCAGCGGCTACGGCCTCCGCTCGCCGGCTCGTGGTGGTGCCCGGTGGGTCTCACACCGAGTTTCATTAATCCTCCCGGGGACGAGGAGGTGCATGGTTGGCCTCCACAAGACCACCCGGGCAAGGTCATATCAATATATGTTGATCAGGAACTTTTCCATGCTCCATGGTGGAGCCTGGGCGTGGATGATCGAGTGAGCTACGAGGTTCGACCCGAGGATTTACCGCTGTTCGGGGTCCTGGGCTGGCGGGGGCTCGTCGTCGCCAGCCAGGGCCGAGCGCAGGCGCTCCTTCTCCGCGATCTTCTTGCGGGCATTGGCCGACATCTGATCGGCGACCTCATCGCGCCAACGTCTGAGCAGGAAGAAGGAGAGCGCCGCCGAGACAACTAACGCAATCATGAGCTTAAGGAGCAGATTCATTCCGCTCGGCAGGAGCAGGAGTGCGGGCACCGCGCAGGCGACGAAGATGCCGATCCGGCCGACGGCGTATTTCAGTCCGGGATTCACTGGGATCCCATCTCGATGCGATGGCCGGTCAGCCATCGGATTCCAACAAACCAGACCGGACTGTAGACAAGTGCCGCCACGGCCGCACCGACGGCTCCCGAGACCATCGGCGGGAGCGCGCTGACCAGGGCCGCGGCTATGAGGCCGATTCCGATCGCGAGTCCCGTGCCGACCAGGGCGACCAGAATCCGCACGCCATACCCACGCCACGCGCGCAGGTCATCGAAGAACAGCAGCGCTGGCAGGATCAACGCCAGCCAGCCGGACGCGCGCCCGAAGCTCCCCAACCCGATGAGAGCGAAGATCCCATCGATGAGCGCCAAGGCGGCGAGGCCGACCAGCGTGCCCAATAGCGCCGCCGCGACGAGTTCGACGAGGCTGATCACGCGCCCATCGGCGTCGCGCCGCGGGAACACCTGGGATACGGACTTCTCGGCCATGTCGGCCCCGAGGCTACCCGCCCGCTGAGCGCCAGCTACGCCCAGACCTGCTGCGGCTCGGCGCGCCGCTCGGCCAGCGACGGCGGCGCATCGTACTCGCGCACAACCTCGTAGCGGGTGTTTCGCTCGACCGGCTGGAAGCCAGCGTCCCAGATGAGGTGCAAGAGATCCTCACGGTGCATCGTTTGCGGGGTCCCGTACGAGTCGGCGTCGTGGGTGATCTTGTACTCCACGACGGAGCCGTCCAGGTCGTCGACGCCGAAGTTCAGCGACAGTTGGGCCAGAGACAGCCCGTGCATGACCCAGAAGCACTTGAGATGCGGCACATTGTCGAGCAGCAGGCGCGAGACGGCGAACGTCTTCAACGACTCGGCCGGCGACGCCATCGTGGTGCGGGCCTGCAGCCGGTTGCGTACCACTCCATCGGCTGAGTCCACGAAGTCGTGCTGGTAGCGCAGTGGGATGAAGACGGCAAAGCCCCCCGTCTCGTCCTGCAGTTCGCGTAGGCGCAAAACATGATCGACCCGGTGCCGGTGCTCCTCGATGTGCCCGTAGAGCATGGTGGCCGGCGTACGCATGCCCTTCGCGTGCGCCAGCCGGTGGATGCGTGACCAGTCCTCCCAATGGGTGGCGTGATCGACGATCTGCTTCCGGATCTCCCAATCGAAGATCTCCGCGCCGCCACCCGTCAACGAATCCAGCCCGGCGTCGATGAGTTCGTCGAGGATCTCGTCCGCGGGAAGGCCTGAGATCTTTTCGAACCAGTGCACCTCGGTCGCGGTGAAGCATTTCAGCGACACTCCGGCCAGCGCGGCCTTCAGCTCGCGCAACACCCGGGGGTAGTACTTCCACGGCAGCGTGGGGTGCAGCCCGTTGACGATGTGCAGCTCGGTGAGCTGCTCGTCCTCCATCTCCTTGGCCTTCGCGACCGCCTCCTCGACGCGCATTGTGTAGGCGGCCTTCTCGCCGGGTTTGCGCTGAAACGAGCAGTACGCGCAGGAGGCGCTGCACACATTTGTGAGATTCAGGTGCCGGTTGACGTTGAACATCACCCGCTCGCCGTTGAGCGCCGTGCGCCGATGGTGGGCGAGCCGACCGAGCCAGGATAGATCATCACTTGCGTAGAGGGCCTCGCCGTCTGCGCGTGTGAGCCGCGTTCCGGCGTACACCTTCGCCTCGATCTCGCGCTTCCAGCCCACATCGGTCATCGCGTTCGCCCTCCATCTCCTGCCCGAGCGTACGTCCTCGGCCCTGGTGCCCGGACCAAGGCCATGACCGAACTGTCATCATCCGTTTTCCCGAAAGTCTCGACACCGCCACGGGACATGGGGTAACACATGTGTGGTGCGTCGCAGCCGGGACGTCGGCGGGCCTAACGGGGAGAAACGAGACATTGCTGTCTAACCTGGGGCGGTTTGCGTGATCGGGTACCGACGCCGGTGGCGACTTCGCCGCAATGCGAGCCTGCACCGCTCCTGGCGCAGGCAGGGCAGTTGGCGCAGGCTCTGGGTGACGCGCACGGCCGCGGCCGCCACGATCACGGTCGGGATCATAACCGCCGCCATCCGACCCGCGCATGCCGCAGCGACGACACCGGGCCTGGCGCCGGGAGCTAACGGCCCGGACGGTGGAGCGGTGCCCACGCCCAGCGACACACTCGTCTTTCCGCCCCAACCGCAGCCGGTGTTGCCGCCGCCGGTGGACGTCATCGGACCGCTCGCCGCGGAGATCATCGCAGCGTCCAGCGCCACCGAACGGCTGGGCGAGCAACTCAAGGCCATCGACGATGAGCTGACTGCCGCTCGGGCCGTGACCTCGGGACTCCGTACGACGTGGGAGCAGAGGACGGCAGAGCTCCAGGCGGTGCGGGCCAAGGCCGCGGCGATCGCCACCGATGCGTACCAGAAGGGCTTGGCCCTCGGCCCCTTCGGGGAGTACGCCAATGACCTGCAGAATCTGGGCCTCATCGCGCCCGCCCTGCCGTCGCAGGTCGAGGAGGCCGAGCGCCCGCCACAGCGGGATTCGATCATGTACGAGGTGCTCGATGCAGAGCGGGCCGAACAGGACGCCCGAGTCGTGCTCGACGCCGCGACCGCGGTGGAGAACGAGATCGCCGCACGCCGGACGATCATCAACGAGCAGTTCACCCGCCACCGCGCCGCACTGACGACCCTGCAGTCCCGCAACGCCAGTCTGCTCGGCACGCTGGGAACGACGCGCGATGCCTACGAGGACAGCCTCTCCGCCAGCCGGGGACTCGGCACCAGCATCAACGGACTCCAGGCCGCACCCGTCGCGATATCGGCGGTCAACTTCGCGCTACGCCAACAGGGCAGGCCGTACGAATGGGCCGCCGAGGGACCAAACTCGTACGACTGCTCGGGGCTGGCATTGGCGTCATACCTCTCCGTGGGGATCCGGCTTCCCCGCGTCTCCCGATACCAGTACAGCGCCGGAATGCCCGTCCTGGTCAGCCAACTCCTCCCCGGCGACCTGCTGTTCTTCAGCACGGACCGGTACGACTGGCGCCAGATCCACCACGTCGCCATCTACATCGGCAACGGCAGGATGGTGCACGCACCGACCTTCGGCGACGTTGTCCGGATCTCCCCCATCTGGTGGACGGAGTACTTCGGAGCGACCCGCCCGATCCCAGCCACCGCAATCCCTGGTGTTATCCCGACCCCCACGCCCACCCCCACGCCCAGGCCGAGCCCCACACCCAGCCCGACGCCCACACCGACTCCGACTCCGACGCCCACACCCACACCCACGCCTACCGCCACGGCTAGCCCGACACCCACGCCCACGGCGACTGTCTCGTCAACCCCGACGGCCTCGGCATCGCCGAGCGCGTCGACCTCACCGAGCCCGACGGCGACCGCGTCGCCTGCGCCCGAGGCCTCGTCCACGCCCGGGACGACGCCCACACCAACCGCCGAGGTGACGGGGCTACCCGCGGCCATCGACGCCAGCTCACCCGCCATCGCGCAGCAGCCGCGGCGGAGGCGCTGGTGGCGGCGGTGATGATCGCGGCGAGCCACCGCTGAGGCTGCGCCGACTGGCACCCGTGTGGCACGGTAATCCCAGCGGACGGTGGCTCACGACGCCCCGGCCGCGGGAGAACGTTGGAGGGCGGCGATGGACAACGACGCGGCGATGCACAACGACGCGGCGATGGACAACGACGCGGCGATGGACAACAAGGTGCGTAACTGCGACGTCTGCGGCTCTGCGGTCCCCGCTGGGGCTACCTTGT
>JAHRHA010000373.1 GCA_020027875.1 Micromonosporaceae bacterium | reverse complement strand
CTGGCCCCCGGGGACCCGGCCAGCGTGCTCGCCGGCCCCGACGCGACCACCGAGGACCTCGCCCAGCTCCGGACCGCGCTCGGCATGGACCAGCCGCTGCCCGTGCAGCTCGTGAAGTGGTACGCGCGCCTCGCCCAGGGTGACCTCGGCCAGTCGATCTTTCTCCGGCGTCCCGTCGTCCAGGCCGTGGTCGAGCGGCTCGAGCCGACCCTCTTGCTGACCTTGTGGGGAACGGTGCTGGCCATCCTCATCGGCGTCCCCGCCGGGATCGTGTCCGCGCGCTATCACAACACCGCCGTCGACCAGTCGTTCATGGCCCTGGCGCTCCTCGGCCTGTCCATCCCCAACTTCCTCCTCGGCCTGCTCATGATCCTGGTGTTCGGGGTGTGGCTCGGCTGGCTGCCGGTGTCCGGCTACGTGCCGCTCGACGAGGGGGTCTGGCGCAACCTGCGCTCGCTCCTCATGCCGGCGGTGTCGCTGGGACTGGTGCAGTCGGCGCTCGTCGCCCGCATCACCCGCTCGAGCATGCTCGACGTGCTGCGGGAGCAGTACATCCTGTCCGGCCGCGCCAAGGGCCTGAGCGAGCGCGCGGTCATCTACAAACACGCGCTCAAGAACGCGATCATCCCGACGCTCACCGTCATCGGCATCACGGTGGCGCTCCTGATCGGCGGCGCGGTGGTCATCGAGACCGTGTTCAACATCCCCGGGGTCGGCCGGCTGATCATCTCGGCGGTGCTCCGGCGAGACTATCCGGTCGTGCAGGGGGTCGTGCTCCTGATCGCCGTCACGTACACCGTGATCAACCTGCTGGTCGACCTGGCCTATCTGGTCATCGACCCGCGCATCCGGTACACGGGCTAGCACGGCCGTGGCCGTCGGCACTCTCGCTCCTGCCGCCACGGTCGGGCTGGTCGCAACCGGCTCCGCCGGCGGGCCGGCTCTGCGGGCGTTGCTGCGGCGCCGCACCGCCGTCCTCGGCGCCCTGATCGTCGCCGTGAACCTGGCGGTCGCGGTCGGCGCTCCCGCCCTCGCCCGGTGGGACCCCCAGTACCTCGACGTCCGCGTGCGCCTGGCGGCTCCCACCGCGACGCACTGGATGGGCACCGACCACTTCGGCCGCGACGTGTGGAGCCGGGTCGTCTACGGGGCGCGCCTGTCGATGATCGTCGGCGCCTCGGTGGTGGGCCTGTCGTTCACGGGCGGCCTGCTGGTCGGGCTGAGCGCCGGCTACTACCGCCGGCTGGACAATCCGTTGATGCGGATCATGGACGGCCTGATGGCTTTCCCGGGGATCATCCTGGCCATCGCCCTCATGGCCTCGCTGGGCCCGAGCGTCTTGAACGTCATCTTCGCCCTGGGCATCGTCTACGTGCCCCGCGTGGCCCGCATCGTGCGCGGCTCCGTCCTGGTCGTCCGCGAGACGCCCTACGTGGAGGCCGCCCGGGCGCTCGGCGGACTGGACCTCCGCATCCTGGGCCGCCACGTGCTGCCGAACTGCCTGTCGCCGGTCATCGTCCAGGGCACCTTCATCTTCGCGGCGGCGGTGCTCGGCGAGGCGGCCCTGTCGTTCCTGGGCGTGGGCGTCCCCCCGCAGATCCCGTCGTGGGGCAATGTGCTCGCGGAGGGGCGGCTCTACCTGCAGCAGGCGCCGTGGCTGACGCTGTTTCCCGGCGCGGCCATCATGGCCGGGATCCTCGGGCTCAACCTCTTCGGCGACGGTCTGCGCGATCTGCTCGACCCCAAGCTCCGCGGCGTCCACGGCGCGGGCCGGGAGGCGTAGCGGGCGGCTACGCCACGTCCTCCAGCGCGAAGCCGGCGATGCGCTTGTACTCGTCCGAGAGCCGCTGGAGCTCGGCCCGGGTGATGTAGCGGTCGAGGTCGTCGAACGGTGCGTCGCCCACGAGCTCCTCGACTCGACGAATGAGATAGTCCGGTGGATGGTCGCGGTTGGTGCGCACGACCCGGGCCGTCGGCCCCGAGCGCGCGGCCTCGTAGGCCCGGAGCGCGGCCAAGGGGTCGCCACCCGCGGCCAGGCAATCGGCGAGCGCGCGCGCATCGAGGATGGCCTGGGCCGCGCCGTTGGAGCCGCGCGGGTACATCGGGTGCGCGGCGTCGCCCAGCAGGGTGACGCGGCCGAAGGTCCAGCGATCGACCGGGTCCTTGTCCACCATGGGGTACTCGAAGATGGCGTCCGAGCGGCGGAGCAGGTCGGGCGCGTCGAGCCAGCCGAACGTCCAGCTCGCGTAGATGTGGAGGAAATCCTCCAGGCGGCCCGGCTTGTTCCAGTCGTTGCGGTCGTACCCGGGCTGCGCGACCTGGGCGGTCCAGTTGATGAGCTGCTGCCCCTGGCCGTCGACGTCGTCGACGATCGGATAGATCACGAGATTGCCGGACTGGATCGAGCCGACGCGCACATAGCTGCGGCCGGTCAGGAAGGGTCTCGCCCGCGTGACCCCGCGCCAGGTGTTGATGCCGCCGAAGCGCAGCTCCTCGCCGGGGTAGAACTGCCGGCGCACGACCGAGTTCACCCCGTCGCAGGCGATGGCGACGTCGGCGGTGACCGGCGCGCGCATCG
>JAHRHA010000094.1 GCA_020027875.1 Micromonosporaceae bacterium | reverse complement strand
AAGATGCGGATGGCGCCGATGAGGTCGGGGACGCTGGTGAACGTGCCGCGTCGGATGGCTTGACGGGTGCTGATCCCGAAGAAGATCTCCACCATGTTCATCCACGTGGCGCTGGTCGGCGTGAAGTGCATAGTGATCCTCGGGTTGCGGGCAAGCCACGCCTTGACGTTGTCGTGGCCGTGGGTGCCGTAGTTGTCGCACACCACGTGCAGCTGCACCCTCGGGTGGACCTTGGCGACCTGCTTGAGAAAGGCCAGGAACTCTCCGTTGCGATGCCGCGGGAAGCAGGCATCGGCGGTGATCCGCCCGGTCGCCACCTCCAACGCCGCGAACAGGGTGGTGGTGCCATGACGGACGATGCCCCTCGGCCGCCAACAACAACATCCGGGCACGCTGCACCTGCCCCGCCGGCACCGTCGACGCACGCGTCAACGCCCGCAGACGAGCTCCATCACCAGCACGGAGAACCAACGGCGCAGCCACATACACGACCTACCTGCTGCCTTACGCCAAACGTCTAATCAACTCTGACACGCTAGCCTAGTCGCTGCCGCCCCGGGCGCGCAGCCGCCGGACCTGCTCCACGATGGCGTCGCGGGTTGATTGAAGAAACATCGGTTCGCGGGCCTCATATCGTTTGGCGACCAGACTCGCCGGGTAGACCAGCACATCGCCCTCGCCGGGCATACCGAAGACGGCGAGGTCGGTGCCCTCGTCGTCCTCGGCGATGACCCACTCGAAGCCCTCGAGCGCGTCCACAAGGGTCTGGCCGAGGGCGACACCGACGGCGTTGATGACCGTATTGGGGTCCTCCGGGTCGACCAACTGGCGATCGAGCCAGGCTGCCCACGCGTGGTCGAGCGCCTCGAGGCCTGCGGTGCTCCGCATCGAGCCGTAGTCCTCGACGAAACGGGCAGCGCCAGCCGGCTGTTGGTCCACCCACGTCTGCTCGGCGTCGGTGAGGCGGGTCACCGTCGTATCCACGCCCGCCCCCTAGTCCGCCCGGCGACAACCCCTAGTCGTCGTCGACGTTGTGACGCCGACGGTACTTGCGCCACTCCTCGCGCATTTCCAGGAACCAGAAGAGGGCGCCCGTAACGGCGATGACGATGGCACCGGAGAGAATGACGACGCCGGCGGTCATTTTTTCAATGTTTAGGCCGAATAGTTCGTTCAACGACGGAATGAGGAGGCCGTACCAGAAGAGTGCCCATAGCCCGGCCTCAACGACCAGGGCGAATACCCACGCCCGCAGGCGGCCGCGAACGTGTGCAATCCAGTTGATGACGAACGCGACGACCGCGAAGCCGATGATAGCGGCGCCCTGCCCGGGGTGTTCGGGTACCCAGTCGAAGAGCCACGTGTTGAAGGCGCGGCCGACCGCCTTCGCGGCGGTCCAGACCTCCGAACGGAAGAATATGCCGGCTATCAGCACAGCGATCAGGGCCAGACCGCCGAGCACCGGCCCCAGCAGCGAGCGTGAGCGCCGCGTGGTGTCGACCATGTGTGTCTCCTCAGAGGCGTATCGATGTTGCCAATGAGGCTCGCAGGCTCCACGGCCCAGGTCAACGGCACCATCGGATCGTGCATTCGGGGCCATCGGGCGAGCCCGCCTAATCCCGCAGACGCGCCGTAGCCGGAAATGCAGGTATTCGCACCAATTACGCCGCCGGACCGCTGGTGGATCTTGGATGATGTGCGGTGCTGAAGGCCCTAGAATCATCCAAGATTGCCGAGCGGAGAGGACCGCGGCATGAAGGTAATCCTGTTTGGAGCCACTGGCATGGTGGGCCAGGGCGTGCTGCGCGAATGCCTGCTCGACCCCGTGGTGGAGGCGGTTCTCGTCGTGGGTCGCACGCCGGTCGAGCAGCGGGACCCAAAGCTGCGCGAGGTCGTGCACGTGAACCTCTTCGATCTGTCCTCGATCGAGGGTGAGTTCGCCGGACTCGACGCATGCTTCTTCTGTCTCGGCGTCTCATCGGCCGGCATGAGCGAGGAGGCCTACCGCAGGGTGACGTATGACCTCACCATGTCGGCCGCGCAAGCCATGGTGCAGCAGAACCCGGACATGACGTTCATCTACGTGTCGGGGGCCGGCACGGACAGCTCGGAACGCGGCCGCATGATGTGGGCTCGGGTCAAGGGAAAGACGGAGAACGACCTGCTCAAGCTCCCATTCCGCGCCTACATGTTCCGGCCCGCGTTCATCCAGGCCATGCACGGCGTGAGGTCCAAGACAAGGCTCTACCGGGTGCTCTACGCGATCACATCGCCGATCTACCCGATTCTCAAGCGACTCGTGCCGGGAATCGCGACCTCAAGCGAGCAGCTGGGACGCGCGATGATCAAGGTGGCGAATGCGGGCGCTCCCAAACGTGTGCTCGAGACCCGGGACATCAACGCTCTCTGACCCGCGCAAGACGCGTCTTGGTCCCCTCGACGTCCATGCCGTGCAGCCGAAGTAGATTCTCGCCGAGGATCTTCCGCTTGGCTTGGTCGGTTAGTTGCGGGTAGCCGTAGCCGTCGCACAGGTCCTGTGGGATCTCGAAGTCCATGAACGCGCGCAGTGCCCACTGTGGATGGAAGATCGGCGCCTCACTGCCGTACACGATCTTGTCCTCGCCGCACCAGAACAGCAGTTTGCCGAGGATCTCGGCGAACATGCGCGGTGCGCGAACCAGGAAGTTGACCGTGGCCGCGACCGAGGCATACAGGTTCGGGTAGCGGATGAGCTGCCAGCATGTCTCGTCGAGGAACGGCAGTCCAACATGGTAGATGACGAAGTTAATGTCGGGGAAGTTGGCCGCCGCGCCGTCCATGTCCCACGTCTGCGTGTGCTCGATCGGCTGCGGGCCGAGCGGAACACCCTTGTGTACGCCAATGAGGTTCACACCCAGAGACTGGGCCTTCTCGAACACCGGAAACGCTATCTTCGGGTCGTCCATCCGCCACGGGAACGGTGAGCCGTAGTCGT
This sequence comes from Micromonosporaceae bacterium, assembly GCA_020027875.1. Classification (GTDB taxonomy): domain Bacteria; phylum Actinomycetota; class Actinomycetes; order Mycobacteriales; family Micromonosporaceae; genus JAXIPB01. The sequence continues at coordinate 18,671 of JAHRHA010000094.1, read as the reverse complement.
AGCGTACATTGTAGAACTTGAATGCCCTGGCGTTGAATTCGCCGACCTGTCGCTCCATCAGATCCAGCGCCTTGCGCCCCTCCAGCGGGTTGACCGAGCCCCAGAAGACCGTACGGTCCGGATCCAGACTGGCCAGGTGTGCACACTCCTCCCACGGAGAGAGCCCGTCCTTGTAGAGGTCGGTGAGCGGCAGGGGCATGGCCACGAGCATGTCGGTGTCGGACTCGTCGTAGACCATCCGCCGGATATCGGTGGGTGTCCAGGTGCGCAGGAACTCCTCGGGTGGCAGCTTCGGCTGGTCGTCGGGGGTCAGTGCATTGTGGAACGCGTACAGGTGGTTGGAGAACATCTCGCCCGGCCGGCCGAACGCGTTCTTGGCCTCGAAGTTGAACACGTGGGCGACGCCGTCGAAGACGAACACATCGTCGATCATGACCGGACTCCTTTGTCGGTCGGTTGATGGGCAGCAAGGTAGGCGGCTCGATCGGGCACGTCGGCCGGGTCGGGCAGGAACCGGAGCTTGCTCCGCGCGGAGGCGGACAACCGGTCGGTGGTCCACGGCTCGGTCCAGATGACCTCGACCTCCGCGCTATCGATGCCCGGGAGGCCCTCCATCCGCTCCCGCACCTCGTCCAGGACCCGAGCCGCGAACGGACACCAGCCGGAGGTGAGGAGGAGTTGCACACGTGCGTGGCGGGCGTCAACGGTGACCGAATGGATCAGACCCATGTCTACGACTGAGATGCCCTTCTCGCGGCAGCACGGGTCGTAGACCTGTCCGAGCGCGTCCAGGAACCGCCCAGGGAGGGTGCTCATACCCCTAGCTTGGCAGTGCGGCGAGGCGGCCGCATCTTGTTCCGCTCAGGCCGTCAGTTCCCGCTCCAGCGGCGTACGGAAACGCGGTGTCACCCGCACCGGTCCGATCCACCCGGTGAGTCGGCCGGCGGCCGCCTCCACCGCGGCGGCCGTGTCGCTGCCGACGTCCTCGAGCAGCCGGTACACGACCTCGCCGTCAGGTCGCTGAGCCCAGCCGCCGACGATCCGGCCGTCGCTCCACACCGACGGTCCCACGTTGCCCGACCGGTCGAATAGCGCGGAAGCGTGGGTGCCTAGATACCACGAACGCTCCGACCAGCCCATCGGCGTCGGGTCGAGCGCTGGCAGCAGCGCGACCCAGGGTTCCGGTTCGGGCGCCGGCTTGAGATCCTCGGGGAGCATGAGTCCAATGACTCCGCCGAGGTCGACCTCGGCCGGCCCGATGGCGGCCAGAGCCTGCTTGACGTGGGCGGCCGTCCACCCGGTCCACCAGCGCAGGTCGGCAATCGTGCCAGGGCCGAATGCGGCGAGCCATAGGCGCACCAGTTCGGTCCGGGCGGCCTCGATCGGCAGCTCGGGGATCCCGCTGGGGAGCCAGGTCTCGGTCGGGGACCAGTGGTATTGGCTGCTCGTCCACGAGCCGCGAGGTCGGCCTCGGACGATCCGGCCGTCGGCGGCGAGCAAGAACAGCACCCAGGTGGTGATGTTCTGCTGGGACGCGTAGGCCTTCCCCTCGTTCACCAGGAGCTGGGTCCGCAGACGCGGTACGTCCGCGGAGAGTTGCGCCCCGGTCGCCTCGCCGCGGGTGGCGAGCGCGCCTGCGGTCGCGTCCTCGACCTCCTTGAGCCAGCCTCCGTCACCCGCCCCACCCTCCGTGAGGAGCTTGGTGTACGTGCGCCGCTGTAGCCGGGCGATTGCGTTGGTGCAGCTGGCCTGTATCACTGGCGCCAGTTCTGCGGGCACCACGAACATCGTCCGGCGCATGCCGAGCATCCGGATCAGTGACCGCTCCTCATAGAGTGCGCGCTCAATCGCTTTGACCTCCACCGGACCGGTTCGGGCGTGCACGGACAGGAACACTGATGCCGGGTCGGTTGAGTGCAGCGCGACCACGCCGCGGGCTGCCTCGACCGGAGTCGATGCCGTCACGGCCAGATGGTGCCGAACACCGAGCCGTGCTCTGCGCTCATCGATCCCGATCCGCCTCATGCTGGCCTTCGCAAGCGCCGAACCACCACCACCGCAATGACCGCGACTGCCAACAGACCCGGCCCACAATGGGCCGCGAGGACACCGAGGAGGGTAGGTCCGCCCCAGTCGTCGCGGTACGAGGCAGGGTCGGACATGTCGATGACGAACAGTTCCACGATCGCGCGGCCGATCAGATACAGACCGATGATCAAACCAACGAATGCTGCGATCTTTCGCACGCCGCAGTCTACGTCGCCCTACGCGATTCCACGCCGGTCAGGCCGCGTCAGCATTTCCGCCGGATCACGAGTGTCTCGCCACAGACCTACCGGCACGCCTTCCGACGCGCCGCCGTGCCCTAGTCCGCGAGGATCCGGACCAGCACAGGCCTGGCGATGTTGCGACCGGTGATGAAGACGACGGTACGGCCGACGGAGTCAACCTTCCCGGCCATGAGTGCGGCCACGCCGACGGCGCCCGAAGCCTCGACGACGACGCCCGCGGTCGTGGCGAGGAAGCGGATCGCCTCCTCGATCTGCGGCTCGGTCACCGCGACGATCCGGTCGACGTCGCGGACGAGTTCGGGCGTGATGCACCCCGCCTCCATGTTGCCGGCGAGCCCATCGGCCAGTGTCTCGCCGACGCTCACCTCGACCCAGTGGCCTGCCGCGACCGCGCTCGACACAGCGCGCGAGGCGGCCGCCTCGACGCCGACGATGCGTACATCCGGCCGGCGTTTCGCCCACAGGGCCGTGCCCGCGAGCAGCCCACCGCCGCCGACCGGTACGACCAGGGTCAGCGGGCCGTCGATGGCCGCGCCCACCTCCGCGGCCAGCGTGGCTTGACCCGCGATCACATGTGGATCGTTGTAGCCCGACACGAACACCGCGCCCTGCTCGGCCAGCGTGAGCGCGTGCGCTTCGGCGGCGTCGTAGTCCGCACCGTGCTGGACCAACTCCACCCCGAATCGGCGCAACGCCTCCACCTTGGCCGGCGAGGCATTGTTTGACACGACGACCGTTGCCGCCATGCCGAGCGCGGTGGCTGCATAGGCGACGCCCAGGCCATGGTTGCCGGCAGACGCGGCAACCACACGTGCGCTGCCTGCCGCCTGCATCGATAGTGCGGCCAGAGCGCCACGGACCTTGAAGGACCCGGTCGGCTGGAAGGTCTCGAGCTTGAGCAGGACCTCGTCGCCCGCGATGTTCACGGGCAACAGCGGGGTCGGCCGGAGGTGGGCCGACACCGCCTCGGCCGCGCGCTCAAGGTCTGTCGTTGTCGGCCTGCGTACGGATCGCACGATCCCGACGCTAGTAGATCGTGGTCGTTGATGGTGGCCGAAGAGACCTCCACGAACCAAGATTCACTGACTCTGCCGTGGGCGCGCGTGTGGGATGCTGGTCGAGTGACGCCCGAGGACTTTGCCCATCTGCGTCGGGCCCGCGACCGCATGGACCGTGAATACGCGCGGCCGCTCGACGTCCCGGCGCTCGCGCGCACCGCGCTCATGTCGCCGGCGCACTTCTCCCGCCAGTTCCGCGCCGCCTACGGCGAGACGCCCTACAGCTACCTGCTGACCCGCCGCATCGAGCGGGCGAAGGCGCTGCTGCGCCGCGGTGACCTGACGGTGACCGAGGTCTGCATGGAAGTCGGTTGCACCTCGCTGGGCTCGTTCAGCTCGCGCTTCACGGAACTTGTCGGCGAGAGCCCGACCGTGTACCGCGCGCGCCGCTACGACGCCGACGCTACCGTCCCGGCGTGCGTCGCCAAGGTCATGACCCGACCGAGCAGGAACGGAGAAGCGCGCGCCGCGGACCTCACCTAACGTGGCCGCCATGAACTTCACACTCTCGCACTGCAGCATCACCGTTCACGACCAGGACAAGGCGCTCGCCTTCTACCGCGATGCGCTCGGGCTCGAGGTGCGCAACGACATCGACCTCGAGGGGATGCGTTGGCTGACCGTCGGCCCGCCATCCCAGCCCGATATCGAGATCATCCTCGAGACACCCGATATGCGCCCGCCGACCGACCAGGAGGCGATCAGGGCTCTCCTGGCCAAGGGATCCCTGACCGGACTGCTCTTTGTTACCGACAACTGCGACGCCACCTTCGAGAAGGTCCGCGCCTCCGGGGCGGAGGTGTTGCAGGAGCCGATCGACCAGCCCTACGGCGTCCGCGACTGCGCATTCCGCGATCCCTCGGGCAACATGGTGCGCATCGGGGAGCGGCGCGGATGAACGCCCAGAACTTGACGACACCTCGTCCCGGTGGGCCCAGTGCATCCGCCGAGCCAAGCGCGAACGTGACACCAGCATTGCTGGTCTGCGGCGTCGTCGCTGGTCCTCTGTGGATAGTCGTGGCCGGGATCCAGGCGCTGACCCGCGACGGGTTCGACCTCAGACGTCACGCGGTCAGCCTGCTCAGCAACGGAGATCTGGGCTGGATTCAGATCACGAGCTTCGTGGTTACCGGTCTGCTGGTCGTCGCGTGCGCGGTCGGGATGCGGCGGGCGCTGCATCGTGGCCGGGGCGGCACCTGGGGACCGCTGCTGGTCGGCGCCTATGGGGTCGGTCTGGTCGTCGCCGGGGCCCTCGTCGCTGACCCGGCCTTCGGCTTCCCACCCGGTACGCCGCAGGGCGCTCCCGACGTGGTGAGTTGGCACGGCCTTCTGCATTTTATCGCCGCAGGAGTGGGGTTTTTCTCCCTGATCGCGGCAACCTTCGTGCTCGCTCGCCGGTTCGCCGGGCTCGGACAGCGGGGATGGGCGGCGTACTCCGTGACCACGGGCGTGATCTTCTTCGCGGCGTTCGCCGGCATCGCCTCGGGGTCCGGGAGCGTCGGGGTCAATGTGGCCTTCGCGGTCGCGGTGGTGCTCGCCTGGGCATGGGTCTCGGTCATGGCAGCACGGCTCCTGCCCGGCTGACCGGTGCGGCTAAGGTCATGCCGTGGGCGGTTTCTGGAAGGGCGTCGCTGTCAAACTTGGCCGGCTCGCAGGCCGACCGGAATCGCGGGTGCCGGTCGGCCCCCCGCGGCAGATCCGACCGCCGGCGGCGACGAGCGGTCGACGGCTTGTGTACGCACCGCAGCTGGACGGCCGGGCGGACCCCGGCGAGATCGTCTGGACGTGGGTGACCTACGAGGACGACCCGGGTCGCGGAAAGGACCGCCCGGTGCTGGTGGTAGGTCGCGAAGGCAACGTCCTGTTGGGGCTCATGCTGTCCAGCCAGACCGACCACGACGGCGAGCGCAACTGGCTCGCCTTGGGAAACGGCGCCTGGGATCGGCAGGAACGGCCAAGTTGGGTCCGCCTGGACCGCGTACTCAAGGTCGCCGAGAACGGCGTCAGGCGGGAAGGCGCCGTCCTGGACCGTGCGCGCTTCGACGCGGTCGCCCATGCGCTGCGTAGCGGCCACGGCTGGGGCTGACCGTTTGCCGCCGCTGGTACTGGTGACGGTACTGGCCTCAGCCCTGCTGCACGCGTCGTGGAACGTGCTGCTCGCCCGAGCACCGCGAGGCAATGACACGACGGCGGTCGCCCTCGCCCTGGGTCTGCTCGCTTGGACGCCTTTGGCGATTACCCGCTGGCGCGTCGACAGTGGAGTGTGGCCGTATGTGTGCGCGTCGGCGGCGCTCGAGCTGGCGTACTTTGGCGCGTTGAACCTCGCGTACGCGCGGGTACCGGCGCACGCAGCGTACCCGGTCGCACGCGGCCTGGCCCCCGTGTTCCTGCTGCCGATTGCGGCGGCGAGTGGCGGCCGGTTGCCGTCCTGGGCCGGTTTGGGGGTCGCGGCGATCAGCGCCGGCGTGCTGCTCACCTCGTGGGGCGAGGTTGATCGTCGGGCAGTCGGGTACGCGGTGCCGGTGGCGGTCTGCATTGCCGCGTACACGCTCGTCGACTCCCGCGGACTGCACCACGCCGACCCGGCAGCATATCTGTGGCTGACCATGATTCCGGTCGCCACCGTCCTGCTCGTGATTCGCGTTGTGGTGGGACGCGGCACGGGCGCCGTCCGGGCTCAGCTGCGGCCTTCGACGCTGGCCATGGGCGTCGGCATTTTTGGCGCGTACGGCCTCGTCCTCGCCGCGCTCGCTATGGTCAGCGTGATCCAGGTTCCCGCGGTCGCGGCCGTACGCGAGAGCAGCATCGTGTTCGTTATCGCACTCTCGTGGCTGCCCACATCGCGGGCCCGCCCGACCCTGGCGGCCGCGCTCGGCGCCGTACTGGTCTTCGCTGGTGTCGCGACGCTCGCCATCACGTGATCGCTTTACCAGCCGTCGCACTGGTGAGCGCTCGGTCGAGGATGTCGAGGCCGAGGTCGATCTCGCTGTCGGACACCGTTAGTGGTGGCGCGATGCGGAACACCCCGCCCATGCCGGGCAACTGCACGATGTTCATGTGTAGCCCGAGGGCGAGGCATTCGGCGGTGACCTGGCGGCCTAGGTCGTCGGCGGGTGCCTTGGTCTGGCGGTCCTTGACGAGTTCAATGCCGTGCATGAGGCCCCGACCCCGGACGTCTCCGATGCACTCGTGCCGGTCCTGCAGCGCGATCAGTCCATCGTGGAGGCGCTTGCCCCGGGCCGCGGCCTGCACGTGCAGCTGATCGCGCGTGATGACGTTCATGACGGTGAGGCCCACCGCCGCCGGGAGGGGGTCGGAGACGTGGGTGGTGAAGAACAGGTAACCGAGGTCGTGGCAGCGCTGCTCGATCTCTGCGGTGGTGACGACCGCTGCGAGTGGTAGCCCGCCGCCGAGTGTTTTGGACAGGGTGAGCACGTCGGGTTGGATCCCGTCGCGCTCGAACGCGAACATGTCGCCGGTGCGGCCGAGGCCGGTCTGCGCCTCGTCGACGATCAGGAGCATTCCGCGCTCTTCACACTTCGCCTTGAGAGCAGCCAGGTAGCCGATCGGTAGGTCAATCAGACCGCCCGAGCTCAGCAGCGGCTCGACCAGGCAGGCGGCCAGGCTGCCGCTGGACTGGCGGTCGACCAGGTCGAAGGCGTAGTCGAGTTCACCGCGCCAGTCATGAACGCCGGCTTCTCCGAACCGGGGACGGTACGCGTTCGGCACGGGGATGGCGATGTTGCCCGGAACCGGTGGACCGTAGCCGCGGCGGCCCGCGCTGTAGGTTGCCGCGGCCGCGCCCGTGGTCATGCCGTGCCAGGAGTGGCTGAAGCTGACGATCTCGTAGCGGCCGGTGTAGAGCTTGGCCATCTTGAGCGCAGCCTCGTTCGCCTCCGCGCCAGTGGTGAGCAACAGCGACTTCTGTAGCGGCGCCGGCGTCGCGTCGTCCAACGCCCGGGCGAGATCGACCACCGGCCGACTGAGCATGCCGCTGAACAAGTGATCCAACGTGGCCACGAAGGAGCGCACGGTCTCGACCACCTCCGGATGGGCGTGGCCGAGAATCGCGCTCATCTGGCCGGAGGTGAAGTCGAGGATGGCGCGTCCGGAACTGTCATAGACGTACGAGCCGGCGGCGCGCTCGATGATCACCGGTACGAACGAGCTCCCATAGCGGGTCAGGTAGCGGTCAACATCAGACCAGAACTCGGCCTCGGTCACATCTCACTCCTTGGCGCTCGTTGTCGTCGCTGCTACTCGCCGGTCAGCCCATCGATACGCTCGCGGAGCAGGTCAAGATGACCACAGTGGCGGGCGGTCTCCTCGATCATGTGCGCAAGCGCATACCGCAGATTGAACGCCATGTCCGGGCCGCGCGCGCGGTCGTCGAGGGCAGCGCCCTCGATGGACTGACGCGAGCGTTCGCACTCATGCAGGTATCCGGCGACGACCTTCGGCAGCGTGTCGTCCGGCGCCAACGGGAAGTTTCCGTGCGGGTCCTCGTCCGTCCACGGCCAGGGCACGTCGGCTTTTGCGAAGTCGATGCTGAACCAGAATCGCTCGACGCCCGTCAGGTGCTTGACCACGCCGGCTGGGGTCAGGGTGGACGGCGGCAGGGGAGTGGCGAAGGCCTGCTCATCGCTCAGGCCAGCGACCTTATTGACGACCGTGGCGCGGAGGAAATCGAGCAGCCCGGTCAGGATCTCCCGCTCCGTGCCGTCCTCCGGCGGCCGCGTACGGGGCACTGACGAAGCATCAATCGTTGCCACCGTGAAAGCATATGGTTTCTCCGACACGATGTAATGCCTTCGTCAATGGGTTAGGTCGGGTTCGGTGACGTCCGCGATGGCGGCGCCGATGGCGCCCAGGACCTGACTCGGTGGGCGACGCCGGCCGACGCGAGAGCGTCTAACGCCGGTCCGGGACATGGGTGCACCGTAACCCCCGACCGCACGACGCCCAACTCCAAGGTGTGGTCAGACTGAAGAACAACCGTTAGGCGAACCGAGCGGCGGCGGCGGTCGCGGCGGGGCAGTGGCCCTCATCGCGCCCGCACGCGGTGGTGTCGCACAGCCGGCAGATCCAGCCGCCGACGCCGGGTCCGCTATCCAGCTTGTCCCGCACGAACGTCGCCATCACGCGGCCAAGCAGCGAGTGCAGCATCGCGCGTTCGGCCGGCGAGAGCTCGGCCAGGGCGCCGCTCAGCACCGCGGCCCGCCGGGCGGAGACCTGCGACGCGGCCCGCTGTCCCTTCCTGGTCAGCGTCACCGATCGGGAGCGGCCATCGTCTCCTGGGCCGCGCGTGACATGCCCGGCGTCGGCGAGGCGGTCGACGAGCCGGACGGCGCCGGAGGGCGTCAATCCGAGGACGTGGCGCAGCTTGTCAAGGGTCGGCCGGTCAAGGAAGTGGTGGAGCGCGGACAGCGCTGCGGCCGCCGTAACAGATTGTCCGGCGGCTGCGGCGATTGCGTCCGAGGTGCGGTCCGTGACCACCAGGGCGAGGGCGCCGAGCAGGTTGGCTTCGCGGCCGAGGTCGGTCACTCTACGTCGTACTTGAGCGTGAGCGGCATGAACGGATAGTCCTCGTGTGTCGACACGCTCTCACTGGTTCCGGTCACGCCGGCCAGCTCGCCCGTGCCCGACCCCGCCACTAAGACGGATTCGGTCCGTGCCTGCTGTCCGTCGTACGTGCCGCTGCCTTGGAGGACAAAGCTGCCGGAGCGGTCACCCAGCCGACCGGTGATGTGCATAAGACAGACGTATGTGCTGCTGCCGTCGGCCGCGTAGTACATCAGAGCCTCCCAGGTGGCGTTGACATCGACGCCATCCTCGGAGCCGGCTAGGACGACGTCTGCCCTGGTGAACTTTCGCCCGTCCTCGAGCTCCCGGTATGGCTTCTCGTCCCACGACTTGATCTCGAGCTTGGTCTCCAGAATTGTCGTCATGCCCTCATACTATGTGTGAGTCAGTCACATTTCCACCGGAACCGGGGAACGATCGATTGGCGGCGCCGATCGACCGCCGATCGGCGGCGCTGTTCGGTTGTGAGGGCTTGTACGCTCACTCGCGGCCGTTCACCCATCGAAGGAGTCGCTGGTGTCCACGGTTCCGCAGCAGTCCATTCCGCAGTGGTCCGGCCTGGAGGTCCGGGCATTGCGCGAGGCGCGCCGCATGAGCGTGCGCGAGTTCGCGGCTCACCTGGGTGTCAGCGATCGTGTGGTGTCCAAATGGGAGGCCGGGGGAGGGGCGATCCGGCCGCGCCCGCTTAACCAGGCCGCGCTTGATACGTCGCTCGCCATGGCCAGCCCGGCCGAGAAGAGTAGGTTCACACTCATCGCCGTGGGTGCCGCCGCACGTGTTCCGCAGCGGGTCCGCGGCATCCTAGATTCCGCCCCGGCCCTGCGCCACCTGGCGAGGCATCCGGTCGACGGCAGGCTGATGACGATGGTGGACGCCGGGCCCTTCGTCGGAAGCAACGGAAAGCGGGTGTGGCTTCCCGCGTTCTTCATCGACCTGTATCCGGCGACGAACGTCGAGTACACGCGCTTCGTCACATCGACCGGACACCGCCCGCCTCGACATTGGCCAGACGGGATCTGCCCGGCCGCGCTGCTCGACCACCCCGTCACCACCGCCGGTTGGGCGGACGCGAATGCGTACGCTGCCTGGGCATCGAAGTCCCTGCCCACCAGTGACCAGTGGAACCGGGCAGCTGGCGGAGACGAGGGCATGACAATCGACAGCGTTGCCGAATGGTGCGGCACTCCCACCGGTCCCGTCCGGCGCGAACCCCCGACCGGGGCCGGCGGCCACGAGACCGGCTTCCGTTGTGCGACGCCCGCTCGGGAGATGCTGGCGCTGCTCGCCATCTAGGCACCGGCGGCTGGTTCGACGATCGGTCGCGGCGGTCGCGCTGGGTCGGCAAGAGTTCGCGTTTGGTCGTTCCGCACCGGTGGACCGCGCGGGCAGGATGGACCGTCGTGGGTACAGGGATGGCCGCACGGCCAGATGTGGTGGCACCCCCGGCGGGGTTTAGAGGCAACACGTTGACCGGGTGGGGACTGTTCTTCTTCGCCGTGTCCGCGTCGGCCCCGATGGCGGTGCTCGCGGGCGGGATCGTGGCCGCGTTCGCCGGCACCGGAGTCATCGGCATGCCAGCGGCGTTCCCGCTGCTGACCGCTGCCCTGATGCTCTTCAGCGTCGGCTACGTATCCATTGCCCGTCACGTCCGCCACGCCGGTCCGCTGTACGCGCACGTCGCGCGTGGCCTGGGACCGATCCGGGGCATGGCCGCCGCGATGGTCGCCCTCCTCTCGTACAACTGCATCCAGATCTGCCTGTATGGCCTGTTCGGTTTCACGATGGCCGGCTTCGGTCTCGGTCCCTGGTGGGCCTGGGCGCTCGCCGCGTGGGTCGTGGTGGCCACGTTCGGCATCCTGGAGGTCAAGATCACCGCCAAGGCCTTGGCAATGCTGCTCGGCGTCGAACTCGCGGTGGTGGCCGGGTTCGTCGCGCTGGCATTGGCGTTCCCGGCCGGCGGACACCTGGACTTCACTCCACTGTGGCCGGGCAGCCTGTTCGGCGACGGTGTGGGCGGCGTCCTGGCGCTGTCTGTCGCGTGTTTCGTGGGATACGAGTCGACGTTGGCATTCGCGGAGGAGGCGGTCAGCCACACCACCATCTCCCGAGCATCGTTCGTGTCCCTGCTGTTCCTCGGCGTGCTCTACACCCTGGCGGCGTGGGCGGTCACAGCGGCGACCGGCCCCGGCAACGTCGCGGCGGTGGCGGCCACGGACGGGGCTGGCATCATCTTCGCCGTCCTGCATGGCCATGCCGGTCCGTTCGCGGTCGTGCTAGCCAGCATCTTCCTTGCCACGAGCGTCTTCGCGGCGATGTTGTCCTTCCATCAGACGGTGGCCCGCTACCTGTTCGCGATGACCCGGGAACGGCTGCTCCCACGGCGGCTGGGCAAGGTTGGACACCGCAGCGGCGCCCCGATCGGCGGGTCAGCGGTCCAGTCCGCGCTCGCTCTCGCCGTGATCGTGGTGTGGTGGCTCTTCGGGTTGGACCCGATGCGGCTGTTCACCACTCTCGCGGCGTTGGCGGCGGTCGGGATCATGTCCTTGATGGTGGTGAACTGCGTCGCCGCGATGGGTTTCTACCGCCGGGGCGGCGGTGCCCAGGAAGGGGTCTGGACCCGCGTTGGAGCGCCGCTATCTGGGGCGGTGGCGATGGCCGTGGTCGTCGCGGTCACGGTGTCCAACCTGCACTCCATGACCGGCGCGCAGGCCGGCTCAGCCTGGGTCTGGTTCGTGCCCTCCCTGGTGGCCGCCGTCGCGGCAGGCGGCCTTGCGTGGGGCATCGTGGTGCGGCTCCGGCACCGCGACATCACCGCGGGCGTCGGCCGAGGCGAACCCGAACCCCTCGCCGTGCTCGAACACCACCTGATCGGTGTCGAGCTTTGACCACCCATCAACTCAAGGACGACAGACCCGTGATGAGCTACCCCACCCTGCACACCCCGCCACCGCCCGGGTACGCCGCCGCAGCCGCACCAGCACCGGTCGCGGACGGCGGGGGGACCAGCGAGCCCAGGCATGATCCGGTCGCGGCGAGCGTACGGAACCAGGTCGTCGACCGGATGGTGAGGATGAGCCGGAACCACGCCACGCACGCGTGGGAGAACCGCCGTTCCCAGCCGGTGTGCCCGCACGCGATCGGGTTTCTGTTCGCCGACCCGGTCCCGCGATCGGAGCCCGGCCCGTACGAGACGGAGGAGCAGCGCCACTTTCGGGGGGTGCAGTTCTTCAGGGTGGCCGCGGCGACCCGCATGGTCAACGACTCGGCCGATGTACGGGACCTTCCGCAACTACTGTTCCGGCTGACCGCACTGGCGCGTGAGCGGTACCTGCCAACCCCGGGCGGGTTCGATCCTGCCGTGCAGATGGCCATCCACCGTGACCGCACCTCCGGCCGGGCGCAGTACATCGGGTTGGGAGTATCCACACTCGACACTCTCGAGGCGACATGGGACGAGGCTCTAGGCACTGCGATGGACGTCGACGACGTACCGGGACGCTGCTTCGCGTTGCTGGCCGACCACACCGCCATCCTCATCGACCGGGGTGCGCGCCGCCGTGCCCGCACAGATATAGGCGTGCACGCCACAACCGACCTGAACTACGCGGGTGGGCTGGCGCCACGGCTGTGGACCCATCATCCCACTGTGTCGACGATGCCCGCACCCAGCGACGTATGGGACCTCATGAACGACCTTCACCAGCTCACCTTCCACCAGCGGCCAAGGCCCACACTGTGAACGCCGATCATGCTGTAAACGCCGATCATCCTGTAAACGCCGACCATCCTGAGGCGAACGTCGACAGCGGCCGCGTCGCCGGGGTGCTTGCCGCGCTGGCGACGCACCTCGACGCCGACCGGCCAACCAACGTCGGCTTCCCGTCCACCTTTGATATCGACTACACGGCGTTGTGGCCCTTCTTCAACCGGGTCCTCAACAACGTCGGCGATCCCTTTCAGCCCTCGGCTTTCCCGGCCAATACCAAGCATCTCGAACAAGAGGTCATCGCCTTCCTCGCCGACCTGCTCCGCGCCCCCGCGGGCGACCGGTGGGGCTACGTCACTACCGGGGGCACCGAGGGCAACGAGTACGGGCTCCTCCTCGGCCGAAGCCTCCACCCGGACGCGATCACGTACTTCTCCCAGGCCGCGCACTACTCGGTGCCGAAACTCGTCGACAAGCTGCGCATGCCCGCCATCGCCGTCCGCACCGCGACGGACGGGCAGATCGACCTGCGCGACCTGCGTTGCGCACTGCGCACACACCGGGACAAGCCCGCGATCGTCGTGGCCACGATCGGCACCACGATGACCGAGGCCGTCGACGACGTGACCGCCATCCGCCGCGTGCTCAACGACGTGCCGATCCGCCACGCCCATATCCACGCGGACGCCGCCCTGTCCGGGCTGCCCCTCGCCCTGGTCGCACCGGGTTGCCGGCCCGGCTTCGACCTCGCCGACGGGGCCGACTCCATCTCCGTGTCCGGGCATAAGTTCGTCGGGTCGCCATTCCCGTGCGGCATCGTGATCACCCGGGAGAGCCTGCGCAGCCGGATCGGCGCCCCGGTGGACTACATCGCCACCGCCGACACGACGCTCGGCGGCTCCCGCTCCGGCCACGCGCCTCTGCTGCTCTGGTATGCCATCAACACCTTCGGCGTGGAAGGGCTACGTGCCCGCGCCCAGCAATCCCGCCACGTCGCTGCCTACGCGCACGCCCGGCTGCACCAGATCGGCTGGCGTGCCTCCCGGCACCCGCACGCGTTCACCGTGGTCTTCGACACGCCGCCCGACCCGGTCGCTCGCACATGGCGGTTGGCCACAAGTAATGGCCAGAGCCATCTCATCTGTATGCCGGGTGTGACCCCGGCGCAGATCGACCAGTTCGTGGCCGACCTGATGGTCAGTCATCGTTCGTGATTGTCCCGATCGCAACGGGGTCGCCAAGGCGCACGTATACGACGGCCACCGCGATCAGCGCGAACCGTTCGTTCACCTCCTTCTTCTTGTCCCCTCGGACGGAGACCGTGAACGTCAGGGACGTCGCCCCGTCCGCCAGGGTCTTGCATTCGGCGAGCCCCGCGTAGTCAGACGGATCCGACGCCGTGATGGGGAGCGTTACCGCGCACACCACCTCGGGCTGCGACAACGGGCGCGACACCGACACAGTGAACACCGCCGGCGTCGTACCAGAGTTGCCCTCGACCACCGTGACGTCGGCCACCGACAAGGTGGCCCGGGAGCGGAACCGCGCGATCTGCGGGTCATGGTCGCTGACGCCGCGCGGCCCGTCGCCGTCGAAGTCGGCCGGCCATCCCGCGTTCACGTGGGCCGCCCGCATCTGCACCAGGTCCCCGTGCAGTGCCGGGTCCACGAAAAGATGGTCCAGCGTCTGCGCCTGGCCCTGGAAGACATAGGAGTACGCCGAGGACGGCACCTCCTCTACCAGCGTGTCCCACAGGTTGTGCAGACCCGCGTCGTACAGCGCGACTAGCTGATCCGACCGTGTATCGGAGTCCGATGTGGCCAGTGGGTCATCCGGGCGCGGGAACACGTTGAGATCGCCGCCGTACACGATCCGGGCATTCGAGTCGGCCGCCGAGATCGCCGCCGCGATGGCCGCACCGTACGCCGCCTGCTCCGTACGCTGCCCCACCCGCATGTTCGGTGTAGACGAGAAGTGGTTGCTCACGGCCCACAGGGTCAGTTTCTCGGCGGAGCCGGGCGCCCCTGCCACGAGGAACTTCGCCACCTGCGGCGCCCGGGTGTAGACATTCGACCCGTCCGTGCCGGTCGAGGTGTCCACATCGTCCGGCAGGTCGGCGTTGAGTGACTTCGGGTTCTGGACGTCCGTGTTGTAGGCCAACCCCGCCGCGCGGTACTCGACGCCGGGAGTCGCGGAGAGCACGCCATCGCCGGCCGGCGCCAGTGACACCCGGTCGGAACGGTAGAGGAATGCCGCCACGATCCCCCGGTCGTCGGCGCCGTCGCGGTCGTACGCCGCGTCATAGGCCGGCCCGCCTCCCGCGGCGATGGCCAAGGCGAGCTCCTGCAGCGTGTCGGGCTTGCCGTCGGCGTTATCGGTGGCGCCACATACCAGCGCGCCGCCGGTGACCGCGCAGATGTCCTGGTCCTCGGCCTCCTGAATGAGCAGGATGTCCGGGGCCTTCATGGGGCCGGTGATCACCTCGGCCTCGGCGATCAGCCGGGCCGCATAGGCCTCCGCCGACGCCGGCACGTAGTCGAACGGCGGGTTCACGCCGAGACAGCCCGGGTTGCCGGCGAAGTCGCAGCCGTCGAACGGGTCGTCGCGGTAGTCGTAGAGGTTCTCCACGTTGAACGTGGCGACCGCGTACTCCTCCGATCGGTTGGCCGCGACCGGGGCCGCGTTGGCGGATGAGTCGGCGCCGGATGCGAAGGCGACCGACTCGGCCTGCACACCGTACTTCTCGAACGAGAAGTAGAGCCCGCCCACCGCGTCCGTGGTCAGGGTGTCGAACACGCGGGCCGGCGGGAGCAGCACGGTGTTGTCTCCGGCAGCCCACTTCACGCCCAGGCTGCCCAGCATGATCCGCTGGCCGTTGCCGTCGTCGAACAGGGGTGTCAGCTGGTTGTCCAACGGGTGGGGGTCCCGGAAGACCCGCCGTGCATACGGGTCGGCCCGGTCCAGCAGCGGGTCGTCGACGTCGACGAGCCAGATCTCCGAGTCGGCGGTGCTGGGGAAGACGTCGCGCCCGCTCGTGGTGCCGCTGCCCGCGCGTACCCGCATCCGCATGCCCTCATGGCGTTCCCAGAACCGGTCCGCGTCCGCGAGCAGCGGCGACGGCACCGCGTTTGTGATCTCCACCGAGGTCGACACATCGAGGCCCGTCGCGAGGGTCTCCACATGGATCGGGCTCGTTAGCTGCGTCAGGTTGAAGAACTCCGCCACCCTGCCGCCGAGCACGACCTCGTCGCCCACCGCGGGCGTGTACCCGCCGATCGTGGCGGAGCTGGACATGAAGACGAAGATGCCGTCCGAGGAGAGCGGGTTGTTGTCGGTCGAACCGTTGCGGCTCTGCAGGAAGAGGCCGTACTGGTTCGCCCCGGCGGACGTCCGGGCTAGGGTCCGCTGCGTGACGACACCCTGGACGAAGTGCACCGTGGCCGAACCGGAGCCTCCGGTCGGCGGCGCGAGCGTCGAGCGGTGGGTCCGCCCGTTGTCCGTGTCTAGCACGGCTCCCTGCACCTGGCCGATGGTCAGGATGGGACCCACCTGAACCGTCAGGGTGCAGCGCGCCGTGTCGCCGCTGGCACCGGTCGCGGTCATCGTCACCGCGTACGAGCCGATCGGCACGGTTGCGGACACCGTGATGTTGGCGATCGCGGTCCCGCCCACGCCGGGGGCCGGCGAGAAGGCCGTCCGGGTGATGCTTCCGGCGGCGGGAGACGGCACGACGGCCGTGATGTCCAGGTCGGTCACGGTGTCGTCGGCGTCGACTGCGGTCACGGTCCGCGTCGCCGCGGTACCGACCGGCGTGGCGAGAACGGGACCGCACGTGACATCCGCTCCACCGTGTGCGCCCAGGCCGTCGAAGTTGTCGGTCTCGAAGCCGTCCCACTCCGCCGCCGGATCGAAGGCGTCTGTCACGGTCGTGTCGCCCGTGGTCACCGCGGCCTTGCGCCGAAGCGTGTTGTCGAGGGTGCTAGCCAGACCGGTGCCCCATTCGGTGCCCGGGTCGAAGCCGACCTGGCCGATCGAGTCGATGATCGCCCCGGTCGGCCCGCCCTTGCGCAGCACGATCGCATCGTCTCCGTTGAACCATCCCGAGCCCTGCGTCTGGTCGGCCTGCGCGAGGATCGCCGCGCTCGCCGACGCCTGGGCGACCACGTAGACGTCCCGGTCGGCGACCGTTCCGGTCAGGCTGATGGTGAGCCCGGCCGCCGGGTTGCCGTTGAAGTACATCTGGATCAGGTAGGCGCCCATGGCCAGGTTGACCGCGGTGCCCGTACCGTTGAAGATCTCCAAGGCCTTGTTGTTCGACGATCCCTCGATGTATTCCGAGAGGAACACGTCGGTCGGCGGGGCCGCGGTCGCGGTCGCGGTCGGCGCGAATCCGACGGTGGCGAGGACGACCAGGGCGGCCGTGGCAGCGGCGGAGGCGGCGGTGGTGGCGGCAGCGAGAGAGCGGTGCAGGCGCATGGGGGGGCCTCCATACGTGCATACGTGCGACGGCGTCGAGGACGAACGGGCTAGCGGACCCTAAACCGAATAGCTGACCACACAATAGACCGCGGCGGACACCGAGGTGAATACCCGGCGCAGCCGCCGATGCGGAGATGAGGGGATGGCGCCTGTCAGCGACCCGCGAGCAGCCTGACCAGAGCTGCGTCGACGTCGAGATGATCTGTCTCGCGGCCCCGCGGGACGACAACGTATGTGCGGCGAAGGAAGCGCACGAGGACGCTCCGGGGCACCTCGAAGAGCGCGTTGCCGTCGGGGGAGGACAGGGCCAGGGCGACGAAATCGCCGCGCGGCGTCGCCCACGGCCACACCCGGACGTCGCCGATGCCGGCCGGCTCATCGAGCCCGGTGACGAGCAGCTCGCGGGCGAATGACCAGCTCACCGTCTCGCCGCTCGCGGTCTCCGCGTGGAAGAGGACGTGGACGGCGTACGGATCGGCGGGGTCGTACCGCAGGCTGGCCCGGACCGGCAATGCGGTCGCGTCGGGCGCTACGAGCCGAAGCGATGTCTCGACCTCAACGGTCTGCGGACGAATGGCACTCATGGCTGACTCCCCCCGGCCCTGCTGCGAGGCGCCCCCGCTGCCTCGCACTCCCATACTCAGGTGATACTCCTCATCACGCGGCGCCATCAGCTGTTCTCACCCGGTAGTGGTAGCTAGCATCGAAAAAAGATCCTTATTGTGGTTGGTTACTGACTACTGTCCTGTTCCATCCGTACGACGTGCCCGAGACGGTCGTCAGGTGGCCGGTATTACCGGTGGGGTCGTACGCTGTCTCACTCCGGTAACGGATGCAGAGCGTTGGAGTGACGCATGAGGCGCAAGGAGCAACTGCGGGCTATCCGCCACCGCATCCGTTCGACGCGTACCGGACGCCTGACGCTGCAGGTCGTAATCGCCGTTCTGGGCGCCGTTGTGGTCACGATCGGCATCATTTTGATCCCGTTCCCGGGGCCGGGTTGGCTCATCGTGCTGGCCGGTCTGGCCATCTGGGCGATCGAGTTCGTCTGGGCCCAACTGCTGCTCTCCTTTACCCGGGCGCGGCTCGAGAAGTGGTGGCATTGGCTCGGGCGCCAGCACTGGGCCGTACGCGTGCTGGCCGGCGTGGTGGGTCTCGTCTTCGTCAGTTTGGTGGTCTGGATGTCGCTCCGGGTGAGCTTCGGGGTGCGGTCACTCGACGACGTCTGGGACTACATCGTTACCCACTGACCGACATCACGCGTTGATCCTTGGACCCGCCCCGCGCGCCCGCGCTCGGTATCAAGGCGCTCGCCCGGTACGGCGGGCGATGCAGCTCCGAGCGGGCGAAGTCGTGTGGATCTTGGCGCGGTCGAGTACCCGGAAGCGTCTTTCGGAGGCGATCGGGTACAGTCGTTGCCGTTCCCGGGCGATTGGCTCAGCGGGAGAGCGCTTCGTTCACACCGAAGAGGTCACTGGTTCGATCCCAGTATCGCCCACAGTCTATTTCCGCAGGTAGATGGCCCTGTGCCGGAGTAGCGGTAAGGATCTATTC
>JAHRHA010000372.1 GCA_020027875.1 Micromonosporaceae bacterium | reverse complement strand
GCTCGTCGCCGACGCGGGAAAGGCGAGCCCGGGAGGACACCTGGGGGCGTCTACGACATCCAGCGCGGCCGACCCAACCCCGACGGTCGGCTCTTCGGACTAGTCACTGCCCGGGCTCGGCACCGAGCCTACGCCCCGCGACCACGACACCACCGACGCGGGCGCGGGCACAAGCGACCCGACCGAGCCGGCGCCAGCCACACGACGGACCCGAGACGCCGAGACCCACGTACAACCGGGCAGACCATGCACGCTCGCACAACCCGTCGGGCGACCAAAACTGTGACTTGACACAGAGGGGTGCCAGAAGCGGACGCCCGGCGGCAGGCAGGTTGAGACGCTGCAGGCTGGCTGCAAGGATCTGCCTATGAGGTTCATCCGCCGACGTGGTATTCGCTTCTACGGGTGCTGTCCAGACTGCGGGCACGATTGGCGAGAACACCCCGGTGGGGCCTTCGGAGAACCGGCCGAGGGATTCTGCGGAGAGTGCCGATACAAGGTCGAGCACGATTATCGAGAGACTGACGCGGTGGCGCAGGCCTTCGATGGTGTCGAACAGGGACAGTTGCGCGCCGGGGTGGGGTCGTTCGCGGCGCACGAAGTAGCGGGTGCCGGGCGGGTAGCCGTCGTCCGGGACGAGGCCGGTCAGTTCACAGACTTCGGCGCCGTCGCGGGGTTCGCCGTCGCTGTCGAGGGCCGGCGCCCAGGTGCCGTGTGCCTTGGCGGTGAGGATGGCCTGACGGATCGGTTCGGTGATTGCCACCCCGACGAGAACCGGGCGTCCACGCCGAGTGCGCGTAGCCCGCGGATGTGGGCGAGCAGGCCGAATGTGCAGCCTGCCGAGTCGGAGCGGATCAGGATCGGTGTGCCGTGCCGGTGGCTGTCGGGGATCTGGGTGAGGGCCTGGTCGAGGACGGTGATGTGATCGGCGGTGGTGTTCGACCCGGCTCAGCCTTCGCGCAGCATGCCGGACAGTGCTTCGCGGGTGTTGTCCAGGAAGCAGAACAGCGGGTGGTACCCGAATGAGTGCTTCCAGGTCGGGGTGGCGGACTCCTTGTCGGAGTGGCAGATCACGATCGAGGCGTCCATGTCCAGCACGCATCGGAACCCGTACGCCGACAGCGACATGCGCGACTGGTGCGACGGCCGCTCGCCTGGCGTCGTGCCGCGCACCGATCGTCAGCCACGAGTGCCGCCGCGTTCGTTTCTTTCGGCGAGGCGCTGGAGTTGCCCTGCGTGCACGTCGCTTACCCACTCCCAGCCATGCTTGGCCGACGGGCCGATCCGCGGGTCGTCGGGAACACTGCCGTCACGCAAAGCTTGCACGTACGCGTGGTCCTGTTCGATCCGTGCGCGTAGCTGATCAGCTCCGCCGACGGACCCGTGACCCGGGATGAGGACATCGACGTCGTCCGCCACGCCCTCGAGCAGCCGCAGCGCGGCGAGGTAGTCCTCGATCGGGTCAGCGGCGTTCAAGTCGAGCATCGGGATTAAGACATCAGAAAGCATGTCGCCGGCGATGAGAACCCTGCGCTCCTCAATCAACAGTGCCGCGTGGCCCGGGGCATGCGCCTGATGCTCGACAATCTTAGCCTTAGGACCATCCCAAGGAATCTGCGTAGTTCCTGCAGGTAGACCGGTAATGAGGCCGAGCAGGTCGAGCGGTACCTGTCCGGCGACTTCCGGCGGTAACTCCTCGGCGACGTCGTCCTTCCAACTTGGATTCGACAGAAAAGCTCGGATATCAGCCGCGCAGCGGGCTGTACCATAACGGGGCGCTTCGCCGAGCTTGGCGTGCCAGAGAAGGTGATCCCAATGTGGATGCGTAGAAAACCCTGCCACAACGGGCTGGCCCAACTTACGAAGGTCGTCCGCGATGGCGACCATTTCGTCGCCCGTTATTCCGGCGTCGATGAGCAACACGCCGGCCTTGCCTTGCACGACAACGGCGTTGCTCTGAATGCACTCGCTCTCGTGGATCAGTACACCCTCTGCGACTTGCTTTAGCATGAGCTTGCCTCGCTTACATCGTGGATGGCGTAGCGGTGCATCGTGACGCCCTGCTCGAACGATCGCTGCTCAAGCAGATCGAGCTCGATCGGCACGTCGTATTCGTCGAACAGGGGCCTGCCGAAGCCGAGGATCGCGGGATGGGTCCAGAGCAGCAGCTCGTCGAGCAGCTTGGCGCGGAGCAGCTGTGTGGCGAGCGCCGCGCCGTTCACACTGATGGTGCCGTCGGTCTGGGCACGGAGGGCGGCGAGCTGCTCGATCGCATCGTCTCCGCCCATGATCCGGGTGTTGTGATCGGCACTGCGGCGAGTGCGAGAGATGAGCACCTTGGGTTTGGCGGTCCAGATCTCGCCGAATTCACGCATGTAGTCCGGCAGCGACGCGTCCTCGGGCGCTCGTGGCCAGTACTCCTCCATCGTTTCGTAGAAGACCCGGCCCTGGACCATCACCGCGACCGCCCGCGTGCGCGCGTTGGCCTCGCGGTGCAGTTCCTCGCTGATGCGCAGCCATTCGCCCGCGCCGTTGTCCCCCGGAACTTGCTCGATCCGCAGGTCGAGGGACACGTTCATCGAATAAACGAAGCGGCCCATCCTCTTCCCATCCCCTAGTGATTGCGTTCTGCAACTACTATAGTGAGGGCGAATCACCTGTCAAGGAGGAATGGTGGAACCACGGTCCGGGTGCCCGCTCAACACCGCCGTCGAGGTGCTCGGAGATCGCTGGTCGTTGCTCGTGCTGCGCGATGTCATCTTCGGCGACCGCCGCTACTTTCGGGCGCTGCTCACCGGGTCGATCGAGGGCATCGCTTCGAACATCCTCGCCGACCGCCTCGTGCGGTTCGTCGACGCAGGGATCCTCACCCGCGGCACCGCAGCCCGGGGGCAGCGCGCTCGCTACAGCCTCACGGAAGCCGGCATCCAGACTCTTCCGATCATCTACGCCCTCGGCAACTGGGGCCTCGACTGGCGCCCCGGCAGCGCCGAGCTCCGGAGCCGGCAGCAACTCATGCGCAAGGAAGGTCCGGCGTTCATCGAGGAGCTCATGGACGAACTCCGCGTGCGCCACCTCGGCGCCCCGCCGAAGCCGCACCACGGCCCGGGACCGCTCGAGCGCCTCGATGCCGCCTACGCCGCTGAGCAGGAACGCCTCGGACGCCACCGCGTGGCGGGTCCTCCAGACGATTGATGAGCCGGCCTCGACGAAACCCCTGGTCAACCCAGTCTTATCGGCAAGATCGGCGAGCAGCCGTGTGCCGGCATGACCGACCACACCCCGAGCCCCACCGATGACGACAACCTTCGGACGCGTGCCGGTACCCCGCACCCTGGAAGTGCCTTCCGAGACGGACGATTCTGATCCTAGACACGTCAGATCATCCCAGATCAGACGGCACTTTCGCGTTCCCGGACACCTTAGCCAGCCACCCTTGCTGAAGGGCCGAGGCCTAGGGATGACGCTCCGTGCGTCTTGCGGCCAAGCAATGCGGCCAGTCTTCCGGACCGAGACGCTGAGCAAGCGGATACACAAATCGTCGAGGTCTCTGCCGCCCGTTGTCAGCGACGCACCTTCGGAGCGGAGCGGCACCGGTTGCGTCCCAGGAGCGGTGTAAATGGCGACGTGGCACGGCTCCGTGGTGGTCGATGTTAGGCCGCTGTGGCGGCGGGTTGGTGGACGTGGCG
>JAHRHA010000093.1 GCA_020027875.1 Micromonosporaceae bacterium | reverse complement strand
CCGCGGACACTGCCAGGACGTAGGACGCAGGCCAACTGGTCGAGGTAGCGGCGCATCGTGGCCACCACATCCGGGGCTCTCGCTGCCAGGTGATCCCAGGGCCTGCAGGCCCGTCTTGTGTCCACTGTGGACGAGTCGGACCTCGACCCATCCCGGTCTGGTTGTGGGTCGGAGTCCGTGACGCGGATCGGGTGAGGTGCTGCTGGTGGCACTGGTTGAGCAGGGCCGGCTCGGGGCACCGTGCGGTCAGAACGGCCGGCTGCACTCGACCTCCCCAACATCGAAGCCCGGTAGCCAGCCCTACGTCGCGGAAGCGCGACCCAGGCGCCGGAGCGCAGTTGACCGTCCTCGACCGCGTCGCCACCGCTGGCCGGCTCGGACTCCGCTCGCGTGTTCGTCACGGGACTGTCCATCCACCGGCGTTGCCAAGACCGACGTGCTGCTAATATCGCCCGCGTCGTGTCCCGAACCACCGACTACCCCGTGCGGTGGATCAAGGCCTCCTGACCGCGCAAGGTCGCCTCAGTTGTCTCGAGACCCCGCACACCCGACTCAAATCAACTACGTCGGTGGCTCAGCGCATCAGACCGGCGATGAGGTTGATGGACCAGCGATGATGACGACGCCGAACACGTAGGCCAGCGCAGCGTGGGAGAGTACCGTTCGACGCGTCCGCGGATTACGCAGCACCGTGTCGGAGACCTGGTACGTCATACCAATGGTGAACGCGACATAGGCCAAGTCCCTGTAGGTTGGCCTTGCCCGTGTATCTGGGTCGCCGAAGTCGATGCCGCCTCTCGCCGGCCCGTAGCACAGATGGGCGTACCTCAAGACATAGATGAAGTTGAGCGTCACCCATGAGATCAGGACGGTGAGAACAGCGACGGCGATTAGCACGACTCTCATTCCACCGGAACTATCTCCGGCAAGACGGAGCGCGAAACCAACGCCAAGAAGACTGACGATGCACACGCTGACAAGCACGAACGCGCCGGCGGCGCGGGTGGCATCCTCCTCGCTGGCCAGCATCTCCGTGTCCGCGGCGTCCGCGCGAGTGATCAAGTGGCCTGTGCTAGCAAGAAACGCCGCGGCCCCAAAGTCCCAACCCAGGATCACGGCCAGCTCCCACGGTGCATACACCAGCAGGAGAAGCGTGGCGACGAACTCGATGACCAGCACCACGACAGCCCGGCGCAGCGCCGGCGCATGCCATCCGAGCAGTCGATGATAGGCCTGTCGCCATAAGTGGGCGGCCATGGTCCGATCCCCGTCATCCGTCGAAGGGCCCAAGCTGACCCCGCGGCCCAGGCCGGAGCCGGGCTAGTCACGGACGCCGCGCGAGGGATGCGCAATGCGTGGAGTCATCCGTGGCGTCCGATCCTCGTGGCGCCAGAACACCGACGGCAGCTGTTGTGGTCAGGGCCCGCGCCTTGGTGTCCTATTGGTTTCCGTCACTGAGCTGGGGGCGCAGCCGCGTCTTCGGCTCCTCCCTGACCCCTCCGCGTCCGAAGACGTCGATGGTGCCCCAACGACCAGGGACATTGAGCAGCGCGAGGAGCCCGATGGCTCTAGGCAGTGCCGGTTCCACGACGAGGTGTTCGCCCAGCGGCTCTAAGCCGAGCATTGTGCGCAGCAGGAGCAAGGGTGTGCCGGTCGACCACGCCTGAGGGCTACAGGCGGTCGGGTACTCGACCGGGTACACCGTGAAAGCGCGATCGTAACCGGCGAATGCTTCGGGGAGCCTCCCGGAGAAGTAGTCGGCTGCGTCGAGGATTCCGGCAGCGATGCGTGCCGCCTCGGCCTTGAAGCCGTATCGCCGAAGCCCCCACGCGATGAAGGCATTGTCGAACGGCCATACGGCGCCGGTGTGGTACCCGACCGGGTTGAACCGGGCTTCACCGTCGGCCAACGTTCGTACGCCCCAGCCGGAGAACAGCTGTGGACCCATCAAGTGCCGCGCCACGGCCTCGGCCTTCGACTTGTCGACGATGCCACTCCACAATAGGTGACCGATGTTCGACGACAGTGCATCGACTTGGCTACCGTCACCATCCAAGGCCAGTGCGTAGTACTGCCCGTCCTCGATCCAGAAGTCTGAGTTGAAGCGACGCTTGAGGTCCGCGGCCTGCCTTTCCAGTTGGTCAGCGTACTCAGGGTCTTTCCAAACGGTCCGGGCCAACCGGGCACCGCGGATCTTCGCGTCGTAGGCATAGCCCTGAAGCTCGCAAGTGGCCCGTGGAAAGCCCGGCAAGCGGCCGTCACGGTAGGAGATCGAGTCCCAGGAGTCCTTCCAGCACTGGTTCTCCAGGCCGGTCTCCTCGTTGCGCCGTTGGTAGGAGATGTATCCGTTGCCCTGGAGGTCCGCGTACTCCTCGATCCAAGCCAACGCGGCGCGCGCCTGGGGTTCTCGGTCCCGCACCAGTACGCTGTCGCCACTCCACCGTTCGTACTCATCGAGGAGCACAACGTAGAGCGGGGTCGCGTCGGCGTTGCCGTAATAAGGAGAGTGGGGCTGCTCCTCGAACGCGGCTGTCTCCCCGGCACGGATCTCGTGCACAATCCGGCCCGGATCCTCGTCGCGAAAATCGTCCACGCGGGTGCCTTGCCAGGCCCCCAACGCTCGAATGGTCGTCGCGGCCAGCTCGGGCGCGAACGGCAGGGCTTGCAGGCTGGTAAGGATGCTGTCTCGGCCGAAGATGGCCATAAACCACGGGAGGCCGGCGGCGGGCAAGCTCGCACCGCGGCCGATCGGCAGTGTGAAGCGTAGTGCGGCGAGATCGACGAGGCTGCGGCGGTACGTCGTGTGAAGTGGTTCCCAGTCGGACACCAGCGAAGGCGCTTCTTCCAGCCACTTCTCCAGGCTATGCGCCATGTTCGGCCGCGCCATCCGTGCTGCCCGCCCGTACTTGGGCTTGTCGTGCTCCTCCTCTCGGCCGGCAAGCGCGGTGACCACAGCTAAATCCGTCGTCCAGCTGCTGTGCGGGCCGATCTTCAGTGAGAAGGAGAGCCCGTCCTCGTCCAGCTGGGTCGGCGCGCTTGACGATATCGTCGTCTCACGCCTGAATGTCTCCCGCTCGTAGCCCAGTACCAGTTTCTGTTTGTCGATGCGGCGGTAGTACTTGCCCTTCTTCCCGACGGCGTCCTTGATTTCGAAGATATCGGCGAAATCGCTGCCCGCGTCGATTCGAACGCGGAGGTCGACTGGTTTCTCGTCGTGGTTGAGAATCGTCAGCTCCTCGTGGAAGCCGTTGCCAACGGCTCGCTGCCGTACCACTGACAGGGTGGCGTTGACATAGATGGTGCCGGTCCCGGGCACTAGGAAGAACCGCGTTTCGAAGTACTGGAGATCGTTCACCGAGAGCGGGCTGAGCCGTTGGCCGTCAACGGTGAGCACCCACTTCGACAGGAACCTCGTGTCGAACGAGAACAGGCCGGTAGTGTCTGTGGGCGAGGCCACGATGTCGCCGCGCCTGTCGCTGACGACAAAGGTGTTGCCGTCGAGAGCATTCACAAGGTTCTCGCTCATGCCGGTTGACTCTTCATGTCGGCTGAAGCCTGACGAGAGAGCGGGTTGTGCGGTGCTGGAAAGAGCCCTTGGAAGAGGACGATCAGCTCTGTGTCGCCCTCCGCCTGCACCAGACCACGCAGCATAGACGCAAGGGGGCTCGCCTCACCCCGGGCCAGCCGATCGAAGATCTCCTTGTCGGTATGCAGCGCGGCGTCAGCCTTAGTGTTCTTCCTCGAAACGGAGATGTTGCCCTTATCGATCGCGAGGAGCCAGTGCTCTGTCGCCTTGCCTCGGTCGAGGTCAATTCGGATGCTCGCCGTGACGTTTCCCAGCCGTCGCGCCCCAGGTTGCCCGAGTCTCTCGAAGAAATCGGACGTTGGATCCGCCATTGCCATCGCTCCTCACTTTTGGGTTAGCCGATGGTCGTGGGTGCCACCGGAGCCCGCAAAGACCCACCCGTATCCCGGCTCGGATCGCTGCCTCTCTGCCAGAGCGCACCATACTTCTCGCCGGCCACAATTGATCAAACGGCCTCATCGACACTTGTCAAATAAGCTGGCGGAACGATGTGGACCACAGGAGGCCAGGTTAGTCACGATCGGCGTCCATGAGGAGGCATTTGCTGAACACGCCGGGTGGCGGAGGGAGCTTGGCGAACCAAATGCCACCGCCGCGTGTGAAACTGCAGTTGGGACGTCGGAACTGCGCCGTTGGGCGGTTTGGACCCAATAACGACCGGGGGCTCGTCTGTCCCCAATTGGGATCTCTCGACCGCACTAGCCTGGCGCATTCAGTGAGCGTGGCAGTGTGCGCGTGCCGTAGATATGGAAGTGCCCCTCTACCTGGGAATATGGATCTTGTCTAGGGATCACATCGTCCAGGTGAGGAGCACTCGCAGGGTGACGCGTACTTGCTCGCGGCCGAAGCTTGTCGTCACGGCGGACGGGTGTGGCGTCGTGGGCCGCGCCGGTGCCCAGATGCTGGCCGATCTGGCTGATGTGATCGGTCTGTCGGCGGGCTGAGCGAGGCGCTTCTGCGTCGACGGGATCGGGGTCACGACCCGGGTCGGGTCGCAGTCGATCTGGCGGTCATGCTGGCCGACGGTGGTGAGGCGATCGCCGACCTGGCGGTACTGCGCGACCAGTACGAGCTGTTCGGGCCGGTGGCCTCGGACGCGAAAGCGTGGCGGGTTTCTGGACGGCGTTGACGACGCGGTGCTGGCCCGCATCCACGCGGCCCGAGCGCAGGCCGGGAGTTGGCGTGGGCGCAGGCGGCCGAGACCGGGCGGGCCGCGATCAGCGCCTGCGTGGACTGGATCCCCGCGATCGACGCTGACCGGGACCTACGGGATGGGGCCGAGATCGCCGAGCTCACTCACCTGATCGACCTGTCCGCCTATCTCGAAGGGACGCGGATGATCGTGCGCGAGGAACGGCCCCACCCGGGCGCTCAGTTGTCAGTGTTCGACACCATCGAAGCCCGTGCCACCAGATGTTCATCACCGACACCCCACGACCAGCCTGCTCTTTGAAGCCGCGCGAGCCGCGTCACCGTGCCCGCTGGATTAATTACTCAACGGTGCCCCAGCGTGCCGCGGCGCAGCTACCGTTGGAACCATATTCAGGGGAGTGGTCCGCCGCACACTGAATCGGACTGTCTGGAACTTGCCGGGCCACTGAGGTAGACGTACTGACGCACGAGCCGACAACGCCCGCATGGCATACGAGTACGTCGTCAAGGAGGCGGCGCCGGTCGAGCTAACCCACGGGCAAGATTGCCCATGCGCGAGAAGCCCACGTTGCAAGCCTGGACCGCTTGGTCGGGCTTTGTTGACGAGCGCTTGACCGGACTATCGACCCGTCGAAAGGATGATCGAGAATGGGCAAGATCAAAGATGCGCAAAAGGCGGTCGAAGCCGAACTGGCCTTTGACCCGCTCGTTGACGAGACGGACATCGACGTGAAGATCGTAGGTCCCGGGGAGGTAGCCCTTACCGGCACCGTTCCGAGCTACCCCCAGTACCGTGAGGCGGCCGAGGCGACGCAGCGCGTCGCCGGCGTGGTGGACGTACACAACCACTTGGCGGTCGTGCTGCCGGCGGGCAACTACCGGGATGATGCGATACTGGCCGCTGCGGCGAACAACGCGCTCGCAATAAACATCACCGTGCCGGACGGTGTCGAAGCGACCGCACGCGACGGCAACCTTCGACTGACCGGCACCGTCAGATACGGATCCCAACGCGGGGCGGCCGAGATGACTGTCGCCGGGCTCACCGGCGTTCGCAACATCAAGAACCACATCGACATCGCCTACGACGCGGACCCCATCGACGTCACGCTTCTCGTTCAGGACGCCCTCGACCGCTACGCGTTGATCCCCGACGACAGCGACGTGATGGTCAATACCGAAGGTCACGGCGTGACGCTCCAGGGCCACGTTCGCACATGGGCCGAGCATGACGCCGCGATCGGCGCCGCGTGGATGGCCAGCGGGGTCTTCGATGTCCGAGACAGACTCGTCGTTACCGGATAGGTAGCTGCCTGTTCAACGATGCCCGCCGCGGCAGTGCGGTGGGCATCGTTGTCTGTTTGTCCCGCGTCAGAGTTCTTGCCACAGGGGTTAGCTGGCCCTGATCCAAGGAGTTGAGTGAATGAGTCGTCCCCCGGCCTTCTCGGCCGAGGACAAGATCCGCATTGTGTTGTCGGTTCTGGCGAGATGACGATCGCGGACGCGGCCCGGCGTAACAAAGTGTCGGAGACCTCGATCGGTAAGTGGAAGCAGCAGTTCCTGGAGGCCGGCAAGCTCGGGCTGGCCGCCGGCGTCGCGTCGCGGCCCTCCTCGCGGGAGGAGGCCCTGGCGGCCGAGGCCGCGAGCTGACCACGGCGCTGGGCGAGGCCCACGTCGAGCTACGGGTGTGGAAGATGTCCGCGGAGGGCCGCCTGGCCCTTCCCCTGGTCGTTCACTAAGCCGCCCGCAGGTGATCGTGCCGAAGACATAGAAGTGCCCCTCTACCTAGAACGATGGCTCTTGTCTAAGGAGCCGGTCGTCCAAGCCGAAGGGCACTCGAGGGTGAAAGTTACTTCCTCTCGTCCCAGGGTCGTGGTCGGATCCGACCGCGTGGCGGCTGCTGGCCCGCTGTGAATGAGGGGTGCTGCTGACAAACCGCGAATCTGTGCACGCCGCCGCCCGGCCACAGTGGAGACCTCGGTAGCGACGAGGTGGGTGTACTGGCCGACCCGGCCGCCCAACCCGACCCTGACGCCCTGTTCACCTCCACCGCGCCTCCTACCCCCGAACCCAGCGGCGGATGACCAAGCGAAAGGCCAGCCAACCCGAGCGCCGCGACGCCAGCACGCTTGGCCGGCTGTCTCGAAGCACACCCGTCGGCCATTTGCCCGTGAAACGACATCATTCGGGACGAAGAGGTCGTGGGTTCAAATCCCGCCACCCCGACAGGGAAAGTCCAGGTTAACGGCCTGCTTGCCGATCTCGGCGGGTAGGCCGTTGATCATTTGTAGGCGATTTGTTGGCGGTACTCGCAGTCACGTCGTGGCTAGGGGCGACACCGGTGCGGTTGCGCGCACAGCACCGAAGCGAGCGTGGTCGGGTCGATGCAGCCGAACAGATGGGACCCCCTGAGTCCGGGTCCTCGGCGGCCCGCCGCCGGCGCAGAGCCACGGGTCGGTGAGGGCCTTGGTCCGGCTGGCTGCGGGCCGGGCCTCGAGCTGCCTCCAGGACGGGCCGGGAAGCGGACGAGGCTGTCACTAACTTTGCTTGTGCTGTGGCCCCGGGCGCTGGCGCCAGGCCGGGTTGCCGCCGGGGGCGACAGCGTCGATGACCGCGGCGAGCAGCCGGTCGGGTACCGGTGCGGCTTGCAGGGTGGTCCGGTAGACCAGCGGGCCGATCAGCTGCGCGGCGGCTAGTTCGGTATCGGGCGCGGTGTCGAGTTCGCCGGCGTCTACGGCGAGCGCGAACGCGGCCGCGAGCCGCTCGGTGATAGCGGTGACATGCCGGTGCGGACGGGCGTCGGCGCCGCCCGACCGGGTCTGCTCCATCAGCGCGATGGCGAGCGATGCGACCGCCGGGAGGGCGAGCTCGTCGGCGAGCTGGCGCAGCTCGGCGTGCAGCCAGGGCCGCAGGGGCAGGGCGGGGGTGGCGAAGAACGGCAGCTCGGCGGTGTACAGCACGTCGCGGAGCAGGTCCTCCGGGGCCGCCCAGTGCCGGTAGACCGTGGCCCTGCCGACGCCGGCCTGCTGGGCCACCTGCTGATGGGTGATGGCGCCCGGCCCTTCCCGGACGAGCAGGTCATAGGCGGCGGCAAGGATCGCCTCGCGGCTTCGGGCGGCGCGCGGATCAGTGGCCGGCGATGTCATGCCCCCCAGTTTATGAGACAACTTGACTCACAGTCGAGGCGGTGCCATAGTGACCTTGTGAGACAAGATGTCTCAGAGATCCTGACGAGCGGGGACCTCGGCGGCAGCCCAGGATCCCGCGAACCAAAGGAGAGGCCAGTCATGGCAGCGAAGGTCCATACCCCGGCTCCGGCCGGGGCACGCGAGACGCGCGGCGCGGCGCGGCGGTGGTGGGTGCTCGCCGTCGCCAGCGTGGCGCAGCTGATGGTGGTGCTGGACGTCACCGTGGTGAACATCGCGCTGCCGTCGGCGCAGCGGGCGCTGGCGTTCTCCGACGCGGACCGCCAGTGGGTGGTGACCGCCTATGCGCTGGCGTTCGGCAGCCTGCTGCTGCTCGGCGGAAAGCTGTCGGACCTGTTCGGCCGCAACCGCACCTTCACGGCCGGCCTGGCCGGGTTTGCCGCCGCGTCGGTGCTGGCCGGGGCGGCGTCGAACTTCGCGGTCCTGGCTGCCGGGCGGACCGCCCAGGGCGCGTTCGGGGCGCTGCTCGCGCCGGCCGCGCTGGCGATCGTCACCGCGACGTTCGCCGGCAGCTCCGCCCGCGGCCGCGCGTTCGCGATCTTCGGCGCGGTCGCCGGGATCGCCGGCGCGGTCGGCCTGCTGCTCGGCGGGCTGCTGACCGAGTACCTCAACTGGCGCTGGACGCTGTATGTCAACCTGGCCTTTGCCGCCATCGGCCTGATCGGGGCGGCGGTGTTCCTGCGCCGCGGGGACCGGCCAGCGCACAGGCCCACGCTCGACCTGCCCGGCACCGCCCTGGTCTCCGCCGGGCTGTTCCTGCTCGTGTTCGGGCTGTCCCGGGCCCAGGCCGGAGGGTGGAACACGCCCGCATCCTGGCTGTCGCTGACCGGCGCAGCCGCACTGCTCGCCGCGTTCGCCGGCTGGCAGCACCGGGCCGCCGCGCCCCTGCTGCCGCTGCGGGTCCTCGCCGACCGCGACCGCGCCGCCTCAATCATCGCGCTGACCCTGGCCAGCGCCGGAATCTACTCGGTGTTCCTGTTCCTGACCTACTACCTGCAGACCGTCCAGGCCTACACCCCGGTCCGCACCGGGCTGGCGTTCCTGCCCATGATCGCCACCACCATCGTCGGATCCGTTCTCGGCGCGAACGTGCTGCTGACCCGCATCGGTCCGCGGCTAACCCTGCCGCTGGGCATGCTCGCCAGCGCCGCCGGCATGGCCTGGCTGACCCGCCTGACCGTGACCAGCAGCTACCCCAGCGCCGTCCTCGGCCCGCTACTGGTCCTCGGCCTGGGCCTCGGCCTGATCTTCGCCCCCGCCATCAGCCTGGGCACCGCCCGGCTCCGCGGCCAGGACACCGGCGTCGGATCCGCGCTGGTCAACACCACCCAACAAGTCGGCGGCGCCGTCGGCATCGCCCTGCTCAGCACACTGGCCGCCAGCGCCACCACCAGCTACCTGCGCCCCCACGCCGCGATCACCCCAGCCCTGCTGCAGCACGCCGCCGTCCACGGCTACGCCACCGCCTACTGGACCGCCACCGCCATCTTCACCGCCGGCGCACTGCTCACCGCCCTGCTCTACCGCTCCGGCCGCACCGACCCCGCCGTGCTGGCCAGCACCGTGTCCGCCTGACGACCGCGGCCCCACAACACGGACGCTAGCGCCGATGAATATCTCCGCTCTATCAGGACTGGCCCGGCACCACGCCAGCCATCGTTGCGCGGCGGCGATGGCGTTCTCTAACGGTCGACCGCTCTCGTCAATTACTGATCGCGGGCAACGCCCGCAGGTAGGTCTGGTCGGTGAGCTGGCCGACAAGGAAGGCGGCGATGTCTGCCCGGGACATGGCGGACCCGACGTTGTCCACGCCGAGGAAGCCGGCCCGGATCGTTCCCGTTGCTGGCTTGTCTGTCGGCCTGGTGATGCGGGCGATAGTCCAGTCCACATTGGAGCCGGTGACGGCGGCGGTCATTCCGCCGAGTTCGGTTAGGCGTTGGGGAACATCAGCTTGGCGATGACTGGCAGGACCTTGGCTTTGACGGTGGGCCGGTCCCGTGGGTCGGAGAGGCTGGGCGTGGCCAGGCCGATGAAGCGGCGCACCCCGGCATGAACCATAGCCGCGACGACCGTGCGGGTCCCCTCGGTCAGCGGCGTGCCCGTCGCGCCAGGCTTGAGCGTCGGTCCGAGCGCGCTGATCACCGCATCAGCGCCGGCGATCGTCTCCCGGACGGCGTCCGCGTCGGACAGCTGCCCGACGCGGACGCGCAGTGCTGGATGAGCCACCGCAATTTTGGCCGCCGTCCGGACGAGCACAGTGACCTGGTGCCCGTCGGCGAGGAGGCGTTCGACCACGAGCCGGCCGATCTTCCCGGTCGCTCCGAGAACTGTGATCTGCATGGCGGTCACCAGCCGTAGGGCCCGAACCGGCCCCAGGCGACGATCGCCGCGAGCAGGAACAGAACCGCAGTGAACGCGACACCGGATGGCTCCTTGCGTCGGACATGCGTGGCCACGGCAAGGGCCATCATGACCGCAAGCCCGGTGGCGGCGATTGGGGTAAGGATCGGCGCGACGCCTGTCGCGGCCGGCAGGATCAGACCGATCGCGCCGAGCAGCTCCATCACACCGATGAACCGCACCGTAGCCGGCGAGAAGTCCTGCACCCACGGCAGCCTCGGAGCGAGCTTGTCCTTCGGCTGCGTGGCCTTCATCAGTCCGGCCGTAACGAACATGGCGGCCAGAACCGCCTGCACGATCCACAGGAACACGTTCATCGGTGTGCTTACTCCTTCTGTTGATCAGGCGACAGTGACGGCGAGCTTGCCGACGGTGCCGGTCGCGAAGTCGGCGAACGCGGCGGGGACATCCGCTAGCGCGTAGCTGCGGCTGACCGGGACCGTGATCCTTCCGGCGCTCGCGTCGGCGGCCAGCCGGTCCAAAGTGGACTCGACCGGGTTGGCCATCACCGCGACCGCGGCCGGGTGCTGATCCGCGCCGACGCCAAGCGTGCTGGCCAACCGCCCGTTCTCGGCGAGCAGAGCGGCCAGAGCCACGCCATCGCCGGCCCGGTGCAAGATCGCGTCGACGCCGTCGGGGCTGATCGCGCGGACCTGACCGGCCAGGTCACCGGTGTGGTCAACCACCTCAGCCGCGCCCAGGCCGCGGACGAAGTCGGCCTCCGCGCCCGGCCGCGCCGTTGCGATGACCCGAGCACCGGCCGCGACGACGTACTGCAGCGCGATCGCGCCGACCCCGCCGGTGGCCCCGCTGATCAGGACCGTGTCGCCCGACCGCGGGGACACCGCTTTGACCGCATCAACCGCAGCGGTGCCCGCCAGTCCCAACGCGCCCGCGGTGGTCACGTCGAGCGTGTCGGGCAGCTTCGCCAGACCGACCTGCTCGCCGACGACTACATATTCGCCGAATCCGCCATCGCCGAGGTACGGCTTGGTCACCACGCCGAAGACGCGATCCCCCGCGGCGAACCGGGTCACGCCCTCGCCGACCGCCGCGACCGAGCCGGCGAAGTCTTTGCCGAGCACCACCGGGAACCGGTGCTCCATCACACCCGCCAGATACCCGGCAGCCACGGCGGTGTCGAACCCGTTAACCGACGACGCCTGCACCCGCACCAGCACCTCGCCGGCACCGGGCTGCGGTGTGTGCAACTCGGCCAGCGTCGGGCCGGCGCCCTGCTCAGAAAGGACGATCGCGCGCACGAAGCCTCCATCAAGAAAGTGGAACCTGACTTCCAGTTGGCTCGAGCCTACACATAAGTGGATGGCTAGTTCCACTTTCGGCTAGTGTGATGCCCATGACCTCGCAGAACGCAGCTGCCAACGCGGATCGGACGGCACTGCGGGTCGATGCCGAGCGCAACCGGCAGCGCATCGTCACCGCCGCGCGGCAGGCATTTGCCGAGCTCGGCCTCGACGCTCCGATGGATGAGATCGCCCGCCGGGCCGGCGTCGGTGTCGGGACCCTCTACCGCCGCTACCCGACCCGCGCTTCCCTCATTACCGCCGCGCTCGAGACCAAGATGGCCGCGTACGCCGAAGCGGCCCTACAAGCACTCGCCGATCCGGACCCCTGGCACGGTTTCTGCGCATACGTTGAACGCGTTTGCGAAATGCAGGCGGACGACCGCGGCTTCACCACCGTGCTCACCAAGACCTTCCCCACCGCCAAACGTTTCGAAGCCGACCGCGCCCGCGCCTTCGCCGACTTCGTCGAACTCATCAACCGCGCCAAGTCCGCCGGCAAGCTGCGCGTCGACTTCGTCGCCGAAGACCTGCCACTGTTCCTCATGGCCAACGCCGGCGTCCTGACCGCCACCGCCGACGCCGCCCCCGACAGCTGGAAACGGCTCGTCGCCTACCTCCTCCAGGCCTGCGCAAGAACAGCCGCACAACCTCTACCCGACCCGCCCCCACCGCGGCGCAAGTATCGAGCCATGCTTGGCTCAACGCGTGCCAAGCGATAGCACCAATCGATTCGTTGGCGGGACCCGGCATCACAGGGCGACCCGGAGTAGCACGCACCGGGGAGACGATGGCCTCGGCCGAGGAAGGGTCGAGCGTCGGCGAGTATCGAACATGCAGGGCCGGTTCGACCTGAAGCCCGACAGCTAACCCGCACCGAGCTGCGGCGAGTCCGAGACGAGCGGGACCGGCTCAAGGCGAAGGTTCAGCGTGGCCTGGGGCAACAGGTCTATCAGAGCGACAGTATCGAGCTGGAGAAGCGCATACGCGAGCTGGGCGACGAACTTCAAGAGCGCGACGCCGCGCTCGCCCGGGCGCTGGCAGAGCGAGACGAGCTCCTGGGGAGGCTGAGCGAGGCGGAAGACACCGTGGCCGCGCTGAGGAGGTCCTTGAAACAGATGATGCGGGACCACAGCGTCAAGGAGTGAAGTCCGGTGAGCCCGTTCACGCGGCGAGGGCCTGGTGGAACTCGGCGGTAGCGGGCAGGTTGGCCCATCGGCTGCAGAGAGTCGCGTCGAGGGTCCTGAGTTCCTTGGCGATGCGGGCTGACCCGGTGGCCCGGGCTGCTGGCAGGCACCCAAGGCCCAGGGCGGCGGCGCGCTCTGGGTCGGGCTGGGCGGTGCCCAGCACCGTGTTGGCGAGCTTGGCCAGCTGGTGGCCCTGATCGCGGTGCAGGTGCGTCGGCATCTGGGCGATCTTGCGTTCGAGGATGGCCACGGCGGTCTCGGCCTGGCCGCACGCGCGGTAGCCGCTGGCGGACTGCTCCTCGAGCGTGCCAAGGTCGTAGTGGTGCAGGTACACCGGGGCGGTCTGATCCACGTCGTCGGGATGGCGGCGCAGAAGCTCGCCAGCGGTGTCGATGTTGGCCCGGAAGCGGTGAGCGTCGCCGCGCATTGCCCAGCCGCGGGTCTCCTGTTGGCTGGCCAGCGCGACCAGTTTCGGGCTGACTGGGCCGGGTACCCTGCTCGCGGCCACGGCCAGCTCGACCACGGCGGTGGCGTCGTCGTCGAGCAGCGCGATGTTGCTCTTGCGCACCAGCAGGTAGGCCACCATCTGGTAGTCGCCGACTGCCTGTGCCCACTCGGTGGCACGGTCGGACCAGTACATCGCTGCGGTGGCGTCGCCGGTGTCTTGGTGCAGCCAGCCCGCGAACTCGGCGTACTGGGCCAGCAGCCGCAGCAGCGGCTCGGCGGTGCCGGGTCGGGCGTGGCGGCGCAACCCGTCCAGGACGTCGATCTGGGCGTGGACCGGGCCAAGAAGCTGGCGAGGGCCGAGCATCTTGTCGGCGGTGAAGTGCTCGGCCAGCAGCGTGGTGAAGTAGTCGAGGACCTGCGGGTCGACCCGGCGCGGCTCTTGCAGCACCGTGGATACGCGCTCGGCCTGGTCGAGATCGCCGATCCCGGCGGGTAGCACCGCCCGCAGCGCTCCACCGGCCAAGAGCTGGGTGAACTCGCGCCGGGACAGGCTCACGCGCACCATCCTTCCGTCCGGGGTTCGCAGCTCCAACATCACGCTATTGCCATCGTGGACGCGGAGCCCGGCGTTGGGAAGAGTCATCGGTCCCGGGCCGGGCTCGTCCTGGGCCAGCGACCGCAGGAAGACCAGCAGCCCGCCGGCTCCGACCGCCGCGTCGATCGCCGGCACGTATGCCGGATCAATGAGGTGCTCGCCGTTCTCGACCCGGGACAGGCGGCTGTAGTCGTAGTGGCTTGCCCTGTCGAGCGCGCGCAGGGAGAGCCCGGCTTGGGTGCGGAGCTGGCGTAGTGCCAAGCCGAACACCTGCCGCACCGCGTCAACGCCGCCAGAGTCCATACCTGCCGCCTTTCCCTAATCGGCTGTTGCCGATGTTGCCGCAACACCGGACCCATTCACAACCGGTCTACGCCCGGCGACTCTGAGTTTGATGGCACTGGCTCGTCGGCCAGCGTCGATCCAGGTCCCGCCACGAAGATCACGAAGACTGCGGCCCTTGGGCCTCATGTCATCCGGGGAGGTGAACCATGCGTGCGCTGTCTGGCGAGCAGTTCGGCGCGTACGCACGCGTGCAGATCGCCGCGGTGGAGCAGATCCTGGCCCGGCACCACCTCATGCGCGGGGGTGACTGCTCGTGCGGTCGGCCGCGGCCGTGCTCGGTCGCGCAGTCGTGCGCCCAGACCCGCGAGCGTTACCGCGCCAGGCTTGCGCTGCTGGAGCAGACTGCCGCGTGGCCGCGGGTGCGTGCGGTCCGAGCGCCGACGCCGCGGTGGCGGCGGCTGGTTGTGGCGCTGTTCGGCGGTGGTCGCTGATGCGCGGCACGTTCGTCGTCATCGAGGGCGCGACCGGGGTGGGCAAAACCACCCTGGCCACGCGGTTGGCGGCCGTGCTCGACGCGACCGTGGTGTTCGACCCGTTCGAGGCAAACCCGTTCCTGCCGGCGCTACTGGCCGCCGGCCCGAAAGCCACGCCTGAACTCGCCCTGCGGGTGGAGCTGACGTTTTTCGCCTTGCGGGTCGCGCAGCTGCGCCAGGTCGATGCGGTCCTGGCCGCCGGCCGCAGCGTGGTCGCCGACTGGGCGCTGCTCAAGCAACCGATCTTCGCGGCCACCACGCTCGACGCGGCAGACACGGCGCTTCTGGCTGCGACCGTCGAGGTGTGGACGCCAGCGCTGCCCACGCCGGATCTGCTGATCGCACTGTCTGCCTCGGCCGACGTCCTGCATGGGCGGGTCCGCCTTCGCGGTCGGGACATGGAGGCCGGCGTGACCGGCGTCCAGCTCGAAACCCTGTCTGCTGCATTCGAGGCGGTCTACCGCGCCTGGGCACGGCCGCTGATCCGAGTGCACACCGACACGTTCAACGTCTTCGATGATCACCACCTGACCGAGCTGGCCGCGCAGGTACGCCAGCTCCCGACCCTCCTGGAACCCCGATGAGACAACCCTCCCCGTCTGTCGGCGCCGGCACCGCCGTTGCCGGGCCACCCTGCCGGCGGCTGCTGATCACCGGTCCTGGCACCGTCGAGCTGATCGCCGAGCACCTGCCGCCGCTGGGAGATCACGACGTCTACGTCCGCACTGTCGTGTCCGGGATCAGCCACGGCACCGAGATCGCCTGGCTCCACGACGACGCGGCGGCGCTGCACCGCAGGTGGGACACCGGCCGCCGGTTTTACCGCGACGGGCCGGGCCGAGACTTCCCGGTCGCACCCGGCTACGAATCGATCGGCCGGGTGGCCCAGGTCGGCACGAAAGTCACCGCGGTCACGATTGGGGACCTGATCGCGGTGGACGCGCCGCACGCCGACGGGCACCTTCTCACCGAGACCGCCGCGACGGCCGGGCTGCTACCTGGCGGGGTGGGGCCGGAACGGGCGGTGTTCTTCATCCTCGCCCGCGTCGCGCTCGGCGGCGTGCACGACGCGGCACTGTCGGTGGGCGACAGCGTGGTGGTGGTCGGGCTGGGCACGGTCGGGTTGCTTGCCGCGCAGATGGCCCGCCACGCGGGCGCGACGGTGATCGGCGTGGACCGCTACCCGCGACGGGCGGCGGCGGCAGAGGCCCTAGGCGTGAACGCCGTGGTGGCCGAGGCGGACATCGACGTTGCCGCGACCGTTCGGGATCGGGTCGGCGCGGCCGGCGCGGACGCGGCAATCGAAGCATCCGGCTCCTACACCGGGCTGCACGAGGCGATCCGCTGCCTGCGCGTGGGCGGCCGGGTGGCCACCGTCGCCTCCTACCACGGTGAGCAGCCAGGGCTGCGGCTGGGCGAGGAGTATCACCGCAACCGGATCACCCTGATCTCCTCGATGACGGTCAACGGCTGCCCGCAACGCGGCCATCCGGCCTGGACGCTGGACCGTCTCAACACCACCGCCCGCAAGCTCGTCACTGACGGCGTGGTACGCACCGAAGGGTTGATCACCCACCGGGTCCCGTTCGACCGGGCCGCTGACGCCTACGCACTTATCACCGACACGCCACAGGACACGATCAAGGTGGTGCTCACCTATGACCACTGAGCTGCTCTTCACCGCGACCAATCCGGTCGACGACCGCTACAACCCACCGGCCTGCGGGGAAATCAACGAAATCGCCGCGCTGCTGGCCGACGGCCGCCTGTCCGGCGGGGCACCGGTCCTGGCCGCCTACGAGCAGGCCCTTGCCGCGTTGTTCGGCGTCTCCCGGGCGACCGCAGTCAACTCCGGCAGCTCCGCCCTGCACGCCGCCCTCACCGCGCTCGGCGTGAAGCCGGGCGCAGAGGTGCTGGTGCCGGCAACCGCCCCGCTGCCCACCGCGATGCCGATCCTGACCTGCGTCGCCACCCCGGTCATGGTCGACACCCGGCCCGACTCGCTGGCCCTCGACCCGGCTGACGTCGAACGCAAGCTCACGCCACGCACCCGGGCCGCGATCACGTTGCCGTTGTGGGGTTACCCCAACGACGACCACGAAGCCGTGGTGCTGCTGGCCGATGCCGGGATTGCGCTGATCGAGGACGCCTGCCAGGCCCATGGCACGAAGATCCGCGGCCGGTACGCCGGCACGCTCGGCGTCGCGGGTTGCTTCTCCACCCACGACCGAAAGTTGCTGTCCACCGGCGAGGGTGGGTTCGTGCTCACCAACGACGAGGAACTGGCCGCGCGGATCGACTTCTACACCCACCTCGGCCACCTCAATGGCGCTGTGCACGGCGTCAACTACAAGCTCGCCGCGCCCCTCGCCGCGATCGGGCTGCGCCGGCTGACCCGACTACAGGCCCAGCTGGACGCCCGGCGGCGCAACGCCCGTCGCATCCTTGACGCGCTACCGGCTGACGGGACTCTGCGCGAGTTCGGTTATGGCGAGCACGACCGGCCAAACTACTACAACCTCGTCCTCACCGCGGGCAGCCACCAGCAGGAGTTCGCACAAAACCTGTCGGCGCTCGGGCTACCGCCGGACTCGGCCCGCTACGGCTACCGGCCCCTCTACCAGCGACCGATCTTCGCCGAGTACGCCACCGCCTGCCCCAACGCCGAGGCACTCGCCACGTCCACCTTCCAGATCCCGGTTCACCCCGGCATGCCGGAAGCGACCGTAGAGTGGGTGGCCGCACGCGTCGCCGACCTCGCCCGCGGAGGAACCAAATCATGACTGGCATCCGCCACTTCACCGCCTCGGCCATCGTCTTCGACGATCACCAGCAGGTGCTGCTGGTGCATCACAACAAGATCGGCCAGTGGCTCTACCCCGGCGGGCACATCGACCCCAACGAGGATCCGGCCCAGGCCGCGCAGCGAGAAGTGTTGGAAGAGACCGGCATCCACACCCACGTCATCAGCGACGAGCTGTTCGCCCACCCCGCAGTCACCACCCACGCCCCGCCCTACGCGGTCATCGAGATGGACGTGACCGACGCGAAGGTCGGACCCCATCGGCACATCGACCTCGTCTACGTCCTACGGGCGACCTCCGGCGAACTCGCAGCGCAGCTCGACGAAGTCGGCGGTGTCCGATGGGTGCCACCCGCCGACGTGGACGCGCTGGACACGCCAGCAGAACTCCCTGCCCTGGTCGCCGAAGCCGCGCAATGGGCCAAGGCACGCTGGCCAGTCGGCGCACCCTGACGACGTTCACCTTCCGCACGCTGGACCTTGGTCAGGCACCGCTCAGGCGCGCTCACCTGGCCGGTCCCTCACGTGCCTGAACCCAGAAACGTGCAATGACCTGCGAGAAGGGGCTTGACACCCGAGATAATGGCGATGCCGTGCGCCATGCCGAAGTTGGCGTGCCCGCCCGGAAACTGGTCGTCGTCGCGGCCAGTTGGGCTGGTCGGCACCCACCACCCCGGCACAACGTCGCCATGATCGGTGATGGGTTGGGTCAGCCGGACCAGGTACTCCAGAACCGCGCGGACGGTCTTGCTGTGTGGGTCGCGGCGCAGCAGGTGGGCGCCGACGCCGGTCAGGCCGCGGATGAGTTCGAACTCATGCCGTTGTGGGAGCTGGTGGCGGTCGATGCGGGCGTGCGCGGCGTTGATCCTGGCGTGGGTTTCTTGGGCGATCGCCTCATCGAGGCGATCGAGTGCCCGCTCATAAGAGCGGTGCCCGACTGTGGCGGCGCAGGCGAGCGCGTGGGCGAGGGCGGGGGCGCCGTAGTAGAGGTGACTGTCCTTGCCGCTGGTGATGGGGATGCGGACGGCGTAGGCGAGCCAATCGTGGGCGCGCTGCCAAGGGCCGAGGTCGGCGGCGGCCAGCTCGATGTGAAGCAGCGCCACACCGGGCGTGCCGTGGGCCAGCGACTGCCGCCACCAGGCGCCCGGCACGCCGTAAGTGGACTCGGGATTGCGCAGCTGGTCGGCGATCGCGCACGCTAGGCGGATCATCGCCGGCCACCAGTGGTTCGGGCGAAGTAGGCCAACGCCCCCGCCCGGGCCAGGTACAGGCAGACCGCCTCGTCGTCGAAGTCGATCCCGACCGCGCGGATGAAGTGCGCGTGCAGCAGCGACCCCAACACGTCGTCGATGTCGATGCCCTGAGTGTGCGGGCCGGGCAGATGCGCCCGATACGCCGCTAGCGCCTGGTCGCGGGGTGGCCATGCGGCAACGGTTGCGTCGCCACCTGGCGCGGTGCGCATGGCGGCGAAGCCATCGCGGGGGTCGGCGAGGCGCACGGCTTCGGTGAACACTGAACGGGGGACGTGTTGTGGGGCTGCGGCCGGGACGTGGTCGATCAGCCACCGCATGCCGGCGTCGACGCTGCCGGTGAACGCGACCGCGATGGCGGCGCTGTGTGCGGCGACCAGGGCTTCGCGGTGCGGGCGCTGCCGCAGGCCGAGCTGGACGAGCAGAGCACGGGAGTCGGCGGCGAACACCGTCTCGGCGGCGCGCATCGCCGGGCCGTCGCCCCACCGTCCGGTCTCCGGGTACGAGGTCGCGTACTGCACCTCCCGCATCAGACCGCGCTGGTGTAGCCGGTCGGCCCAGGTGCTCACGCGCCGCGCGGCCGGTCCGAACTCGTTCGGGTCGGCCAGCCTGATGCGCAGGCGCAGGTGCGGGTCGGGGTCACGAAACCGCAGGAACCACCAGTCCAGTGGCGTCTGCCACGTGGCGAGCAGCTCAGGCAGGTGCTCGGCGAGAAGTGTGTCCTTCCGGTCGATGTGCCCGTACAGCTTCGCCAGGAGCAGCGTCGACGCGGCGGGGGTTTGGCCGTGGTCTCGGCTGATGAGGCGGGCTGGGGTTGGTATCGGCACCTTCGGCCAAGCCGGCGGGGTGGTGGCATGAAGCGGCACGATGAGTTCGTGCGGGCGCCCGTCGCACCACCCTTGGTCTTCAGGCCCAGGCGCCTCGGCGAGTACCGCGTCGGCGTGGCGGGCCAGGTGGGCGTGCAGGAGTTCGCGGTGCCCGAGTTGGCGTAGGTCCAGCGGCAACCGCTGGTCGGCCTCTATCAGGTACACCCGGTGCGGCACCCGGCGACGTGCCAGCAGATCGATCAGCGTGTCCTGCCACGCCGGCCACGGCGCCGTCCTGTCAGGCAGGTCACAGGTGCCGATCCGCCAGGTCGCCGGGGACAGGATGGTGCGGCCGAACCGGATTCGGGGCAGGAACGGAAGTGCGCTGGCGGCGCCCCAGTCGAAGGTGGTCACCTGCGCGCACTGGGCCCGGCCGAGTTCGATGAGGAACCGGGCAAGCGGCGGCGTGTGGGTGTTGAGGTTCAGGGCGTGCATAGCCACCGGCTCGACTCGCAATCCCAGGCGCGGCGCGGCAAGGTACATGCGCCGGCCGTCGCAGGCCACGGCCAGATCCTGCATGGTCAGCACTGATGGGTCTGGGCCACGGTGCTCGGCCAGGCTGATCGCCGTGGGCAGGACCGCCACGGTTCGGGCCACGTGCCACGTGCCTGGGTCCAGCGGCGGGAACGACACCTGGGCACGGATTGTCTCGGGATCGTTGACAGGCAGGTCGGCCAGCGCAGCGCAGAGTCGAGCCCGGACCTCGTCGGGCAGCACGCTGAGGAACCGCCCGGACAGCACCCCGGCGCCGCGTGACACGGATACCACCTCTAGGCCGAAGTCCTTGCGCTGCAACGCCTTAAGGTCGGCGGCGATCACCCGCACCGCCAGCTCCAGGTGCGGCGGCGGGCGCAACCCATTTCGGCGCTCGGCCTCCAGCGCGGCGAGCAACGCATCGTCCACCACGATCTCGTCGTGGCTGTCCAGGGCAGCCTGCTGAGCCAGGCCGAGCAGCATGTCGTCGCGTCGGGTCAGCTGCCGTCGTTGCTGTGGGGGCGCGCCGGGGTATCCATCGGGGAAGCCGATGCCACTGTCCGGGTCGACCACATCAGCCAACGGCACCATCGAGCCGATTCCGAACCGCTCATAGAATCGCTGATGGTAGGTCCGCCATGCCGGGTTCCCGTATGGGTGGGCGCTCAACCGGGTCAGGACCAGTGCCGCGCGTTCGACCTCCAGGGCCACCTCGTCCGGCAGCGTCATCTCGGCGTCCAGCAACACATCCAGCGCCAGCGGATGCTCGGGTACATCGGCGACGCGACGCATTTGAGAAGCCACCGCCTCACGTTGAGCACGGCCTTCGGTCGACTCGTTATAACGTTGCAGCAGTTCACGCACCTCAGTTAGGTCCCGCACGAGACCCGCCACAGCATCCACAGTGGACCCAACGTCGGCGGTAAGCTGCTCGACGAGATGTCCCAACGCGTCAGGCCGGGTGGCCGGCGCACGGAGGCTCGTGATCAGAGCGCCGGTCGCGACCAACTGAGCCAGCAACCGGTCCACCGCCACTGGCGCCGCGTCGGGAAGTTCGGCCCGTACCTTCGCGGCCAGGTCCTCGACACAGATCGGGGCACGAGACGCGTCGACAGCGATCCGCACCGCCGCTGTGTGGCGCAGCGACGCCTCAACCGCGACCATGCCCCGCCCCGCACGGACGTCCGACCGGTACGGCACCACCAGGCGATCGCCGCGTACGTTCATCACGGAGTTTGCGACCACCGGCAGCCGCGCGAGCACGGCCGGGCACGCCTCAAGGCGGCCGATCACCGTGGCCAACCACGGCGCCGCGGCCCCTGCGACGACACGCTTGTCGTTGCCCCAACACACCCGCGCGACAGAGCCGAAGGACGCCGTTGCCACACCGGACATCAACCCGAACGGCGCCGGTCGGCCCATCATCCGCTGCACGTACCGCGCTACCGACACCGCCGCGCGGTAGGCCTCGCGCGTACCGGCGTGCTCGGCGTTCAGCACGTCGGTCACCCGCCCGGCCAACACCGGGCTGGCGTGGTGGACCGCCTCAGCCACCTCGTCGACCGCCCACATCTTCCGCACCTACCCCGGCCGCACGGAACCTCGCCGCGCCATCCGCCGCTCTCATATGCACCTGCCTCATGGATCAGTGGTTGCCCGCCGGTTGCCGCCGTGGATCGTCCCCAGCGGCAACCGGCGGTCTCGTATCGACGACCCGCTCAAGCGGCGTTGGTGGTGCAGGCGCCGCAGGTGCTCCCGCAGTTGTCGTCGGTCGTGGCGATCAGGCTCGCCGCGTCCGCGACCTCTAGCAGCGTGATGTCCAGGTCGAAGTCGTCAGCGACGGCGTCCTGGTTGGTGAGCATTGCGGTGTCGGACATGTTCCCTCCCTCTCCTGACAGATCCCTGACCGCAGTGGCCGGGGAGTGGTGCGGATCTGGCGCGCCGTGTGACGAGCCAGCCCAACCGCCCTCGCGGGCGGAGACAGATCCAATGTGGAGGTCCCCCGCGCTGGCCGACGTGGCGTGAATGGCGACGGAGGCGGTGGCTGCGTCGGGCGCGGCCGCTGCCAACCCTGGAAGCCGCAGGGC
>JAHRHA010000371.1 GCA_020027875.1 Micromonosporaceae bacterium | reverse complement strand
CGCGTTCACCTCCGTACTTCTCCACGACCTTCACCTCCACCAACTCACCGGCCACGTCATCGACCTGAGCGGTATCGCGGCACTGATCGC
Organism: Micromonosporaceae bacterium; assembly: GCA_020027875.1. Taxonomy (GTDB): domain Bacteria; phylum Actinomycetota; class Actinomycetes; order Mycobacteriales; family Micromonosporaceae; genus JAXIPB01. The sequence goes on along the minus strand of JAHRHA010000371.1, from coordinate 2,512 downwards.
CCGTGGGCTCCAAGGGCCCGCAGTGGCCGTCACCGGATAGCGGCTCGGGGCCGACCAGCCGCGACCAACCGCCGCCAGAGCGTCGCCCGACCCTGTGCCCGTGCCAGAACCCCGCGCACCTCCTGTGAGCTGGACCTTCGGCGTAGGGCACGATCATGTCGTGGCGACCCGGATGTTGCATCCGCCCAGGTCAAGGCTCGTGACGACGTTTTGGCACCCCACAGGTCACGGCTGGGTGTGGTGTCGCCCGATCCTTCACAGCTAATGTGTGCATCTCGCCACGCCAGCGCCCCATAGGCCCGGCCTCCGCGGCAACCGAACCGTCCGCTCGTGCCGAGATGAGTGCGTTGGCGAACTCGGTCGGGATGACGGGCCCGGCGCCGACCGTGTCAGGATGAACCATGGGGTTCTTCGATCGGCCGCCACCAGTCGCACAGCCCGAGCGAGAACGGCCCCGGAGGCCGAGGCCCGCGTGGATCAAGCCGGAGGCAGCAGTGCCCGGCGTCGTGGCCACGGAGTTGGTGTTGGCGCGCACACCTGACGCGGCAGTTGCCGTGATCGGGTTGTCGGCATACCCGACTGGCTTCGAGTTTTCCGTCTGCGCCGTGTTGCGTGAGCATCGGCGTCGGCCAGGGCCCGATTGGGGTATGCATCACGTGCCTGACCAGTTCCGCGACGAGCCGCTGCCGGACGAGTTTCTCCGGCTCGGACTTCGATTTTCCGACGGCCGGGCCGCCACCAACGTGAGCCCTCCGTTCTGGTCCCCAGAGGTCGAGCCGGCCGGCCTGCTCCTCCTTGCCGGCGGCGGCGGTGGAGGCGGGCGCCGACAGGACGGGACCTATTGGGTGTGGCCGCTGCCGCCATCCGGACTGGTGACCTTCGTCTGCGAGTGGCCGGCCTTCGGGATCAAGGAATCTCGCGCGGATATCGACGCCCAGTTCATCCTCGACGCTGCCGCACGCGCCACCCAACTCTGGCCGGAGAACGAGGACCCAGAAAACGAAGAGACGAACGCGATCGCCTGGCTCCGTGACTCGGGTCTGGAGCCGTAGCCCCCGCACTGTCAGGCCGCGAGTCGCGCGTGAACACGCGTCGCCGGACGCAGTTCTACTCTGCCGAAGTGAGTGTGCTTCGCCATTCTCAGGCTCGCTGGTGGCGCCGCGCCTTGGGGCTGCATACTGCGGCGGTGATTCAGTTCTCGGAGGACATGCGCCGCACCGCCGAGGCGGACGGGGAGCGCGGACGCGCATGGCTGGCGGCGCTGCCGGGCCACATCGCCACAATTTCGGGCGCGTGGTCGCTGACGATCGGCGATGTCCTCGATGGCGGAAAGGGCGCCTACGTGGCGCGAGTACGGACCGGGGATGGGATGCCGGCGGTGCTGAAGATCGCGCCGCCCGTCCCGGACTTCGCCAACCAAGTCCGTACGATCGTGGCCGCGGAGGGCCACGGCTATGTCCGCCTCTACGCGTACAACCTCGATCACAATGCTGCTCTCATGGAGCCTTTGGGGCCGACGCTGGTCACGGTATCTCCCTCGGTCGAGCGCTCGGTGGACGTTCTCGCCTCGATGCTGCGGGAGACCTGGCTGGTCCCTGCGTCCGCGGCGACGGCGGTCGCGGCCGGCAACGATAAGGCATCCCAGCTTATCCGATTGATCACCAATCTCTGGGTGGAGCTCGGCGAGCCGTGTTCGCGGCGGCTACGCGACCTGGCGGTCCGGTACGCCGAACAGCGGGCCGCGGCGTTCGACGCGGGCACATCCGTTGTCTGTCACGGCGACCCCCATGCGGGCAACGCTCTGGCGGTTCCCGCAGCGCGCTCCGGCGCCGAGGCCGGTTTCGTGTTCATCGACCCGGACGGGTTTCTGTGCGACCGCGAATACGACCTGGGCGTCGTGATCCGCGGCTGGCCCGAAGTCCTGCTCGCCTCGGACGATCCGGTCACGCAGCTGCGCGGGTACGCAAACCGCCTCGCCGCGGCCACCGGCGTGGATGACCAGGTGATCTGGGAGTGGGGCTTTGTCGAGCGCGTCTCAAGCGGCCTCTTCCTCCAATGGAAGGGCCATGAAGGCGAAGGCCGCACCTTCCTTGACTCCGGCGAGGCCCTCCTGGTGTAGCACCCTCCGTCGATGGAGCATGGTGACGGCACTCGACGCGACGACCGCATTTGCCGCGAGTCGGGCGCTCCCCGCCATGCGGGCGGTCTCTGATGGGGTATGCGCACGTCTGCCGCGTGGCGGACCCTCCATTGTCTGCAGTCCATTGCCGAATTGCTCTAAGCCTTGATCCACGGATGAGCCGCGTTCGGAGGTTGTCTGAGGAACTGTGATCTTGGGCGCGCGTCGGGGTGGGTTGGGTCGCCCGTCCGGGTGCCGGATTGCTCGAATGCTTTGGTAGGGCTAGCTGGGTTAGCCGCCGGGCCGCCGTGTGTCGTGTGTGGATGGTCAGGCAGGTGGTGCGTGTGCGGCTGCGGACAGGCGCAGCCATGGATGCTGCCAGGGCCAGTGTTG